>DASZMX010000101.1:0-7412 GCA_035551475.1 Verrucomicrobiia bacterium
CACAAAATCATTTTTCCCCACGGCGAATACCCCCTGAAGCCCGCGCATCTCGCCCTCATCCCCGACCATCAGCTCTTCCATTGCCAGGGCCTGACGCCCGCGCCGAATTTCTGGTTGACATTCCAGGTCTCCCGCCGGCTCACCGCTCATCATGCCATCCCCATTATTCTCCCCATCCAAGCCGTGGAGCTGCAATTGCTGCGGCAATTAACCCGCCAATTCACTGGCATTGGCGCCGGGGATGCCGCGCGCATTTTTCATTTGAGCATGGCGCTCTTGCATGTCGTTTTAGTGCGTCCGGAAATTCAGTGGTTGGAGACTTCCGCTTCGGACAACCTGCGCCGCACCATTCGCTTGATGGAGACCGCCTACGCCCAACCGGCCAAAATGGCGTCGCTCGCCCGCGTAGCGGGTTTGAGCGTGCGAGGATTCTCCCAAGCCTTCAAACGCTCGCAAGGCGTCACGCCCGGACGGTTTCTCACCCAGGTGCGCGTGCGCGAGGCCGCGAATCTTTTGGCAAACACGCATTTCAGCATCGAGGAAATCGCCGAGAAGACGGGCTTTCCCAACCGCCATTATCTCAGCCGCAAATTCAAGCAAATCACCGGCGATTCCCCCGCCCGCTTCCGCGCCACCCTGCGTCGCAATCGCCACACCCGCCCGGCCACGCCCCCTTGACTCGCCAGAGGCGATCCCCGCTCCGTCCCCAGCCCTTTCCGGCAGTTTTGTCCACGACCGATTATTTGTCATACCTATAACAAAGTTTGGTATGCCACAGTTGCGGGGCCAGCCCAACTTTCGCGCAACGAAGCCTGGGAAAGCTGAGCTTCTCAAACACCACTCCGTTTGTTACTGGTGTCGGGCATGAACCCGATTCGATTTTGGCTGGCTCCGGTTTTGGCCGTCTTGGTGGGAAGTTCGTGCGCCCGGTTGCACCGTCTCGCCCTGCCCCCATTGGTCGAGAATCCCGAGTGCGAGCATTTGCGCAATCCGATGGGCATTGACTCGCCGCGTCCGCGTTTTGCTTGGAAATTGGTGTCAAATGCACAGGGAGAACGACAAACCGCCTACCGGTTGCTGGCGGCGTCATCGGAGGAACTCTTGGCGCGCGATATGGGAGATTTGTGGGATAGCAGCGAGGTGAAGTCGGATCAATCCACCCTGGTGGAATATGCCGGGCGCCCGCTGCAATCGCGGGAACGCTGTTTTTGGAAAGTTTTGGTGTGGGATCAGGCGCAAAAAAAACCGGCGAGAAGTTTGCCGGCGAGATTTACCATGGGACTGCTGCGCGCGGAAGATTGGCAGGCGCAATGGATCGGTCTGGAAGGCGCCAAGGATGGACTTAAGGCCAAAGACCGCACGTTGCCGGCGCGCTACTTGCGAAAGGAATTCGCCGCAGATAAAACTATCAAACATGCGACGGTTTCCGTGTGCGGCCTTGGATTATTTGAGTTGTATGTGAATGGGCGGAAAGTCGGCGACCATGTCCTGGAGCCGGCTTTGTCGGAATATGACAAGCGGGCGTACTACGAAACTTTCGATGTGACAGGCCAAATGCAGGCGGGGGCAAACGCCGTCGGCGTCATTCTGGGCAATGGGCGTTTCTTCGGGCCGCGCGCGCCGCGGCAAACCACCACGTTCGGCTATCCGAAATTGCGGCTGCAACTTGACTTGGAATACGCGGACGGCACGACCGGCCAAATGATCAGCGATGCCTCCTGGAAAATTTCAACGAATGGACCGATTCGCGCGAACAACGAATACGATGGCGAGGAGTACGACGCGCGCCTGGAAATGAAAGGATGGGCGGAACCGCGTTTCGACGATGCCTCATGGCAGGCGGCGGAAATCGTGCAACCTGGCGCGCCAGAGCTTTCGGCGCAAATGATTCCGCCAATCAAAGTGATTGAGGTTTTGCATCCGATTAAAATAACGCCCAGGGCCAACGGAGCATTTATCTACGATCTGGGGCAGAACATGGTGGGGTGGTGCCGATTGACGGCGAAAGGGCCGGCGGGAACGAAAATCACGTTGCGCCACGCAGAAACCCTCCAACCGGACGGATCCTTGTATGTGGACAATCTGCGCACGGCGAAGGCGACGGACACTTACACCATGAGCGGCGCCGGGAATGAAAACTATGCCCCGCGCTTTACGTATCACGGCTTCCGGTTTGTAGAGGTAACGGGTTATCCCGGCACGCCGACGCTGGGCGATCTGGAGGGCTGCGTGGTGCATGACGCCTTGCCGGAGGCGGGCTCGTTCGCGTGCTCCAATCCGCTGATTAATCAAATTGAGCACAATATCCGCTGGGGCGTGCGCGGCAATTATCGTTCGATGCCGACGGATTGCCCGCAACGCGATGAGCGCCAGGGCTGGACGGGCGACCGTTCGGAGGAATCCAAGGGCGAAATGTTTTTGTACGACGTCTCGGCATTTTACAGCAAATGGCTCCAGGATTTGCAGGATGCGCAACACGACAACGGCAGCGTGCCCGACGTGGCGCCGGCGTTTTGGACGGTTTACAATGATGGCGTCAGCTGGGCGAGCACCTACCTGATCCTGGCGCACGCCATCTATGAGCAATACGGCGACCTTCGGCCGCTCCAGACGCACTATGATTCAATGCGAAAGTGGATTGATTACACCGGCACGTTCGCCAGCAACGGTATTATTTCCAAAAATTCCTATGGCGATTGGTGCGTGCCGCCGGAGACGTTGCAGGTGATTCATTCCAAGGATCCGAAACGATTGACCGACGGCGCGGTGATCAGCACGGCCTATTATTATCGCGATCTCCGCTTGATGGAGCGGGCGGCGGCGCTGCTGGATCATCCGGAAGATCGGGCGCGCTTTCAAAAGATGGCCGACGATGTGAAAGCCGCCTACAACCGCGCCTATTTGGATGCGAGCACGGGCCGCTATGCCAATGGCACACCCACCTCTTCCGTCTTGTCCCTGGGCACGGATATAGCGCCCGTCAACGACCGCAAAAAAACCTTCGGGCAGCTTGTCAATCATATCGAAACCCAGACCGATGACCATATTGGAACGGGCGTCATCGGGTGCCAATGGCTGATGCGGACGTTGTCGGATATGGGGCGCATTGACCTGGCATATCATCTGACGACAAACACCACCTATCCGAGCTGGGGTTACATGGCCGAAAAAGGCGCAACGACGATCTGGGAGTTGTGGAATGGGAACACCGCCGACCCGGCGATGAATTCAGGCAATCACGTCATGTTGATTGGCGACTTAAACATCTGGCTGAATGAATACCTCGCCGGCATCCGGCCCGCGGCGCCGGGTTACAAAAAAATCCTCATCGAGCCCGTCCCCTGCGGAGATTTGACCTGGGCCAAAGCAACGCACGAATCTCCCTACGGCACGATCTCAAGCTCGTGGCAGCGCGCGAACGGAAAATTTGTGCTGGACGTGACGATTCCGCCCAACACCACGGCGACCGTTATTCTGCCGGACAAATCCGAGAGAACGGTCGAGGCGGGACGCTATACGTTCCGCGCCTCGATGTAATTTAGAAGTGGCTGATGATGTTGTCGCCGAATTGCGAGCACTTGATTTCCGTGCCGCCTTCCATGAGGCGGGCGAAATCATAAGTGACACGCTTGGAGGCGATGGCGCCGTTAAGGCCCTTAAGAATTAAATCGGCGGCCTCAATCCAACCCATGTAACGCAACATCATTTCGCCGCTCAAAATAACGCTGCCGGGATTGACGCGATCCTGGTTGGCGTATTTGGGCGCCGTGCCGTGCGTGGCCTCGAAAATGGCGTGGCCCGTAATGTAATTGATATTGCCGCCGGGCGCGATGCCGATGCCGCCCACTTGAGCCGCCAAGGCGTCGCTGAGATAATCGCCGTTCAAATTGAGCGTGGCAATGACATCAAAATCCTCGGGACGAGTGAGGACTTGCTGCAAGGCAATGTCCGCAATGGCGTCCTTAATCACGATGCCCGCGCCGGGTTTGCCCTCAGGAATTTTGCACCATGGCCCGCCGTCGATTTCCACCGCGCCGAAGAATTCCTTGGCCACCTTGTAGCCCCAATCGCGGAAGGCGCCTTCCGTGAACTTCATGATGTTGCCCTTGTGCACGAGCGTCACGCTCTTGCGCTTGAACTTCACCGCGTAACTGATGGCGCTGTGAATCAGGCGGACGGAACCGCTATAGCTCACGGGCTTGATCCCAACCCCCACCTGGACGTCGCACGGAAAGTCCTTGGAGCCGACCGCGGCCCAGAATGACTCGGCTTTGGGCTTGGTCCCAAAACGAATTTTGTCAAAGCCCTTGGGAAATTCCTTCGCCAGAAAATCCAACACCTTCTGCGCGTCGGGCGAACCGGCGGCGTATTCGATGCCGGCGTAAATGTCCTCGGTGTTCTCGCGGAAAATGACCATCTCGACTTTTTCCGGATGTTTGACAGGCGACGGGACGCCCTTGAAATATTGCACCGGGCGCAGGCAGACGTACAAGTCCAGCATCTGGCGCAGCGCGACGTTCAGCGAACGAATGCCGCCGCCAATCGGCGTGGTAAGAGGCCCCTTGATGCCGACCAAATAATCCTTGAACGCCTCCACCGTGTCGTCCGGCAGCCAATTATTGAACCGCTTGAACGACTCCTCGCCGGCGTACACTTCGAACCAGGAGATCTTGCGCTTGCCGCCATACGCTTTCTGAATGGCAGCATCAAAGACGCGCACGCTCGCGGCCCAGATGTCCGGACCGGTGCCGTCCCCGCGAATAAACGGGATCACCGGCTGATCCGGCACGGTGAGCTTGCCCTGGGCAATAGTGATCTTCCCGCCTGCGGGCGGTGTGACGTCTTTGTATGCCATGATGCCTTACTTGGGCTCGACTACGTTGGTTTGGCCGGGCTTGATGACTTCGATTTTCTCGCCCTTCTTCAGCCCTTCAGCCGAGGGAACCTTGATGATTTCGCCGCTGACAATTTGGTTGCCGTTGCCCGGCGTGGCGCCGGTGATGGCGGGCGGCGTCGGCGGGGCCTCCGTGCCCAGCAACTCGATGTCAAAAATAAGGACGGAATTCGCCGGAATTTTCGGAGGGTGCCCATATTTGCCGTAACCAATGTCCGGCGGAATGAACAATTGCCATTCCGAACCGACGGTCATCATGGGGATGCCTTCCTTCCAGCCTTGCACGACATTGGCGAGCGAAAGCTTGGCGCTGTCGTTGTGGTCAAATTCAGAGCCATCGATGAGCGTGCCTTTATATTTGACGGTCACGACATCGTTGGATTTGGGATGCTCACCCGTGCCCGCCTTGAGGATTTTATATTGGAGTCCGTCGGAGAGGCTCTTCACGTCGTCGGCGGTGGCGTTTTTGGCGAGAAATTCTTCGCCCTGCTTTTTCATTTCGAGCGCCTTAAGCTGGCGTTTGCCATTCATGTAGGCGCCAAATTCGCGGGAGACCTCGCGCAATTCGGCATCGGTCATTTCCGGCTTGCCATCCACGTAAGCCTTCATGGAGCTGAGAATCACATCGAAATCGAGCAACTCCTTGATTTCCGGCTGGGCCAATTGGCGGCCGAGGCTGGAGCCGATCATGACGTTGAGCTTATGCTTGTCCGGCGCGGGGGCATTGGTGGAGGGAGGCGGCGCCATCGCGGACGTCATGGGTTGGGCCAAAACCGGCAGCGCGGACAGCGCCAGAAAAAGCAGCGAGCAATTTTTAATCTTCATTTTTGTTCTAATAGTTTGCGTTATGCGTCGAACAATCGACACACGCATCCGGTTCTCTGTTCAAGAACGGGCTGGAATGCTTAACATACGCCCCCCACCCTGTCCAGCGTCCGATTCAGGGAGATTTTTCCAATTGCGGTTTGATCAATGAGGCCCACAAACGATAACAAGCCGCCGTCGGATGCAGCCCGTCCGGTTTGTAAAATTCCCTCCGCGGCTGCCCGTCCGACCCAAGCATCGGCGTGAAAACATCCACGAATTTCACGTGGTCATCATGTTGCGCCGCGATCTGCGCATTCGCCTCGGCCATTTTGTCCCGCAACCCCCAGCGCGCTGGACTCGGCTTAATCGAAATGTAAATAATCCGGACCTCCGGCAACCTGGTCTCCACCTTTTGCACAAACGCCTGATAATCCGCCACCACTTGCGCCACCGAATGCCCCGCCGCCAGGTCATTATCCCCCGCATAAAAAACAATCGTGGCCGGCTGATACGGAAAAATAATCCGATCTGCCAACGCCGTGGAATCCGCAATCTCCGACCCGCCAAACCCGCGATTGATCACCCGCCACCCCGCAAAATCCTCCGGCAACGATTGCCACAGCCGGATCGAAGAACTCCCGACAAACAGCACCCCATCCCGCGCCGGAAAATTCGTCCGATCCCCCGCCTCAAACGCCTTGATCTCCGGCTCCCAACGCGATTTCGCGACATTGGTTTGCCCAACCGCCGTAAATCCCGAAAGGGCCACGACTGCCGCCAGGATTAAAATCTTACTTACACAGCAAAACCCATGCATGACCACAATCATGCAACGGAGAATCCGGCAAGTCAAAGTCCCCGGAGTCCTTGTCTTTAAGGAATCGCAGCAACTTTTGCACATCTGCAGAACCGCGAAAAATCTTGTTTGAAGTGATGGCGACATTAATTTATGCGCACAACAGCGTCGGCGGAGAAATTATGCTTTGCGACCAATGTAAGATTCATCAAGCCACATTCACTCTTACTCAGGTTTTCGAAACCGCAAAAACACGACGCCACCTATGCACGACTTGCGCCGAAGCCGTTGACTTCACTCCAACTGCCGCCGTGTTGTCCGGCAAGATGTGGCAATATATGAAGGCCGACCCGTTGCTGGATGTCGTTGCCGAAGACTCGCGATATGCACTAGATGCCTATTACTTTGTGACCGAGTGTCTTGAAAAAGCGTATTTTACGCAAATGCGTCTGCTCAACGCTGAGCCCGTTCATTCCTCATGCGCCGACGTTTTACAGACTCTCAGAGTCTATGCGCTTGACAGGTTCGGCGTGACCGCCAGGTCAACGCTGAATTCGTGGGGTGTTTCCACTTGTGAGGATTTTGGGGAAATTATTTTTAACCTGATTGAATGCGGCCTATTGCGCGCTGCTCCCGAGGATTCGAAGGACGAATTCCAAGGAGGCTACGATTTTCACGCAGCATTTCCCGAATCCCCGCCGTAAAATCAACACTCCAACAAGTTGCCTCGCAACTGCATTGCCTTCCCCGACGCCGCGCAGGCGTTGCTTGCGCCTCTGACCGGGCGCGTTTTTCTGGGCCACCCGAGTGTTAGTCCGAGGGCTTGATTCATGTTGTGGTGTTCTGGGTGGTTTGTCCATCCCTGTCGGAGGGAGGGCGGAGCCCGACCGGAGACGGGGATGGACAGGTTCGCGC
>DASZMX010000102.1:0-47128 GCA_035551475.1 Verrucomicrobiia bacterium
CCATGTCGTGGTGCGGGGGCGTTACGATTGGACGCTGTATGAGGCCCACCGCTATATGGAGGTTTACGGCAAGACCTTCGACTGGCACACGGTGGAGGGTCCGTGCGTGGTGAAACATGGCGGCAAATACTATTGCTTCTACAGCGGATCGAACTGGCAATCGAAAAACTACGGCGTCGATTACGTGGTGGCGGATCATCCGCTGGGGCCGTATAGCGGCCAAAGCGACCACCAGCGCGTGCTGCGATCCATCCCGGGCAAGGTGAGAGGGCCGGGGCATCATTCCATTGTCCTCGGGCCGGACGGCCAAACCTATTATATTATCTATCACGCCTGGGACAAAGACATGAAAACGCGGCAGCTTTGCCTCGACAAATTGACGTGGACCGCAGACGGCCCGCGGTGCGAGCCTACGGTGACGCCCCAGCCCATTCCTTAAATCAGAAAGAACCCACATGAAAATATGGATCACGACAGCAGCGATGGCTTTGATATTTTGGGGGGCGCAAGCGGAGCCCTGGCCGGCGGAAAAAGCGAATGCCTGGCAGCAAAAAACCGGATGGCTCGTGGGATGCAATTTCACGCCCAGCACCGCCATCAACCAATTGGAAATGTGGCAGGCTGATACTTTCGATCCCGCCACCATCGACCGCGAACTCGGATGGGCCGAGGGCCTCGGCTTCACCAGCGTGCGGGTGTTTTTGCACAACCTCGCGTGGCAGGAGGACGCCGCGGGCTTTCTCAACCGCATGGAGCAATTCCTGAAAATCGCAGACCAGCATCACATCAAGCCGATGTTTGTTTTTTTTGATTCTTGCTGGGATCCGAATCCGAAAGCCGGCCGGCAACACGAGCCAAAACCTTTCGTCCATAATTCCGGCTGGGTGCAATCGCCGGGGCGCGAATACCTTGAGCATCCCGAACGTCTGCCTGAGTTGAAACCCTACGTGCAGGACGTGATCCGCCATTTTCGCGCCGACCCGCGCATCGCCTTTTGGGATTTGTTCAACGAGCCGGATAATTTAAACGACTCTTCGTACGGCAAAATTGAGGCCCGCAAAAAAGAGGAAACCACCCTCGGCCTGCTCCGGGACACCTTTGCCTGGGCCCGCGAGGCGCGCCCGGAACAGCCCATCAGCTCCGGCGTGTGGAAGGGCGATTGGGGCGACCCCGCCAAACTTTCGGACTTCGAGAAAGTGCAACTCGGCGAGTCGGACATCATCACGTTCCACAGTTACGCGAAACTCGACGAAACCAGGCGCTGCGTGGAGCATTTGCGCCGTTACGGGCGTCCGATTGTTTGCACCGAATATATGGCGCGCCCGGCCGGCAGCACGTTCGATCCGAATTTGGGCTATTTCAAAAGCCAGGGCGTCGGCGCGTATAATTGGGGATTCGTCTCCGGCAAGACCCAGACCATTTACCCGTGGGACTCCTGGACCAAAAAGTACACCGGCGAACCGCCGCTCTGGTTCCACGACATCCTGCGCGCCGACGGAACGCCGTACCGCGCGGATGAAGTCAAGTATATCCGCAGCCTCACCGGGGCGCAACCGGCCGCCGCTACGGCAAATCGGTCGAGCCCATGAGATAACGATCGCATTCGCGCGCGGCGCCACGGCCTTCGTTGAAGGCCCATACCACCAGCGATTGCCCGCGGCGGGCGTCGCCTGCGGCAAAGACGCCGCGGATGTTGGTCTCGTATTTGTTGTGCTCGGCCTTCACGTTGCTGCGGCCATCGCGTTCCACGCCGAGCTTGTCCAGCAAATGCGCTTCCGGCCCAAGGAAGCCCATCGCCAAAAGCACGAGCTGCGCGGGACGGGTTTGTTCCGTGCCCTCCACTTCCTCGGCCACGAACTGGCCTTTGTCGTTTTTCTTCCACTGGATTTGCACCGTGACGGCTTCCTTGACGTGGCCTGAGGCGTCGCCGACGAATTTCTTGACTGTGGTGAGATAGACGCGCGGGTCGGCGCCGAATTTCGCGGCCGCTTCTTCCTGGCCGTAATCCATGCGATAAACCTTCGGCCATTCCGGCCAGGGATTATTCGCCGCCCGATCCTGGGGCGGCTGCGGCAAAATCTCCAACTGCGCCAGGCTCTGGCAAAGATGGCGCATCGAAGTGCCCACGCAATCGGTGCCGGTGTCGCCGCCGCCGATGACAAGCACATCTTTGCCCTGGGCGGAAAGCGGCGAGCCTTTCTTCTCGCCATCGAGAACGGCCTTGGTGTTGGCCTGCAGGAAATCCATCGCGAAATGGATGCCCTTAAGATTGCGGCCTTCCACGGGCAAATCGCGCGGCTTGGTCGCGCCGGTGCAGATGACCACGGCGTCAAATTCGCGCAGGAGATTTTCTGCGGGATAATCCTTGCCGACTTCCGTATTGACAACAAAGCGAATGCCCTCGGCGGACATCTGGTCCACGCGGCGTTGCACGAGCTGCTTGTCGAGTTTCATGTTGGGAATGCCATACATGAGCAGGCCGCCTACGCGATCCGCGCGCTCGAAGACGCTGACGTAATGGCCGGCGCGATTCAACTGCGCGGCGGCGCAAAGCCCGGCGGGCCCGGAGCCGATCACGGCCACTTTTTTGCCGGTGCGCGCGGCGGGCGGCTCGGGCTTGATCCAGCCTTCATCCCAGCCGCGGTCGGCGATGGTGCACTCGATATTCTTGATCGTGACCGGCGGCGCGTTGAGGCCAAGCACGCAGGAGCCTTCGCACGGAGCGGGGCAGACGCGCCCGGTGAAATCGGGAAAATTATTCGTCTTATGCAACCGGTCCAGCGCGTCTTTCCAGAGGCCGCGATAGACCAGGTCATTCCATTCAGGAATGAGGTTGTTGATCGGGCAGCCCGAAGCCATGCCGCTGAGCAGCGTGCCCGTATGGCAGAACGGAATGCCGCAATCCATGCAGCGCGCGGCCTGATCCCGCAGCTTGCCTTGGTCAAGATGAAGATGGAATTCGTTCCAATCGCGAATGCGTTCCACGGCGGAACGATCCAGCGGAAGTTCGCGGAGATATTCGATGAAACCGGTCGGTTTACCCATTTTTAATTTGGCAAAAAAAGGTTGTTGTCGGGATTAGCTGCCGCCGACGCGCGCCACGTCGCGGGCATTGGCTTCGAAGGCGGCCATGATGGCGGCCTCACCACTGAGGCCGGAATCGGTGGCAGTCTTGATGGCGTTCAACATGCGCTGGTAATCCTTCGGGATGACCTTGACGAATTTAGGCGTCATTTTCTCCCAGAGCGCCAGGATTTTGAACGCGCGCTGACTGCGCGTGTATTTGGCATGGCGATCGATCATGAGGCGCACTTCCTCGATTTCCGCGGGGTCGCTAAACGCCTCGATCGTGACCATCTGCTGGTTGCAGCGCGTGTGAAAATCTCCCGCTTCGTCCATGACGTAGGCGACGCCCCCGGACATGCCCGCCGCGAAATTGCGCCCGGCCGAGCCCAGAATCACCACCCGCCCGCCAGTCATGTATTCGCAGCCGTGATCGCCGACAGATTCCACGACGGCGGAGACGCCGCTGTTGCGGACGCAGAAGCGCTCGCCCGCCATGCCGCGGATGTAAGCCTCGCCGCCCGTCGCGCCATACAGGGCGACGTTGCCGACGATGATGTTTTCCTCCGGCACGAAGGTGGATTCCTCGGATGGGTAAACAATAATTTTGCCGCCGGACAGGCCTTTGCCGACGTAATCATTGGCGTCGCCCTCCAAAAAGAAGGTCATGCCGTGCGGCATAAACGCGCCGAAACTCTGGCCGGCGGAGCCTTTGAACGTCAGCTTGATGGTGTCCTCGGGCAAACCCGCCACGCCGTGGCGCCGGGTGACTTCGCTGCCGACAATGGTGCCGACCACGCGGTTGACATTTTTGATGGGCAACGTGGCCTGAACTTTTTCGCGGCGCGCAATGGCGGGCTCGCAAAGGTTGAGCAGCGTGGTGTTATCCAGGGCCTTGTCCAACCCGTGATCCTGCGTGATCTGGCAGTAACGCCCCACGTCCGCCGCCACATGCGGCTGATAAAGGATGCTCGTGAAATCGAGGCCGCGCATCTTCCAATGGTCGATCGCTTCGCGCGGCTCCAGCATGTCAGTGCGCCCGACCATTTCGTTGATCGTGCGGAAACCGAGTTGCGCCATCAGTTCGCGCACTTCCTGGGCGATGAACCGCATGAAATTAACGGCATGCGCCGGGTCGCCCTTGAAATTTTTGCGCAGCTCCGGTTTTTGCGTGGCGACGCCCACGGGGCACGTGTCAAGATGACAAACGCGCATCATGATGCAGCCGAGGCTGACCAGCGGCGCGGTGGCGAAGCCAAATTCCTCCGCGCCGAGCAGCGCGGCGATGATGACATCGCGTCCGGTCTTGAGCTGGCCGTCCGTTTCCACGGCAATGCGGCTGCGGAGATTATTTAGCACCAGCGTCTGGTGCGTTTCGGCCAGGCCCAACTCCCACGGGATGCCCGCGTGCTTGATGCTGGTCTGGGGCGAGGCGCCCGTGCCCCCATCATGTCCGCTGATGAGGACGACGTCGGCGTGAGCCTTGGCCACCCCGGCGGCGATGGTGCCGACGCCCACTTCAGCGACGAGCTTCACGCTGATGCGCGCGGCTTGATTGGCGTTTTTCAGGTCGTGGATCAATTCCGCCAAATCCTCAATGGAATAAATATCATGATGCGGCGGCGGCGACACCAGGCCGACGCCCGTTGTGGAATGGCGCACCTTGGCAATCCACGGATAAACCTTGCCGCCGGGCAACTGGCCGCCTTCGCCGGGTTTGGCGCCCTGGGCCATCTTGATCTGCAGCTCCTTCGCCATCGTCAAGTAGAGGCTCGTGACCCCGAACCGCCCGGACGCGACTTGTTTGATGGCGCTGTTGCGGGAATCGCCGTTGGTGTCGGGCGTGTAGCGCGCCGGATCTTCGCCGCCTTCGCCGGTGTTGCTCTTGCCGCCGATGCGGTTCATGGCAATGGCCAGCGCCTCGTGCGCTTCCTTGCTGATGGAGCCGTAGGACATGGCGCCGGATTTGAAGCGCTTGAGAATGGCTTCAAGAGATTCAACCTCGTCGATCGGCACAGGCGTGGCCGGCTTTAATTCCAGCAAACCGCGCAAGGTGCACGCGTTGCGCGATTGATCGTTGACCGCCAGGGAATAATCCTTGAAGGCCTTGTAATCATTATTGCGGCAGGCCTGTTGCAGGCGATGCACCGTCTGCGGATTGAACAGATGATATTCGCCCTCGGCGCGCCATTGATAATTGCCGCCCGCCTCCAGCACATGGCCGTTGACCTGCCGGTTGGGGAAGGCGTGTTCGTGGCGCAACTCCACTTCACGGGCAATGACATCCAGGCCCACGCCGCCCACGCGCGAGGCGGTGCCGGTGAAATATTTTTCCACCAGCGACGGATGCAATCCGATGGCCTCAAAAATTTGCGCGCCGCGATAGCTCTGGATGGTCGAGATGCCCATCTTGGAAATCACCTTGACCACGCCTTTGACGGCGGCCTTGGCAAAATTCTTGCAGGCGTCCTTGTGTTTGACGTTCGGCAGCAGCCCTTCCTTGATCATGCTGTCGAGGGTTTCGAAAGCGAGATAAGGATTGATGGCGCCGACGCCGAACCCAATGAGCAGTGAAAAGTGATGCACCTCGCGCGGTTCGCCGGATTCGAGCACGAGGCCCACCCGGGTGCGCGTGCCTTCGCGGATCAAATGATGGTGCAGTCCGGCGACCGCCAGCAGCGCTGGGATCGGCGCCAGTTCGGCGTCGATGCCTCGATCGGACAAAATCAGGATGGTCGCGCCCGCCTCAATGGCTGCGCTGGCGCGGACAAACAAATCATCCATCGCCTTTTCCAGGGCGGATTCGCCCCCATGCGCCTTGAAGCGAATGGGCAACGTCACCGATTTGAACCCGGCTTTGTCGATGTGTTTGAGTTTCGCAAATCCCTCGTTGGTGAGGATCGGCGATTTCAACTCGATCAATTTGCAGCTATTCGGCTTCGGCTTGAGCAGATTGCGCTCCGAGCCAATGGTGGTCTCCGCCGAGGTGACCAATTCTTCGCGGATGCAATCAATCGGCGGATTGGTGACCTGCGCAAAAAGCTGCTGGAAATAATTGTAGAGCAATTGCGATTTGTTGGACAACACCGCCAGCGGCGTGTCGCTGCCCATCGAGCCAATGGCTTCCACGCCGTCGCGGGCCATTGGCGCCATGATGATGCGCAAATCCTCGAACGTGTAGCCAAACGCCTGCTGGCGCTGGAGCAGCGTGTGATAGGAAGGATCGGGCTTGCGCTCGACTTCTTTCAAGCTGGTCAGCTCAAGCATGTGCGTGTTGAGCCAATCGCGGTACGGATGCTCCGTGGCAATCTTCTGTTTAATCTCCTCATCGGCCACGATGCGGCCCTGCTCCGTGTCCACGAGGAACATGCGACCGGGTTGCAACCGGCCTTTTTGCAGCACACGCTCCGGCGGGACATCCAGCACGCCCACTTCCGAAGCCATGATGACCAGATCGTCCTTCGTCACGTAATAACGCGAAGGCCGCAGGCCATTGCGGTCCAAAACCGCGCCGATCATCTTGCCATCGGTGAACGCAATGGAGGCGGGGCCGTCCCACGGCTCCATCAGGCAGCTATGATATTCGTAAAACGCCTTTTTCTCGTCCGACATCGTTTCATGATTCGTCCACGGCTCGGGAATCATCATCATGATGGCGTGCGGCAGCGAGCGGCCAGACAACACGAGCAGCTCCAGGCAATTGTCAAACATCGCCGAATCGCTGCCGTCGGTGTTGATGATCGGCAGCAATTTCTTGATGTCGTCGTCAAAGAGATCGCTTTCAAACATCGCCTGCCGCGCGTGCATCCAATTGATGTTGCCGCGCAGCGTGTTGATTTCGCCGTTATGCGCGATGTAACGATACGGATGGGCGCGATCCCAGCTCGGAAACGTGTTCGTGCTGAAGCGCGAATGCACCAGCGCCAGGGCGCTTTCCATCGCCGGATTCTTGAGGTCCGGGAAAAATTCATCCATCTGCTCCGTCAACAACATCCCTTTGTAAACGAGCGTGCGGCAGGAGAGGCTGGAAATATAAAACGTGTGGCCGCCCTTGATGCCGCTGTAGCGGATGGCGCGTTCGGCGCGCTTGCGGATGACGTAAAGCTTGCGCTCGAACGCCAGTTCATCGTCGAGCTTCGGGTTGCGCTTGATGAAACCCTGCTGCACGAACGGCTCGCCCGAGCGGGCGGTCTCGCCGAGGGTGTCGTTGACTGTCGGAACCGTGCGCCAGCCGAGGAATTTCTGGCCTTCCTCCACGACAATGGTCTCGAAAATTTTCTCGCAAGCGCGCCGCTCATTCGGATCGCGCGACATGAAGGCCATCGCCACGCCGTACTCGCCCAGGGGCGGCAATTTGATTTTTTCCGCCTTGGCCGCTTCCTTGAAGAACGCATGCGGCAACTGCATGAGGATGCCCGCGCCGTCGCCGGTGTTGGCTTCGCAGCCGCAGGCGCCGCGATGGTTCAGATTGATCAAAATGGTGAGCGCGTCCCGCACGATCTTGTGCGACTTGCGGCCTTTAATATCGACGACAAAACCGACGCCGCAGGCGTCATGCTCATACTGGGGATCGTACAGCCCTTGCTTGGGCGGAAGGCCCGCGGGCTGGGAGGAACGGCTATCGCTGTATTCTTTTTGACTCATCTGCTTGCTTGCTCTGCGCGTTGTTTAAAATTTTGCTATTCTTGCCTAAATCGTGCCAACCTTGCAACAAGCGATATAAATAAATTTTTGCGTGATATCGAGCGTAACTTTGAGCGACTTGCGCAAAAAGCAACATCCTGAATGCCCAAACAATCATCATCGCAATGGGACTTCGGCGGGGAGCTTTTTCCCGTCGAGGCCACGCGGCGCGTCTTTGGCGTCGCGGAATTGACTGTGGAAATCCGCCGGCTCCTGGAACGCCACGTCGGCGAGATCTGGATTTCCGGCGAAATCTCCAATATCCGCACGCAAAGTTCGGGCCACATTTATTTCACCCTCAAGGATTCCGCCGCGCAACTGAGCTGCATCGTCTTTCGCAGCGAAGCCGTGGCCAATCGCGACGCTTTGCAGGACGGCCGCAAAGTGATCCTCAAGGGCCAGATGAGCGTGTACGAAGCTCGCGGGCAGTATCAATTGCAGGTGCTGGCGGTGGAATTGCAGGGCGTGGGCGCGTTGCAGGCGCAATTTGAAAAACTCAAAATGAAACTGGCGGCCGAAGGTCTGTTCGGCCAGGACCGCAAACGGCCGCTGCCGCCCTTTCCCGCCGTGGTTGGGCTCGTCACCTCCCCGACCGGCGCGGCCATCCGCGACGTGCTGCATGTGGTGCAACGCCGAAACCCTGCCTTGCGCCTCATCCTGGCCCCCTGCGCCGTGCAAGGCCCCGGCGCCGCAGGCGAAGTGGCGGCGGCCATCCGGCTGCTGAACGAATCTCCCGAAAAAGTGGACGTCATCCTCGTCACGCGCGGCGGCGGCAGCCTGGAGGACTTGTGGGCCTTCAACGAAGAAGTCGTGGCGCGGGCGATTTTTCATTCGGCGGCGCCAGTCGTGTCTGCCGTCGGGCATGAAATCGATTTTTCGATTGCCGATTTTGTCGCCGACGTCCGGGCGGCCACCCCCAGCGCGGCGGCGGAAATTTTGACCGAGGGAGTGTTTGCCGGCTGCCGTTGGATGGCGCAAGTGGGAGATCGCATGCGCGAAGCGGCGCGGCGCCGTCTGGCCGCCGAGCGGCGGCACGGGCAGCAGCTAAATTTGCGCCTGCAATCGCAAAGCCCGCGCCGGAAATTAAACGACCGCTGGCAACGTCTCGATGAGGTGCGCGCCTCCCTCGGCCGTTGCGTGCGGCACGACGCCGCCAAGCTGCGCGACCGCCTCGGGGCCGCGCGGGAGCGGCTGGCGCGCTTGCGTCCCGAACGTCTTTTGGCGCCCCGCCGCGAGTTGGCCGCGCAACTGGAGCGCGCCCTGCGCGAGGCCGCGCGGCATCGCCTGCAAACCTGGCGGCGTCGCCACGAAGCCCTGGCTTCCCAGTTGCGTTTGCTCGGCCCGGAACAAATTCTCGCGCGCGGTTATTCCCTGACCACCGATGCCGCCACCGGCCAGGTGATCCGCCGCTCCGACGAAACGCATCCCGGCCAAAAACTGCAAACCCGCCTCAGCGCCGGCCAAGTGAAAAGCGTCGTGGAGCCCGCATGAGGCTCTGGCTTCAAGCCGTTTTGATCATGGCGCTGGCGTTAACGGCCTGCCGCCGGCCTGAATACAAGATGCTTGACAGTCGGCTGAAGATCGTGCCGCTCGACACCGACGCCGAGGAGTCCTATCTCGGGCTGGCGATCGATGGCGCGGGCCGGATGTTCGTCGGCGGACGCGAAGCGTTGTTCGTGTATGAGCCCGCGGCCCACGGACATTATAAAAAGCGTCAGGAGCTGCTGCGATTCCCGCCGGACACCTGGATTTATAACATCGCCCTGCGCGGGCCTGATTTGTATCTCCTGACGGCCAGCGCGCTCTATATTGTTCCCGGCGGGGTGGCGCAACGGCAAAATCTGCACGCGCAAAAACTTCTGTGGGGCTTCCCGGATTTGCAATGCCACGCGGCCATGCACGGCCTGACGTTCGGCCCGGACGGGGATTTATACATCTCGATGGGTGACCCCGTCTGGTATCAAGTAAATTTTGGGCGGCCCGATCATTGGACGCATTGGACCTTTCACCACGGGCCGGCGGACGCGACCATGCCCTACGTCGGAACCGGCGGCGTCTTGCGCATGAGCCCGGATGGACGCGAGTTGTCGGTGTACGCCACCGGCACGCGCAACGATTGCGGCCTGGCCTTTGACGCGCAATGGAACCTGTTCGGGCCGGATAACGATCACGAGCAGAATTTCGACGAGTTTGTCCCGGGCCGGCTGCTGCACATCACGGAGCATGCCTATTTTAATTGGCCGCGCGGCTGGATGACCGAGAAACAGCCGTGGCGCGCGGATTTGCTCCAAACCATGACCCCGCACCTCGGGCGCTACGTCCCCGTGGGGCTGTGCTATTACAACGATGAGTTTTTGCCCGCGGAATTTCGTAATTCCCTCTACGTGGCGCGGTGGGGGGTGCGAACGATTCCGCGTTACCCGCTGGAGGCGGCCGGCGATACGTTTCGCACCGAGGAAGCGCCGTTCCTGAAAGGGGCCGACGAAAGCATGGCGCGGCCGGTCAATGTGGTCGTGGGCCGCAGCGGGCGAATGTTCGGCGTGGTTTGCTATATGCCGCACAATGACGGTTCGCCGCATTACAAAAGCGATCTGTTCATGATCACCACGGCGGAGGATCCCAGCGAGGCGCCCTTTCGCGCCTTCGACGAAACCAAAGCAACCTCCGACGAATTATTCGCGGAACTGGAAACGCCGTCCTGGGAGCGCCGTTTCCGGGCGCATGTCGAACTCACCCGGCGCGAGCCCGCCGCCGGAGCGGAAGCGGCGCGGCGGTTGGCCTTGGCCAGGAACGACTCGCGCGCGATGCTGCATTTAATCTGGCTGGCCGCCGCGCAAACCAACGCCGCCACCCGCGCCACGTTAATAGGTTTGACTCATAATCCCGTCGCCGCCGTGCGGCTCAATGCCGTCCGCGCCCTGGCCCGCTTTGGCGCCGGGGCCGCGGCTGACGAAGTGTTTGGCGCGGCTTTGGATGATCCCGACGCGCCGGTGCGGCTGGCCGGTCTCGCTGGGTTGATCGATCACGGCTCGCAACCGCCGTGGGCCAAAGTGGAGGCTCTGGCGGAAGGCACGCTCGACGCCATTGTCGAGGCCGGCACGCGCGGCAGCGGCTTAAAAATCGAGGATTGGGATTCTCCCGCCTGGCAGACGGCCGGGCAATCGCCGCATTGGGAAAATAGCAGTTACGAGCGTCAGGCGGCGGCGTTCCTGCTCCGCGCGAAAGGCTCCCCCGCGCAATGGGCCGAATTGTGCGAAGATCCCGATCCGCGCCGGCGTATTCTCGGCATTCTGGCGGTGGGTTTTCGCCTGACCAAACCGGAGCCCGACCAACCGCCCTCGCGCTGGGTCCCAAAATCCTCGGTCTTGACCGACGGCACGAATTATTTTGGCGCCGACCTGGTGCAGGGGCGCGACGAAGACCAACGGGTGTGCGCGGCGGCTGGAACCTTCAGCACGCAAGCCATCTGGCTCGCGGTCACCATGACGGACGAGGAGAAAAAATTGGTGGCGCTGCTGGAGCATCGGTTGTTGGACGGCAATAAAAACGTCGCGCGCCAGGCCTTGTTCTTTTTGCGCCTGATCCGCAATCGGGAAGCCGAACAAGTCCTGGCCACCGAGTGGGGTCTGGCCCGGCGGTTGCGCAGCCGACGCGCGCTGCCGAATTTCCGCGCGGCGACAGCCACCAATCTCCCGGCGGCCTTTCGCGAATTCGATTGGGCCAAGGAAGCCGCCGCAGGCAATCCACAACGCGGCCATGAAATGTTTTTAAGCCGCGGCTGCAACCGCTGCCATTCCATCGCCGCCGGCGACGGCGGGTCGGGCGGGCCCAGCCTGGCCGGCGCGGGCAGCCGCTTCAACGTCCCGTACTTGGCCGAGTCCGTGATGGCTCCCAACGCCGTGGTCTCGCCGCTCTTTCGCTGGACGGCGCTGCAATTGACCGGCGGCGAGGAAATCAACGGCCTCGTCGTCAACGAAACTTCGGAAGAGCTGACCTTGCTTCTGCCCTCCACTGAACGCCGCGTCATCCGCCAGGATCAGGTGGAATCGCGCCAAGTGCAAAATCGCTCGCCCATGCCGGAGGGGCTAATTAACACGCCCGCGGATTTGCGCGATCTGCTGGCGTTTCTCACCAGCTTGCGCTAGCGGGCCGCCGCCTCATTTTGCTTGAATATCGTGCGGCGCGGTGCGTCATTTGATTGGCTGCTGACATCATGAAAACGTCCGCATTCTCGCAAGCTGGATTGCTGCTGTTGGGCGGCACGGCGGTGCTTCTGATCGGCGCGCTGGTCAAATTCGATCCCGCGCCGCCCCCCGTGAAGCCCGTGACGCTGGCAGCGCCCGCTCTCCCGCCCGAACCCGCGGAAGACGATTCCCTCGACGACCCTGGCAATCAGCCGTTGCCAGCAAACTTTCCCGCTGCCCTGGCGCAAGTGGTCAAGCTCACCCGGGCCGGCGTGCGCGAAGACGTGATCACCGCGTTCGTGGAAAATTCCAAGGAGCCTTTAACGCCCACGGCGGATGAAATTATTTATCTTCACCAAGTCGGCGTGGCGGAATCGGTGACAGCCGCGCTGGTGCGGCAGAAAGCCAAAGCGCCAACGCCCCTGATCGAGCCTGTCACCAATCAACCGGCGCCGGAAACCGAAGAAACATCCGTCGCAGCCAATCCGGCGCCCACTCCCCCGCGAGCCTCTCCCGGCGGCGATGCAGCCAGCTTTTACAATGACCTGGCGCCTTACGGAAAGTGGGTCGAGAACACCGACTACGGCTGGGCATGGCAGCCCACCGTCGTCGAGGCGGTGCCGGACTGGCGTCCGTATCGCGACAACGGCCAGTGGGAATACACTGACGCCGGGTGGTATTGGCAGTCCGATTACCCGTGGGGTTGGGCGGCTTTTCATTATGGCCGCTGGTTCAACGATCCGGCGCAAGGCTGGCTCTGGCAGCCCGGCAATCGCTGGGCTCCAGCCTGGGTGACCTGGCGCAAATCAACCTCGCATTTCGGCTGGGCCCCCCTGCCCCCGGGAGTCAGCTTCAACGTGGAATTCACGCTCTTGCAAGAGCAGCATCTCCCCGCCTATCAAGCAGATTTTGGTTTGACGCCCAGCTCCTACACCTTCGTCCCCGCCGCCCATTTCCTCAGCCGCAATCTGGCGAAGTTCACCACCCCCGCGCAAAAGGCGCCAGCCTTGGTCGCCGCCAGCCGGCCAGTCAATCAATACAAAGTGGTCAATGCCGTCGTGCACAATGTCGGGCTGCAACCCCAGGAAGTGGCCGCTGCCGTGCATATGCCCGTCACGCCCCTGACCTTGCGGGACGCGCCCGCTCCGCCCCAGCGCAAATTCGACCTCGGCGCGCAGGAATTGGCCGTTTACCGTCCCGCGCGCCTTCCGGCTGAGGCGGCCCGTCCCGTTGCAACCTCGACCGGGAACGCCGCCAACAAAACCACCAAATAGCGTCTCTCAGACATGAACAAAGACCTGTTCCTTCGGGAAACGGACTTTGGGGAAACTCGCATATTTGTCCGCCGGCGAACGGTAGCCCACCGCCGCGATGACCGCGGAGGCGAGCCCTTTTTGCCGAAGGCCAAGAATTTCATCAAATTGGGCGCGATCAAAACCTTCCATCGGGCACGCGTCAACACCCAGAAGCGCGGCGCTCGTCAAAAGATTCCCCAACGCGATGTAAGCCTGATTGCGGGCCCAGGCGGCGCGGCCGGCTTCATCCTGGCCGTTCACGATCGAGCCCACGAGCATCGCGCGGAAGGGAGCAAGATCAGTGAGCGCCACCCCGCGCACCTCGGAGGTTCGCTCGAGAAAAGCGTCCACCTCGGCTTCGCCAAACTTGCTTTTGGCGGCGAAAACAACGAGGTGCGACGCTTCCACAATTTGCGCCTGCCCGTACCCCGCCGCCTGCAGCCGCGCGCGCACTGCCGGGTCCTCCACCACAATGAACGCCCATGGCTGAAGCCCGGCGCTGGACGGCGTGAGCGTCAACGCTTCCTCGATTGCGGCCCAATTACCCGGGCTGATTTTGCGCTGGGCATCAAACTGCTTGGTGGCATATCGCCAGTTGAGTTGATGCATTAATTGGCTGGTTGGAATGGCCGTATTCATGGTTTTTTTCAGTTAAGGTCAAACATAAGGACTTGCGCCCGATCCAGGGCTTTCACCGTCAAGGCGTCGGCGCCGTCCACCGCCGCCGCGTCTCCGCCGGACAACGTCTGGCCGTTCAACTCCACCTTCCCCTCAGCCACATGCAGCCACGCATGGCGCTGCGCTGCCAACGGCCGGTTCACTTGCTCGCCCGGTTCCAACTTGGCGAGCCAAAGGTCCGCGTCCGCGTGCACCGCCATGGATCCCTCGCGCCCTTCTTTGCTGGCGACCAAATGCCACTGCCCGGAGGCGGCGGCGCCGAAGGACTTCTCGGCGTAACGCGGCTTGACGCCTTTTTCGTCGGGCTGAATCCAGATTTGCAGCAAGTGCGCCGCTTCCTCTTTCGAAGGATTGAACTCGCTGTGCTGCACGCCGCTGCCGGCGGCCATGTACTGGGCCTCGCCCGCGCGGATGACGCGGCCATTGCCCATCGAATCCTTGTGCTGGAGCGAACCGCTCAACATGTAGGTGATGATCTCCATGTCGCGATGCGGATGCGCGCCGAAGCCGTGCCCCGGCATCACCACGTCGTCATTGATGACGCGCAGGCTGCGATAACCCATCCATTGCGGATCATAATAATCCGCGAAGCTGAAACTATGATACGTGTCGAGCCAGCCGTGATTCGCGTGGCCCCTTTCGTTTGCTCTTCTAATTTTCATGCCCTCAGCCTACCGCGCCCCCGCCCGGGCCGTGAAATATCATGTTTCTTGCCTCACCATAACTTTTAGGCATGCTGCCCCGCGATGGAACTGCGCCACCTCCGTTACTTCGCCGCCGTGGCGGAGGAGGAGAACGTCTCGCGCGCCGCCGGCCGGTTGCACGTCTCCCAGCCGGGCTTGAGCCGGCAAATTCACGACTTGGAGGAGGAGCTGGGTTTTCCGCTGTTCGCGCGCAGCGCCAAATCCGTGCGCTTGACAGACGCGGGAAAAGTTTTTCTCGGCGAAGCGCGGGCGGTGTTGCAGCGCGTGGATGAAGCGGTCGCGGCGGCGCGCGCCGCGGCCAAAGGCGCCGAGGACGAAATCAAGGTCGGGTACGCGCCATCGTTGACGGTGCAAATTCTGCCGGCGACGCTCCGAATTTTTCAGGCCAAATTTCCGCGCGTCCGCGTGGCCTTGCATGATTTATCGACGGAAGAAATTCTCACCGCGGTGCGCGCGCGCCAGTTGCACGCCGGCCTGCTGGTGCGTCCGCCGCGGCGGATGTTGCAGGAATTGCAGTTCAAGGAGCTGGCGCGCTATCCCATTCGCGTCGTGGTGGCGCCGCGGCATCCCCTGGCCAAAGCCCGGGTCTTAAGCCTCGCGCAAATCGCCGCCGAACCGCTCCTCGCCTACAGCCGCAAGGAGTACCCGGAATATCACGAACTTCTGGAAGAGGTGTTCGGAAACACGCGTTTAAAACCGAAAATCGCGGAAGAGCACGACGGAGTCACCAGCATTATTGCGGCGGTGGAATCGGGACGGGGCATCGCCTTGGCGCCCAGCTGCATCGCGTGCATGGTCGGGCCTCGCCTGAAGCTGATCCCCGTGCGCGAGACGCTGCCGGAGATTGTGATCGGCGCCGCGTGGCGCAAAGGGCCGGCGCCCCTGTTGCTGGAGGAATTTCTCGCTGCCGCCGCGACCGCGGGAGACTAAGCCGCGCCGCCGGTTAAAATTCCCGCAAGCTGCCGTCCAAACGCAGCGCGTGATTTTTCTTCAGCGCGAATTCATGCGTGGCGTCGCCATAGCGGACGCGGCAGGGTTGTCCGCCCAGAGAGTGAATCGAGGCCCGTTCCAGTTTTCCGTGTTGCCACGCCACATCGACCTCGAAATTTCCCCGCGCGCGCAACCCTTTCACCTCGCCATCGGGCCACGCGGACGGGAGCGCCGGCAGCAATTCGATTTCGCCGTTCTGGCTTTGCACCAGCATTTCGGCAATGCCTGCCGCGCCGCCGAAATTGCCGTCAATTTGAAAGGGCGGATGCGCGTCAAACATATCCGGATACGTGCGTTCGGGGCTGAGTAGAAATTGCAGGATGCGATACGCATGATCGCCGTCGTGCAGGCGAGCCCACAGGCAAAGGCGCCAGGCCGTGGCCCAGCCGGTGGCTTTGTCGCCCCGCAGCTCCAGCGATTTCCTGGCGGCGGCGGCGAGGGCGGGCGTTTGCCGCCAGTCAATTTGCGCGCTCGGGAACAGCCCGTAAAGATGCGAGACGTGACGGTGATTTATCTCCACTCCCGGCGTCGTGTCCCAATCTTTCAGCCATTCCTGCAACTGGCCGGCCGAGCCGATCTGCAACGGCGCCAGCCGGGCGCGGGCCGCGGCGGCCTCGGCGCGCAAACCGTCATCCACGCCGAGAATTTCCGCGGCGCGAATCGTGTTGCTGAATAGGTCGCGCAGAATTTCCAAATCCATCGTCGGCCCCGCGCATATGCTTGACTTGCCCTCCGGATGGCCGTTTTCCGGCGAGATGGAAGGGCTGGTGACCAGCCAATGGCGGGTGGGCTCCTCCACCAGCGTGTCCAGGAAGAATTGCGTGGCGCCTTTGAGGGCGGGGTAAATTTTCCGCAAATACGACCGGTCGTCAGTGAACAAATAATGCTCCCAAAGATTCTGGCAAAGCCACGCCCCGCCGGACGGCCACATGCCCCAATACGGCCCATCCACGGGCGCGGCGGCGCGCCACAAATCCGTGTTGTGATGGGTCACCCAGCCGCGCGCGCCGTACATCGTGGCCGCCGTGCGCGCCCCGGTTTGCGTCAAGTCCAGGACCATCGCCGCCAAAGGCGCCACGCATTCGCCGAGGTTGCCGGTCTCCGCCGGCCAATAATTCATTTCGGTGTTGATATTGATGGTGTATTTGCAACCCCACGGCGGATTCATGGAATCATTCCACAGGCCTTGCAAATTCGCGGGCTGGCTGCCCGGGCGGGAACACGACAGGAGCAAATACCGCGCAAATTGAAAATAAAGCGCCGCCAATTGCGGATCGCGCCCCGCGCCAAAATGGGCGATGCGCTCGTCCGTGGGCCGCGCCGCCGCCTCCGCCGGGCCGCCCAACGTCAAATGCACGCGATCAAACATCGCGCGTTGCGCGGCGACATGATCTCGCAAAAGTTTTGCATAGGATTTGCCCGCCGCCACCTTGATCTGGCGCGCCGTGATGGCCGCAGGCTCTCCGCTGACATCGTGAAAATTCTTGTAGCTGGTCGCCATCGCCAGCAGCAGGGTCGCCGCATCGGCCCCACGCACCCGCACCGCCCCCGGCTCCGTGGTCACCTCGCCCTGAGTGGCCTCCACCCGCAACCGCGCCTCGAAGGTCAGCGCGCCGGGAATGCCGGCGGCCCCGGCATTGGTTCCATGGAGAACCAACACGTTGCCTCGTTCCGCGGAAACGCTCGCGCGCTGCGGGGTGGTCATCGCGGCGCCAAATGTGATCTGCCCCGGCCGATCCGCTGTCAAGCGCACGACAATCACCTGGTCGGCGGGGCTGGCGAAAATCTCGCGGTGAAAATGCACGCCGTTCGATGTGTAATTGACAGAAGCCACTGCGCGCTCCAGGTCCAAATCCCGCCGGTAATCCGCCGCCGCCTCGCCCCCGGGGAATTCCAGGCGCAGATCGCCCACTGTTTCATAAGGCATCTGGGTCAGGGGCCGCGCCATCATGTCCCGGCTGATCAGCGCCTGCGCGGCGTCATACTCGCCGTCGAAGATCAACTGCCGCACTTTCGGCAGGGCGGCGAGTGAATTGGTGTTGTCGGGCGTGTAGGGTCCGCCGGCGGAAAGCGTGTCCTCGTTCAACTGCAAATGCTCCGCTGCCACGCCGCCAAACACCATGGCCCCAAGGCGTCCGTTGCCAATGGGCAGCGCCTCCGTCCATTTCCGGGCCGGGGAGCGATACCACAGGGTCAAATCGTTGCTTTGAGCGGAGACAAAGCAGGTCAGGCCGAAGAGGGCGGCGGCCAGCGCGCGGGAGACGGTGAACATGCCGCCAATTTGAAATAGGCCTCGCGGCGCGTCGAGACGAAATGAGGGGTTAATCTCCCTTTTCCAAGCCGGGGCCAATCTCCGCCGCGCTTTTCCCTCTCTGCCGCGCAAACACCCCTCTCGCCTACGGCGTCGCGCAACTCACTGGCGTTATGCTTTTCTCAGGCTTCCTGTTGGCCGGACCAATCGCCCAGGCGCAGGAATTCCCTGACTTTGCGTCGTTCGTAACGACTCTTTTGTGGTTTTGCCGGCCGATTCTCGACCTGACGGAAGGGATGCTTGTTGTTGTGAACGGACTCGTGAATCAAGTTCAGCGTTTTCGTCATAACTTTTTCCTTACATCATTTTCCTTTCACCTGGCTGCACACGGCTGTGAAAGGCAAACTGCCCTGATCGCCAATTATTCTTTAATTCAGAACCCCCCAAAGTCAAGCCAAATTCGTGAAAACTCCGTGTCACAATTTCAAACTGCGACGCCAAAATTCCGGCGACAATCAGCCGCCCTCCCGGCGCTAAAAGACGCGAAATGCGGCGCGCCTCCCCCGCGAGCAAGTCATACGTAAGATTGGCGCAAATGACATCGAAACGCCGGCGCGGCGCCTTCGGCATCCGAGTCAAATCATCGCGGCGCAACGCCACCCGACCGTTAACTCTATTTCGGCGCGCATTGGCCTGCGCGGCGCGCACGGACTCAGGATCGAAGTCGAACGCCTCCACCGGCGCATACCCGAGCTTGGCCGCGGCAATCGCCAGAATCCCCGAGCCCGTCCCGATGTCCAAAAAGGATTGGACGCATTGCGAGTCCCGCCAGCGGCACAGTTGGCGCAGGCAAAAAGCCGTTGTCTCGTGTTGTCCAGTGCCGAAGCTCAAGCCCGGATCGAGCACCACCACCCGCTGGCCGCCGCGCGCCCGCCGGCGGCTCCAGCTCGGTTTGACCAAGAGGCGCGAGCCGACTTGAATGGGCTTGAAATGGCGTTTCCACGAAGTCGCCCAATCGCGCCGCAGGGGAGTAATGGCAATATCGCGCGCGGAAATTTCGAGAGCCTCCGCCAGGGCCCGCGCGGCGCGGCGGGGCGAAGGCTCGATCCGCGCCGGGTAGCCGGTGATGGTCAGCGCGCCCGTGTCCTCATCGCGATACACGGAGACAGGAACGCCGAGCGCCTCTGCCAGGCTCGCGGCCAACGGTTCTTCCCGCGCGGGGTTCGCGCGCACCGCAACCTGCCACAACGCGGTCAACCGAGTTTGGCGAGGGTGGCGCGCACCGCCTCGAAATCCGGCAAGTCCTTCGGGCTCGGCGTCTGCTCGGCATATTGGACAACTCCCTGTCTGTCAATTACAAAAGCCGCCCGCGCCGCCGTGTCGCCAATGCCCGCGAGGTTTGGGAACACCACATCGTAATCGCGCGTGGTGGCTTTGTTCAGGTCGCTCACCAGCGTGACGCCGATCTTTTCCTGCTTGGCCCAGGCCTCCTGCGCAAACGGCGTGTCAATGCTGATGCCGATGACATTCGCATTAAGATTGCCGTATTGCCCGAGGCCGGAAGTGATATCGCACATTTCCTTCGTGCAAACGCCCGTGAAGGCGGCGGGGAAGAAAAGCAGCACCGTGTTTTTTTTGCCGAAATTATCGCTGAGCTTCACGTCCGCCAGGCCCGTGGGATTCTTGGTTTTGAGGGTGAAATCAGGAGCTTTCGCGCCAACTTTGATAGCCATAAAATTTTGTGAGTTGAATTGCCGTCCGTTACAACGCCCGTGTTATACATCCAGCCGCGAAAGAATCAAGCCAGCCGTGCGCTCGGTGGCCCCGAGATTCTTCTGCGTGACCGCGCGGGCGCGAGCCCCCAGGTCCGCGCGCCGCTGCGGATCAGCGAACAATTCAGCCAGCGCCGCCTCGACCCCGGCGGCATCGGGCGCCTGCACGACCGCTCCGGCTTCGGTGTAGGCGCGCACGATGGGCAGGAAATTCTGCATGTTGGGTCCAAACACCACCGCTTTGCCCAGCGCGGCGGGCTCGATGGGATTTTGCCCGCCGTCCGCCGTCAAACTCTTGCCCACAAACACCACCGTGGCTGCCTCGTAAAAATACCGCAATTCCCCATTCGTATTGACAAGCAGGCACGCGCTGCCGGCTGGCGCTTTTTCCATTTCACTGCGCAGGGCAAACGTGACGCCCGCGGCTTCGAGCGCCTGCGCCACTTCGCGCGTGCGCTCTACATGGCGCGGCACGAGGACCAAGAACAAATCAGGAAAACGATGCCGCAAACGCAGAAACATCCCGGCCAGCAACGCTTCCTCGCCCGCGTGCGTGCTGCCCGCCACGAGAATCGGCGCCCCATCCGCCACCCCCAGGCTTTTAAGCAGCGCCTTCGTGTCGAGCCCGAGCCGGTCGCTGGGTTGCGCGGCATCGAATTTTAGATTACCCGTCACCATGGTTGCGTCCGCCGGAAAACCCAGATCGACCAACCGCCGGGCATCCGCCTCTTGCTGGGACCCGACCCCGCGAAAGCGGGCGAACATCGGCTTGAAAACAAAACCAAAACGCCGATAGCCCGCAAAGGAACGCTCGGAGATGCGCGCATTCACCAGGAACAGCGGCACACCCCGCGCGCCCGCCTGCCAAAGAAAATTAGGCCAGATTTCCGCCTCCACCAAAACGATCGCGCGCGGCCGAATGACGTCAAATGCCCGGCGCACGTTGCCGGGAAAATCAATGGGATAATAAACCCGCCGAATATGCGGCGGCAGGCGTCGAGCCAATTCGCCCATGCCGGTGGAGGTGGTGGTGGAAACAAGAATCTGCCAGCCCGGCAGGCGTTTTTCCAGCGCGCCGATCAGTTGCAGGCACACCCCCACTTCGCCCATGCTCACGGCGTGCAGCCACAGGACGGGAGCCTCGCCCAGGGAAGCGCGGAAGCCGTCCGGATAACGCGCAAATCGCTCCCCAAAACCGCTCCGCCAACCGCCGCGCCGCCACATTTTCAGGAAATAAAAAGGCGCGCTCAAAATGAAAAAGAGCAGGAACAGGATGTTGTAGATAAAAATCATCGCGCCGGAGGAGTAAACCACGGTTGGCGCGGATTTCACGGATAAAAGATGCCGCACGGCGAAGGTTGTCGAAAGCGCCAGCCGGGCGTAAGATAACAGGGTGAAATCCCGTCTTTGGCGCTGGTTGGTGTCGTGCAGCCTCATGGCGCTCCTGGCGCCGGCGCAGGGCGCAACGCCCCAAATTCATCTGCGCAACGAGCTGATTGCGACCACCCGCGGGCAAACCAACCTGGCCGGAACCAATGTCACAGGCCTCTTTCTCATCCAATTCGAAGGCCATCCGCAAAAAGCGTGGCGCGCCACCTTGCGCGACGCCGGCGTGGATTTGCTCAAATATGTTCCCGACGACGCCTACGTCGCGCGCTTTCGCAATGCATCTGTCAAACAAATCAGCGCCCTGAGCTTCGTCCGCTGGATCGGGCCTTATCGTTCCACGCACAAAATGGAGCGCCGCCTGGCTGCCACCGCCACCAACGCCGCGCCGAGCGTCAATGTCCTGCTCGCCCCCGGCGCCACGCCCGCGGAAATCGCGCGCGTGCGGGCGTTGTTTCAATCGGTGGATCACGAAAGCCACTTGCGGCAAGGCGTCATTTTACGCGGCGCGTTGCGGGCGGGCGCCCTCACGCAAGTCGCCCAGGCGGATGCCACCCTTTGGATCGAACCCGCCCCGCACCGCCGCCTGGTGGACGAGGCCGCGACGAAAATCGTGGGCGGCGACGACGGCGCGGTCGCGACGCCCAGCGTGACGCAGCAACTCGGATTTGCGGGGCAAGGCGTCACTGTGTGCGTGGCCGACACCGGCCTCGACTCCGGCGACACCAACGCCATGCACCCGGATATGAGCGGGCGCGTTTCCGGCTTCAAATTTTATCCGCCGCTCACCGACGGCTCCGATGGCTACGGTCACGGCACCCATTGCGCCGGCATTGTGGCCGGCAACGCCGCCACGCATGAAACCGATCCCGACACCGGAGCCTGGTATGGATTGGGCGTCGCGTCCGGCGCGAATCTTTTTATCGAACGCATCTTCGACGAAAACGCCGCCGAGGTCAGCCCCGCCCCCAGCGACGAAATGCTGACCCGCGACGCCGTCCGCGCGGGCGCGCAAATCGCCTCCGACAGTTGGGGCAACGACAACCAAGGCGCCTACGACACCGACGCCGCGCAATTCGACGAATTGGTGCGCGACGCGGATTCCATCACGCCGGGCGACCAGGCTTACATTCTCGAATTCTCGGCGGGCAACGCCGGGCCCGGATCGGAAACCCTCGACAGCCCCGCTTCGGGCAAGAACGTCATCGCCTCCGGCGCCTCGGAAAATTCCCCCGGCACGCTGGCGCTGACCTACGGCCTCTATGCGGACGGCGCGGATACGATGGCGGATTTTTCCAGCCGCGGCCCCAGCGCCGACGGCCGCATCAAACCCGACCTCGTGGCGCCCGGATCATGGATTGCCTCCGCGGCATCCTCCGCGGCGCCGGACGAGGCCTCGATCGCGTGGTCGCCCATTGACAACTATTATGTTTACATGGGCGGCACGAGCATGTCGGGCCCGGCCGTGGCCGGAGCGGCCGCCGTGTTCGCCCAATTTTACAAAACGGGCCACACCAACGCGATGCCCTCCCCTGCCCTCGTCAAGGCGGCGCTGATCAATTCCGCCGTGCCGCTGGATGATGCTAACGGCGGCCCGGGCCCGATTCCCAACTTCGACGAAGGCTGGGGCCGCGTGGCGCTGACCAACTTGATCGGTTCGCCGCGCGGCTATCAATACCTCGATCAAACGGCGCTTCTGTCCACTGGCCAAATTTACGAGCAGCATGCATTTGTGGCGGATCCTTCGCAGCCGTTGAAAATTACGGTGGCCTACACCGACGTCCCGGGATTCCCAGGCGCCATTCCGGCTCTCGTCAACGATCTCGATCTCGAAGTCGTGGCGCCGGACGGCACAATTTATCGCGGCAATCAATTTGTCGGGGGCGAATCCGTTCCGAACGCGCCGTCGGCCGATAATTTGAATAACGTCGAAGGCGTCCACCTGGCGCAACCGCAGGCCGGCGATTATCTCGTGCGCATTCGCGCGCGCAATGTCGTGGAAGATGCTCGACTTGACACCGCCGCCATCGATCAGGATTTCGCGCTGGTGATTTCCGGCGGCCTCGTGCCGCTGGGCCAGGGCGCGATTCTGCTCGATCGCGCCAGTTACACCGCGCCCGGCGTGATGCACATCGTGGCTTTGGATGCCGCCCGCGCGGCCCTGGGCAGCGTCAATGCCCGCGTCACCAGCTCCACGGAGACGGCGGGCGAAACCATCGTCCTCCATGCCGCCGGCAATTATGGCGTCTTCACCGGCGCTGTGATGACCGTCAACGCCCCGGCGCAGGCCGACGGCAAATTGGAAATCCACCAAGGCGACGCCATTCAGGCGAGCTACACCGATGCCGCGAGCGTCGTCCGCACCGCGAACGCCGTGGCCGATCTCACCGCGCCCGCCATCAGCGGCGTCACCTTCAGCGCGGATCAAGGCGTCATGACTATTTCCTGGCAAACCTCCGAGGACGCCAGCTCCGTCCTCTATTACGGAACAAATCCAGCCGCGCTCACCCAATCCATTTCCGACCCCACGCTCACCAGCAACCACGCGCTCAACCTGAACAATCTCACCCCCGGCGTCACCTATTACTATGTGGTCGTGTCGGTGGATGGCGCGGGCAACGTCACCACCAATAACAACAACGGCGCGGCGTATTCCCTGGTCGCCGTCGCCACGCCCTCCGTGCTGCTCGTTGACGCTTACGAAACCGCCGATGGCTCGGAGCAAATTCCTGACAGCGCCTACACCAATGCCATCGCCGCGGCGGGATTCAGTTTCGTGCATTGGAAAGTCACCGAGCGCGGCGCGCCGGTCCTGTCCGACATCAAAAATTATCGCATCGTCATCTGGCGCACCACCGACGACGTCATCAATTACGAAGGCACCAACAACACGCTCACGCCGGAGCAACAGTTCATGATTCAAACCTATTTGAACAACGGCGGCTCCTTTTTCATGTCATCGATGGAAATCCTCTCGCGCCTCGGCGACGTGCCGTTTCGCTCGCAAGTCCTGCAAGTGGCGGGTTTCATCCAAAACGCCGATTCCTTTTCGCCCTGCCCCTCCTGCGACGAGGATGCGACCGTGCCCTCGTTTCAAGGCGCAGACAGCAGCCCCATCGCGCGCGGCCTGGATGTGAACCTCGATTATTCGGCGTATCCCTCCTTTGATTTGGACGAGGGGGACACCTTTGGCCCGGACTTTTCCGATTCCTTCACGCCCTCGACCAACGCCCTGGCCATCACCATCGACAGCGTCAATAATAAACCTTGCGGCATGTGCTATCCGCGCCCCGGCGTGGACAGCGCCGGCCGCGTCGTCTTTCTCTCCTTCCCCATCGACACCGTCCCCGAGGATGGCGCGGCTCCGAATAACGAGACCACGCTCATGCGCAATATCCTGAATTTCCTCGCGCCGGGCGCCAACGGCCTCGGATCGGTGACGCTGAATGGCGCGAGTTACACCGTGCCGGACCAGGTCACCGTCGAAGTGGCCGATTCCGACTTGATTGGAACCGGCGAAACGGAAGCTGTCTTTGCCGCCAGTTCCGCGCCCGCGACGACGGCCACCGTGACGCTCCGCGAAACTACTCATCCCGGTTTGTTCCGAGGTTTTTTAACGCTCGTCGCCACCAACACCAGCGTTGCCGGGCAACTCCGGGCGCAAAACGGCGACACGATCAGCGCCAGCTATTTTGACGCCTCGCTGCACAGCAATGTCGTCGCCACCGCGGTGATCGACACCATTCCGCCGGTGATTTCCAACGTGCAGGTTCTGACCAACCAGGGCGGCGCGTCCATCACCTGGAACACTTCCAAACCCGCGGACGCCCTCGTGCAATACGGGGAAGCGGCGCTGCTCAGCCACACCGCCTACGACCCCTCGCTCGCCACCACCCACGCGCTCACTCTCACGAGTCTTCAGTCCAATCGTAAATACTATTTCCAAGCGGTCAGCCGCGACGCCGCCGGCAACACCGCCACCGACGATAATCACGGCGCGCTCTACACCTTCGTCACGCCGCCCGCCTTGCAGCCGCCGTGGCTCGACAACCTGGAAACCGGCGCGCCCGGCTGGTCCGTGCAGGTTTCCCCTTCGCTCGGCTCGGACATCAATTGGACCTTGGGCACGCCGAACAACGGCTTGCAGACGGCGGCGGTTTCCGGCGTAAACGCCTGGGGCAGCGACCTCGATGGCAACCAGGATTTTTTTGTGGCCGATAGTTTCCTTTACAGTCCGCCGATCGATTTGACCGGCTTCAGCCAGGTCACGCTAACCTTTTGGGATTGCTTTAATTTCTCCTCCGACGAAGAAGGCCAGGTGCTGATCAGCACGGATCCCAATCAATCCCCGGACAATCTCACCGGCCCGCCGGACGGCGATTTCAGCGGCTATGACGCGCTCGATTGGGAGCCGGAAACAATTGATTTGACACCCTACATCGGCCAAACCATTCAGATCGTCTGGAATTACGGGGCGGTGAACCTTGGCTCGTTTGGCGGCGGCGGGACATATTACGGCTGGCTGCTGGATGACATCAGCGTCACGGGCCTGGCGGCGGGCTCCGGCGGAACCATCACCATCCTGCGCAATGTCGGCTCGGGAAGTTTCACCTTGACAGGGCCGCGCAATGTTTCCGGCTCCGGCCTCGCCACCGTCATCACCAATGCCCCGCCCGGCGCCTACAGCATCCAATATGGGGACGTGGCGTTCTTTAACACTCCCGCCGATCAATCCGGAACCTTGGCGCCTTCGGACACGCTGACCTTCAATGGCGTTTACACTTATCCGGACGCCAATTCCAATGGCATCTCCGATCTTTTCGAACAGCAATATCACCTGACCAACGTGACCCGCGCCACCGACTCCGATCACGACGGCATGACCGATTACGACGAGTTTATCGCCGGCACCGACCCGACCAACCCGCAATCCGTGCTGAAATTTGTTGCCAGTTTCGCGACCAATAATGTCGTCACCTTTCAATGGTCCGCCATGCCCGGCCACATGTATCAGTTGCAAACCTCCAGCAACCTGACCGCGTGGGTGCCGGCGAGCGATTGGACGCAAGCGGCCGCCAGCCCCGTGACGTTCTCGCTCACCAACGCCGCCAAAGGCATCCGCCTCTTCCGCGTGCAAGTCCGTCCGTGAAGTGTGAGCGCAAAAAAGGCGCCGACGGCAAAGTCGGCGCCTTGAATGAGTGAGTTGGGCTTCTAATTACAGAGCAAAAACTCCCCGGCGTTGGGCCACGCGGAACGCCAGCAAGCCCGCCAGGCCAAGGCCCAGCAAACCAGCATTGGTCGCCGCATCCGGCACGCCCACGGCGACGTCGATCGCGCTCTCCGCGACCAGATTTCCGCCTGCATCATGCGCTTCGAGAATGAAGCTATAGGTGCCCTTCGCATTGGGATCGAAGCCCGGGCCAAAGACGCTCGCGAATTCGAGATTCTCAGAATCTTGAAACGTGGTGGTGGTCGTGTCGCCCAGGCCGAAAAGCGACGCCGTCGCCAGGCTGCCGTCTTCCGTGGGTGATCCGTCCGCCGTCGTGTTGTAGAGCAGGTCAAAGGTGTAGCCGCTGGAGAAGATGCCCGAGCCGCCCGTCAAGGAGGCATACACATCCACATTCCACAGCGCGCCATCGACAGTGCTCGTGCTGCCGGGTCCGCCGGTGTTATGTCCGGGAGCCGCGTAGTAAACGCCGCCGTGGCTCTTCAGCGCGGGATTGAAATACCGCTGTTGCGCGGCCAGACCCAGGGTGATGTCAACGCCACCGGAAGAATACTGACTGATTTCGACCGGTGTCGTGGGGTCGCCGGTGCCGTCAAAAGTGGCCGAGGGAAGGGAGCCCACCGTGCCTTGAGGGGTCACAGGGGTCGCGAACGCTGCCGCTCCGGAAAGAAGGCAAACGCTGGCAATGGAAGCAATTTTACGAGTTTTCATGATAGTTTTTCTGATGTGCGATTTTGCACGAGTAACAAGCTGCAACATCCAGGCCAGCTCCATTCCCAACCGCAACCATTCCAGGAACACTCTTTAGCTCAACCGCTTACACCGACACTAATTTACCCTAAGGCTATCACCGGTAACTCAAAAACGTAAACCCATCCGACACAAAAGCAAAGAAACCGACACGCCTCTTTTCCTGAATTCGTGAGATCCAAATATTATTTCTTCAAACGCCGATGCACTTTATGTATCGCCGCTTGATCCGTCGGCTTGATCACGAGTTCGTCGATGTTCACATGGGCCGGCCGGCTCGCAATCCACACCAGCGCTTCCGCGATGTCTTGCGCCACCAGCGGAATTGTCCCTTCATAAACCCGTTCGGCCCGCGCCGTGTCGCCTTTAAAACGCACATTGGAAAACTCCGTTTCTGCCAGGCCCGGATTGACCGACCCGACGCGTATGCCCGTGCCATTTAATTCCAGCCGCAGCGTTTGCGTGATGAGCCGTTCCGCCGCCTTGGCGCCGCAATAAACCGCGCCGCCTTCGTAGGCCGTTTGGCCTGCAATCGATCCGATATTGAGAATCGTCGCGCCGGTATTGTTTTGCATCAAGGGCAACACGGCGCGGGTGACACGCAGCAGCCCGAGCACGTTGGACTGGATCATCGCTTCCCAATCCTCGTCACGCCCCTTCGCCACGGGATCTAGGCCATGCGCGCCGCCGGCGTTGTTGATCAGAACATCGACTTGACTGCACTTGGTCCGCACCCAGGCCGCAAACGCCTCCACGCTGGCGGTCTGCGCCACATCCAAAGCCTGCGCGTGCGCCTCGGGCGCGCCCGCTTTTTGCGCCGCCGCCGCCGTTTCCTCCAGCCGCTCTCTCCGTCGCGCGCCCAGCAAAAGTTTGGCGCCTTGCGCCCCAAACGCCATCGCCGCCGCCGCGCCAAATCCGCTCGATGCGCCCGTGATCAAAACCCATTTACCGGCCAATGCTGTCGCCATGAATTACCATTAGCGCCTGCGCCGCCTCGGCGCGAATCATTCTGTCGCCCCCACGGAAACCGCGCTCGCCATCACGCCGCTTCTTCCTGTAGGGTGCGGACATGAGCGCGGCCGAAGCTCCATTGATTGCACGCTGCCGAAAGGGCGAGGCGCCAGCATGGGATGAACTGTTCGACGCGCATTACGCGGCGACCGGCCGCTTCATCCTCCAACTTTCGCCCGGGTTCACGCCGGAAGACGCCGAGGAAATTTGCCAGGAAACATTTTTGGCGGTGATCCGCAGCCTCGCGACGTTTCAGGGCGGCAGCCAGTTGCAGACCTGGATTTTTCGCATCGCCGCCAACAAAGCCCGCGACTACCGGCAACGCCAGGGCGCCGCCAAACGCGGCGGAGGCGCCGCGCCCATTTCCCTGCACCAGGAAAACCCCGCCACCGGCCAGCGTCCCGATCCGCCAAGCGCCGCGCCTGGTCCTGACGCCGTTTTGATGGACGCCGAAACCACCGCCCAAGTCGGGCTGGCCCTCGACCAACTGGAAGAGCCCTGCCGCGAAATCATTCAATTGCGTTACTTCGGAGATTTGAGCTACGAGGAAATTTCCACCGCGCTCGGCCTCAATCCCAAAACGGTCAGTTCCCGGTTGAGCAAATGCCTGGATCGCCTGGAGGCCATCGCCTCCCGCCTTTTTGAGGGGAAGAAAACCGCGCCGTTTTCCGTCTAATCATTATGCCCGAGCCGGAGCCCAATCCTAAAATGAACGAACTGCTGCGAAAGTATTCCCAGCAGCGCCGGCGCCAGGGCGTGGCATTGCATCCGGTTTCTCGCCGCGCTTTGCAGGACGCCGTGCGGCAGGAATTTGGGGAAAAGCGCGCGCCGGCCAAGCCCAGTCTTCTCTCCTCGTGGTGGATTCGCTGTCCGCTGGCCACGGCGCTCGCCGCCTGCGCCGTCCTGCTCGTTTTGAAAAACCGCCGTTTCGAGGAGGCCAATGCGCCCATGGCGCCGACCGTGGCCGCCGTTCCCGCCTCCCGTCTGGCTGCCCCGGCCGCGATGCCCATGGGCGGCGCTGCGCCGGTGTTCCGCAATGGCGCCAGCTCTCCCGTGGCGGAAAACCGGGCGCAAACCTTCACCCAGGCCGGCGCGTCTCTGGCCGCGAGCGACAAAGTGGCGGCGGCGCCCGCCGTCCTGCAATCATTCCAAGTTCGGCGCGCGGGAAATCGTGTCACGATCACCGATGCCGACGGCTCCATTTATGACGGAACCGTGCGGGAGGATAAGTCGGAGGCCGCGATCCACGGCGCGGTGAGCAAGGCCCAGACCGCCCCGGGTTATGGTTTTTCCGTCCAGGGCGTCAATACTCGGATTCAGCAGCCCGTGCAATTCAGCGGACGCGTCATCTCGGCGGCCGGCGCCGCGCGGGTGGTGGGCGCGGCCACAGTCGGGGCGACCAATCAAATGCGCATTGAGGCGGCCGCCGCGCCATAACATTAAAATTATGTTGCGCGGCGCCGGGGCTTGTTCCAAGGTTGGCGCGTGGCGAAAAAGATTTCCAAACCGCGCCGATTTCGGTTCGAGGTGACGCTCGCCGAGCAGGGATTGACGCTCATCGCCGGGACGGACGAAGCGGGCCGCGGGCCGCTGGCGGGGCCGGTTTTCGCCGCCGCCGTCGCCTTCCCCTTGGAATGGATTTGCGGGGAATTGCCGCGTCCCCTGCGCGCCATCAATGATTCCAAGCAGCTTTCACCCGAGGAACGCGAAATTCTTTTTGCGGAAATCACCAGCCGCCGGGAAATTCGTTTCGGCATCGCGCAAGTCGATGTGGAAATGATCGACCAAATCAATATTTTGCAGGCGAGCCATCGCGCCATGAACGCCGCCCTCGCCCAGCTCGATCCCCCTCCGCAGCACGTGCTCGTGGATGGGCTGCGCGTGCGCTCCATGCAATTGCCGCACACCGCGATTATCGGCGGCGACGCTCAAAGTTATTCCATCGCCGCCGCCAGCATCCTGGCGAAAGTGAGCCGGGACCGTTTGATGATCGAGTTGGATCAATATTATCCCGGCTACGGTTTCGCCGATCACAAAGGCTACGCCACCCCCGAACATCTCGCGGCGATCAAGGCGCTGGGAGCCTGCCCCATTCATCGCCAATCTTTCTCACCCTTTCGCCCCACGCAGCCCGAAATGTTCGAGTAAGTTCGGCCGCTCAAATTCGCCAGTAAGGTTTCGCAGCCGATTCGATCTTCTCAAAAAATTGCCGCACCGGTTCGGGCAGGGTCTCGGCGGCTTCAATCGGAAAATCGATCGTCAAAATCTGCTCCGGCGGAAGTTTCAAATGCTCCGCGATTTTTTTGCGCACGACGTCGCGTCCGGTTCCAAATACCGCGAACACCAGCGTATGCACGAATTTGCTCAATGCGATGCGCGTGTTGGCGTGGTAATGCAAGGTGGCCGCGCCCTCTGCGGAAAGAAATTGCGTCTTGACGTGAAACGCGAATTTTTGCGCCCACGCCTCCAGCAGCGGCACATGCTCCTCCTGCTCGACAAACACGATGGCGTCCGCTTCAAAATTGAACGACGGCTTCACGCCTAATTGCTCGATCACGGCGGCGGCATTCTCGGCGGATACCGCCCGGGCCACCGTCGTTTGCGCCGCGTCGCGCTCCACGATGAAGAGCGCGCTTAACGGACAGGAAGCCGCGATGGACGTGGAATGCGTCGCCACGTAAATGCGTTTGGTGCGCGCCTCCTCGCGCAAAAAATGGAACAGCGCCATTTGCGCCTGCGGATGCAAATAAGTCTCCGGCTCCTCGACGCACACCCAGCAGCCGGGCCGCGCCAAAATCACCTTGGACACCACCGCCACCACCGAGCGCGTGCCGAAACTGAGCTGGCTCATCGAGAACACCAGGTCTTCGTCGACGCTGTCAATCATTCCCAGCGTGGCGGCATTCTGCACCGTGGGCGTGTAGAGCCGGCCCAACTGCGGGATCAGCTTGCCGACCTCCGTCTCGATGCGGCGAAATTGCTTCGGCTTGTTGTTGTGCAGCCAGTGCAAAACGTCCGGCAGATTGGAAGCATCCGGCGCCAGCACATGCTCACCCAAAATCGGCGCGCTCACCGGAAGCCGCCGCATCGGGTCGATGTATTCCAAATCGGAAAATTGATGCCGCACCGCCTCGGCCAGCTCCTGCGAAATCGGCAGGCCCGGGCAGGCATCGGGGCGGCCCAACCGCAGCCGGAATGGCCCCTCGGCGGTTTGCTCCAGCGCCATCGGCTCGGACGGCAGTTCACCGCTGCAACGCTTGCACAAGGACTCCAGCTGGCCGCAAATCACCTCGGTCGTTTCCGGCGTGCCCTTGAGCGAGAAAATCGTAAACCAATCGTTGCCGTTAAAATTCGGCGTGGACAATTCCTCCGCAAATTCTTCGGCGCCAATGACCACCCGCAAACGCAGCGTGGCTAGAAAATCCGAATCCACCGCCGCCCCCGGCGCCATGAATTTATTGCCCGCAAAAAGCCGTCCAATAATTTCCGCGCGCTTCTGCGGATGAGCCGGATCAATCGCAAAATCGAAGGTGAATTCCATTTTCTCGCCCGCCTTCTTGCGATGCGCCACTTCCAGAAAATCCTTCCCGCGCTCCGCGAGGGCGTGCTCGAAGCTGGTCGTGGCGTCCGCCAAAAATTTGAAAGCGTCGAGGCAATTGGACTTGCCCGCGTTATTGCGGCCCATCAGCAGGACCAGCGAGTCCAGGGCATCCATCTCCAGGCGGCGAATGCTCTTAAAGTTCTGGATCACCAGACGCTTTAAACTCAGGTCCATTGGTTGCATTTTTTCCAGTATCGGACGGACAGCCCGCGCACTTCAACTTTTCTGTTTCGGCGCCGCCACCCCCTGCGGCAGCCGCCCGAGCCATATATAACCGGCGGCGCGCTTCCATTCCAGCCCCGGCCACGCCGGCTGCTCCGGGCTGTCGATTTCCAGGCGGTCGATCGGCCGCATTTTTTTAATCCACGGCGCGTAGGCTTCCAGCGCGAAATGGCTCAATTGAATCTGCCGGAAAGTTTTCAAATCCTCCTCCGGCATCAGCGCCGGCTCAAATCCCAAAATATAACGCCACTGGCCGCGCGGATTTTTATAAAACGTGTTGTAAAAAAACTGCATTTGCGCGCTGTACACAATCCCCCCCTCCTCCGGCATCCAGCCGCGCAGCTCCGGCGCCGAGGCATCGACGAATGTCTCCTCCAAGGAAGACGTGTAGCGCTCGCCCAGATCATTGCTGGCATCCAGCGCCAGCGGCAAAGCGATCGCCCCGCACGCCGCCACGCGCAGCGCCGCGCCGGGCGCCCAAAGCCCGGCCATGATCTCGTCGAATTGCCACGCCATCCACACGAGCCCGCCCACCAATCCCCAATCCGCCCAAAAACGGTCCGCCACAAACCCCAGCGTCCATCCCATCAACGCCAGCCAAAACGCGGGCTGCCGCGCCAGCGCCGGCGCGTTGATTCTTCGCGCCCGGCCCCACAAATAAACCGCCGCCAACAACGCCACCGTCGCAAATTCCCCGTCATGCGGACGCAATTCGCCCACCAGCAACCGCGAGGACAAATGCTCCGCGCCCAGCGCGGCCGCGACCATGATTTGCTGCCGCAAAAAAATCACCGGCTGCCCGGTCAACAGCGCCCCCGCCGCCACGCCCGCCGCCCAGCATCCTGTCAACCATACGGCATCGCGCCAGCGTTGCGCCAGGCCAAACGCCGCAGGCAATAACAGCCACAAATACCACGCCCCATGCAGCCACACCGAGAGGGCAAACCCCGCCGCGCTGGCCAAAACTTTTGGCCAGGAAGGCGCCCTATCCTCCTCCCGCGCCCAAGCCAGCAGCAGGCAAATCAAAACCACTTGCGTCAATAAGAAAGGCCGCGCTTGCGTCCAGCGCCCCGGCAGCTCGGGAATGGCAATCAATTGCGCCATCACCGCCGCCAGCCATGCTTCCGGACGTTTCAGCAAAAACAGCGGCGCCGCCAGCAGCAGTCCCAGGAACGCCGCCACCGAAAAACTCACCAGCGCATCCTCGCTCCACCCGGTCACTCGCTGGACGCCCCGCAGCACGCGCTCCCAGCCGGCGCTTTGATCGACGACGTAAAACGGTTTCACCACCACAATCTCGCGGTAGGATTTATCGGTGAAAGCGTGCGCGGCATGGCGCCGGGCGTCGCCGCCGGGCAAATAACCGTAGCCAATAATCCGCAGGCAGATGAAACTAACCGCGAGGAGAGCCACCACCCAGCACGCCAGCGGCGTCCATCGTTGCAACCCTGGGTTGCCGGGGGTCATTTAGTCCGCAACGACGAGGTCCATGTCGCGCGTGTAATAAAGAATGCGTCCGCAATTGGGGCAGCTCACCAATTCCTTCTCGGCGCGGCAGGCCAGGACAATCTGCACGGGAAATTTCATATGACAACCGCCGCAAACGCCATGCTCAATCCCCACTACCACGTTGTCGCCCTTGCTGCGCAGCAGGCGGTCGTAACGATTCAGCACGGAGCTGTCCACCCCCGCCGTTAGTTGATCGCGGTTGGTTTCGAGCGCGGCCAGTTCCGCCTTCAGATTCTGCTCGCGCGAAGCCAGGTCGTTCAACTGGCTTTCGGTCGCTTTTTTCACCTCGCCGCTGTCGCGCAGCGCGATGGTCACCTGGCGCTGGGCGTCCTCGGCCTGCTGCATCAGCTCCAATTGCTGGTCTTCGAGCTGCACGATGACTTCGCGGGCCATGTCCATTTCGTGCGCCAGGGCGCGATATTCCTCGTTTTTCTTGGTCTGAAATTGTTGCAGCGCGTACTTCTCGATCTGCGCTTTTTTGGCTTCGACGTCCAGCTCCAGCTTCTTGCGGTCGCTTTCGATTTGCTTGACACGCAGTTTGGCGGCGTCAGCCCCCGCCTGAAGTTGCTCGGCCTTGGTCGTCAGCATCTCACGCTCGGGCTGGACGCGGGCCAATTGCTCCTGCGTCCGCAAAATCCGGCGATCCCTGTCTTGCAAAACGAGCAGCTTTTCGATTACTTCTTGCATGGGCAAATCTTGTCGTCTTCCCAGACGTTAGCCATCGTCCAGTGGCAAGTCAATGCGGATGCGATTACAGTTCTCAATGATATGAAATCTTTTTGTCTGCCGATGGCCGCGCTTCTTTCCGCCAGCCTCCTGGCCGGGGCCGCGCCCGCCATCGTGCCCGAGACCAAACAACTGGATCTCGCCCGCCAATTAAATGAGGCCTTCGTCCAGGTGGCCGATAAACTTTCACCGTGCGTCGTCGTCATCGAAGTCACCGAAAAGGACAGCGAAGATTCCGCCCCGCTCGGGCCGTTGCGCCGCTTTTTTCAAAATCCCGCACACCCGCATCATTGGCGCCATGACGTTCAAGGCGAAGGCTCCGGCGTCATCTTCACCGAGGACGGCTACATCCTCACCAACAATCACGTCGTGGAAGGCGCGGACACCATCACCGTCCGCCTGCGCGATGGCCGCAGCTTTACCGGCCACGTCAAAGGCGCCGATCCCGAGTCCGACATCGCCGTCGTCAAAATCGACGCCAAAAACCTTCCCACCGCCATCCTCGGCGACTCCGACAAAACGCGCGTCGGCGAATTTGTTTTGGCCATCGGCGCGCCGTTTGAATTGAGCTACAGCGTGACTGTCGGCCACGTCAGCGCCAAGGGCCGCGCCTTTGAAGAGGACGAACACAGCGGTTATCTCGACCAGGATTTCATCCAGACCGATGCCAGCATCAATCCCGGCAACAGCGGCGGCCCGCTTGTCAATCTCTACGGCGAAGTCATTGGGCTCAACGCCATGATCGAGGGCATGAATCGCGGCATCGGTTTCGCCGTTCCCATCAACCTCGCCAAACGCGTCAAAGACCATCTCATTAGCGAGGGCAAATTCACCCGCTCCTGGCTCGGCATCGAAATTCAAACGGTCGGCGAGGACGACGCCTATCACAATTTTGTCAAAGGCGTCACCGCCGGCGTCCTGGTCACCGGCATCCAGCCGGCCAGCCCCGCGTCGGTGTCAACTTTAAAATTGGGCGACGTGATTGTCGCCGTGGATGGCAAAAAAGTCTCCACCGCGCGCGAGCTCAAAAACGAAATCTCCGACAAATCCGCCGGCAAAGTCGTGGAGCTGGGCGTCGTGCGTGACACCAGCAAAGTCTCGGTCTTTGTCAAAGTGGATGCGATGCCTTCCTCCAGCGTCGCCACCCGCAATCCGCCCGGCCAGAATTCCCCCAACACCGCCCCCGAGTCCGCCGCCTTTGGCCTGACGGTGCAGCCGCTCGACAAACAATTGGCCCGGCAATATGGCATTGCCGAATCCGCCGGCATCGTCGTCACCAGCGTGGAGGACAGTTCCCCCGCCGACGACACCGGCATCCAGGAAGGCGACGTCATCACCGAAGTGAATCGCAAGCCTGTCACCACGCTCCGCCAATTTCGCGACGCCCTCAAAGCGGGCGATCCCAAAGTGGGCGAACTGCTCAATCTCATCAGCAAGGGCGCCCGCCGCCTGGTGGTGCTGCACGACGGAAATTGAGCGGCATTTTCCTGCTTTTTCCCGATCACATTTTAAGGCCCGCGTCAGGTTGAGGCCGGCCTGTCCTGCCTTACTTTGTGGAGCTATGAAACAGCCGCAAACGCATGATTTGATTGAACTTTGCTGGGACGATATGCGCGCGGCGGCGCGCGAACGGTGGCCGGAATTGAGCGACAACGAACTCGCGGTCATCGACGGGCATCGTGATATGCTCGTGGGCGCGCTGCAGGAGCACTACCTTATTTCCCGCGAAGAAGCCGAGCGCCACGCTGCCCGCTTTGAGCGGGAATGGAGCGACCACGCGGCCCTCGCCTGACGTCAGCCTTTCCACCATTGGCCGTTGCGGAGAGCCCCTGATTGTTGATTTGCCCGCCAGTTGCCAGCCTTAAGCACGACGCAGATTGAGTCAACAATAGCGCATCGACATCATGGCCCGCTGGCTGGAATTGCATCGCTCGGACGAGGACGATTGGGAGACCACTCTCGCCGGCTTCGAGTTATCTGACGACGAAAAGTCCGCCTCTGCCGCTGAATGGTTCAAGACCGATCCGAAATGGAAAACCGATCGTCTCGTCCTGCGCCCCGACCTCCCGGAGAAGCCTTCCTGACTTATGACGCGGATCATTTTCGAAACGGAAATTGAAGTGTGCCAATGCGATTGCGAAGAGCCGGACGCGGCCGGCTATCAATATGCCGAGCCTGATTTGGCGACATTATTCGCGCACACCCAGGCCTCGTTGAATGGCCGCTCCGGCGTTCTGCGCATCGAGCAGCATTGCTATCTCCGTCAGCGCGGCGAAGTCCGCGACCAGCCGTGGGTCGCGCCGAAAATTTTCCTCGAACCGGCGCTCGCCACGCGCCAGGAAATGACGGCTCTGGCCGAAGCCATGCACCGCCGTTTTGTGGAGGACGCCCGGAAACAAATTCCCGAGCGTTTCACCGCCTAAACGCTGGGAAGTTACAATTCCGCCCGGGCGGCCGACGCCACCGCGCGCGCCGGCGCGTGGCCGTCCTGCGCAATTTCATCCCGCAACCGCTCGAAGCGCTCCTGCGATTGCGTGGCTTTTTCCAATTGCCGTTTCCATTGCTCCATCTTGGTGCGCGCCGTCTGCATATTGACCTGCCGCGCGGCCGCAATCAGCCGCTTGAATTTCTCCTTTTCGAACGCCGCCCGTTGAATCCCGTAATGAATCGGGTCAGTGAAGTCGTCTTGAAATTTCTCACCCTCGAGGGCAAGCCGCACCTTCTCGAACTCTTTCCTTGTCATAGCTTCGTTTCATGCGTCCGGGGGAGGACCCTTGTCGCCGCTCAAAACGCCAGGAAGCGCCATGCTTGAACGTCGTGCTCGTAACGTAGCACGAACTTGTTGTCCTGAAAAGAGAGATCCTGCGGGGCGCCCTGATGATAGAAGTCCCACAGCGCGCGCCCCGTCTCCGGATCGATCCTGTAAAGATGAAAATGCGTCGGCTCCTCCGGCGGCGCCTGATTCAACGCCTCCCCCAGCGCCAGCGCCATCGGCACCCCGCCCATGTTCGAGCTGGTGGCATACACAAATTTCCCCGCCACAAAACTGTCCGCCCCCGTGTCCTGCGCCTGCCACAAAATCTTCCCCGTGCGTGGATCGGCCTTCAACAGCAGCGCATGAATCTTGTCAAACCTAATCTGATCGGAATATTGGATGTCTTCCGGGCTCGCGCTCGTCGTGTCGATGTAGAGCATCCCTTGCGCGTCCAATTGCACCTTGGTCACCCCGATGGTTGGCAGGCGCCAGCGCACCTTCCCCGAGGGCAGGTCAAACGCGGTCAGCACGCCCTGGTCGAAAAAATAAAGGCTCCCGGGGCCTTCCAGCGCCGGGCTCGCCCCCGGCTCCGCGCCCGCCGCGCTGAAACGCTCCGCCACCGGATAAGACAACGCCGCCTGGAACATTTTCCGGTTTTGCTTGTCAAGCACAACCAGCGTTTTGCCGCCCGCCACCAGATCCACCGTGCGCAACGGAAAGAACGCCGGGCGCCCCGCTGTTTCCCCCGTCCACTCCACCGGCTCCGCCCCCGTCCAACGCCGCACCTTTACTTCGTAGCGGCTTTCATCCACGGCCTTGACGCCGCCGGTTTGGGACCGTTTCAGGTCGTTGAACACTTCGTCCGCCACGCCGAATGCGCTCGTCGAAGCCGTGGTCTCGCCGTTGATCAGCGACGGCCCCTTCGGTTTGATCGATTGCACCCAGGTCACCTTGGGCTCCACCAGGCGCACCCGCAATTCCACCAGGTTTTCGCCCGCCGAAAAAAACTGGCTGCTCATCGCGTCCAGCGGCTTGTTGAATTTTTGCTCCTCCAGCGCCTGGGAAAGCAGCACCGCCGCCGTCGGCTGCACATTCGGCGGCAGCTCGTTCGGCAGCAAATGCTTTTCCGAACGCGGAATGGTCACCTCCTGCGACGCCACCGCGCCGGTCGCCAGGTCAATCCGCATCGCGCGGCAACTCGTCGCGCTCATCGACGACACCACCAGGATGTTCGCGTCCGCGGGCGTGAAGGAAAGAAAATCGCCCATGACTTCCACCGTATTCTTGACTGATCCCGTTTTCGCATCCAGCTGCGCCACCACGTTGCCGAGGCAAATCCAAACGGAAGATTCGTGCGCGAAAATCTGCGGCTTGCGCGAACCCAATCCGCTCAGGGGCGCCGTCCAGAGATCCTTGTCCGCTTTTACGTCATGCAGCACGGCGTGCTGCGCATCCACCAGCAGAAACTGGTTGGTCGCAATAAACTCCACCGCCGGCTCCCCTTGGCTCCCGCCAAAACTGGTTTGATAAATCATCGAGGGTTTTGACCCCGCGAACCAATACCAGCCCCAAAATCCCGCCACTGCGAGCGCCGCCGCCACCACCACCCCCAACACCCACAGCCCAAGCCGATAGCGCCGGGCTTCCCTGGCTTTTTTGTGGCGCAACATCTCCTGCACCGCCCGCACCGTGTCCGGCGATTCCGGCATGCCCGCCTCCGGGACGGCCACCGCCACGGGCTCGGCCATTTGCACGCGGAGTTTCGGCCCGGAGGATTCAGCAATGATGGCATTGGCCGCGTCGGTCCCATCCGCGCCGCAAGTCGGGCACTTCATTGCAAATGGCATCCGGCCTTGCGTCGGCTCCACTTCAAACGAATAACGCGCGCCGCAGCCGCATTGGACTTTAACATTCATACCCAGCTTGCACGGGGCCAAAGGCTCCGACGCAGCCTACGTCATCGGAACGCGTCCGCGCAGCAAAAATCCCGGGTGTTCGAAAACACCCGGGATGCGCTAAAACTGGCATGAACCGCCGGCTTATTTTTCCTTTTTGTTGGAATCTTCGCCGACGCTTTCCATGAGCTGAATGAGCGGCAGGAACATCGCGATAACGATGCTGCCGACGATCACCGCCAGACAAACAATCATGATGGGCTCCAGCAACGAGGTCATGGCCGCCACCGCGTTATCAACCTCTTCGTCGTAGTTGTCCGCAATTTTCATCAACATTTCCGGCAGGGCGCCGGTTTGCTCGCCGACGTCCACCATGCTGATCACCATGGGCGGAAAAATCTTGGAGCCTTCCAGCGGCGCGGTGATGGTCTCGCCTTCCTTGACGCTCTCATGAATGGCGGACACGGCATTCCCCACGATGACATTGCCGGATGTTTCTTTGACAATGGTCAGCGCCTGCAAAATCGGCACACCGCTGCTGACCAGCGTGCCCAACGTGCGCGTGAACCGCGAGATGGCCACCTTGCTCACCACCGGGCCCAGCACCGGCACGCTCAGTTGCACCTTGTCCCACACCTTCCGGCCGAATTTCGTCCGGATGAAAATGTTGAAGACCACGACTAATCCCGCGACATACATCAACGTGCGCAGGAAATGGTCTTTGATCATTTCGCTGATGCCCAAAACGAATTGGGTGAACCCCGGCAAGTTCGAGCCGTTGCCGAGCGCGCCTTCGAAAATTTCCTTGAATTTCGGAATGACCACCACCATCAAGACCGCCATGATCGCCGTCGCCACGCACATCACCGCGACGGGATAAAACATCGCCGCGACGACTTTGCCTTTGATCTTCTGCGCCTTTTCCATGAACTCGGAAAGACGTTTGAGCACGACTTCGAGCACGCCGCCGATTTCGCCGGCCTTCACCATGTTGACGAAGAGACGGTTGAACGTGCGGGGATGCTGCGCCAGCGCCTCGGAAAACGTGCTGCCGCCTTCGATGGACACCGCCAATTCGCCGAGAATTTCCTTCAGCGTGGCGTTGCGCTCCTGCTTTTGCAGCACGCGCAACCCGCGCAACAGCGGCAAACCCGCTTGCACCAGGGTCGCCAATTGCCGGGTGAAGGTCGTCAAGACCTTCGACTTGACGCGTCCCGCCAGCCCGGGGATCTTGATGTTGAGATTCATCCCGCCGCCGCCCTTTTTCCCCTTGGCCGCCGTCTTTTTGCCGCCGCCCGGCGCCGCGCCCTTGTCCTCCACCACCTTGGTGGGGAAAAATCCCATTTCCTTGATGCGCCCGATGGCCTCGTTCTGGTTGGCGACGTCTATGGAGCCTTTGGTCTCCTTGCCCCGGGAATCCATTGCGACATAGCTGAATTTTGGCATAAAAAATTAGGTGTATTTGACAACTTCTTCGATGGTCGTGTCCCCGTCGAATATCCCCCGCAACCCGTCCTCGCGCAGCGTGATCATGCCCAATTCCACCGCCTTCTGCCGGATGACCACCGTCGGCGCGCGCTCCGTGATGAGCAGCCGGATCGGCTCCGAGGCCACCAGCAGCTCGAAAATGCCGCGACGGCCCTTGTACCCGGTGTCGTTGCACACCGCGCAGCCGCGCCCGTAATAGAACACCTTGTCGCCCACGTCATGCGGCGAAAGATTGAGCAGCGACAACTGGCTCTCTGTCGGCTCGAATGGCGTGCGGCACTTCTTGCAAATCGTGCGGACCAGGCGTTGCGCCAGCACCGCCATGAGCGTGGATGAAATCAAAAACGGCTCCACCCCCATGTCAATCAAACGCGTCACCGCGCCGGGCGCGTCGTTGGTGTGCAGCGTGCTCAAGACCAAATGGCCGGTCAGCGACGCCTGAATCGCAATTTGCGAGGTCTCCAAATCGCGCATTTCCCCCAGCATGATCACGTCCGGATCCTGACGCAAAAACGCGCGCAGCGCCTTGCCGAACGTCATCCCCACGCTCTCGTTCACCGGCACCTGCATGATGCCCTCGATGTCGTATTCGACGGGGTCTTCCACCGTCAGCAACTTCGCGTCGATGGTATTGACAGCGCGCAGGCACGAGTAAAGCGTGGTCGTTTTGCCCGAGCCGGTCGGGCCGGTGACGACGAAAATGCCGTTGGGCTGCTGGATCGCCTCATACACATACTCCTGCACGTTCTTCGGCAGGCCCAGGCTCTTGATGTCCAGGTTGACGGCCGCGCGGTCCAGCACGCGCAACACCACGGACTCGCCGAATTGCGTGGGCAGCGTGGAAACGCGCAAATCGATATTGCGGCCCGCGATGGAAATGGAAATGCGCCCGTCCTGCGGCAGGCGCCGCTCGGAAATGTCCAGGTTCGCCATGACCTTCAAGCGCGAGGTCACCGGCAGCGCCAAATGTTTGGGCGGCGGCGCCATTTCATACAGCGCGCCGTCCACACGATAACGAATCTTGAACTCGTCCTCAAACGGCTCGAAATGGATGTCGCTCGCGCGGTCCTGCACCGCTTGGAAAAGCACCAGGTTCACGAAACGCACGATCGGCACTTCGTTGGCCAGGTCGGTGATGTCTCCCGAAGCTCCGGTGGCCGCGGCCTCCGCCGCTTCGCGCGCGATTTCGCCGTCGTTGCCCAATTCCTTGAGCACGTCGGACACGCTGCTTTGGCTGTCGCCGTAACAACGATTGATTGCCTTTTCGATGTCCGCCGGGTCAGCCACCACCGGGATGATTTCGCGGTGCACCAGGTACGCGAGTTGATCAATCGTGGTCGGGTCCAGCGGATCGGCCAGCGCCACTTGCACGGAGGAATCGAACGCCGCCACCGGAATGCACTTGTACATCCGCGCCGCGTCCGCCGGCACCAGCGCCAGCAATTCCGGCGTCAGATCCCGCGTGGACAACGAAACGACTTCTGTGCCGAGATGATTGGCCACGATTTGCAACTGCGTTTCGGTGTCAATAAAACCGAAGTCGGAGAGAATGTCGCCAATGGGCTTGCCGCTGCGGTTATGCTCCTCTTTCACCTCTTCCAATTGCAAATCATCGAGCAGATTCTGGCTGCGGATCAGGTCCAGGAGAGGGCTGGAAATGGTGTCTGTGGCGCTCATGCAGGTTCGAGTTCGGCTTTGGCGGCTTCCCATTCGGCCAGTTTCTGGATGACCGTCGCGGGGTCCTGTGCTTTGTTGATCACTTCTTCCCGCGAAATCACGCCCGCCTGGTATTTCTCCATCAGGAATCCATCCAGCGTCACCATCCCGTATTTGGCGCCGGTCTGAATGTCCGATTGGATGCGGAAGGTCTTGTTGTCACGAATCAGCGCCGCGATGGCTGGCGTGTTGATCATGATTTCATACACCGCCACGCGTCCCGGTTTGTCGGAGCGCGGCAGGAGCAATTGCGAAATCACCGCCTGCAACACGGTGGAAAGCTGGATGCGAATGGTTTCCTGCTGGTTGATTGGGAAGGCGTTGACCAAACGGTCAATCGTCTTGGCCGCGCCGGTCGTGTGCAGCGTCCCGAACACCAAGTGGCCGGTTTCCGCCGCCGTGATGGCCGCCTCCATCGTTTCCAAGTCGCGCAATTCGCCGACCAGAATCACGTCCGGATCCTGGCGCAACGCGCGGCGCAACGCCTCCGCGAAACTCGGCACATCAATATGCACCTCGCGCTGCGTAACCACCGCCTTCTTATGCTTGTGATAATATTCGATCGGGTCCTCGATCGTGATGATGTGCGCGTCGTCGCGCTCCTCGTTGATGATGTTGATCATCGAGGACAAGCTGGTGGTTTTGCCCGAGCCGGTCGGGCCGGTCACAAGAACCAGTCCGCGCGGCTTGTAGAGCAGCGACTTGACCGTGTGCGCCGGCAAACCAATCTGGTCGAGCGTCAACAATTTCGTCGGAATTTGCCGCAGCACCAACCCGAAATTGCCCTTTTCCTTGAACACGCTGACACGAAAACGCGCCACCTCGCCGAACGCGAAAGCGAAGTCCGCCCCGCCTTTCTCGCGCACCTGCTGGATGTGGTCCTCGGACGTGATGCTGCGCATCAATTCTTCCGTGTCCTCCGGCTTCATCGACGGCCCATCCACGCGATGCAACGTGCCATGCACGCGGATCACCGGGGGAACGCCCACGCGAATATGCAAATCAGACGAGCCCTCTGACACCACCAACTGCAACAAATCAGACATCGAATACATAACAAATCCTCACTCCGCATCGCCGGTCGTCGCGCGAATCACTTCATCCGCCGAGGTCAAGCCCGCCAGCACTTTCCGCGTGCCGTCCTCGCGCAACGTGCGCATGCCCATCTCGCGCGCGCGGGCGCGCAGCACGGACGAAGGCACCCGGTCGTAAATTAGCTTGCGCGCCTCATCGTCAATCACAAAAATCTCGAAAATGCCGAACCGCCCGCGATAGGTCGTCTTGTTGCAATCATTGCAGCCTTTGCCCTTCATCACGTTGGCCCCGGCGGCTTTGGCGGGGTCCAAATGCAGCGCCAGCATTTCCGCCTCGGTCAGCGTGCTGGGCGCGGCGCACTTCTTGCAAATCTTGCGCACCAGGCGTTGCGCCATCAGGGCGCGCGTGGACGAGGCCACGAGGAACGGCTTCACCCCGATGTCAATCAAACGGGTCACCGCCCCGGGCGCGTCATTGGTGTGCAGCGTGGAGAACACCAAATGGCCGGTCAGCGACGCATTGATGGCAATGGACGCAGTTTCCAAATCGCGAATTTCCCCCAGCATCACCACGTTGGGCGCCTGGCGCAGCATCGCGCGCAGCGCCGCCGCAAACGACAGCCCCACAATTTCGCTCACCTGCACCTGGTTGATGCCCGCCAGCAAATATTCCACCGGGTCTTCCACGGTGATGATCTTGCGGTCCGGACGGTTGATGAAATTCAAACAGGAATAAAGCGTCGTCGTCTTGCCGGAGCCGGTCGGCCCCGTCACCAGCAAAATCCCATCCGGCAACCCGATCAACCGCTCGAACGTCTGCTGGTCATCCGTGAAAAAGCCCAATTCCGGCAAGCCCAAACGCAATCCTTCCTTGTCCAAAATACGCATGACGATGCTTTCGCCGTGCGTCGTCGGCACCACGGAAACGCGCAAGTCAATCGTCTTGCCTCCGACTTGCGCCTGGATGCGTCCGTCCTGCGGAATGCGCCGCTCCGCAATCGACATGTTCGATTGAATCTTGAGGCGGCTGATGATCGAGGCTTGCAGCCGCTTCGGCGGGCTCTTCATCTCGTGCAGCACGCCGTCAATGCGGTAACGCACGCGAAACGTCTTGGCCAGCGGCTCGAGATGAATGTCCGACGCGCGCTGCTTGAACGCCTCCACGATTAAAGTATTGACAAGCTTGATGATCGGCGCGTCCGCGTCGATCACCGCGCCGTCGTCGGCCACGTTGCCCTTCGGCGAGGTGACTTCCACTTCGCCCTGCTCCGTGATTTCCTGGATGATGCGGTTGGCCGAGTCTTCGTCCTTGCCGTAATAACGGGTCAGCGCGTTGTCGATGTCCTCGTCCAGCGCCACGCGCCAATCCACCGCATCGGCGTTGACCATGCGCTGCAAACTGTCCATCGCGTCCAGGTCTTGCGGGTCGGAAATGGCGATCGCCACCGTGCCGTCGTGCTTGGACACCGGCACCGCGCGGTAACGCTTGGCAATGTGCCGCGGCACCGCGGAAATCACGTCGTCCCCGATTTTGAGGTCGCCCAAATTGATGAATTCGTAGCCGAAATGCGCCGCCTTGGCCTGCGAGACGTCGATGGGCTTGATGACCTTGTGGGAAAGCAACAGGTCCAGGACACCTTCACCCGAAGCGGCGGATTCATCGCGCGCGGTGGCAAGCTGGCCTTCGCTCACCTGCCCCATGTCCACCATCAAATCTACCAAGTAATCGTCTTTTGAGGCCACAAATGTCTCACATTCTTTCTTTGACAGGCATAAAACATAATTCTACCGGCCCCATTCGCCCAATGTCAATTGCCGAGAAGGTTTTTCACCGAGATAGAGAGGGCGCCAGAGCCAAGAGTGGTCAACGGAACCATTCCGGCGCCACAGCCTCCCCACCTCACCTCACGAGCGAACCTGGTCGCCGAAACTCTGGGCTCTGGCACACCCTCTCTACCTCCCATATTGATTAGCCAAAACCATGCCACGCCCCGGCGCCCGCTTCCACATTTCTCTCCGCCCGGCAAACCACTTCGGCGACCCGCAATTCACTGTCAAACCTATAAAATTTCACGCAGCGCTGCGCCGATTTCACGCGCCCTTCCCCTTTTGGAACCAACCAAATTAACGCCGGTTTTCCCATTGCGCAAATACCGGAATCAAAAACGCGGACGGCGCGGAAGCCGGGAGACGAAGCCTGTTTTACCTCGGAGAATGGAAAAAAAGGCAGGCCGCGATGAGAGAAAGAGCGGTTCGACGGACGATCCTGGATTCAGTTCCCCAAGCCACCTCCAGCCTGTTCCTGCATCCAAGAGTTTCTCTCACGCGGCCTGTTAATCATTCATTAGCCTAAACCGTGCCAGCTCTTTTCTCGGATTCTGGTTCCGCTCCTCCGCGCTTTCTTTTATGATCCGCGCCGATGCCGCACGAAGTAAATTCCTGTTTCCTTTTAATCGCAGCCTTGTGCGCGTACGCCATCGGCTACCGTTTTTATTCCAAATGGATCGCTGCCAAGGCCCTCATGCTCAATGACCGCCGCGCCACCCCGTGCGAGCAGCACGAGGACGGCAAAGACTTCGTCAAGACGAATAAATGGATCGTCTTCGGCCATCATTTCGCCGCCATCTCCGGCCCGGGCCCGTTGGTCGGCCCCGTGCTCGCCGCGCAATTCGGTTTTTTGCCCGGCGCCCTTTGGATTCTGATCGGCGTCGTCCTCGGCGGCGCGGTGCAGGATTTTGTGATTCTCTTTTGCTCGATGCGGCGCGATGGCAAATCCCTTGGCCAAATGGTGAAGGAAGAATTGAACGCGCCCGCCGGCTGGATTGCGCTCTGCGCCATTCTCGCCATTTTGATCATTCTCCTCGCCGTGCTCGGCCTCGTGGTGGTCAACGCCCTGGCTGAAAGCCCGTGGGGCGTCTTCACCGTCGGCGCCACCGTGCCCATCGCGCTGTTCATGGGCGGGTACCTCCGGTTCTGGCGCGCCGGCAAAGTCCTCGAAGCTTCCATCATCGGCGTGGCCTTGCTTCTCGCTGCCGTGTGGGGCGGCCAATACGCCAGCAGCCACGAAAGCCTCGCCCAATTATTGACATTCAAGAAGGAGCCCATCGCGTGGGTCATCGTCGCGTACGGTTGCGCCGCCAGCATTGCGCCCGTCTGGCTGCTGCTCGCGCCGCGCGATTACCTCAGCACCTTCGTCAAGCTCGGCACGATTCTTCTGCTGGCTCTCGGCATTTTTCTCGTTCTGCCCACGCTCCAAATGCCCGCCCTCACCACCTTCGCCGCCAACGGCCACGGCCCCGTCTTCGCGGGCAAGCTCTTTCCGTTTTGTTTCATCACCATCGCGTGCGGCGCCATCTCCGGTTTTCATTCACTCATCGCCAGCGGCACCACGCCCAAAATCGTCACCCGCGAAAGTTATGCCCGCTCGATTGGTTACGGCGCCATGTGCCTGGAATCGCTCGTCGCGATCATGGCCTTGATCGCCGCCTGCGCGCTGCCCCCGGGCGTTTATTTCAGCATCAACACCCCGGGCGCCGCCGCCGACACTCTGGCCAAAGTCACCGCCCTCGGCTGGCCCGTCACTGCCGACCAGATGAGCCAGCTCGCCGCTCATATCGGCGAAAAAAGTCTTTTCGGACGCGTCGGCGGCGCTCCGACTCTCGCCGTCGGCATGGCCACCATTTTTTCCCGCGTCTTCCAAGGCGGCGGCGTTGCCCTCTGGTATCACTTCGCCATCATGTTCGAGGCGTTGTTCATCTTGACAACCGTGGACGCCGGCACCCGCGTCGGGCGCTACCTCCTGCAAGACGTCCTCGGCGCCGCCTGGAAGCCTCTCGGCAAAACCGGCGGCCTCGGCGCCACGTGGCTCGCCAGCTTTCTCATCGTCGGCGCCTGGGGTTGGTTCCTCATCCAAGGCGTGCGCGATCCCTTGGGCGGCATCAACTCCCTCTGGCCGCTCTTCGGCATCGCCAACCAGCTCCTCGCCGCCATTGCTCTTTGCCTCGCCACCACCGTCATTTTAAAAATGCAGTTGACGCATCCCGCCGGCAAGCCCGCCCGCGCGCTTATCACCTTTCTCCCTTTGCTTTGGCTGCTCGCCGTCACCATGACCGCCGGCCTGCAAAAAATCTTCAGCGCCGATCCCCGCCTGGGATTTTTGGCCGCCGCGCAAAACCTCTCAGGCAAACC
>DASZMX010000103.1:0-94880 GCA_035551475.1 Verrucomicrobiia bacterium
CCGCACATGCCGCACCGCCACCCGTCCGTCTTCCGCCATTTTATGCACGATCTTCACCATGTCCTGGCGTCGTTCGGTGCTTAATTCCGGCAGCACGATGCGGATAATCTTGCCTTGCACGGTCGGATTGATGCCGAGCGAGCTTTTCTGAATGGCTTTTTCGATGGGATGCACCGTGGCGACGTCCCAGGGTTGAATCATCAGGACGCGCGACTCGGGCGTGGTGATGCCGGCCAGTTCGCGAATGCGCATATTGGAGCCATAGACCTCCACCATGATATTCTCCACCAACACGGGGGAAGCTTTTCCGGTGCGAATGCCGGAAAATTCATGCTGCACGACCTGTTCGGTCTTGATCATCTTCTCTTCTGCTTCCAATAGAATGTCATCGAGCACCATAAGCGGAGTTTAAGGTTCAATCTTCAAAGTTCAACTTTCAAAATTTTGCCGCCGCCAGCTCGGCCAGTTTTTGCGCCGCTTTCCCGGAGTCGATCACGTCCCCCGCCATCTCCCACCCCTCGGCCAGCGAGCGCGCCTTGTGGGCCACAAAGAACGCGGCGCCGGCGTTGAGCAATACCGCATCCCGTTTGGGGCCGCGCTCTTCCCCGCGCAAAATCCGGCGCACAATTTCGGCGTTGGCCGCGCGGTCGCCGCCAGTCAAATCCGCGATGGTGGCGGGTTGGAGGGGAAAGTCGTTCGGGTCGAGGACCGAATTGGCAAAAGCATTGGCCTGATAAAACTCCGCCACGGTGTTCGCGCCGAGCGTGGAAAGCTCGTCGAGGTGTCGCACGCCCTCGGCGCCGGGGACAGTTCCGCACACCACCATGGCGCGGCGCAAGCCGAGGGCTTGCAGCACGGACGCCACCGGCTCGCACAAGCGCGGCTGCGGCACCCCCATCAGTTGCACGCTCGGCCGCGCTGGATTCAACAGCGGCCCCAAAAAGTTGAAGATCGTGCGCTGTCCGCGTTCCGCGCACATTTTGCGCGCGGGAGCAATCGCCTGGAACGCCGGATGATAATTGGGCGCGAAGAAAAAGGCAAAATGATGGTCCCGCAACGACGCCGCGGCCTGCGCCGGCGTCAAATCTATTTTAACGCCCAACGCTTCCAGCACGTCCGCGCTGCCCGCTTGCGAGGTGATGGCGCGATTGCCGTGCTTGGCCACCCGAATTTCCGCCGCAGCCGCCACCAGCGCGACGGTCGTTGAAATGTTAAAGGTGTTCAACCGGTCGCCGCCGGTGCCGCAAACATCGAGAATGTCGCCCGCGCGCGTGGCGTCATCGAGCGGCGGCGCAACCGACAGCGCGCGCAAACCCCGCACGAACGCGGCAATTTCCTCCACCGTTTCGCCCTTGCCCGCCAGCGCGGTCAAAAACTCGGATTTGATTTCCGCCAGCACATCGAGCGAAACCAATTCCGTCACCGCCAGCGCCACTTGTTCTTCCGACAAGGCCAGCCCGGCGGCTAATTGCGGGGTAAATTTCCGTAACACGCCCGCAGTGTATATTGTCAACCCGATCCTTCAATGTTAGCTTTTTCCGCGTGCCAGCCAAACCCGTGAATTTGCCCAGCGCCTTCTCCGCATCGGCCCGCCAAAACGCCGCCAAACCAGCCATCTTTTGGGGCGACGCGGAAATCCAATACCGCCAATTGGAGCGCCAGGTCCGCGGAGTCGCCCATGCGCTCCGCCACGATTTCGAGGTGCAAAAGGGGGATCGCGTCGGCATTTGGTTGAAGAATTGCCCGGAATTCGCCCCGGCCGTTTTCGGGATATTGGCGGTGGGGGCGGTGGTCGTGCCCATCAACAATTTTCTCAAGCCGAACGAGGTGTCCTTCATCCTCGAGGATGGCGAGATAGACCTGCTGATCACCGACGCAAGCATGGAAGAAGCCACGGCGAAACTTCGTGAAGGTCGTCCCAGCTTGCGCCAGCTCCTCGTGGCGACGTTTCAGGAAAGCGACGAACCTTTCGCATCGCCCCCGCTCCTTTCATCGGATCTCGCGGTGATCATTTACACCTCAGGCACGACCGGCCATCCGAAAGGCGCGATGCTTTCGCACGGCAACTTATTGGCGAACGTCGAGAGTTGCCGCAAGGCGCTCGAAGCCGTAGGCGGAGATCGGTTCCTTCTGGCTCTGCCCATGTTCCATAGCTTTATGCTGACGGTCTGCGTTTTCCTGCCGCTGCTGGTGGGTGGATCATTCGTGCTGGTTAAGACGCTGCATCCTCCCAAGAACATCGTGTTGGAAATCATGCAGAAACGCGTCACGCTGCTCCCGGCGGTGCCCCAATTCTTCCGCGCCCTGACCCATGGCGGCGTTCCGACCGATTTGCCGTTGCGCGTTTGCATCAGCGGCGGGGCGCCGTTGCCGGGCGAAATCCTCAAGGAATTTACCGCGCGTTTTCCGTTTCCCTTGTTGGAAGGCTACGGCCTCAGCGAAGCCAGCCCCGTTTGCTCGTTCAATCCCATCTGCGGCCCGTGGAAGTCCGGCTCGATTGGTGTCCCGATCGATGCGGTCGAAATGTCCGTGCAGGATGAAAACGGACGAATTCTCCCCGACGGCGAGACGGGCGAAGTGTGCGTGCGGGGGTCCAACGTGATGCTCGGATATTGGAACCAACCCGGCGAAACCGCCAAGGTTATGCGCGACCATTGGCTGCTCACCGGGGATGTGGGCCATCGCGATGCCGATGGTTATTTCTACATCACCGACCGCAAAAAGGACATGCTCCTGGTCAACGGCATTAACGTCTATCCGCGCGAAGTGGAGGAAGTTCTTTATCAGTATCCCGGTGTGAAAGAAGCCGCCGTCATCGGGGTGATGGACACTCGCAAAGGCGAACAGCCGGTCGGTTTTATTTCCTGGCACGATGGAGCCGCCGGCGATCCGCAACTGGCCCTCGATTTTGCCCGCGAACGCCTCGCTGATTTCAAGGTTCCGCGCCGTCTGGAAGTCCTGCCGGCCCTGCCCAGAAATGCCACGGGCAAAATCCTTAAAACCGAACTGCGCCGAATGATCGAAAGCGCGAAGGCCTGACTTTCTAATCCCAATCGCTTTACTCTGAAGGCTTTACGCGATCCAGTTACGAGTTGACGCCCTCCCGGCGCCGCCCCTAAACTATACCCATGCGACGAAGGCCGCCCGAAACGGTCCGCGCACCAATTTTATGCCTGAAGGATATTGTGTTAAGTGCAAAGCGAAGAAGGAAATTGCAGACGCAGTCGAAGAGACGATGAAAAACGGACGAAAAGCAATCAAAGGCAAGTGCCCCACCTGCGGGGTCGTGATGTTTAAAATTCTGGGAGGAAAATCAGCTCCCGTCGGCGCCGGCGCCACCAAAGCCTCCACCCCGACCAGTTAAACATCGCTATGGCCCAGCAATTAGCTTACGTCATCATCACTCCCTACACGCTGCACAAATCCCGCACCGGCGGGATTCTGGCGCGGCTGATCACACGCACTGGTTTGGAATTGGTCGCCGCGCGCATGTTCGCGCCCAGCCCGAATCTGGTGCAGCATTATTCCGAGGTCATTATTTCCGCCGCGGATGAACAGGACCGCCGCATCCAGGAGCTCATTCGCGATTATATTCTGCGCAACCTCGGGCCCGATCCCAAAACCCACCGCCCGCGACGCGTCATGGTGCTGCTCTTTCGCGGCGAGGAAGCTGTGCGCAAAGTGCGTTCCGTCGTCGGCAAATTTTCGCCCGACCGTCGCGGCGGGGAAACGATTCGCGACACGTATGGGGATTTGATCGTGGATGAGAACGGGCAGGTTCGTTATTTCGAGCCGGCCGTGCTCGCCGCTCCCACGGCGGAGGAATCCTCCATCAAACTCAAGCTCTGGGCCAGCTATTCGGACAGCGACGGCGGTGTGTTGGAAGACACGTTGCAATATCCCTCCGGCGAAACACCGCAGCGCACGCTCGTGTTGATCAAACCGGACAACTTTCGTTTTGCCACGGGCCGTCCCGGCAATGTCATTGATTTTCTCTCCCGCACCGGGCTTTACATCGTTGGGATTAAAGTTCATCGCATGAGCGTCGCCCAGGCGGCCGACTTTTACGGGCCGGTTCGCGAGGTGTTGCGCACCAAGCTCAAGGACGTCGTCAGCGCGCGGGCCAAGGGCGCGTTGGAAAAAGAATTCGGCTTCAAAATTCCGGCCACGGAAGAGAAGCATCTCGGCGACGTGCTGGGCCCGGTTTTTGGCGACAACCAGTTCGACAATATTGTGCGTTTCATGTCCGGCCGCATTCCCAGCGAATGCGACGAACAAACGGCCAACCAGCCCGGCACCGAAAAGTGCATCGCGCTGGTTTATGAAGGCATCGAAGCCATCGGCAAAATTCGCGATGTCCTCGGGCCAACCGATCCGTCGAAGGCGCCGCCCGGCTCCATCCGCCGCGAGTTTGGCCAGAACATCATGGTCAACGCCGCCCACGCCAGCGATTCCGAGGAGAGCGCGGAGCGCGAAATGAAAATCGTCCAGGTGGGCGAGAATAATTTCCGCGCGGTGGTGGAAGAATTCTATGGCAAAGTGTGATGGGAACCATCTAGATTCTCCCCGTTCATTCGTCCGCAACTAGCAGGAACCCGGCGCCATGCCCAAGCAAATTGCAGAAATGGTGGTGGAAACGGCGACCATGGAGCTGCCTGACACCAAAAGCGTCAAACTCCTTTGGCCGGAGGGTTATGATGTCGAATTCAAAACCGGCCAGTTCATCACCGTTTATTTTCCCGACGCGCCTGCTTACAAACGCGCCTATTCCCTCTCCTCCTGCGCGCTCGACCGGGGCCATTTCGAAATCACCGTCAAACGGGACGGAAAAATGGGCACGCGCATTGTCGATTGGGTCAAGCCCGGCGACAAGCTGTGGGTGATCCCGCCGACCGGCCGGTTCCTTCCGGTTTTGGAAGAGCATAAGCACCTGATTTGCATCGCGGGCGGATCCGGCGTGACGCCTTTCCGCGCGTTTGGACGGGAAGCCACACGGCGCGGGATCAACACCAAGATCACCGTGCTCTACACCGTGCGCACCGCGTGCGACATTATTTTCAACGAGGAATTCCGGCAATTGGAGGCGCAGAATCCGCATTTCAAATTTCACGTCACCTGCACGCGCCTGTCCGCGGAAGACGCGTGGGTCGGGCGCCGCGGGCGCATTAATTCCGAATGGGTGCGCGAACATATCACCGACTTGAATCACACCGTCTTTTACGCCTGCGGCCCCAATGCGCTCGTCGAAGCCACGGAAAAACTCGTGCTGGAAGAGCTGAAAGTTCCGAAGGAGCAAATCAAAACGGAGAAGTGGGGATGAAGCGGACGCCTCTTTTTCCGGCCCATCAAAAGCTCGGCGCGCGCTTGATCGAGTTCGGGGGCTGGGAAATGCCGGTTTTCTACACCAGCATCACCGAAGAGCATTTGGCCACGCGCCGGGCGGGCGGACTGTTTGATATTTCACACATGGGCGAATTCCTGGTTTCCGGGCCGGCGGCGGCGGAATTCTTAAATTTCGTCTTGACCAACGACATTGGCAAACTGCGCCCGGGTCTCGGGCAATACACCCTGCTTTGCCGCGAAACCGGGGGCGTCGTGGACGACCTTTACGCCTATCAATTGGCGGACGCGGAATTCCTGCTCATCGTCAACGCGTCGCGCCTCGAGGATGATTTTGCGTGGCTGCAAAAACAATGGCGCGGCTGGACGCGGCGCGCGGAGGTCAAGCTGGAAAATCTCTCTGAGAAATACGGCGCGGTGGCCGTCCAAGGGCCGAAGGTGGCGCAATTTATCGACCAGGTTGCGCCGGCGACAGGCTTGAAAAAAAATGAAGTCGCGCCCGCGACTTTTCACGGCGAAACCGGTTATGTGTCGCGCACGGGCTACACGGGCGAGGATGGTTTTGAAATTGTCGCCCCGGCCAGCGTCATCGAAGGAATTTGGCATGCCTTGCTGGAAGCGGGCCGTCCGCATGGTTTAAAGCCGGCGGGATTGGGCGCGCGTGACACGTTGCGGACGGAAGTTTGTTATCCACTCTATGGCCAAGAGTTGGACGAAAATACCACGCCCTTGGAAGCAGGCTTGGGATTTTTTGTGGCGCTCGACAAACCCAATTTCATCGGCAAAGACGCCCTGCTCGCGCAAAAAGCCGCCGGGCCCACGCGCAAACTCGCCGCTTTCAAAATGCAGGGCCGCTGCGCCCCGCCCCGCCCCGGCTATCCGATTTGGACCTCCGGCAGTTCGGGGCCGATTGGCGTTGTGACCAGCGGGACGCAAAGCCCCTCCCTGAATCTAGGCATCGGCCTGGGATATGTCGCCCAAAACTTTTCCGTGCCCAACACCGCCATCGAAATTGAAATTCGCGGCCAACGCGCCCCGGCGCTCGTGGCGCCGCGTCCGCTTTACAAATCCTCCCCAGCCAAAACATAAAATATGAATGTTCCCGCGGACTTGAAATATGCCAAAAGCCACGAATGGCTGCGCGTCAAAGGCGACACCGCCACCGTCGGCATCACCGACCATGCCCAGCACGAATTGACCGACGTTGTTTTTGTCGAGACGCCGGCGCTCGGCCGCAAAATCAAGGCCGGAGAAGCCTGCGCCGTGGTCGAATCCGTCAAGACGGCCAGTGATATTTACGCGCCCGCCAGCGGCGAGATCACGGCTATCAATACGAAGCTGGCCGAGAAGCCTGAACTGGTGAACACCGATCCATACGGCGAGGGATGGATATTTGAGATCAAGCTCAGCCAACCCGCGGAGGCGGCGCAGCTCTTGGCCCCCGACGCCTACACGCGTCAAATCTCGGGCTGATCAAGGTTGGGCGACGACCGCGCGGTAAAAATCCTGCGCATCGGTGGTGGCGGGAGCCGTGATAATCCGGTCGGGAGCCGGGTCGAAATTTGTCACGACGTCCATCCAATTGGTTAGATCGGTCGAGACCTGCACGATATAGGTCACATTGCTTTGGCCGTGCAACGCGAAGGAAAGGCCATTGGTCAGCAACGGCTGTGATAATTGCGGCGCCTGCAATTGGCTCAAGGCTTGAATTCTGGCCAATCCCACAGTCGTGGACTGGTTCGTTCCCGGCGGCGAATAAGCGCGCCAAACTCCCGCCGTGAAATCCAATGCATACAAATTTCCCGCATTGTCCCAGGCCACATCCATGTACTGATGGTCCTCGCCCAGGCCGAAGCGTTTCACCAGGTGTCCATCGCCGGCTGCGAACAGGCTGACATTTCCACCCGAGAAAAATTCCGGATCATTCCCGTATCCGCGCACCGCCACCGCCACCAAAGAGCCTTGCCGGTTGATGTCCACGCCGTAGGCATTGGCCAGGTTGGTGTCGTCCGCGCCTAATTTCCATAAAGCCGCGGTTTCGGCGGGCGCGTTGTTGGTCTCCGGCGGGAAGCACAAAACGCGATTCGTGGGATTGGATCCGGCATCATCGGCATCCAGCGCATCCACCCGTTGAATGGTAAAAATGAATCCGTTGGTGGATACAGCCACATCGTAAGGCGCCAAAGTCAAATCGGAATTGGTCGCCGCCACGACAATTTCCCCTGGGTCGCTTGGCGCCACTGTGCCGTCCTCCATCAGGTTCCACCGCAAAATGCCCAGGCTTTGAAACGTGGTCGCAGCATCCGCCATCCAAATCTGCGCATTGGTCCCGGAGCCGGTCACGAAGGGGCCGCTCAAGTCCACCGTGTTGGTCGGATAATTGTCGCCGCCCAGCGCCGCGATGCAGGTGTTGCTGGTGATGATCTCGTCAAACCCCAGCACGAAACCGCGCGAGCCGAGATTCCAATCGTTGACATACACGATGTCATCGTCCGAGACGCAGAATTTCCACGGGCTCAATCCGTCGCCCGCCCAGGCATAGCCGCCCGTGCTGAAAGCGCCGTCTTCCGCCGGGCTGCCATCGGCGTTGAACTTGTAAATGCCGGTCGGCTGCAAGCCCTGGTTGTTGCCCACGAAAACGCGGCCATAATACGGGCTGTTGGTATTCTTATTGACATCAAGACCGCGCGGATTGTCCACTTCGAACGCGCTGCTGTCATCAGTGATGTTCGTCCAGTCCGCATAGCCCAGGGAGCTGGCGCTGATTTGCACGGCATAGAGCCCTTCGGCCACGCTGACGCCGTTGGAATTTCGTCCATCCCAGAAAATCTCGTTGACGCCTGCCAGCGCCCCCGGCTGCCCGCCCGCGGCGGTGAACGTCCGCAAAACATTGGAGCCGGCGCAAATCCGCGCCACCACCCCGCCCGTCGCCGGTTCATTTAGGATGTAGTTGATCCGCACCGGGTAGCCCGGCGCCACCCAGCCATTGGTCAACGATCCGTCGAGATGAATGTCGGTCGCATAGACGTTGGCGTAAGTGGAAATTGGCCCGAAAACCAGCAGCGAAAGCCCTGCCCAAACAATTCCGTGGCATTGGCGAAGTTTCATCTGCTCGAACCCATTTTGAGAATTGTCACAGAGGATACGGCTTGATTCCGCCCTAGATCAAGCCCTTTGTCCTCCTCATTAGTATAGTAGCCGAAAAAATAGGCGTTGACAGGTGGCAAGTGATGAATCAATCTATCCGCATTCGTTGATATAACGAATGCTCATTGCGAGTGGTGGAGGGACTGGCCCTATGATACCACGGCAACCGGCGGCGCAGGCCGCGCCAGGTGCCAATTCCAGCCCGGTCGTCCGGGAAAAAATGAGAAGAGAGACAATTTAGGCGCCTCTTCTCCCAGTGAGAAGAGGCGTTTTTGTTTTAAATATGGAAAAACATTTTGGCTTCATGAAGGCGCTCAAGTGCCGCGAATGCGGCCGGGAATATCCCCTGGCCGCCACGCACGTGTGCGATTTTGACTTCGGCCCCTTGGAAGTGGCCTATGACTACGACCGGATCAAGGCCAGCTTGACCCACGCGGCCATTCAATCCCGCCCGCGCACGATGTGGCGTTTTCGCGAACTTTTGCCGGTGGCGCACGAGCCCACTGTCGGCCTCGAAGTTGGCGGCACGCCGCTGATCAAAGCCGACCGGCTCGCTCGCGCCCTGGGCATCCGCGAATTGTGGATCAAAAACGACACCGTCAATTATCCCACTCTTTCCTTTAAAGACCGCGTCGTCAGCGTGGCGTTGAGCCGGGCCAAGGAACTCGGTTTTACCACCGTGGCCTGCGCCTCCACCGGCAATTTGGCCAATTCCGTCGCCGCCAACGCGGCGGCGGCGGGGCTGAAAGCCTATGTGTTTATTCCCGCCGATCTTGAGCAGAGCAAAGTCGTTAATTCGCTTATTTACGGCGGCACGGTCGTGGGCATCAAGGGCCATTACGATGAAGTCAATCGTTTGTGCGCGGAAATCGCCGGCAAATATCCGTGGGCGTTCGTCAATGTGAATATGAGGCCGTACTACGCCGAAGGCTCCAAGAGCATGGGCTTTGAGATCGTGGAGCAATCCGGCTGGCGCATTCCGCGGCACACCGTCATACCGATGGCCTCCGGCTCCCTGCTCACGAAGATTCACAAAAGCTATCAGGAATTGATCAAACTCGGCCTCACGCCCGAGACCGAGTATCACATGCACGGCGCGCAAGCCACCGGCTGTTCGCCCATCTCCGTCGCGCAAAAGGCCGGGCTCGATTTCTTCAAGCCGGTGAAGCCGAACACCATTGCCAAGTCATTGGCCATTGGCACGCCGGCAGACGGTTTTTACGCCCTTAAGGTGATGAAGGAAACCAACGGCTGCGCCGAAGATGTGACCGACGACCAGATTCGCGAAGGCATCAAGCTTCTTGCGGAGCACGAAGGGATTTTCACGGAAACGGCCGGCGGCGTCACGGTAGGCGTGGCCAAGAAACTCATTGCCTCCGGCGCCATTCCCGCCAATGATTCCGCGGTGTTGTGCATTACGGGCAACGGCCTTAAAACCTTGGACGCCGTGGCAGGCCATGCCGGCCACACGCGCGACATCAAGCCGAGCTTGCGCGAATTTGAAGCCCTCTTGGACGCCGAAACGCGCGCCCCGGCCAACGCTTAACTTATCATTTATGCCAGTCAACGTACGCATCCCCACCCCACTCCGTAAACTCACGCATGACGAAGACGTTGTGCAAGTCGCCGCCACCACCGTGGGCGGAGCCATTGCCGAATTGCAAACTCGCTTTCCCGGCATCAAAGAGCGCCTGACCGATGACGCGGGCAGTGTGCGCCGCTTCGTCAATGTTTACGTCAACGAGGAAGATATTCGTTTCCTGCAAAATCAGGAGACCGCCCTAAAAGACGGCGACGAAATCAGCATCATTCCCGCCATTGCCGGCGGCTAAATTCCATCATGCCAGCCAAATCCAAATCCAAATCAGAAACTCACATGCGCCTATGGCTCATGTATCCGCCTAAGCTTATCACCAACCCGGTTATTTGGGAGCTGGCTAGGAAGTTTCCCGTTATCACTAATGTGCGCCAAGCTAGTGTCACCGATGAAATTGGCATTGTTTGCCTGGAACTAAGCGGCGCCCAGCCGGACGTCAAAGCTTCGATTAAATGGCTTGAAAAACAAGGCATCAAAGTAGAGCCGGTGGAAATTGGAGTCATCGAAAGCTAAACGCACGTAAGGTTTTCCCTCGCAAGAATATACTAATTATGTCGATTGATAGCTTGACCGGAAAACGCAGGTAATATAGTGCTTGATGGACATCGTGACCAGCGCCCGATGTTGCATATAGTGTGCAGTCAAAGCGCCAGACCAGCGTTATGACAAAACGTGATCTCGTAGTCCAAATTAGCGAAGAAACCGGCCTCGTCCAACAGCAAGTGTTGGAAGTGGTGCAAAAGACCCTTGACCATATTTCCACCGCAGTGGCGGCGGGAAACACCGTTGAACTTCGCAATTTTGGCGTGTTCGAAGTGAAGGTTCGCAAGGCCCGGGTAGGCCGCAATCCCAACCAACCGGAAACAGACGTCCCCATTCCCCGCCGCGCCGTTGTTAAATTTAAGCCCGGCAAGGAAATGCGCGAAGCCGTGCTGCGCTTGTCACCGGATGGCGTGGGCAATGGCGGCGCCCAGCCGCCTGCGAGCCCCGCTCCCTAGCCGCCAATTCCGCCTCGCGCGGGCTGCGCTTGACGCCGCCCCGCCACGCCGCGTATCGTGTGCCTGTCATGATCGCAGGCCATAATTCACCCACTTCTTCCAAAGCTGTTGCTCCGATCAGCTTTCGGGAGGGCGATGAACGCCTGATCAAAGTTTCCGCCAGCGCGGCCAGCAAGGTTAGCGCCCTGCTGCGCAAGCAAGGCCGGCCCGAAGGTGTCCTGCGGGTCGCCGTGGTCGGGGGCGGATGCTCCGGGTTGCAATACAAGATGGATCTCCAGGACCAGCCCGCCAACCGCGATTTTCTCGTCCACAGTGGCGGCATCAAAGTCGTCGTGGATCCCAAAAGCGCCCTTTACGTGACAGGCAGCGAGCTGGATTTTGTCGATGCGTTGCAGGACGGCGGTTTCAAGGTCAAAAATCCGCACGCCGTCAATAGCTGCTCGTGTGGCGAGAGTTTCAGCGCCTGACCACGTCGCCGCGCGGGTGACAAAAATGGGATGCGCCGGTAATAAATGGGTAACAATCCTGGCGCAACGTAGGCCCATGAAAAAACTATTGTCCTTCGCTTCGCTCTCGGCGGCCTCCTGGCTGGCCGGTGTCGTCCTCGCAACTGCCGCCACCCCTTCGGAGTTGCTCGAACAGGGAATTTATTCCGAGGAAACCAAAGGCGACCTGCCCGGCGCCGTGCAGATTTACCAACAAGTTGTCAGCGAGGCCAAGGCCAGCCAGGCCCTGGCGGCGCAGGCGCAATATCACCTCGGCGTTTGTTATTACAAACAGCAGGATTACACCAACGCCACTGCCGCCTTCGAAACCTTGACCAAAGATTATCCTGACCAAAAAGACCTCGTTGCGCTCGCGCAAAAATACCTCAGCGGCGCCAATGCGCTGCAACCGGTCCCATGGCAGGATGGCGAGGACCTTCGTCTTGACCTTAAGCTGCCCGGCGGTTTGAAGGTCGGCTTTATCGATTACGCCATCGACGCCGGGGAATATCAGGGACAAAAAATCTGGCGTCCCAGCTCCCACATTTTGGCCGGTGAGACGCGTTCGTTTAGCTGGTCGGAAGTGGAAGCCGACTCGTTCAAACCTCTCCGCAGCCGCTGGATGCATTCGCTCTTGAGCGATGTCGAAACAACGTACTTCTCCGACCACGCCGATTTGAAAACCGCCGGGAAAGACGGCTCGACGAGACTCGATTTTAGCGCCCCGGTCATCGATAACGAGGAATGCGTAGAATGGATGCGGCGGCTCCCGCTGACCGCCGGGGAGGAAATGACCCAGCCCATCCTCGCCAGCCTGGGCAATCGCGTCCTCACCGTGAAGTTTCTCGTGAGCGGCCCCGAGCCAGTCGAAGTTCCAGCGGGGACTTTCCAGTGTTACAAAGTTCATCTCAGCATCAATCAGGACTTTTGGTATTCCGCCGATGCGCGGCATTATCTGGTGAAATTCGAAGCAGGCGGAGCGGTGGGGGTTTTGCGGCAAATCAGCCACCGCGCGCCCGGGGCGCCTGTTTCGCTCGACGATCCCGCCGCCGGCGTGTCTCTGACCGCGCCCGCTGGATGGTGCATCGATGACAGCGGATTTTCCGATGGCAAAGGCTCCATCGCGCTGCTGGATCCGACCTGCCAGGCGCAGGGGGAATTGACCATCAAAACCGTGAGCCTGATCGAGGAAACCAACAAAACCGATTTGGCGGCGCTGGCCCGTCACGGCCTGAGTTTCCGGGCCCAGATGCGGAAGAACTTCGTCACGCGCCCGGCGAGTTTCACCAATCAAACCGCCGGCGCGTTGCCAACCCTCGGGTTCCTGAGTGATTACGACGAGGGCTCGCAACACCGCGTTATGTATAGCGCGTTCATCCTGGGCGCCACCAACGCGTTCGCGTTCGACTTCTCGACGAGCCCCAAGGATTTCGACGCTTTGCGCCCTAAATTTGACACGATCGTGTCCTCCCTCCAGGAGAAGTGAACCCGCTGCGAAACTTTAATCTCAGCCGGCCGGCCAGCGGCTGGCTGATTGGTTTATTGCTCCTGGCTGCGTTCGCGCCCTCGGCCTGCGTGGTTTGGTTTATGAATGAGGCCGTCCATAACGAACGCCTCGCCGCGCGCCAGGAAATGCTCGAAGCCCAACGCGAGCACCTGGCGCTCGCGCGCAGCCGTCTGGACGAACTTTGGAGCAAACTCGCCGCGGAACATTTCCTGACGAACACCACCGGCGCGCCCGCGGCCTTCGCCAACGTGGTGCGAACCGGCGCCGCCGACAGCGTCATTCTGCTGGCGCCCAGCGGAAAACCGCTCTATCCCGCGCTGATCCCGGTGGCCACGCGGGCAAGCCGCACCTCGGCGTGGGACCAAGCGGAACGCGAAGAGTCAGTCTCACCGCAGCGCGCCGCCGAATTATTCGGCAATATTGCCGCCGCCGCTGGTTCGACGAATCTTGCCGCCGAGGCGCTTCAGGCGGAATTGCGCTGCTTGTTCCAGGCTCATCACACGAACGAAGCGCTGGCCCTGGCGCAGACGTTGCAAACTCGTTTTGCCGCCGCCACCGACGACCAAGGCCGCTTGATCGCACCCAATGCCGCCCTGCTCGCGCTCCAAGCCCGGCCCGAGAGCACGAACCGTTTCGACCTGCGGCGGCAATTGGAGAATTACGGCCCGATGCCCGCGTCGCAGCGGGCGTTTTTGATGCGCCAATGGAGCGGCCTTTTCCCGAAGGACCAACCGTTTGCCACATTGCACGGCGAGGAACTGGCGGCGCGTTACCTTGATGGCGGCGGCGAGCTTCATCCCGAGACGGGTTTGCGATTATCGAAAGCCGCGGGGATTTGGGCGTTGCGCACCGCCGATGGCAATGCCCTGCTCTTGTTCGATCCCGCGCTTCTGCCGTCGCGTTTGCAATCGCAGCTTCGCGGCGAGCCCTCTCCCGCCGGCGCGCAATTCCTCGCGCTGGCGCCGGGCGAAAAGGCGACAAATGTCGCGTCGTTCGTCGAAGCCGGCGCGATGCTGCCCGATTGGCATCTGGCCGTGGCCGTGCGCGACCAGCACATTTTGGAAACCGCGGCGCAGGCGCAAATTGCGTTTTATATTTGGGTGAGCATTGCCTCGATCGGCAGTGTTGCCATCGTGGCAGCCCTCGCGGTCGGCCTCATCCGGCGCCAGAGCGCTTTTGCGCAATTGCGCAACGACCTGGTCGCCAACGTCACGCACGAATTGAAAACGCCGCTGTCTTCCATGCGGCTTCTCGTCGAAACCCTCTTGCAGAGCGATCCGATTCCTGAGCCAACCGCGCGCGAGTATCTGCAATTGATTGCGCGCGAAAATTTGCGGCTCAGCCGGCTGATCGACAATTTCCTCACCTTCTCCCGCATTGAACGGAACAAATACGCCTTTGATTTTTCCACCGTCTCGCCGCGGCAAATTGCGGATGCCGCCGCCAACGCGATGCGCGAGCGTTTTCAGGCGCCAGCGTGCCAGTTCACCATGGATGTGCCGGGCCGCCTGCCGCCCGTGGTGGCAGACGCCGATGCCATGGTCACGGCGCTCCTCAATCTTCTCGAAAACGCCTACAAATATTCCGGCGACGCCAAGGAAATCTCCCTTACCGCAGACACGCGGAATGACGGTGTTTCCTTTGTGGTGAAGGACAATGGCATCGGTTTGTCGCCACGCGAAACAAAACGAATTTTCCAGCGTTTTTATCGAGTAAACCAACCCGCGCGCCACGCCGGCGGCTGCGGCCTCGGCTTGAGCATCGTGCAATTTATCGTCAAGGCCCATCACGGCGCCGTGCGCGTCGAAAGTGAAATTGGCCGCGGCAGCTCCTTCATCATCACCCTGCCCACCGCGCCAGCGACGGAGGCGGCTCGATGAGCGCGCACCGCATTCTCATTGTCGAAGACGACGGCGCGCTGCTGCGGGGTTTGAAGGATAATTTCGTCGCGCAAGGTTACGACGTCCGAACCGCGGCTAATGGCGACACCGGCCTCAAAGCGCTGCTGGCCGACCCGCCGGATTTGCTTTTGCTTGACATCATGTTGCCGCAGGTTGACGGCTACGAAATCTGCCAGCAGGCCCGGGCGCGCCAATTGGATTTGCCCATCATCATGCTCACCGCCAAAGGCCAGGAGGAAGACATCGTGCGCGGCCTCGAGGCAGGCGCGGATGATTACGTGACCAAGCCCTTCGGCATCCGCGAGCTGCTGGCGCGCGTGCGCGCTTTTTTGCGCCGCCAGCCAACGGGATTGTCCGAGTATTGCTTCGGTGACTGCCGCCTTGATTTGTCGGCGCACAAACTCTTCCGCCGCGGCCAGGCCCTGGATCTGACCGCCAAGGAATTTCGCCTCCTCGAATTTTTCGTGAAGCGCGCGGGCCGCGCCCTGGCGCGCGACAGTATTCTTGACGCCGTGTGGGGCCAGGATGTGTTCGTCACCGACCGCAGCGTGGATCGTTGCGTGACCACCCTGCGCGCCAAACTCGAGGACGACCCGCACGAGCCCAAATTCATCCACACTATCCGCGATATCGGCTACCGTTTTGAGGCTGCCCATGATTGAAACCTTTGCCCTGACCAAAATCTTTCCCGATAAAAAACGCGGCCCGGTGCGCGCGCTCGACCAAGTGAGTTTTCGCTGCGAACCCGGCCGCGTATTCGGCCTGCTCGGCGTCAACGGCGCCGGCAAAACCACCTGCCTGCGCCTCCTGGCCACGCTGCTGCAACCCAGCGCCGGAACGGCCACGGTCGCCGGCTTTGACATTGCCACGCAACCGGAAAAAGTCCGCGCCCATATCGGCTTTCTTTCCACTGCCACCGCGCTTTACGGCCGCCTCACCGCGACCGAAATGGTGGCCTATTTTGGAAAGCTGCACGGCCTGCCTCCTCCCCTGCTCCGCCAACGCATCGACGCTTTGTTTGACACTCTGGGCATGAACGAATTTCGCGACCGCCGGTGCGACAAGCTATCCACCGGAATGAAACAGAAGGTTTCCATCGCCCGCACCCTTGTCCATGACCCGCCGGTGATGATTTTTGACGAGCCGACCCTTGGCTTGGATGTCCTGACCGCGCGCACGGTGGTGGACTTTATCCGTGACTGCAAAGCCCGCGGCAAAACCGTGATCTACTCCACCCATGTGATGAGCGAGGTGGAAAAGCTTTGCGATCGCGTCGCTTTTATTCACGGCGGGAAAATTCTCGCCGAAGGGACGCTGCCCGAATTGCGCGCGCAATCCGGCTTGACCGATTTGGAGGAAATATTTGTGAAAGTTGTGGAGCAAAAATCATGAGCGCCCGAAATATCCGCATTGTGTACGTCAAGGAGTTGATCGATCTGCTGCGCGATCGCCGCACGATTATCTCCATGATCGTCGTTCCCATCGTTTTGATGCCCACCATCATTTTCACGATGGGCTCCTTGACCGCTAAACTCGTCGGCCAGGCCCGCCAGGAAAAGCCCCGGATCATGATCATTGGCGGGCAGGACTCTCCCGCCACCCTTGCCGCGCTGCACGAACTCAAAGACGTGGATTACGTCCCTGCCAGCGACGATTTCACCAATCTTATCTCAGACAAACACGTTCGCGCCGCCGTCGAATTGCCCAAGGGTTTCGATGAATCACTGCGTCAAGGCGGCCGCCCGACCGTTCGGATTTACACTTATGAAGGCGAAATGAAATCGTCGTTTGCCGCCGAGACCATCGAGAAGTTTTTCCGGCAACGCAAAGAGGCGCTCGTCAGCGACCGCCTCGCCGCCGCCCACGTTTCCACCGCGGTCTTGACGCCTTTCGACGTGCAACGCTCCAACGTCGCCCCGCCCCAAAAAGTCAGCGGCAACATCACCGGGATGATCCTGCCCTATCTCGTCATCGTCATGTGCATGACAGGATCGATCTATCCGTCCGTGGATTTGACGGCCGGAGAAAAAGAGCGCGGCACGATGGAAACCCTCCTCACCAGCCCCGTCAGCCGCACCCATCTGGTTCTGGGCAAAGGTCTCGTAGTGATGACGGTTTCGCTCATCACCGCCTCGTTGGCGCTGGTCTCGAATGGGCTCGCCTTCACGCTGATGAAAGCGTTCATGCCCGGCGGCGCGAAATCCGCCATGCTCGGCCTAACCATCAATCCCACTGCCCTCCTCGCGGTGGGCCTTATGATCATTCCGTTGGCGGTCTTTTTTGCCGCGCTCATGGTGGCCATCGGCCTCTATTCCCGCAGCGCCAAGGAAGCCAATTCCTATCTGCAACCGTTGCTCATTTTTACCGTGCTGCCCGCGCTTGCCGCCGCATTGCCCGGCATGGAATTGAACAGCCGCCTTGCGCTCGTTCCCATTCTCAATGTGAGTTTGCTGTGCCGGGAGTTATTGACTGGCTCATATCATTGGCATTACCTCGCCCTGGTGTTTGTGTCGATGTGCGCTTATGCCGGCCTGGCCATCGCCGCCGCCGTCGCGGCGTACAAGCGCGAGACGGTGCTGTTCCGCGCCTGACTTTCGTGGTAGCTTGCGGCGCATGTTTCGACCCTGCATTGATTTGCACGACGGAAAGGTGAAGCAGATTGTCGGCGGCTCGCTCAGCGACAATCCGGCGGAGTTGCGGACCAATTTCGTCTCCGACCGCTCCGCCTGCTGGTATGCCGACCTGTATCGGCGCGATCAATTGCGCGGCGGGCACATCATCATGCTCGGTCAGGGAAACGAAGCCGCCGCCCGCGAGGCTCTGCAAGCCTATCCGGGCGGGCTGCACGTCGGAGGCGGCGTCACCGCCGCCAACGCCGCGGCCTTCCTCGAAGCGGGCGCGTCGCATGTGATCGTCACCTCTTACGTCTTTCGCGAAGGCCAGCTCGACTTCGAACGCTTGAACGAATTGGTCACCGCCATCGGAAAAAAACGCCTCGTGCTGGATCTAAGCTGCCGGAAAAAAGGCGCCGAATATTTCGTGGTCACCAATCGCTGGCAAAAATTCACCGACTTGCAAATCACCTCGGAAACGCTCACCCGCCTCGCTGATTGGTGTGACGAGTTTCTTGTCCATGCTGTCGATGTCGAAGGCCTCTGCCAGGGAGTGGATCTAGCTCTCGTGGAAAAACTCGCCGACGGGAGTCCCATCCCCACCACCTACGCCGGTGGCGCCCAATCCCTGCGCGATCTGGAAGACGTGACGCGCGCCGGCCGCGGCCAGATTGATCTCACCATTGGCTCCGCCCTGGACATCTTCGGCGGCTCCGGCGTCAAATACGCCGACGCCGTTTCCTACAATCAAAAGCTCAAAACATTACCAGCCTGACTAATACGACCTATCTCTTTGGGCGAGCTGTAAAAATGCGGCCTCAGCCTATTCGCGGCGGCGGAAGATTCTTCATAAGGCCGCGTATTTTCCGATAGAGTTGGTAGTTCTCTTCTCTGGCTCGACTGTCATTTCTACGCGGAATGCCTTTGCGGATTCGAAACGGAATTTCGGCGCGCACATTCTCTCCCGTGCGAACCGTCACGACGCAGAAATGATGATAAATGAGGTAGTTTCCGTTTTTCGAAATTCCCAGCCGCGTGTAGGAATCCTGTGCGCAATCGAGGATCGCGCCTGCTGGAATTTGGTAACGCATATTGTCGCCTTCAAACAATACGCGTCGTTTTTCCTGATCGATTCGCAGAAAACCAACATCCGTTGCATTCTCGTCCAACGATTTGTCCTCCCAGACGGCTCGTGGCACAATCTCGACAAACAATACATCGACGCCATCTGTGTCAACAACGCTATCTTGCCGGGTGCGCACGGCGCGGCGAGCGATGCGTCGCAGCCAAAAGTTGCGCGGAGCGGCGGCTCCGAGCGCTATTGCGACTGTCCCTGCGCCAATAACCAGCCCGAGGCCACGGTTTGACCGGGTGGAACTTCCTTCCTCACGGTCAGCCCGCAAAAGCTTTAAGCCGAAAACAATCGTTCCGAAGCAAAGGCACAGAAAGATCGGGCTCACGGTTAGCAGCGTCCGGAGCCTGCGGTAAGCCGGGCCATCCAGGATGTTTCCAGCCATCCCGTCCGGAATTGCTTCGACGCGCACGACCGTTTCATCCGCGGGGTACACTCCCCATTTACTTCAGCTTTGGAATAATATTTGTCTAGGACGGCGAACGAAATCACATTGCCCTTGCAAGGCGGAGGGTTCCCCTTACAAGTAGCAACACTTATGCGCCTCAGGGATTTTGTTGTCGGCGGGCTTGTTATCTTTTCAACATTCAGGCGATGAGCTGCCATTCCAATGGCGATCGCCCTCGCCGCAGGGCAATAATTTGAATGCGGTGACGTACGCCAACGGACTGTTTGTGGCCGTCGGCGATTACGGGACCGTGATAACTACGCCCGACAGCGCTGGTTACCTGCTTTTGGCGGATTCACTCAGCTCTAGCCATTATTTCATTTTTCACATCAGATCCCTCTCCACGGCAGGTTTGAGTGCGCCGGAATTTCAGTCGCCCGGGTTTGGGTTTACGTTCTCGGGAGCAATCGGGGCGACCTACGCCTTGGAAAGTTCTCCTGATTTGATGACGTGGAAAGCGGTCTTCACCTTCACGAATGTCGTCTCGACGACAAACCTCGTGGATAGCTCCGCCATCACAACCAGCAATCGATTCTACCGCATTGTGCCGCAATAGCCCTCTCTTCGTCGTCCGAAGGAAAGCGCCGCAATGAACCAAATCTTTTTTGCGGCCTCTCGAGAAAAACAGCTTTGCGGTCGCGGCTGACGTCTATCACTATCCCCCGCATGCTCGCTCGCGTTTTATCGGCCGCTGTCAATGGCATTGAAGCGTACCCCGTTGAAGTCGAGGTCAACTCCGGCTGGGGCGACACCGTTGTCGTAATTGTGGGATTGCCGGATGCGGCGGTGAAGGAGTCGCGCGATCGGGTGAGCACGGCGTTGAGCAATTCCGGGTTCAAGATTCCCATGGGGCGGACGACGATCAATCTGGCGCCGGCGGATGTCAAAAAGGAGGGGCCGAGTTTTGATTTGCCGATCGCGCTGGGAATTCTCGCCGCCAATGACCAACTGCAATCCGATCAGTTGGACAATTATGTTATCGTCGGGGAACTCGCGTTGACGGGCGCTTTGCGTCCGGTCAAGGGCGTTCTGCCCATTGCGCTGCGGGCGCGCGCGGACAAGCGGCTCGGGCTCCTGGTGCCGCCCGAGAATGCCGCGGAGGCAGCGGTGGTCGAGGGATTGCGGGTGATCCCGGTGGAAAACCTGCGTGATGCGGCGGCGTTTTTGGAGAACGAACTGAAGATCACTCCGGTGGATGTGGACCTGACGAAACTTTTCGACCAACCTTACGACGACGACATCGACATGGCCGAGGTCAAAGGTCAGGAATCGGTCAAGCGGGCGCTGGAGATTGCCGCCGCGGGCGGGCATAACGTGTTGCTCATCGGACCGCCCGGCACAGGAAAATCGATGCTGGCCAAGCGTTTGACAACCATTTTGCCGCCTTTGACCCTCGATGAAGCGCTGGAGACGACAAAAATTCACAGCATCGTTGGCCTGCTGAAACCAGGCCAGGCTCTCGTGACGCGACGGCCTTTTCGCACACCGCATCACACCGCGAGCGACGCCGGTTTGCTCGGCGGCACGGCCAATCCGGCGCCGGGTGAAATCTCGTTGGCCCATAACGGTGTGCTGTTCATGGACGAATTGCCGGAATTCAAGCGGCACGTCCTGGAAACGATGCGCCAACCGCTGGAGGAAGGCCACGTCACCATCTCGCGCGCCAGCGGCTCAATGACGTTTCCTTCGCAGTTTATGTTGGTGGCGGCGATGAACCCAACGCCCGACGGCAAAATGCCGGGCGAATCCCGCAGTTCACCGCGTGAAATCCAGAAATATCTTGGGCGCGTTTCCGGCCCGTTGCTTGACCGCATCGATTTGCATGTGGAGGTGCCGGCGGTGAAGTTCCGCGACATTTCGAGCCAAAAGAACGGCGAGACGTCGGCGGCGATTCGCGAACGCGTGGTGGCAGCGCGGAAGCTGCAGCAGGCGCGGTTTGCGAAAAAGTTGGTGACCTGCAATGCCCGGATGGGCCCGCGGCAATTGAAAGCGCATTGCGCGTTGGAAGAGGCAACGATGGAGTTGCTCAAGTTTGCGATGGCTGACCTCGGCTTAAGCGCGCGCGCCTACGATCGGATTTTAAAGGTCGCCCGAACCATTGCGGACCTGGCGGGCGCGGCCGACATCGGCGCGGACCATATCTCGGAAGCGATCCAGTATCGTTCCCTTGACAGGCAGATGTGGACGTAAAGACGGCTCGGCACGGACACTGGACTCGGAAAGCCCTGACTACGGCAGCTTGTGCTGGGACCGGCTGGGGCTGGCGATAATAAAGCAACGGGAAGCGGTCGTGTGGCCGTCATCCAACGAACGCAGCTCATACCCGAAGTCACGGAGCAGCGCCTGCACTTCCATCATCAAGAGGATGTGATGCACTTCCATTAAGAGCAGCGGCCTGTGAGTTTGCAGAAGCTCTTTTCCCCCGCGCAGCACCAAGGCTTCCGCTCCCTCCACGTCGATCTTGATGACATCGGGTTTTCGTTCGCCTCCTTGGATGACCGTGTCGATGGTGGTGACCGGGACTTTGACCGTCGCAAATGCCTCGTAGTCTTCCAGAGGTTGAATTCCAGCCTGCAAATGGCTCCCACTGCTGGCGCCGGTCATGTCATCGCTTTGGGCGAAGCTCATTTCGCCCACCTGATCCGCCACTGCGACCGTCAGCAAGCGAATATGCTTCCCCAATTCGGGATTGCGCTCAAGGTGCACCTTTATGGCGCGGGCGTTATGCTCATTCGGCTCAAACGCCAGCACTTCGGCCCCCAGAGCCGCGAAGCTCAACGCATGGTAGCCGATGTGCGCGCCAATTTCCCAGCAGACCTTGCCCTTCAAGTCAACGTGCTTGCTTAATTCATCGTAAAAGAATTGGTCGAACGTGCCGTCACGCATCTCCCTCAGGCCGCCTTCACGAACCGTCGCCAGATAAAGTTTGGCGGAGGCGAGCGGTCCGGCCGCCACCGTATGCCAGCCGGGCTTGTCGCCCCGCTCGCGATAACGCCTGCTGACGGCTGCGGTCAGCGACTTCGGCGAGCTGCTCCATAGACGTTGCGCCAGATTCTTCATGACGGCAAACCGTCAAATTTTGGAGAAATATTCACGCGCTTGGTGTCAGCGGAAATCGCGCAAAAAGCAAGGTTTTTCAAGTCCGGATGGGTTCATTTTGGCTGATTTGAAGCGCAGGGAGTTTTAGCTGCGAAACGCCACATTGTCTCGGCGTGGCCTCTTCCAACTGGTCAAGGCGTTGAATCTGATATAGCTGTAAACGATGCACGGCGGATTCCAGTCATTTGTCGGCAAAAAACGGCTTCGCTTAAGTCGCATCCTTGCAGGTAAAATCGGCCGTAATATCTTGTTGATTGGCACGTCGCGCAGACCGCCAGATTTACGCAAATGAAAAAGATCGCATTAATCCTCATCCTCGCGTTGGCCGGGGCGCGCTTGACCGCGCTGGCGCAACCCACCAATAGCCAAACCAACGAGCCGCCCCGCTGGTGGCAGGAAGGTTTTCCGGCCCGCCCTTTTTCCAGCTCGCTGGATAAAGAATTGCCGCTCATCCGTGTGCAAAAAAATAAGTTTGTCGATCCGGATGGCAAAACGATTTTGTTTCGCGGCGTCTCCATCTCCGACCCTGACAAACTGTTTCGGCAGGGGCATTGGAACACCAACCATTTCGCGAAAATCAAGGAATTCGGCGCCACGCTGGTGCGCATCCCTGTGCATCCGTCCGCCTGGCGCGCACGGACGCCGGGAGCTTACTTGAAGATGCTGGATGAAGCGGTGGATTGGTGCACCGCCCTCGACCTGCATATTATCATTGACTGGCACAGCATCGGGAATTTGCGCACGGAACTGTTTCAAAGCCCGATGTATGACACCACGCAAAAGGAGACCTTCGAGTTTTGGCGCACCATTGCGCGCCATTTTAAAGGCAATCATACGGTGGCGTTTTATGAGCTTTTCAACGAACCCACGCTTTATCACGGCCAACTCGGGCCGATGGCCTGGAGCGAATGGAAAAAACTGAACGAGGACATGATCTCGATCATTCGCGCCTTCGACTCAGAAAAGATTCCGCTCGTAGCCGGATTCGATTGGGCTTACGACCTGACGCCGCTGCAGTCGGAGCCCATCCAGGCCGAGGGCATCGGCTACGTCACGCATCCTTACGCCAACAAGCGCTCCAAACCGTGGGAGCCCAAATGGGAGGAGGATTACGGGTTCGCGGCGGCGCGTTACCCGCTCATTGCCACGGAAATCGGCTTCGGCCAGCGCACCCCCGCACCGCTCAAGCCGGATGACTACGGCAATGCTATTGTCAACTATCTGGAGAGCAAAGGGATTAGCTGGACGGCGTGGTGTTACGATCCGGAATGGGGCCCGAACCTCCTGAAGAATTGGGATTACGAACTCTCGGGGTCCGGCGCTTTTTTCAAAGCCGCCATCGCCGATAAAACCCACGCCGCGCAGTAGCCAATGCTCACCCTCGAACATTTGGGCGCGCTGCTCGAACAGCATCGCGAAGCTGCCGCCGCGCGCGTGCGGGAATTCGCCCTCGGCAGCCGTCATTTTGCCTTTAACGGCCAGCCGTCGCTCATGGGAGTGGTCAATCTATCGCCGGATTCCTGGTATCGCGAAAGTGTGGTTTTGACAACAGAGGCGGCCGTGCGGCGCGGCTGCGTGCTGGCGGCCCAGGGCGCCGCCATCATCGACGTCGGCGCGGAATCCACGCTCGCGCAGGCCGCGCGCAGCGATGGGAAGGCCCAGCTCAAAAACCTGCTCCCTGTCATTCACGGCCTGACCGAACAGAAAATCATCGTCTCGGTGGAAACGTACCAACCCGAGGTGGCGCGCGCCTGTCTCGAAGCGGGCGCCCTGCTCATTAACTTGACAGGCACGGCAGAGCGCGAGGAAATTTTTCGCATGGCGGCTGCCCATGGCGCCGCCGTGATTCTCTGCCACGTCCAAGGAGCCAACGTGCGCGAGGTGGGCGATTTCGATTTTGGCGCCGACTTGAAAGACGACTTCGCGCGGGCGACGGAATGCGCAGTGCGCTGCGGCGTCGAAAAATTGATCATCGACCCAGGCCTTGGCTTTTATTACCGGAATTTAACCGACAGCGCGGCGCGGGTGCGTCATCAGATGAATGTTTTTCTGAACACGTTTCGCCTGCGGACGTTGGGCTGGCCGGTGTGCCACGCTTTGCCGCACGCCTTTGAGTATTTCGGCGAGGAAGTCCGGTGCGCGGAGCCGTTTTTCGCGGTTCTGGCGGCGCTGGGCAAGACCGACCTCTTTCGCACCCATGAAGTGGCGCGCACGCGCGCCGTGCTGGAGACGTTGCAAGTTTATTGACCGCAGAGAAACACGCCTTCCTCCCCTGAATCCGCGACCCACTCCTGCACGACCTTAAGACGGTGTTTCTCGGCGAGAACTCGCACCTGAAGCGGCGTGTAGCGGTAGGAATAGAACAGCCGCACTTTCTCGCCCGCGGCAAATGCAAGCCGCTCGCCAAAAATCTCAATTTCACGATGCCGCACAAAATGGAAATCCGCCGCGATCCGCTTGAATCCCCCAGGCGTGTCCTCGACCTGAAATTGCAAGGCGCCATCCGTTGGCTCCACACCGATATCCAACAGGAAGGTCAGCAGCCAGTCCCTGGTCAATTCGTTATCGTAGCCGCCTAAAACCTGCCGCACACCCGCGGCATAGTCTGTTCCCGGAGCAAGATTGGCGCTCACGAGCAGCAAGTCCTCCGCCCGCACCAACTCCGCCAGACGCGGCAGCAAAACATCCGGCTCGAAATTAGGCGTCATGCCGAAGCAGGTGAAAATGCGTCGGCGCGGAATGCCCGTCGGAGCGGCCACGCGGTCAACGGTTTGCGCGAGACTTTCGCACCGCGCCAAATCGCACACCAGCGCGTCACCGCTAATGCCCGGCGCTGCCCGCTCCACCGCTTGCTGTGCCGTCAAGACTAATGGCACGCTCACATCGCAAAGCAGGTGAGAGACCGGCAGGCAGCGCGCCCGCAACATTTCCACTAACCGCGCCTCCTTTTGACCGCCGCCGCAGCCGAGGCCGATGACGCGCGCTCCTGAGTTGCTCATGCGGCCTGCCGCCGCCGCAAAAGCCTGTTCGTAAATAGCGAGACAGCCCGGATCGGTGCGCGCCGGCGAATGCGCTTCGTGCAAGGCCAGCCATTTTTGCGCCTGCTTGTAGCTGTCGTAATGGAACTTCGGCTGAATGCGGCGGGTCCGCAGCGACTCCAGCAAGTCTGCTCGCACCTGCGCGGGAAATTGGCTGGCGTCGATGGTCACTGTTTCGGCGAGAGGCATGGCGGCAGTTTTCCGCAGATGCCGCCCGGAGAAAAGTTTAAATCAGGGAGTCGGTGCGTTGACTTGGCGGCGGGTGAAAGTTAGTATGCGTTAGTATGAGTTTCGACATATCCGCCCTGCTCGACCAGTGGGATTACCAGCCGGGGCAGGTTGTCGTCCGCAAATTTCGCGGCAAGGACGGGGAGGACAAAATCCAACTTCGCGTCGATCTCGGGCTCTTGCAGATGAACGCCAAGGGGCGGCCGGACGGCAAGCATCCCTACGGGCGCGAATCGCTCTTCGAGTATTACCAGGATTTGCTGGAAAAGTTTCGGCGCGAGCATGGCAACGACGACAAGGACTTCCGTTTGACCCCGGAAGACTGCGCGCGCCTGCAACAGGAAGCCATTCAGTATCATCACCGTTACATTTGCCTCTTTCAATTGGAGGAATTCAACAACGTCATTCAGGATGCCGACCGCAATTTAAAGGTGTTCGATTTCGTCCAGAAATACGCCGGTTCCGAGGAATTGGCGTGGTCGCTGCAGCAATTCCGGCCCCAGCTTCTCATGATGCGGACCCGCGCGCGCGGCGCCACCTGCCTCAAGGAAAACCGTTACGACGATGTCGTGCATATCGTGGAGGAAGGCCTGGAAGACATCCGCCAGTTTTATCGCGAACGCGAGCGCACCGATATGCTGGAGCAAAGCGGCGAAATCCAATCCCTGGAAGCGTGGCTGCAAGAGATACATTCCAAGCGCCCGCTGACGCCGCGCGAAAAGCTGGAGAGCGCCTTGAACGAAGCCGTGCGCAATGAGGAATACGAAAAGGCCGCCCGTTTCCGGGACGAGCTGAAGAAGATCACCTAGGCAGTCTGCGGCGGGCGATTTCGCGCGGGCCTTAATGAAAGTCATGCGACTCCGCCGTCGCCAATTGCGGTTCACACAGAGGTTCAATGCGCCGCGCCTTAACGACCACCACATTTTCGGTGTTCTGCACCTGGCCTTCAATGAGCAGAAATGATTCCTGCGTGATCGTCAGGCGTCGCTCTTCAAAAAGTTTCGGCAACACGATGGCGTTGCTGACGCCGGTTTCATCTTCGAGGCTGATAAAAACAAACCCCTTGGCCGTGCCGGGCCGTTGCCGGCAGATCACCGCGCCGGCGATGCAAATTATTTGTCCATGGGCGGCCCGCGGCAAATCGGCGGCGCGCCAAATCCCCTCGAGCCGTGGACGAATCAAGGCCATCGGATGCGGGCCGGTGGTCAATCCCATGCTGCGATAATCCGCGCGCAGGCGTTCAAGGGTGTTCATGGCAGTCAGCGGGGATGCGTCCCGCACCGCCTGGTCGCGCGCATAAGCGAACAAATCGTCTTCCGTCGTTTTCTTTTCCACCTGCCATAACGCCTCACGCCGATGCGCGGCAAAGGCGTTGAGCGCGCCAATTTCCGCCAGGGCGCGCAATTCCGCCTGGCCCAAGCCGGTGCGCCAGCGAAAATCGTCAATCGAGACAAACGCCTTCCGGCGCCGCTCCGAGAGCAGGCGCGCGATATTCTCCGACCGCAAACTTCCCACGATGCAAAAGCCGAGACGCACCGCGCCGTCCTCTTCAATCGTGCAAAGCCGCTCCGACCGCCGGGCGCACACGGGCCGAATCTGCACGCCGTGGCGCTTGGCGTCCTTCACGATGGTGGCCGGCGCATAAAAGCCCATCGGCTGATTATTTAAAAGCGCGGCGTAGAATTCCGGGGCCCGATGGGTTTTCAGCCACGCGCTGCCATACGCCAGGATTGCAAAACTAATCGCATGCGATTCGGGAAACCCATAGAGCGCAAACGAGGTCACCGATTGCACGATTTGCTCCACCACCTCCGGCGTGACGCCTTTTTTCTCCATGTTGGCCCGCATTTTCGCCGCCACCCGGTTCATGCGCTCTTCGGAACGATGAAAGCTCAACGCCCGCCGCAACTCTTCCGCTTCGCTCCCGGAGAAGTCGGCCATGACCATGGCGATTTGCAAAAGTTGCTCCTGGAACAACGGAACGCCCAGCGTGCGCTCCAGCACGGGGCGCAAACGGTCATCCAAATAGTTGACAGTTTCGCGCCCGGCGCGGCGAGCGAGGTACGGATGCACCATGCGGCCTTGAATCGGCCCGGGGCGAATGAGCGCGACTTCGATCACCAAATCATAAAAACATTTCGGCTTCATGCGCGGGAGCGTCGCCATTTGCGCCCGGCTCTCGATCTGAAAAACGCCGATGGTGTCCGCCTCCTGCATCATTTTGTAGGTCGCTTCGTCGTCCTTGGGGATTTGCGCCAGGTCCACGGGATGGCCGCGCCGGCGCGTAAGCTCGATGGCGTCCTGCAACAGCGACATCATGCCCAAGCCGAGCAGATCGACCTTGATGATGCCGAGGTCTTCACAGTCATCTTTGTCCCATTGCGCCACCACCCGGCCCGGCATGGAAGCGTTTTCCAGGGGAACGACAGAATCTAGTTTAGCTTGACAGATAATCATGCCGCCCGAGTGCTGCCCCAGATGGCGCGGCAAGGCATACATTTGCGCATAAAGCTCGCCAAACGCCCTGGCCCGGGGATGCCCGGCGGGCAAACCAGCTTGCGAAAGTTGCGCGGAAAGATCCAAGGTGTGGGGAAAATCGCCATTCGCGAATAAATTGGAAAATCGATCCAGCACGTCGGGCGAAAGATTCAGGGCTTTGCCAATCTCCCGCGCGGCGCTGCGTCCGCGGTAGGTGATGACATTGGCGGTCATGGCGGCGCCGAGTTTGCCGTAACGCTGATACACTTCCTGAATCACGCTTTCCCGGCGATCACCGCTCGGCAGATCAATATCAATGTCCGGCCAGCCTTTCCGTCCTTCGCTTAAAAAGCGCTCAAACAATGTGTGGTATTTGAGCGGATCGACCGCCGTGATGCCGAGGCAAAAACAGACCGTGCTATTGGCGGCGCTCCCCCGCCCTTGCGCCATCACATTGTTTTCCCGGCAGAATTTAACGAGGTCCGCCACGATGAGAAAATATCCGGCAAAACCCAGCGTCTCGATAATGCGCAATTCCTGTTTGATTTGCGCGGCGACTTTTTCCGGGATGTCACCGTGATAACGATTTCGCGCCCCGGCCAGCGTTTGCGCGCGCAAAACTCCATCCATCGTTTCGCCGGGCGCGACGGGATAACGCGGAAATTCATAGCCCAGATCTTCCAGGGAAAATCCGAGGCGGTCGGCCAGCCGTTCCGTGTTGCTGATGGCTTCCGGGACATCCCGGAACAGCGCTTCCATTGTGGGGCAGTCCCGCAAAAATCTCTCGTTATTGGCCGCGAGCAGCCGCCCGGCCGCATCCAAATGCGTGTGATGCCGTATGCAGGTGAACACGTCGAGCGCCTGGCGTCCGTCGGGCTTGGCATAGAGCGTGCCGTTGGTGGCCACCAGCGGCAGCGAGAATTTCCGGGAAAGAGCGATCAGCGCCGCATTGGTTTTGTCTTCGCCGCGCACAAGATGCCGCTGGATTTCGACGTACAACCGCTGTTGCCCAAACACCTCCCGCAGACGCGATACTGCGGCGGCCGCTGAAGGCTTCCGGCGCTGGACCGCGGTCACGACAGGCCCTTCCTCATCGCCGGTCAACGCGATCAACCCTTCTTTAAATTCCGGCAATTCATCCCAGCGCACGCGCCCTTTGCCTTTGGGGCTGCGCAGGTGCGCCCGGGTCAGCATCCGGCAAAGGTTTTGATAGCCGCGCCGGTTTTCCACGAGCAGCGGCAAAACCGTTTCATCCTCCAAAGTGACTTCGGCGCCAATGATGGGGCGCACGCCGGCCTTTTGGGCCGCGGCGGCAAAACGCGGCGCGCCATAGAGGCCGTCGCGGTCACACACAGCCATGGCCGGCAAACCCAGCGCGCCGGCCGTTTCCGCCAGTTGCTCGGGCAACGAGGACGCGCGCAGAAAACTAAAGGCGCTGCGGGCATGGAGTTCGATAAACATGGCTCAGTCAAATATACCGTCGATAAACCAATGTTCCTGCTCGCGCGCCAAACGGCAGAGGCCGCCGTCCCGGGTCTGCGCCTCCCACTCCTCGCGCGCCCACCGCTTCTCATCCCACCAGGAGCCGGAGATTTTCACCGGCCCTTTGAGCGCAATGATCGGCCCGCTCACCCAGGAGCTGCGCAACCACGCGGGACGGTTTTCGCGCAATTCCACCACTGCCGGGAGCGGCGGACGAAAACGCCGCAAAGCCAGCCCGCACACCTGACTGGGCTCACCGGCGCTTTCCTCCTCGCCAAACACGCCGTTGGCCATGCGCGACACCTCCATCTCAAAGCTGTCGGGCCGATGCGTGGCCCGCAGACGTGGCGAGCCGACGCGATCCGAGCCCAGGAGCGCGCCGAGACGGGCGAGCGTTTCGTGAAATTGATTCGGATTGCGCAAGGCCGTTTCGAACAAGCCAAATTGGTATTGACCCGACCGGCCCGGACGGGCGCTGAGGCGCAGGGATTGGATGGGCGCTTCCGTCCGCACATTTTCCAAATGCGTGTGCACGATGCGAAACAGCGCCTCCACTTCGCTGGTGGGAGCCGGAATGACAAAAAGCCGCTCATAAGGCGCGCCGACGGCAAGGCCGAGCTGAAGCTTCAATTCCTGCGCGACCAGATAAATCGCGCCCAGCCGGCGCGACAATTCTTCGACAAAACGGCGCAGCACGAACAGGAGGGGCTCGATCGTTTCCACCGGCAATTCGAACTCGAGAAATTCTTCGAACGTCTCCGGCGGCGTCACCAATTTCAGAGGACGGCTTTCGCGCCCGCGCAGACCGTCGTGGATTTCGGCTGCTTCCACCCCGAGGCGTTCGGCGATTTTCTCGCGGCCCAACGCCAGAAAGGCGTTCACGCTGCCAATGCCCCAGCGCTCCAGCCGATCGAGGATGGCCGTCGGCAGGCCCAATTTTTCCAGGGAAAGCGCCGCCACGATTTCTTCCGCCGCGCCCGCGCATGAGATGGGGCGGCCTAATTGCGCCGCTTGCCATGCCAAAAACGGAGTTTCCGCCACGCCCACTTGCGCGCTCAAGCGCATTTGGTCGAATGCCGCCACAATGCGCTGCGCCCAATCCTCGACGGACGCGCAATTTTGCGCGAACGTCGCAAGGAGCGGCATTCCCTGCAAATCCAGCGTGCAAACATGCGGGGCGGTCGCTTCGATGCGCGGCGAAAAACAGAACGCGCCTTGCAGCAGCATGCCGGCGATGGCCTCCTCCTGCGCGCGGGAACGCGGGCGCAGCACGATTTCCGGGCAACGCGCCCGGGCCTGGGTGGAAGTCTGGCCCAGGGAAACGCCCGCCGCGCGCCCAGCCGCGCTCAATTCCATCACAGCCGCCTTCGGCTCCGCGTCGTCCATCACGGCCAAGGGCGACGCGCGCAGTTCCGGCTCCTGCCGCCACACGGCTTGCAAATGAAATTGCGGCAGATAGATGACGGCAAACATTTTAACCTGCTTCCGCGATGGCTGTAGCCGTTTCGCGGCTCACATGGGAGCGGGTCACGGCGAATTTTAACTCGCGCGCGATGTCTTCCGGCTCCTTGTCCAAATCCGCCAGGGTGAAGCGGTTTTCCAGGTTCACCCGCACCTCCGCGCACGGAATCATGGCGGCGGCGGTCAGCGTCACCAAGACCGTCCCGGACTGCTGTGCGATTCTCTGCAGCCGATACCACGTCGTGGCGGAGATTTTGCGCAATTGCCCATTCGGATTCATTTGCAAATCCAATGCCACGAGAGGCAGATTCCGGTCGCGCAAAAGCAGATCGGCGGCTTTGGCCGCTTCCTCCGCGTTGTGGCAACGCACCCACAGCAAGCGCGACAACGCCGCCGCGCTCATTCCGGCGGGATCAAAGCCATCGCAGCCATCAATCAACCCCATCAATTGGCGCCGTTGCTGGGCCTGCCCCAGCAAGCTGCGCAGAAAAACCGCGCCGCCCCCATCGCACACGATTTCGCTGATGGCGCCCGTCGGAAGGCCGCCCTGCAACGATTCATCCAGCCTCTTGAAGCCCGTCGGCCAGCACGGATGAACCCGCGCCGCCACCCCCTCAGTCCAGGCCGGAACTTGTGGAAAGCGCTCGGCTAAAACCCGCCGCAACTGAATGATGCCATTGGCCGACGCTGCTTTCACACGCTTGTTCCACCCAAAATATTACACAACCCTTCCCCGTTGAAAATTCTTCATTCCACGAATCCTCCTCCCCAGGGTCAGACAACCGCTGTCCCGCCTTAAAAAAATGACAAAACCCGTGCGCCGCGCCGCCAAAAAAACGGAAATCGAGAATTCAATCTTCCCGCAAAAACACCTTTCAAAGCAGGGCGACGGGATATTGCCTTATAAAAGAATCGGACGAGGCGAGCGTCAGACCATGAGCCTTTGCTTGACAAACCAACATGCGATCGAAGGGATCGCGATGCAGCGCCGGCAAATTGCTCAAGTGCGCGACAGCAGCTTCATCCACCGCCAGCGACGCGATCATATGTTTTTCGCGTTGAAGCGGGACAAATTGCGCGGCTGGCTGCGGCAAGGGAAGTTTGCCAAGGCTATTTTTTAGGGAAATCTCCCAGAACGAAACGACGCTTAGAAACACCTCATTCTGCGGGTCGCGCACGGCGGTTGTGATTTCTGTGGATAATTTGGCATCGCCGGTCACAAGCCAGAGGAATTCGCATGTATCCAGCAGAATCCTCATTTGCCTTCAAACGATTGTAATACGTCTTCAGGCAGAGGGGCATTAAAGTCGTCTGGCACGGTAAACTCGCCCTTGGCCAACCCAATCGGACGGGGCTGAGAGAGTGGGTGTGGGCTCAGAATGGTAAGCAGGCCAGACGCCTTCTCGGGCAAGGCCTCCGCGCCTTTCGACGAAACCCGCCCATGATCAATTTCGACTTCAAGTGTCCGATAGCTCACGAAGTTCAATATTTAAAGATGGCAACTAGGTTCAAATCCGCAAACATTCCTCAAGGCCCGCCAGCGAGTCCAAGGCGCTCATCAACCAAACCATACCACCTTGGAGGCATCCTGCGCAAACTCGAAAGGTTACCTTCGGACACTCGAAGCAAGAGCGGCGTTTCACCACGGCGCCGTGATTTTGCGCGAAGAAACGTTAGTCGAAAATTACGAAATGGTGCGCTTAGCAGGACTTGAACCTGCACGGATTTCTCCACTACCACCTCAAAGTAGCGTGTCTGCCAATTCCACCATAAGCGCAACCGATGACGCCAAAATTGTGGCAGAACCGGCGGGGGCGCGCAAGCGTCTAATCAAATTGCCAGAGGTTCCCCTGCTCGTCGCGATTTTCCTCGTCGATGCCGAGGAAGGATTTGGCTTCGCGCACGGCTTTTTCAAACGTATCGGCTTCCAGGCGCATGACGGTGGTGGTTCCGTTTTGGATGGGATATTCGAGATAAAGCGCCTCGTCTTCTTCGTCCAGAATGCGGGCGAATTTGACGTTCTCAGGCGGGGTGGTTTCCCCTTTCTGCTCGGGCATTTCACTTAACACGCCTACACACTAGGCGGATTAAAGCGAAACACAAGACGCGGGACATGCGCGAAAAATCAGGTTGCGCGGCCGGTGAATGGTTTTACGGTGAACATGCGGCGCGCCGCTCCCCCTGCGGAAAAGGATTTATGGAAATAAAACAAAACGATCCCGCGAAAGCGCACGAATTCTTCACGGAAAAAATCGAGTTCACCACCGACCCGTTTTCGGTGTCGCAAAGCCTCAAGAAAAAAGTGGACATCAATGTGGTGGATGTCCGCGCGGCGGAAGACTACGCCAAGGGGCATGTGCCCGGCGCGATCAACCTGCCGAGCGACCAATGGAAGTCGCCCGCAGGCTTGCGCAAAGACGCGGCGAATGTCCTCTACTGTTACAATCAGCAATGTCATCTGGCGGCGCTGGCGGCGGCGGAATTCTCCGCCCAAGGCTTTCCGGTGATGGAAATGGACGGCGGTTTCGAGGCGTGGAAACAGCATGACCTGGAGGTCGAGACGGGCGCAAATGCGCGCGCGAACGGCAAACGCCAGATGGCGGTCTCGGCTTAAAAAGCCGGCGCCGGGGTTTTGGTTGGCAAGGCGCGCCATAGTTCGTAGCATCGTGCGACGATGAATTTACGCCGCTGCGGATGGTGGGCCTCTGTCTTGGTCGTTGGGACAATCCTGGTCGCGGGCTTGTCGGCCTTCGGCCAAAATGCCGCTAATCCCGCCAATCCGCATGCCAATGCGAAGGCGCGCGCTCTCTTGAAATATTTTCAAGAGCTTTCGGCGACGACGAACCGGCACATTTTGTCGGGGCAATTCACGCAGTTTGGCGCCGGCGCGAACTTGCGGATCATCGACCAAATTAACGCGTCCACGGGTCATCGTCCGGCGATCGTGGGCGTGGATTACGCCGACCTCCCCACCGACATCACGACCAACCACCCGAATCGCACGGTCATAGATTACTGGCGCCAGGGCGGCATCGTGACGGTGAGCGCGCACATGTATGATCCGGCCAACACCAACGACTACGGCTTGCGCGACAAAGGCGTGGATCTCGCGACCCTGTTGAGTCCCGGCAAAACGCATGACGAATGGATGCATGAGCTGGATTTGATCGCGGCGGGGCTGCGGCAACTGAAAGATTCCGGCGTGGTGGTGTTGTGGCGTCCCTTTCATGAAATGAACGGGGCATGGTTTTGGTGGGGCGGCAAGGAGCCGGAGCTCTTCATCAAGGTGTGGCGGCAAATGTTTGACTACTTTACGGACGTGAAAGGGCTGGATAATTTGCTCTGGGTTTATGCGCCGAATCACGGGCGGAAAACGGCCGCTTATTATCCCGGGGACCGTTACGCGGATTTGGTCGGGCTCGACGCTTACACTGATTTTATTGACACCAATCACATTCAGGGTTTTGCGGCGGTGGCCGCCCTGCCCAAGCCTTTTGGCTTCACTGAATTCGGACCGCATGGGGCGAGCAATCCGCCGGGCGACTATGACTTTTTGCGGTTCATTGAGGGGATCGAAAAGAATTTTCCCCAGACCTGCTTTTTTATGTGCTGGAATGACAAATGGAGCCTGGCGCGCAATGAGCACACGAAGGAGCTGCTCAGCCGTCCGGCCATCATCAACCGCGAAGATCTTCCGTCCGGCCTGACCGGCAAATAATCATGGAATCCTTACCGACTGTTATTGTTAAACCCGGACAAGCCGACCGTGTGATCGCCGGGCATCCGTGGATTTATGGCGCCTCCGTCATGCGCTTGACTGGCCCCGCCGCAGATGGCGCGCTGGTGCAGGTCAAAGACCATCGGCAACGCCTGCTCGGCGTGGGGCTGTATAATTCCAAATCCAAGATTCATGTCCGCATTCTCGCGCCGGATCGGGTGGAATTGAATCGCGAGTTTTTTGTCGAGCGCATCCGGGCGGCCCTCGCGGTGCGGGAACGGCGTTTGCCCGGCGCCACGTCCTTTCGCGTGGTCAACGCCGAGAGCGATTTTCTCAGCGGCTTGATCATCGATAAATACGCTGACGTGCTGGTGGTGCAAATTTCCTCGCTCGGCATGGACCAGCGCAAGGCTCTGATCGTGGAGGCGTTGCAGGCGATTTTTTCACCGCGCGCCATCGTGGAGCGGAGCGAGGCGTCCTTTCGGAAATTCGAGGGCTTGGAAGAGGCCAACGGCGTGCTTTTCGGAGCGGTCGCCGGCCCCGTGCCCATTGAGCTCAACGGCTTAAAGTTTGAGGTGGATATTGCCGGGGGCCACAAGACGGGCCTCTATCTGGATCAACAACGCAATTACCAACTCGTGGCCGAACTCATGCCGCGCGGACAAATTCTGGACTGTTTCAGCTTTCTCGGCGGGTTCGCGCTGCATTGCGGCCGGGCCGGCGCCGCGCAGGTGCATGGTTTGGATCAAAGCGAAACAGCGGTCGCCGCCGCGCAACGCCACGCGCAGGCCAACGGCTTAGCGGGCCGATGCACCTTCGAAACGGTCAATGTATTTGACTGGATGAAGGCCCAAACAATCGTCAAGCCTCACGAGAAAGTAATCCCGCGCTTCGACGGAATCATCCTCGACCCGCCGTCTTTCACGCGCAATCGGGCGTCCGTGCCGGATGCGGTGCGGGGCTACAAGGAAATACATTTGCGCGCGTTGAAGCTGCTGCGCACGGGAGGTGTTTTGGCCACATTTTGCTGTTCGCACCACGTGGACGCCGCGCTCTTCGAGTCCATCGCGATGGAAGCGTCCTTTGACGCCCGGCGCGTGCTGCGCCGCATTGCGACCTTTTCGCAAAGCCCCGACCACCCAATTCTTCCGGCCATCCCCGAGACCGAGTATTTGAAGGGATTCGCCTACGAAGTGGCGAAGTAAGGCGGGCGTTTAGCTGCCTTTTTCGGTCTTTTCGCCAGCGTCCTTCCAACCAGCGATGCCGGCGCGAAGGTGCTTGATGTTTTTGTAGCCAAGTTTCTTGGCGGCTTCGGCGGCGCCGAGATAGGCCTGGCATTGGGGATTGCCGCAATAGGCCACCACCAGGGCATTCTTGTCTGCCGGCAACGCCTTGGCCAACTGCTCTTTTTCGGCCGTGAAATCGATGGCGCCCGGAATATGGCCCGCCTGCCATGAATCGCTGCCGTTGGCGTCGAGCAGGACGACTTTCTTGGCGGCCATGGCCGACTTCAAATCGCCAATCGTGATGTCAGGGAATTCGGCCGCGAACACGCTAGCCGTGAACAACAGGGTGGAAACGAGGATAAATAATTTCTTCATAGCGATTTTCATCATAATCCTCTCCCGCCAGCCAGTCAAACACCCGTGGCTGCGGCGGCCCTTCATTCGGATGGGCGCTTTCCTTTAATTATCACCGCCAAAAAGGCGGCAGCCACGGCCAGGTCACAAAAAAAATAAAATAATTTGCGATGATCGTCCTGAACGTGAAGGAGTTCCGCAAACGCCATGATTAAGAAGACATAAAAGAATATCGAGCACACCCGATGGATAATGCGCCTCACTTTATTCCCTTCCCGTTCTTCACGCCATGACGCTACGCATTGGGCCGCCGCGGCAGATCCCCTTTCCCTGCGATAATCTTTTCCTCCCGCGTGGCAAGATTCTTCAGCTTGATCGCCACTTCGCCGGACGCCGTCCGCTCCAGTTTCACTGTGGCCCCGGCCTTCAGTTCCAGCGCGCGTTTGAATTGTTTGTCCGGTTTTTGCGGCGTGAGCGAGTATTCGACGCAGAATCCAAGGCCGCGCAAGTAATGCGTTAAATCCAGAGAAGCCGGCCGCAATTCCTCGTCCTCAATCAGGCAGTAATATTCCACCCGCGAATCAAACGCAGGCAATTTGCCGCGTTGTTTTAGCAACTCGGCCAGCACGACGTCCCCCATCCCAAAGCCCAACGCCGGCAGATCCACTTTTCCGCCGCTGATCAGCTTGATCAAATTATCGTAACGGCCTCCGCCGGCGATGGCGCGAAACTCGCCTTTCTTGTCAAACGCCTCAAAAACCACGCCGGTGTAATAAGCCAGGCCGCGGATGACGTAATAATCCACCTTCACAAAATCAGCCAGGCCGCGATGGCCCAGATTGTCGAGGATCGCCTGCAATTCCGCGGTCGGCTTGCCGTCCTTGATAAAAGCCGTGACTTCCTCAAACGAAATACCGAGCGCGGCCAGCCGGGCGCGGCTTTCGGCCGGATCTTCGCGCTCCAGTTTATCAATGATCTGGTAAAAGCCATACGCCTGATCGGCCTGGCCGCCGTGCTGCGCGAAGAACTCCTCCCACGCATGCCGGCTGCTCAAGCGCACGACAAAATCCTCCGGCCCGAGCCCCAACGCCCGCAAAGTGTCAATCAAAAGCGCGATCAATTCCGCATCCGCGCCGGAGCTGGCCTCGCCGATGATGTCGGCATTGAATTGGAAATGCTCGCGCAGGCGGCCCTTTTGCTGGCGCTCGTAGCGGAATAGTTGGGGAATGGCGAACCACTTGATCGGCTTTTTGTAATTCCGCTCGTGGGCAGCCGCCATGCGCGCCAAAGTCGGCGTCATCTCCGCGCGGAGAGCGACGGCGCGATCGCCTTTGTCGGTGAAGTTATATAGCTGCCCCACGATTTCCGCGCCGCTTTTGAGCGTGTAAAGCTCCAGCGGCTCAAGGGGCGGCCCGTCATATTCCTGAAAGGCGTAACGCCGCGCCGCGCTTCGCCAGCAATCAAAAATGTGACGGCGAACATCCGCGCTGGCGGCGTCAGGATGCGGCAGCGGTTCCGGATAAAAATCCCGAAATCCAGGCAATCGTTCCATAAAAATAAAAGGGGCCACGAGCAAACGCAGCCCCTGCAAGACTCTAAAAAGGCGTGGCTGGCCTAGGTGGACATTTTGCCTTTGGCCTCGTCCGGCACGCTGATCTTGGTCGTGCCCACGTCTTTAAACTCCGTCGTGCTCGTGCGATCGATCGGGCGCTCTTCACCGTTGAATTCGCGCGTCCCGCTGATCTTGTATTCATATTTAGTCAGGACGCCGTCCTTGATCCAGAACTTAACGGAGCCTTTCGGATCCTTCACCTCAGGCGGTGTGCCGCCCTGGCGTCCGCGCCGGCCGAAAGCTGCGAGGGCCTTGACGCCGTCTTCGGTCAATTCGCCGGAAATGACGTTATCCGCCGCGGCAAGCGACTTCGTTTTGCCTGCCAAATCGGATGCTTCATCCGCCGGCGCCTTGAAATTCTGCATGCGCATGGCCAGGAAACGGGTGAAATTTGGTCCGCCGCCGCCGTCATCCTTGGCAGCGTCTTCCAGCGATTTCCAGCCATCCTCGGTTTTGATGGCGCCTTTGCCATTCTTGACAATGGTCGTCATGGTGTTGTCCTGAAAGGTGTAAGTGATGTAAGCCAGGCCGTCCTTTTGGATTTTCCCTTCCGTCGGTCCAGGCGTGAAATTCGCCATTTCGACCTTCGTGACCCAGCTATAATTCTCGCTGGCGCCGAGCTTCTTGGCGGCGTTCAGCACGTCGTCTTTGGGGGTGGAATCCGCGGCGATCAATGATCCCGCAGCCAGCAGGAGGGCGGCGCAGAGGGCATTTGTTTTCATAAAGTTCCTTTGATTCATGTTTCAATGATGCAGTCGGGGCACGACCGGACGTTACCGAAGCAAGGGGGAAACGCAAGCGCGAAGGGGCGTCCGGGAAACTGTGAAATTTTAGGATTGCGTTCAGCAGGCCAGCGATTAGCTTGTTCGGCTTGAATAGCGAATATATTAAGCAGGCTTTGGCCAAGGTGGGAAATCCCAATGTTCTGGTCAACGTGATTTCCCGCCGCGTGCGGCAACTCACCTCCGGCGGCGGCAACAGCCGTCCGCTCATCGAGCAATCCGGTTCTCTCGGCGCGGCCGATATCGCCCTCCTCGAATTGATCGAAGGCAAAATGGCTTTTGAAATGTTGGAGCGCGAGGAAGAATTGCCCGCCCCCAAGAAGCGCCGCCGCTCCTAAAGAACGCGCCCTGGCGGGCCTTCCGCTCCTCCAGCCGGTGACGCCATGGCTGACATCGCCCACAATTCCAAGGCCAAGCGGGATTATCATGTCCTCGAAACGTATGAGGCCGGGATTGTCTTGCACGGCTCCGAAGTAAAAGCCCTGCGCGCCGGCAAGGTGCAGATCAGCGACGCCTTTGCGCGCGTGGAAAAAGACGAGGTCTGGCTCTACAACGCCCACATCGACGAATACATTCAGGCCAACCGTTTTGGCCATCAACCCACCGCCCCCCGCAAGCTCCTGCTGCACAAGTCGGAAATTCGCAAGCTCTTCGGTCTGGCCGCCGTCAAAGGCAACGCCCTTTTTCCCCTGTCCCTCTACTGGAAAAACGGCAAGGTCAAAGTCTCCCTCGGCGTGGGCAAGGGAAAAGCGGAATTCGATAAACGGGACGACATCAAGAAACGCGAATCTGATCGCGAACTCAAACGCGCCACCATGCACCGCCTCAAGCGAGGCTGATTACTTGGTCTTGGCGGCGGCGGCCTTTTCTTTCGTCCAGGTGCGCTTGGGCGCCTTGGTCACGAGGCCTTTTTTGATCGCCTTGGCCGAGACCCGGGCATAACGGACTTCGCCGTTGATGAGGACTTTGACCCGCTGGAGGTTGGGCAGGAAACGGCGCTTGGTGATGGCCGTGACGTGGGTGCCGATGCCGCCCTTCTTTTTCGCCTTACCACTGCGCCAGATATGAGAGCCCTTAATCGGTCCAACGCCTGTCAATTCACAATGTCGAGTCATAATAAATCCGTCAAAAGAACGGGAAATGTAGCGGACTGCGCCGCAGATTCAAGCGTTATTTTGCGGCGTTTTGCTGCTCGGACTGGCGCCATCAAAGCGGGGGGTTGGGCAATGGGCTGCGCACCACGCCGTCCGGGTATTGTTTGCCGCGGGCTTGCGCCCACGAAAGGTTTTGGGCGTGGCCATCGTAAAAGATGTAGTTAGCCCGGGCGCGATGGCGATTGTGCCGGATCCAGCCTTGGTCAGCGTATTTGCCTGAACCCCATTGCACGAGCGCGCCCTCGCCCACCCAAGTGTCGTAATCATCCTGAATAATGCTGCCGTAGGGGCTGTTGTCCGCGGCGTCGAGCGCTTCGGAATTGCGTTCGGAGAAGAAGACCAGATCGCGATTTTTAACGCTCGCCACGGCTTGGTCGGTGGCAAAGCCATAGAGCGAGCCATCGACCGCATAGCGGGCGCAGCGATGGGTAAAAATCGAATCCAAAGCATAGCTTTCCATGGCGAGATATTCCTTTTGCGCGATGGCCTGCTCGCTATCCGGCGGCATCGCCTGGTCCTCATTCGTGATGCCGCCATTAAACGTCAACAAATCCGTAGCCAGATAACGGGAACGAGGCGTGCGGTCGGACGGGCAAAAGCAGGTTTGCCGATTCTTCAGGTATGGATAAAAAAAGATCACCCACGGTTTTTCCGCATGACTGTCGCCCATGCCGCCGCCGGCGCATCCCGCCAGGCTGGTTGGGAGGGTGTCCGTTTGCGTGCCGTCATCGAGAACCCAGCCGTTATGATGATGAAACAGGCCACCGGCGTAGTCATCCATATACATCCGCGCGGCCAGGCCGATTTGGCGTTCGTTGGACAAGCATGCCGCCTGGCGTCCCGCTTCCTGCGCCGTGGAAAGCGCCGGCAGAAGCAGCGCCGCGAGCACGGCAATGATTGCAATCACCACCAGCAATTCCACCAGGGTGAAGCCCTCGGCGTTAGATCGGTTTATTTTCATGACGTTTGACAGGCAACGACAAGCGATGACGCGTGGATGCTTTCATCCATTAACAGCTGCGGGGGGCAGGATTCCGCGAGCGTCTCGCGTTACGGAACGATACACTTTACAATGCGGAGCGCAAGCGGCCCGGCGCGCGCTCTGGAACGAGCGCGAGGAAAGCGCGCAACGCGGGGGACGAAGCGGCGGCGCGCCAAGCCACGTAAAGTTCAGCGGTGGGCGGATCGGTCAAAGGGCGAAACACCACGCCGGCGTGCGGGAGGGATTGGAGGGATTCCGGAACAAGGGCGACGCCGCAACGGCTGGCGACCAGGCCGAGAATCGTGTAGCCGCGCTCGACCATCTGCAAGTATTTCGGACGGACGCCCGCGCGCGCAAAGGCATCGGCGACATGACGCGAAGCGCCGGGATAGGTTTGGTCGGAGATGCCCAGGAAAAAATCGCCGGATAATTTGGCGAGGGAAACTTTGGTTTGACGCGATTGGGGATGGCCTTGCGGGAGCGCGGCCACGAACGCGCAGTTTCCCACGGCTTGCCGCCGCAACCCGGGGGTTCCGGCTTCGTGCGCGAATCCGATAAAACCAGCGTCGAGCTTTTCGTCGAGGAGGGCGCGGGCTTGCTCCATCGGCGCCAGATCGAAAAGATGCGCGGCGGTATCCGGGTGTTGCCGGCGGAATTGCTGGAGCAAAGGCGGCACGAGCGAATGAAAAAGCCCCCAGATATAGCCAATGCGCAAGGCTTCGCCCTGTCGCGCCACGCGCATCGCCTGTTCGCTTTGGGCCAGGAGCGAGCGGGCTTCGGCCAGAAAGGCGCGGCCGGCCTCGGTGAGCTGAACACCGCGCGAGGACCGAAGCAAAAGCGCCACGCCCAATTCGTCTTCGAGCTGGCGGATTTGACGGCTCAAGGCGGGTTGGGCCACGCGCAAACGCACGGCGGCGCGGGTAAAATTTAACTCGGCGGCAACACACGCGAAGTAGCGCAAATGCCGAAGTTCCATGGCGCGACTATGCCGCAAAGGCATGGGAGCGCAAACCAAGAAGTATTGGGCGGCCATCCCCGGCCGCCGTAAACTCGGCGCATGACCATGGATTGGAGTCAACTATTTGCGCCGCGCGCACGCGACATGAGACCCAGCGCCTTGCGCCAGTTGCTCAAGGCCACGGCGCGCCCCGGCATGATCTCGTTCGCGGGCGGATTGCCGGATGCGGAATTATTTTCACTGGAACGCGTGCAAGCAGCCGTGGGCGCGGTTTTAAGCCGCGTGGGCGGACGGGCGCTGCAATACGGCGAAACCGAAGGCGTGGCCGAATTGCGGGATTGGATTGCGGCGCATTATTCGCGGGGCGCCTTGCACTTGACACGTGAAAACGTGCTGGTGACGACGGGCGCGCAACAGGCCCTCGATTTGGCCGGGCGCGTTTTGCTGGACGCGGGCGACCGCGTGGTGGTGGAAAATCCCACCTACATGGCGGCGCTGCTCGCGTGGCAGCCGTTGGGCGCCAACTTTCTTCCGGTTGGCGTCGATGCCGGCGGCATGAAAGTGGAGGAATTGCCGGCGCTCCTGGCGCAGCGCCCCAAAATGATTTACGTGATGCCGACGTTTCAGAATCCCACCGGCGTCACGTTGACGCGGAAACGGCGGGTAGAACTATTGCAATGCGGCGCGCCCGTGTTCGAGGATAACCCGTACGAAGAGCTGCGTTACGAAGGCGAGCGTTTGCCCAGCCTGCTGGAATTGGATTCGGGCGCGCGGGTGTTTCAGGCGGGGACATTTTCCAAAACGCTGATGCCTGGCTTGCGCATAGGCTGGGTGATCGGCCCGCCGCCGTTGATCGAGCGCATGGGACGCGCCAAGCAGGCAATGGATTTGCACACGAGCACGTTCAATCAGCATCTGGCGCTGGAGCTTCTGCAAACCGGCTACATGGAGGAATTCATTCCGCGCCTGCGGCAGGTTTATCGCGAACGCCGCGACGCGATGCTGGATGGGTTGGCGAAATATTTTCCGCCCGGCTCGACTTGGACAAAACCCGAAGGCGGCATGTTTATTTTCGTGACGTTGCCGGAAGGCATGGCGGCTGCCAAGTATTTGCCCCTGGCGCTCGAGCGCGATGTGGCTTTTGTGCCGGGCGAAGAATTTCACCTGCAAGGCGCGGGCCGGAATACGATGCGCCTGAATTTCACCAAAATGCCCGTGGCGGAAATCAAAACCGGCGTGCAACGGCTGGCGGAAGTTCTCGCCGGCGCTTAATGCATGGTCAACTCTTCGGTGCGGCCTTCCCATTCCACCGTGACGCGGTCTGGCATGATTTTTACCACCTTCATGCCGCGAACCGATTCGCCTTCGCTGCATTGGTGTCCGCCCAGCACGACGGAGGGATTGGCTCGCGCATAAAGTATTCCCTGCAATTTGGGCGCGTCATTCGCCGCCCCATGCAGCGCCACGGGAGGTTTGGCGACCGCGACGTTTGGGCTCGGCATCGGCGCGGGCTGCGAAGGCACGGTCGCCACCGCGGTTGCCGGCGCGGGCAAGCCCAAAGCCATGCGGGCGCGATTGATGGGCGCGATCACGCCGTACGGGCCGCCCTCCACATATCCTTCCTGTCGCCAAACCACTTTTCCCGCCGGACTCAATAAAACCAAGGTGGGAAAACCCGACACGCCGAATTTGGATTTCATCGCGCGATTGGCCGCTTTCAAATCCCCCGCCAGCTCGCGTCGCTGCGGAAAATCAACCACCAGTGTCACCAAATATTTAGACGCGTAATCCAGAAATTCCGGTTTGCCCAAAGCCTCCGCATCCAGCTTCATGCACCACCCGCACCAATCCGACCCCGTGAAATCCAGCAGCACCAGCTTCTTTTCCTGGGCGGCCTTCTCCAACGCTTGCGCCAGCCGCGGCGGCGGCGGCTGAAGCTTGGCATAAATCACATAGCCGGCCATGGCGGCCAACGCCAGGCCCAGCGCCAGTTTTTTCATTCTACATCTATATCGGCTGAATTCGGTTTATATCAAGCGCCGCGACGTTCCACCGGCCTCGTCTTGCCATGGAATGTTTGACAAGCAATCGGATTGTCTCACTGCGGGATAGTAAAACGAAAGGTTGTCCCGTGCTGCAATTCACTTTCGACCGTGATCGCGCCGCCGTGCGCCTCCACGGCGAGTTTGCAGAAAGGCAAGCCCAGCCCAGTGGATACCTTGCCGAGTTTTCTAAGCGCGCTTTGACCGTATTTCTCGAAAATTTTGCCGCAGGATTCAGGAGCAATGCCACAGCCGGTGTCAGCGATCTCGAAAAGGATGTTTCCATCAGCGGGCCGGGCCCGGACGGTGACAGTTCCGCCTTTGGGGGTGTGTTGCACCGCGTTGCTGAGAAGGTTGACGAGCACGCGATGAAGTTTATTGCCGTCGGCGCGGATATTAGGCACATCGGGCGCAACTTCGACGCGCAAGGTCACACCCGCTTCCTCCGCCAGCGCCGCAATGCGCGCGCAAGCCCGTTCAGCCAAGGTTCGGGGAGAACATTCAGTCAAATTCAGATTCAGCTTTCCCGCCTCCGCTTTGCTGACGTCGAGAATTTCGCTGATCATGGCAAGCAGAGCGTCTGCTCCTTCCAGCGCGATGCTCAGAGTCTGGCGGGGGCCCGCCTCCATCTTGGGATTGCAGCTAAGCGATTCCAGCGTCAGCGACAGCGCCCCCAACGGGTTGCGCAAGTCATGCACCAGCATATGCACCAGTTCGTCCCGTTGCATCTCCAGCGTGCGCAGCGCCATAAAATTAGCCTGAAACTCCCGCGCGACGATTCGGAGCTCGATCTCGGACATCACCGTGAAGGCAATTTCCTGTAGAATCTTCACCTCGCGCTCACTCCAGACACGCGGCGCGGCGTCGATCGCGCAAAACGATCCCAAGGTCTGGCCATTGGGAGCTGTCAGCGGCACGCCCAAATAAGCAATGACGTTGTAATCGCGCACCGCCAGATTGTGGCGCAAGGTGGGATGCTCGCGGGCGTCCGCCACCACCAGCGGCTCGGCCATCCCCACCACGTATTGACAGAACGAATGGGACAACGGGGTTTGCCGCGCGGTGGCCAGCGGTTCGCTCAACCCAAACTGGCTCTTGAAGAACTGGCGGGCGGCGTCCACCAGGGTAATCGTCGAAACGGGCGCGCCCAGAATACTGCTCGCCAGTCGCGTGAGTCGGTCGAAGGTCTCCTCAGGCGGGCTGTCCAGCAGCCCGGTGGCAACGAGCGCGTCCAGGCGCTTGGGGTCGGCGAGATTCGGCGCGGCAATGGCTGTTCCGTTATTCCCCATCAATAGTCAGTTGAACGCACGGAACCTAACGGATCAACCAGCGGCTGTCAATTATCAGGGCCGACGAAGGAATGGAGCCAGTTGCCGGATTTGAACCGGCGACCCACGCTTTACGAAAGCGTTGCTCTACCAACTGAGCTAAACTGGCATCCTCGAACTGGAAGCGTAAAAGCGCGGCGGCATGGTGGCAAGAAATAACTTGTCAAGACTGTTTATTTTTCGCGCTGAAATTTCAGGGCGTCGCCGGGGGCGGTGACGGTGATGCGGTCGCCGGTTTTGAATTCGCCGTCGAGCAATTTCATGGCGAGCGGGTCGAGCAGGCTTTCCTGAATGGCGCGTTTGAGCGGACGGGCGCCGAATTGCGGATCGTATCCTTCCTTGGCCAGGAACTTGGCGGCGGCGGCATCAACTTCCAGGGTCAGGCCGCGGCCAGCCAGGCGCGCTTGCACCTGCCGCAACTGCACGGCGACGATGGCGGACAATTGTTTCTCGTCCAAGCTGTGGAAGATGATGATGTCGTCGATGCGGTTCAGGAATTCCGGGCGGAAATGCGCTTTCAATTCCGTGCGCACCAATTGTTCCACGCGCGTTTGCTCCTTCACGGAAATGGCGCCGCCGGCGAACGCCTCCTGAATGATGGGCGAGCCGATGTTGCTCGTGAGAATGATAATCGTGTTCTTGAAATCAATGGTTCTCCCCTGCCCGTCCGTTAATCGGCCGTCATCGAGAACCTGCAAAAGCACGTTGAAAACATCGTGATGCGCTTTTTCAATTTCGTCGAAGAGGACCACGCTGTAGGGGCGGCGCCGCACGGCCTCGCTTAACTGGCCGCCTTCCTCGTACCCGACGTAGCCCGGCGGCGCGCCGATCAGACGGGCGACCGTGTGGCGCTCCATGTATTCGCTCATATCGATGCGAATCATGGCGGCTTCATCGTCAAACAAAAATTCCGCGAGCGCCCGAGCCAGTTCGGTTTTTCCCACGCCGGTGGGCCCAAGAAAAATGAACCAACCGATGGGCCGGTTGGGATCCTGCAAGCCGCTGCGCGCGCGCCGCACGGCGTTGGACACGGATTTGATCGCCTCTTCCTGGCCAATCACACGCTCGCCGAGGCGCGCCTCCATGCGCACGAGTTTTTCGCGCTCACCCTCGAGCATCCGGCTGACGGGCACGCTCGTCCAGGTGGAGACGACGTTGGCGATATCTTCCTCGGTGACTTCTTCTTTCAGGAGGCGCTTGCCTTCGCGCCGATTGAATTCCTTTTGCATGTCAGCCAGCTTTTTTTCCAACTCCGGGATGCGCCCATATTGAATTTGCGCGGCGGCATTCAGATCGCCGGAGCGCTGGGCGGCGTCCATTTTCTGGCGCGCCTCCTCCAATTGCCCGGTCACAATCGCCAGGGCGTTGATCGAGGCTTTTTCATTTTGCCATTGCGCCTTGAGCTGCGCGGATTGCTCCTTCAAATTCGCCAGGTCGCGCTCGATGCGTTGGAGACGCTCGCGCGAAGCTTCATCCTTCTCCTTGCGCAAGGCGGTTTGCTCAATTTCCAACTGCATGATGCGCCGCTCCAAATGATCGATTTCCACCGGCATGGAATCCAACTCCATGCGCAGACGCGAGGCCGCCTCGTCCATCAAATCCACCGCTTTATCCGGCAAAAACCGGTCGGTGATATAACGTTGCGACAGCGTCGCCGCCGCCACCAAGGCCGAGTCAAGAATATGAATTCCATGATGCACCTCGTAGCGCTCCTTCAGCCCGCGCAGGATGGCAATGGTTTCCTCCACGCTCGGCTCGCCGACCATCACCGGTTGAAAGCGCCGTTCCAGCGCGGGATCCTTCTCGATGTACTTGCGGTATTCATCAAGCGTGGTGGCGCCGATGCAGCGCAATTCGCCGCGGGCCAATTGCGGCTTGAGCATGTTGGAGGCGTCGTTGCCGCCCTCCGCCGCGCCGGCGCCGACAATGGTGTGCAACTCGTCGATAAAAAGCAGGACGCGCCCTTCGCTGGCGGTGACCTCTTTCAAAAACGCCTTCAGCCGATCCTCAAATTCCCCGCGATACTTGGCGCCGGCGATCATCGCCCCGATGTCCATCGCCACCACGCGTTTGTTTTTCAGCGACTCCGGGACATCGCCGCTGACAATGCGCCGCGCCAATCCCTCCACAATCGCCGTCTTGCCGGTGCCCGGTTCGCCGATGAGCGCCGGATTATTTTTCGTGCGGCGTGTCAAGACTTGCATCACGCGCCGGATTTCCTCGTTGCGGCCAATCACCGGGTCAATTTTTCCCGCCGCCGCCAGGGCGGTGAGGTCGCGCCCGTATTTTTCGAGCGCCTGGAATTTGTCCTCCGGGTTCGGGTCCGTCACGCGCTGATTGCCGCGCAATTCGGCCAGCGCCTTCAACACCGCGTCGCGCGTCACATGCTGCGCCTGAAAAATCTTTTTGACCGCCGGGCCGCCCTGGTCAATCAAACCCAGGAATAAATGTTCGGCGCCGACATATTCATCGTGCAATTTCCGCGCCTCCTCGGCGGCGGCGTCGAGGGTCTTTTTAAACGCGGCGCTCGAATACAAATCCGACGCTCCGCCCTGCACCTTTACTTTCCGCCCCAGTTCCTGCTCCACGGCCGACGCCATGGCGGCGGCGGGCGCGCCCAATTTTTGCAACAGGGGCGGCACCAGGCTTTCGCCCTGGGCCAGCAACGCGGCCAAAAGATGCTCCGTGTCCAGTTCCTGATGGGAATGCCGCCGCGCCACTTCCTGCGAAGCCTTCAGCGCTTCCTGCGCCTTGATCGTCAATTTATCCATGTCCATATTCTAAAATTCTACCGCTGCGGCCCGCTGTCAACTTCGCGGAAAAAGGGTGATTTCTCCCCGTAAAAAAATTTTCCCGAAAGTTATTGCCAAAAAGCGCGGTTGTCATAGGATGCACGCAGATGGTCGGAATCAGCGGCGTCAGCGTGAAAAATTGACCATTTCATTCCTCCACGTGGCGCCGAAGGACACGGCTGTATTGTAGCCGCGGCGAAGACTTTTAATGAACGTTCCCGTCGGAATCATTGCGGAGACGCAACTTCAGTATGTTTGGGGCCGAGCCACCATTGAGGCGCGGTTCATCATTTTCTTTTTGTCAGTGGTCTCCGTCGTGGCCTGGTACATGATGGTGTCCAAACACCTGCAAATGAGCCGGGCGAAAAAGCTCAACCTCTTTTTTGAATCGGAATTTCGAAAGCAAAAACACGTTCTGGAAGTCTTCGATCGGCGGCTGCAAGTCAACGGCTGCCCCATGTTCGCCGTTTATCAGGAAGGCTGCGTGGAGTTGGATGCCCGCCTCAAAAACGAAACCGGTGATGGCCGCAAACGCTACGTCTCGCTCAAAAGCATGGAGCACATCAAGCGCACCCTCGAAGGCGCCGTGGCGCGTGAATCGCTGAAACTCGAATCCGGCCTCATCCTGCTCGCCATTGCCGTCAGCGGCGCGCCGTTCCTGGGTCTGCTCGGAACGGTGTGGGGCGTGATGGACACGTTTGCGCAAGTCGGCCAGATGGGCCGCGCGGATTTGCCCACGATGGCGCCGGGCGTTTCGGCGGCGCTGATCACGACGGTCGCGGGGCTGCTGGTGGCCATTCCGTCCATGTTCGCCTATAATTGGCTCGTCCACACCTTGCGCGTGCGCACGGTCGAGCTGGATAATTTCGCGCAGGAATTCGTCTCCAAAATGGAAACGGAATACCTCAAAGAAGAATGATTCGCCGATGCGCCGTTTTTCCCAACGCAATTCGCTGGTGACGTTGAATGAAATCAACATCACGCCGCTGTTGGATTTGGCGTTCGTGCTGCTGATCATCTTCGTCATCACGCGCCCGTTGCTGGAGCAGAACGTCACGCTGCAATTGCCGCAAAACATGGGCAAGCCCGACACGCGCACGACCGACCGCAACAATATCCGCGTGGTGGAAGTCACGCCGCAGGGCGATTATTTTCTCAACGGCAAACACTTCAACATCAGTCAACTCGAAATCGAGCTGCGCCGCGCGTTTGACCGCAATCCCAAGTTGATTGTCGATATCCGCGCCGACAAACGCACCCAATGGGACCGCGTCCTGGCCGTGCTGGACGCCTGCATGCGCAATCACATCACGCAATTCACCGCGCGCACCGCGCCGCTGGAGCACAAATGACGCGCGCCCAAAAAAAGTGCATGGCTTTTTCGTTGGGGATGCATTCCTTGCTGGCGATCATTTTGATTGGCGGGGCTGCGTTCGAGTCCACGCCGCGCACCGTCAATGTGGCGACGCTGACCATGCTGCCGGCCAACATTCTTGACACGCCGGGCGTGGGCGGCGGCTCTCCCAATGCCGTTCCGCCGCCGCCGCAGCCGGCGCCAGCCGCGCCCCCGGAAGTTCAACCAATCGCTCCGCCGCGGCCGCTGCCGCAAACGCCGCCGCCGCAGCCCGCCATTTCCAAGCCAGCGCCGCCAAAACCTGTTAAACTGCCGGAGCCCAAACCGATCGAACGCGAAATTCCTGAACCGGCGCCGCACGCGCTTTTGCCCGCCCCGAAACCCGCCAGGAAAACCCACGAAGTGCAGGTCGATTACACGCCCTACAACGCTTCCGCCAACAAAGTCAAAAAGCCGAAGACCGACGAAAACGACGAAGCGGCCGCCAACGCCGCCGCTGCCGCGTCGGCTGCGCGCGCGGAAGCTCGCCGCCAAAAAGCATTTCGCCAGGCGTTGGCTTCCTTGGATTCAGGCCTCACCTCCAAAGCTTCCTCCCGCTCGGCGCCGGAGGACAATCCGGGCGAAGGCGGCCCCTCGTTTGCCGATTACGGCTCGGTGGTGCGCAGCATTTACGACGGCAAATGGATGCGCCCGGATAATGTCGCCAATAAATTTGCGATCACGCGGGTGAAGATTGTGGTGGCGCACGACGGCGCCATCATGTCCGCCGAAATCGTCGGCCCGTCCGGTGAAAGCGTGGTGGACAAATCCGTCGAGCGCGCGCTCCGCGCCGTTTCGAGCCTCCCGGAATTTCCCCATGGCGCCACCGATTCCCAACGCACTTTTTACATCAACTTTAACCTGCATGCGGATGAATAGTTACCTCCAGAAATTGTTCGTGCTTACAGTGACCTGCCTGGCGGCAAACGGCGCCATGGCCCAGGAAGAGCTGCAAATCAACGGCGTGGCGCGCGCGCTCATTCCGGTCTCCATCACCGGATTTTCCGGCGAGACCCAAAGCGTCCTGGCTTTCGATCTTTCCGTGATGGGCATTCGCATCACCTCGGAAAATCCGCAATATGTCGTCAGCGGCAGCGCGGGCGGACAGCTTTCGGGCTCATTGAGCCTCAGCGGCAAGAGCCCAATTCTTTCGCGCGTTTACAGCGGCGGCAGCGCCCGCGCCCAGGCGCATTCCTTTGCCGACGATATTATCAAGGAACTGCGCGGCACAGCGCCGATCTTTCACACGAAGATCGCGTATCGCTGCCAGCAAGCCGGTTCCTCGGAGGTGTTCGTCGCGGATTTCGACGGCCACAATCCCATTCAATTGACACACGATAATTCGCTCGTGGACAGCCCATCGTGGGCGCCGGGCGGGCAGGCGATTTTTTACACTTCCTGGAAAAGCGGCAACACCACGCAGATCCTGGAACATGATTTGTCCTCGGGCGCCCGCAAGGTTTTCGCCGGGCACCCCGGCTCCAATCTCAGCCCCGCCGTTTCGCCGGATGGGCGCCGCGTGGCGATGATTTTGAGCCAGGGCGGCAGCCCCAACTTGTGGGTGGCCAATCGCGATGGCAGCGGCTTGAAGCAACTGACCAAATCCCGCGAGGAAGATTCCTGCCCCACATGGTCGCCGGACAGCTCGGAAATTTGTTTTGTGCACCGCAGCGGCCGCGCCACCTTGCGCAAAATCAATGCCAGCGGCGGCGAGTCCGTCCCGGTCAGCGCCGCGGGGGTTCTCGGCGCCAATCTGACGGGGCCCAATTGGTCGCCCGACGGCAAACTGATTGCCTTCACCGTCGGCAGCATGAATTTTACGATTTGCGTTGCGCCCGCCAGCGGGGGTGAGGCGCAGAAGCTGGTAGCCGGAGAAGACCCGTGCTGGGCGCCCAATTCCCGCACGATCATCTTCAGCCGGCGGACAAGTGACAAACGCACTCTATGTTTGCTTGACGCGCCTACCAAACAGGTCAAGGATGTCAGGCAGATTTCGGGAAGCTGTTCGGAGCCTTCATGGGCAAGGTGAGAATGGAATCCCCACGCAAAGACCAATAAATGAAAAGTTCAACGCTATTTACCACCATCGGGCTGGCGCTCCTCATCACCGTCAGCGGCTGCAAACACAAACCGATCAACACCACGCCGATTCCCGGCAGCCAGGCTCCCGTCGCGCCGCCGCCTTCGCAACCGGTCCAGACCCCGAATGATTTCGGCAATCGCGTCACGCCGGAGCAGCCGCCCGTCTCCCAGCCGAATCCCGCCGGCCTGCCCGCCAGCGCCGATGGCCTGTGGAACCATCCCCACACCGAGAACCGCGAGAAATTCGCGGCGGACACCGTGCTCTTCGATTTCGACAGCGCCACCATCAAAAAGTCCGAGGAATCCAAGCTTCAGGACGTGGCCGGTTATTTCAAAAGCAACACCACCGACGCTCTCACCGTCGAAGGCAACTGCGACGAGCGCGGCACGGAAAAATATAACCTCTCCCTCGGCGACCGCCGCGCCCTGGCCATTCGCGAATACCTGGCGCAGCTGGGCGTGGACGCGGGACGCATTCACACCGTCACCTACGGCGCCGCCAAGCCGGTTGATCCCGGCCACAATGAAGCGGCCTGGAAGAAAAATCGTCGCGGCGATCTCATTCTGTTGCAACCGCAATAACGCTGGGGCCGCCGGGCGAAATGAGTTTGGCGGCCAAATATCGACCTTTACTAAACAGGTCAGGTGAAGTACCTATATAGTCGTAAAGTAATTTTGATTTAATGAACGCAATGCTTGCACTGTGGGGAATGGGCTCGGGCGAAATCGTCATCATCGTGGTCGCCATCCTCATTCTTTTCGGAGCGCGCCGCATTCCGGAATTTGCCAAGGGCCTCGGCCAGGGCATCAAGGAATTCAAGAAAAGCTCCGCCGAAGACGACAAGAACGGCCCACGGTCAGCTTAATAAGTGTCTATGAACGCAATGCTCGGTATTCTCGGAATGGGCGGCGGGGAATTGGTCGTGGTGCTCGTCGCGATTTTGATTCTTTTTGGCGCCAAGCGCATTCCCGAATTCGCCAAGGGCCTCGGCCAGGGCATTCGGGAATTCAAGAAAGCCTCTAACGAGGTCACGAGTGAATTGCAAAACGCGATGAACGAGCCCCCTGCTCCTCCCGCGCCGCGCCCGGTTCCGCCCGCAGCTCCTGTCACCCCTGCTCCCACGGCCAGCGTCCCGACCGCCACGGTTCCGAAGACTTAATTCGGCGCCGGACGATCCATCATGGCCGATCGCGACGATCTCCAACCAGAGGACGAGGATGATGGCGGGGGCGTCGTAAAGTCGTTTCTCGAGCATCTCGAAGATTTGCGCTGGACGCTCATCAAGAGCGCCGCCGCCATTGCCATCGGGATGTTCGTGTGCCTGTTCGGTGTCAAGACGGTAGTCGCCATTCTTAAATGGCCCCTGGCGCGCGCGCAGCATCGCCACGTCGCGTTCATTCCGGAAGACACCAATCAAATTGTCACCATCAAGCTGGGCGAAGCCACGTTGTCCACGTACAGCGCGACCACCAATCACCTTGGCTCAATCGACTTGGGAACCAATCGCCACGTCACTCTTCACCTGGTGCCCGGCGTCCTGCAAGGCTCCAACATGCTCACCTACGAGTTGGATTCCACACCCGATTCGGAAGTAAGCGCCGGGCCGGAGTTGGTGTTCATGGATCCGGCCGATCCTTTCCTATCCTGGATGCATGTGGCCTTTTTTGGCGGCCTCATTTTGGCCTCGCCTGCCGTCTTGTATTTCATCGGCCAATTCGTCATGCCCGCGCTGAAGATCAAGGAGAAGAAATACTTCATGCAGGCGTTTTGGTTCGGCACGATTTTATTTTTGACGGGCGTGTCGTTTGCCTATTTCGTCGTCATGCCTGCCGCGCTGAAATTTGCGGAGCTGTTCGCCGTGGCCGGCATGGGCGTGCATATCCAGAACTGGCTGGCGCCGACCTATTTTAGCTTTCTGATCAAATTCATGCTCGGCATGGGCCTCGGTTTTGAATTGCCAGTCGTGCTCCTGGCCTTGGTCAAGATTGGCATTCTTGACTACGCCAAACTCACGAAAATGCGGCGTTACATGGTGGTCGGCAACCTGGTGCTTGGCGCCCTCTTGACCACGCCGGAAGTTTTTACGCAGGTTTTCATGGCCATCGCCCTCCAGCTTCTGTTTGAAATCAGCGTGTGGATTGCCTGGTATTGGGAACGCGAGGCCCGCCGCAATGCCCCCATTGATGTGTAATTAGCGCGCGGCTTGCGTCGCGCGGTTTTCTCCGTCATTAAATATCGATGCCCAAGCGGCCGACTCCCAAACCCGCCCGGTGGACGTGGCTGATTTGCCTTGGCCTGGCGTTGGCCACAGCGCTGGCCTACGCGCGCGTGGGCGGCTTCGAGTTCGTCACTTACGACGACCCCGATTTCATCGCCAATAACCCGCATACCCAAGCCGGGCTGACCGCGCAAACAGTAGGCTGGGCGTTCCGCAGCGAAGTGGCGCGCAACTGGCATCCCATCACCCTGCTGACGCACGCGCTCGACTGTCAATTATTCGGCTTGCGCCCCGGCCCGCCTCACCTCGTCAATCTTCTGCTGCATATCGCCAACACGCTGATGCTCTTTTTCGTGCTGCGCCAGATGACCGGAGCCATGTGGCGGAGCGCATTTGTCGCCGCCTTCTTCGCGCTTCATCCCTTGCACGTGGAATCAGTGGCCTGGGTGGCGGAACGCAAGGACGTCCTGAGCGCGCTTTTCTGGCTGCTGACCATGTGGGCCTACACGCGTTACGCGCGGGGCTCCAAAATTCATTACGGGCTCGCCCTTTTATTCTTCGCTCTCGGGCTCATGTCCAAGCCCATGCTGGTGACGCTGCCATTTGTGCTGCTGCTGCTGGATTATTGGCCATTGCGGCGCCGGCCGAAATGGGACGGGCGGCTGCTCGTGGAGAAAATTCCCTTCTTCGCGCTCAGCGCCGTCGATGCGGTGATTACATATTCCATTCAGCAGCAAGGGGGAGCAATGCAAGCCGTCACGAATTTTTCCATCACGGCGCGCCTTGAAAATGCCGTGGTTTCGTACGTCCGCTACCTCGGCAAAATGGTTTGGCCGGAAAACCTCACCGCGCTTTATTTGCGGCACGGCGGCTGGGAGCTTTGGCAGGTGGCGCTCGCCGCGCTGTTCCTCCTCGCAATTTCGGCGGCCGTCATCTGGCAGGCGCGCTTGCGCCCTTACTTGATGGTGGGGTGGCTCTGGTATCTGGGCGCGCTCGTGCCGGTGATCGGGTTGGTGCAGGTGGGCATGCAATCCATGGCGGACCGCTACACGTATCTGCCGCTGGTTGGGATTTTCATCATGGTGGTGTGGACGGCGGCCGAAAGTCGTATTGACTCCAAAATTTCGTGCGGCGCGGCGGGCGCGGCCCTCGTGGCGTGCGCCGTCCTCACCTTTCACCAAACCGGTTATTGGAAAAACAGCGAGACTTTGTTCCAACGCATGATTGCCGTCACGGACCGCAATTACCTGGCGCATTACAACCTCGGAAATGTGTATAACCGCGCGCATCATCTCGATGACGCCATCGCCCAATATCAGGCCGCGATCAGCGACCTGCCGGGCTACGCCGATGCCATCAACAATCTCGGCGGAGCGTTGCTGGACGCGCAGCGCTACGAGGAAGCCCTCGCGCAATACCGCGAACTCGTCCGCGTCAGCCCGGATTTTACCCATGAATTCAATTTCGCCAATGCGCTGGCCGACACTGCCAGCGCGCGCCATGACTCCGCCCTTTTCGCGGAAGCCGTGGGCGCTTACCGCCAGGCGCTCGCGCTCAACCCGGATTCCGCGGAGGCCCATCACAATTTCGGTTTGACATGGTCGGCGCAAGGCCGTGAGGCCGACGCCATCGCGGAATTCACCGAGGCCGTGCGGCTCAATCCGGCTTCCGAGCCCGCGCATTTCGACCTCGCCGAGGCGCTGACGCGCGCGGGCCGCGGCCGCGAGGCCATGGCGCAATACGCCGCCGCCGCGCAACTTAACCCCGCGCGCGCCGCGTCGCATAACGGACTCGGGCTCGGCTACGCGATGCGCGGCGACATGGCCAACGCCACCCTCGAACTGAAAGAAGCCGTGCGCCTGCAGCCGGAAGTCGCCGGGCCGTACGGCAATCTGGCCAACGCCCTGGCCGCGCAAAATAAATTTGACGAAGCCCTCACGTATTATGCGGCGGCGTTAAAATTGAACCCGGCGGATTATCAGACAGAATTTAATCTGGGACTCACCTTGTTTCATCAGGGAAAAACTGAAGAAGCGCGCGCCCATTTTCGTAACGCCTTAAAAATCAAGCCTGATTACAGCGAAGCGCGGCGCGCGTTGCAGCAAATCCCCTGATTCTTTTCCCATTCGGGAACAAAGAAATAAACGGCGCCTCTCACCGTGGCAGTTGTCAGAGGTAACCAATCACCAGGAACGACACGCGCTATGAACACAAAACTCATCTCCAGCTCTCTTTTTATTTTGGGCATTTCAGCTTCCACGCTGCCGGCGCAAAACGCCTTCGTGCAGCACAATCTGGTCTCGGATATCCCGGGGCTGGCGGATCACACGGACACCAATCTCGTAAATCCTTGGGGCATTTCCTTTAGCTCAGGCAGCCCGTTTTGGATTTCAGATAACGGCGCGGGCGTCTCCACGCTTTATAACGGTTCCGGCGTGGCCAATGCGATGGTGGTCGCCATCCCGCCGCCTGCCGGTGGAACCCCGCCCTCCGCGCCCACCGGAACGATCTTCAACGGCACGACGGATTTCAAAATCGCCGGGGTCGCCGCCAAATTTATTTTCGACACGGAGGATGGCACGATTGCCGGCTGGACCAGCGGCGCCAATGCCGTGCTGGAGCTGGATAGCTCCGCCGGCGGCGCCGTTTTCAAGGGTCTGGCCACCGGCGCCGCCAACGGCTCAAACTATTTGTACGCGACTGATTTTCATAACAACAAAATCGTCGTGCTCGATGGGAATTGGAGCCCGTTCACGCCCGCCGGATCGTTCGCCGACCCCAGCTTGCCGGCGGGCTACGCCCCTTTTGGCATTCAAAATCTCGGCGGCAAACTCTTTGTGACTTATGCGTTGCAAGACAGTGATGCGCACGACGATATCGGCGGCCCAGGCCACGGTTACGTGGATGTATTCGACACCAGCGGAAATCTGCTCCATCGCCTGATTTCCGCCGGCGCCCTCAACTCGCCTTGGGGCGTGGCGACCGCTCCCAATGGATTCGGCACATTTGGCGGCGACCTGCTGGTCGGCAACTTCGGCGACGGCATGATCAATGTGTTCAATGCGACCAACGGCGCATGGGTGTCCGCGCTGAATGACACAACCGGGCATCCCATTTCCGAACCGGGCCTGTGGGGCATCGCCTTTGGCAATGGCGGGAACGGCGGCAAAACCAACATTCTTTATTTCGCGGCGGGGATTGCCGCCGATGGCGCCGTCGAAGACCACGGCCTCCTCGCGAGCGTCACGCCAGCGTTTCAGGGCGTGGTCGGCGCCGCCTCCTACATCCAGCGCAATCTGGTCTCCGACCTGCCAGGCATGGCCGAAAATCTGGACACCAATCTCGTCAATCCGTGGGGCATCTCCTTCAGCGGCGGCAGCCCGTTCTGGCTGTCCGATAATGGAACTGGCGTTTCCACGCTCTACAATGGAGCCGGTATTTCCAATCCGCTCATTGTCACCGTTCCCACCGCAGCCGGCGGAACTCCGCCCTCCGCGCCCACAGGCACGGTCTTCAACGGCACGCCCGACTTCCAAGTCGCAGGCGCGTCCGCCAAGTTTATCTTCGACACCGAGGACGGCACGATCTCCGGCTGGGCCTCCGGCGGCGCGGCCATTCTGGAAGTCGATAATTCCGCCTCCGGCGCCGTCTTCAAAGGCCTGGCCATCGGCTCGGCCCAGGGCAGCAATTATCTTTACGCGACCGATTTCCATAACAACCAAGTCTTAATGATTGACGGTCATTGGCAGACCGTGAAAACTTTCACGGACGGCTCCCTTCCGCCGGGTTTCGCCCCGTTCGGCATTCAAAATATCGGCGGCAAATTATATGTCACCTTCGCCTTGCAGGACGCCGACGCGCACGATGATATCGGCGGCCCCGGCAATGGTTATGTGGATGTATTTGACACCAGCGGAAATCTTCTGCGCCAGTTGATCGCAGGCGGCGCGCTCAATTCTCCCTGGGGAACGGCGCTCGCGCCCGCCGGATTCGGCGCTTATGGCGGGGCTCTTTTGATCGGAAATTTTGGCGACGGCTATATCAACGCCTACCAGCCGGCGACGGGAGATTGGATTGGCCCCGTTTTCACGTCCGACGGCAGCCCCTTCAGCCAGCCCGGCATGTGGGGTCTCGCCTTCGGCAACGGCGGCTCAGGGTCAAGTGTAAATATTCTCTACTTCACTGCCGGCATCGCCGGGCCGGATGCGGTGGAGGATCATGGTTTGTTCGGCAGCCTCAATCCCGCCACTGTCAGCTTTACCACCGCCGCCTCCGCCAATGGCGCCGTGGTGTTGAATTGGACTGGCGGCGTGGGCCCGTTCAACGTTCAGGAAACAACCAATCTGGCCAGCCCGATCAATTGGTCCACGCTGGTGTCCGGAACCACGAACCTGACCGTGACTGTCACTAATAATAATCCCAACGCTTATTTCCGGATTCTCGATGTCGGCCGCGCCACGCCCTAAACCTAGGGCTTGACGGCGGCGAAGTGATCGCCGTGGGCGGACGCCGCGTTGGTCATGGGGGTCAGCGGCACGTTGTGCGAGAGAACGCGGCTGAGATAGCCGGCCAGCGAGAGCACTTGCTGGTCGGTCAGCGGCCCGCCCTGGCTGATGGCAAAGGCCGGCATCAAGGTGTGGGCCTTGCCGAACACGATCACGTTTTTCCAATACTCAAAATTCGTCGGCGTCTTGAGCGCGTGCAAATCGGGCACGATGCTCTCGCGATGCGACGATTCGTGGCAGATGCCGCAATCCGCGACATACAACGCCTCGCCCAGCGCGGTGCGCCCTTTCTCGACATGGCACGAGACGCAATCGCCCTTGAAAATGGCCTGCGGATCGACCGCGGCCTGGGCCATCGCCGCTTTGCGGTCCATCGCCGACATGGCGTTGGCGCTGGGAGGGGCCGGGATGTTCACTTTCAACGTCGCCACGCGGGCGCCGACCGTCGTGAAAAACTGCAAGGTCTTCGTGATTGACCCCATTTTTCCGGCCAAATTGATATTGGCATCCACCAAGCCGCCTTCGCCCGGCTGCAACACCCAGGGCGTGTGCGGCATGTTGGCCGTGGTGCAACCGCACGACGGTTTGACGTTGTTAATCGTGATGGCGTTGGTCCAGGCGTTGGTGACGTGAAAGGTGAAGGAAGCCTTGGTTTCAAACGGCTTGGCGTTGTACTCCTTGACGTCTTGATCGAAAACGAGCGTCGCAACGTTGGGCGGGACGGCAATTGCCGGCGCCGAACTCGGGCGTGGCATGGGCAGCGTGATGCGCTGGGAAGTGCGAAAGGGCGGGAAATTTGACTGGGCCAAAACTCCGCCCGCCGCCAAACTGAAAGTGACCGCGGCCCCAAACCAAAAAGCCGATCGGGAGGTGACTGCCTGCATGAGCGAACGGTAGCCGCCCCCCGCGTCAATGGCAAGAGCGCACCGGCTTCGCCATGAGGACTTTGCGCCGCAGCGTCATGCAGCCTATTCCGCCGAGCCCGATCAGAATCCAGGTGGACGGCTCAGGCACGCTCGCGACGACAAAGGTGTCGCTCACACCGCTCAAGGTGTTCCCGCTGTAAGCGACGGACGTGCCGGTCGGCGAACCGTTGAAATCACCCGCGAGGGTCGCCGGGGAATCCTGGCTGCTAAACCCGAAGGTGACGGATTGCCCCAGCGTCAATTCGTTGGCGGGCGAATTGGCGGTAAATTGAATCGAGGAACCGTTGAAACTAACAATGCTGTCGCTCCACCCCGAGGGAGTGGTCACGGAGGACGGAGCGTGCGGCAGGAAAAACGAGCCCGGCACCCAAGCATACCACAACGAGCCAAGGGTTGTGCTGCTGGTGTCCGTGAGAGTCAGCGTGTAATTGTAGAGTCCTCCAGTCCCAGCTGTGCCCGCCAGAGTCCCCGAAGCTGTCAATCCCTGCCCTTGCGCCGCGCTCAAGGCCGCCAGTGAAATCGCGAAAATGGTAGAGTTCAAGTATTTCATATTGCGGGTAAGAGACGCCAAAAAGGGCTTTGTTCCCGGAAACTTGCGTTTGCCTCGTTGGGAAAGTAACGTCCCCGCCATGGCTGAAATCAAACCATTTGCCGCCCTGCGGCCTGATCCCAAGCGCGCGGCGAAAATCTGCGAGTTGCCCTACGACGTCATGTCCTCCGCGGAAGCGCGGTCGCTCGCGCAGGGCAACCCGCTGAGTTTTCTGCATGTCAGCAAGCCGGAGATTGATTTGCCCGAAACCACCGACGTCTATTCCCCGGCGGTTTACGAAAAAGGCCGTGAAAACTTTCAACGCCTGATCGCCGAAGGAGCGCTGCAACAAGACGTCCAGCCGTGCTCTTACTTTTACCGCCAAATCATGGGTTCTCATTCGCAAACCGGACTGGTGGCGGTGGCGAGCTGCCAGGAATATCTGGATGGCGTGATCAAAAAGCACGAATTAACCCGCCCGGACAAAGAAGACGACCGCGTCAAACACATCGAGCATCTCAACGCGCAAACCGGCAATGTGTTCCTCGCCCATCGCGCCAACCCGCGTCTGGATGAACTGGCCCGGCGCGTCACGGCCGGTTCGCCAGAGATCGACTTCACCGCGTCGGACGGCGTTCGCCACACGTCATGGACTGTCCGCGACGACGCGACGATTAAGGCGATTCACGATCTGTTCGCCGCCATGCCGAATTTGTATATTGCCGACGGGCACCATCGCACGGCGGCGGCGGGGCGCATTTTCAAATCACGGAAAGGCGCGGGCCAAAGCGGCTGGTTTATGAGCGTGATTTTTCCGCACAATCAACTCCAGATTCTACCCTATAACCGTGTCCTGAAGGATTTCAACGGCGGCAACGAGGCGCAATTGTTGAAAAAATTGGAATCTATTTTCGAGATTTCACCGAGCACCCCGCCCAAGCCGGCAAAAAAGCACGATCTCTCGCTTTACCTGAAAAGCGGCTGGCACGGCCTCCATTTTCGCGACGCCATCACATCCGCCGCCCGAGGCATCGACGCGTTGGACGTTTCGCTTTTGCAAACCCACGTGCTGGCGCCGATTTTTGGCGTGGACGATCCGCGCACCAGCAAACGCATTCAATTTATCGGCGGCATTCGCGGGACGGCGGAGCTGGAAAAGGTCGTGAACAGCGGAGAATTCGCCTGCGCGTTTTCGATGTTTCCCACCAGCATGGAAGACCTGATGTCCATTGCCGATGAAGGGGGCATCATGCCGCCCAAGAGCACCTGGTTTGAACCCAAGCTGCGCGACGCGATGTTCTGTCATTTGATCTGACCCGTCGCTTCGGCTACGGTGCCCCCGATGAACGTGTTGGTGATCGACGTCGGCGGAACGCACATCAAGTTTCGGGTTTGGGGCAAATCGGCCCGGCGCGAAATTCCTTCCGGCAAAGACATGACGCCGGAGAAAATGGCGGCTTCCGTCCTGGATATGACCAAGACATGGAAGTACGAGGCGATTTCCATCGGGCTGCCGGGCCCCGTCATTCACGGCCGCGCCGCCGGAGATCCGCCAAATCTCGGCCCCGGGTGGGTCGGCTTTGATTTTTCCAAATGCTTCAAGAAACCTGTCAAGATCATTAACGACGCCGCCATGCAAGCGTTGGGCAGCTATCACGGCGGACGCATGCTGTTCATCGGGCTCGGGACGGGGTTGGGCTCGACGCTTATTTTGGATGACGTGATTGTGCCGCTGGAGCTGGGCGAATTGATGCACCGTCAAACCAGTGTGGGCCAGGCCCTCGGGCGTAAAGCAGCCGACCGTGACCGCCGCGCGTGGGCCAAGGCGGTGCGCATCGTCGTGCGCAGCCTCGCCGCCGCTTTTCGCACGGATTACATCGTGATTGGCGGCGGGAATGTGAGGCTCCTCGGGCGCTTGCCGGGCCCGGCCCAGCGCGGCTCGAATGACAAGGCGTTCATCGGCGGGGCGCGTTTATGGTCGGGGGCGTCCATCACCGCCCGCGCCCGCAAACATACGTGGGTCATTACGTGAGAGGCGGCGTCCATTCCGCCTGGACTCCGACTTCGAGTTTTTCCGCCAGAATCAAATCCAACAATTCCGCCACACCCGCTCCATGGGAAGCCTGGGTCACGTAATCCGCGCGTTTCTTTAATTCCGGCACTGCGTTGCTGACCGCCACCGCCAAGCCGCCGGCCGCCAGCAGGTCGTAATCGTTCTCGCCATCACCGATGGCCGCCGTCTGGACGCGGTTCCAGCCGCGCGTCCGCAGCGCCGTCTGCAAGCCGGTGGCTTTATTGACACCGCCGGGCAAAACCATGACCGAGCCTTTGTTCATGATGATTTCCAACGGCAACTTCAACGCCGCAATCACTTCCGCCACGGCGCCCTGATTTGGCTCCTGAGTGGCCACAATGGCGCGCCCGACGAACAACGGCGCCACGCCGCGTTTCCCCAGCTCCTCCACAAATTCGCGCGAGGTCGGCGGGCAAAGCAATTCCACTTTCTGAGTCACGGGCTCATAGAGCAGCGCGCCATTTTCCGCCACCACCAGATCCAAAGAATCCAATTGCGGAAAAACTTCGCGCAATTCATGCAACTCCCGGCCTGTCACCAAAATCACGCGCCGGCCGGCCTCGCGCCACCGCGCCAAGGCCCTCAACGTGGCGGGCTCCACCGTCCCATGCCGCGCCAACGTCCCATCGTAATCCGTCGCCAACACTTGAACATCCCTCACACCCCAATTTCCCCCAGCGCGAAGGTTTTTCAAGTCAGCCCGCGTCAGTCTCCGGCGTGACCTGCGAGAATGTTATCCCGCCGCGCTCTGCCTCAGAAAAGAATTGAGATGACGCCAAAACGGGCCGGCGGCGTATAAATTGCCGGTAATCAGCGGCACGAAATGTTATCTCGCCCTGTAAACACTCAAATTGCCAAAGCCAAGTCGGTTGACCGCCTTGGGCGGCAACGGCATCCGACCGGTGGAGTTTCATGACGATCGGACAGCCATCCGGCTCGGGCTTCAAAGTAATGTGGACATCGCGAGCATCGTCAAATATGAGAGTCGCAGGCGACATCCACGACTTGTAGTATATTTCACCCGCCGCCGGCTTTATCCTTTGCCACGTGTAATCAATGTCGAAAGCGAGGGCGAGGTTCTGGAATCCAATCGCGTGAATATAAACATCATGCCAGCCCATTCGTTCAAAATCGGCTGAGGTCCAGATCCACTTTTCCGGTAAGTAATCTCCTTCGGCCATACCGGGAATGTGCTGGTGGACGTTCGCCAGGGTCAAGATCGCAATCGTGGCGAAGGCGCATAAACCCCTTCTTGAATGGCGCCATCGAAGGTCTTATGCTGTGCGCATGAAGTACGCGGATCGTATTACGTTCGACCCGGAACAATGTGGGGGACGGCCCTGCATTCGCCATTATCGCATCCGTGTGAAGGACGTGCTCGATCTCCTGGCCGCAGGCGTGCCCGAGAGGAAATTCTGGGGGATTACAAATTCCTCCAGCCCGAAGACATCCGCGCCTGCCTCGAATTTGCCGCTAAGCAAGTCAACTTTCCCGTGCTCGTGAACGCCTGAAATAGTGCGCTTCCTGGTCGACACGCAATTGCCCGCTGCGTTGGCTCGCTGGCTTCGTGACAGAGGGCATCAAGCCGAGCATGTTCTGGACATCGGATTGGCGCAGAGCAAGGACAATCCTGTTTGGCAGTATGCCTTACAACACGAAGCTGCGATTATCACGAAGGACGAGGATTTCGCCGAATGGGTTCGTTGAGGTCGTGTTGGCCCTTCTGTGGTTTGGCTTCGCATGGGCAATTCATCAACGCGCGTTTTATTGACATGGATCGAGCCGCTTCTGCCCTCATTGTCCAAAAATTGCAACAGAGCGAGCGATTGATCGAAGTCCGTTGACATATTGCGCTTGTCTGCGCCGGAAGCCCACTCGCCGCTTGCGTCTCGCTCGGGTTGTGTCAACACTCTGCGCCATGATTACCCGGATCTTTTGCGCCTGCGCATGCCTCTTGACGGTGGGAGCGTTGGCGGAGGGAACTAATGCCTACGCGCCCAAACCCATTGTGCCGGGAGGCGTCGTGTTGTGCCTCTATCCGTCGGATTCGCCTTACTTGAATCAGGCGCGCGTGGGGGAGGCGGAGGTTTACAATATGAGCAAGTCTGTGCCGGGGCGCATCTCGAGCATCGTAAACATTCACAATCCGTCGATTGAAGCGCACTTCGTTGACGCCTCGCTCAACACGGGAGCCGCGGTGATTCTGGTGGCGGGCGGCGGTCACAACACGCTGAATGTTGGCGGGGAAAGCGCGGATTTTGTGCCGTTCTTTTACAATTATGGTGTCAATACGATTATTTTGCGGAACCGGCTCCGGCGCGACGGCTATAACGTGAAAACCAACGCCGTGCGCGACGCCATGCAGGCGATCCGCCTCGTGCGCGCCCACGCGCAGGAATGGAACCTTGACCCGCACAAAATTGGCATCGTCGGTTTTTCGGCGGGGGCGGAACTGGCGGCTCCGGCGGCTATTTTCTTCGTGGATTTTGATCAGACCAACCGCGAGCCGGGCGATCCCTTGGCGGGAATTTCGTCACGGCCGGATTTTGTAGGGTTGATTTATCCCGGTCCCACGCCTTTTGCGCGGAAGGCAAATCCACCCGTGCCGCGCAACGCGCCGCCCGCGTTTATCACGTGCGCGGGTTCGGGTGACCGCGTGCATGCGTTGTGGGCGGATGAATATTGCGCCGCCATGTTGCAGGCCGGCATACCCAATGTGGAAATGCACATCTACGGCAATGGCCGCCATCCCGGGGACCCTTTGCCCGATGGCAGCCACATGTCAGGCGGATTGACGGATCGCAACGGCATCCCGTTTGGGACGTGGCAATTCCGATTCATGGATTGGTTTCGCGATCTGGGTTTCCTGCAAAAACCGGGCGTGGAAACCAAGGCGGCGCGCGACACCGCCGCGTTTGTCAAAAACACCGATACGAAATGACCAGCCATTTGCATTGAAGGGGCAAGCGTGTTACATCGTCCATTGTGCGCATGAAGAAATTCATTCAATTGAGCGGGATAGTTTGGCTTTGGGTTTTAGGCGCGATGGCGGCGGCTGCCAATCCACTGCCACACGTGAAACTCACCTCGCTCTTTCCCGCCGCGCAGCTCGCCAACCCGGTCTGGATGTGTCAAGCGCCGGGTGACCCGGGGCGCTTTTTCCTGGTGGAGCAGGCCGGCCGCATTCTCATCACGCCCAAGGGAGGCGACGGCAGCCAAACTTCCGAGTTTCTGAACATCACGGATCGCCATCCGTTTTTCGGCTACGAAGACGGCCTGCTGAGCATCGCGTTTCATCCGGATTTCCAAAGCAACCACCTGGCGTACATTTATTACACGCAGGAGAACACCAACCATTCGCTCTATCCGTACCGCAGCGTGATCAGCGAGCTGAAACTCGCGGCGGATGACACCAACCGCCTCGATCTGGCCAGCGAACGCATTCTGCTGGAGGTTCCGCAGCCATTTCAAAATCACAAGGGCGGCCTGCTTTTGTTTGGGCCAGACGGTTATCTTTACCTCGGGTTGGGCGACGGCGGCATGGGCGATGACCCGTTCAACAATGGGCAGAATACGGCCTCGCTGCTTGGAAAATTTCTGCGCATCGACGTCAATAAACACGATCCAAGCCCGGAGAAAAACAAGCCGCCCCTGCCCTACGGCATTCCTTCTGATAATCCGTTTGTGCACGAGCCGTATTACGGCGGAGCGGGATCGCGCCACGAGGTTTACGCCTGGGGCATGCGCAATCCGTGGCGTTACAGTTTTGATCGCCAGACCGGGGAGCTATGGGCTGGCGACGTCGGCCAGGACCTTTGGGAAGAAGTGGATTTGATTGTCAAGGGCGGCAATTACGGCTGGTGCGCGCGGGAGGGCGCGCATTATTTCAAGCCGGCCCCGGAAGGAGCCCGCTACAATGAGCCGGTCATCGAATACCCGCATCGGCCCGATCTCCTGGCGAAATCGCAGTTCCCGAAACACGCTCCGGGCATGTGTGTGACAGGCGGATATGTTTATCGCGGGCAAAAATATCCGGCGTTGCAGGGCGTTTACGTTTACGCCGACTTCGCCCTCGGCACTATTTTTGGGCTGCGTTATCAAGACCACAAATTGGTGGATTACGGAACGTTGCTGGAGCAGCCGAAAAATATCGATAGTTTCGCTGAAGATCTCGATGGCGAACTCTACGCCATTGCCTTGGACGGCCATATCTTTTCCATCTCAGTGAAGGAATGACGCCGCGCAACCCCATTTTCGTGGCGCTCGATCTGCCGTCGGCGGATGAAGCGCGGAAATTAGTCCGAACGCTGGCGCCGGTGGTCGGCGGCTTCAAGGTGGGGAGCGAACTATTTACGATTGCCGGGCCCGATATCGTGCGGGAAATTCGCGCCACAGGGGCCTCGGTTTTTTTGGATTTAAAATTCCATGACATCCCCAACACGGTGGCCAAAGCCGTCGCCGCCGCCGTGCGGCTGGATGTGCAAATGTTGACGGTGCACGCGGGCGGCGGCAAAGCCATGCTGGAAGCCGCCGAGAAATCTGCGCAAACCGCCGCCAAAACCCTCGGCCAAACCGCGCCTCTCGTTTTGGCGGTGACGGTTCTGACGAGCCTCGACAGCAACGAACTCTCCGAAGTTGGCCTGCCTGCGAATGTCGGCCGGCAAGTGGAGCGGCTCGCGGGGTTGGCCGTGGCAGCGGGCGTGCGCGGACTGGTTTGCTCGCCATTGGAAATCGCCGATTTGCGCCAGATTATACCGCGCGACATGGCGCTCGTGACGCCGGGAATCCGCGCGGCCGGCGACAAAGCCAACGATCAGAAGCGCACGCTGACCGCCGCCGAGGCGATGGCAGCCGGAGCCACCTGGTTGGTCATCGGCCGTCCGATTTGCGCGGCGCCCGACCCGGCAGCGGCGGCGCGAGCCATCAGCGAAACTTTGCGCTGAGGAATGCAAAGTACTCCCTGTTCAATTTCCCAGTCCTTGGCTAGGTTAGCGGCGTGAACGGATTAACGCGGCCTGACATTATTCTGACCCACGAAAGCGACCTGGACGGTTTTGTCAGCGGCCTGCTGTTGCAGCGTTTGGCGAAGCATCTCTTCAACGCCGACGTCCGGATGGAGGCGCATCATTACCAGAGCTGGAAGCTGCGCGATCTGCGTGAACGCATCGGCTGGGCATGCGATTTCACGTTTGAGCCGCGCATGGATAAACCGGGATGGCTGGTGGTGGACCATCACGCCACGGAAGCGCCGGCCAAGGAAGCCACTTTTATACATGACATCACGAAGTCGGCCAGCTTGCTCTGTTACGAGTTGTGCCAGAAGAATGGCATCAGTTCGCCCGAACTGGATCGCATCGTGCAATTAAGCAACGTCGGCGATCTTTTCCTCGAGAACGACCCTGATTTTATCATCGCCAACGACTACGCGAGCCTAGTCAAGACCTACGGTTTTTGGAATTTGCACGCCGTCCTCGACGGCCAGCTGGAGGCGCTCCTCAACCATCCGTTGCTGGAAGTCATGGCGATCAAACGCAAAGTGGAAGACCCGATCGGGCTGCAATGGAGCAAGCGCAATATCGCGGAAATCAGTCCGACGGTGGGTTATGTGGACACCGTGGTGGGCAACAACAATGCCATCGTGCATCAACTCCTGGAAAACGGCGCCACGCCCTACCCTGTCCTCATGACGCTTTTTCGCAAAGCCAACAGCGCCGTCATCGTCAGCCTGCGCAGCCGCCACGGCGAGGCCTTGAAGATCGCGGAGAAACTCCAGGGCGGCGGCCACGCCAACGCCTGCGGGGCTTCGCTGCCGCGCTCCGTCAAGACGATTCCGGACGCGATTGATTACCTGCGCGAAGCCTTGAATCCCAAGCCTGCCAAAGAGGCGCCGCTCAATAACCTGGAAAGCCTCTTCGCCAGCATCGAGCTCAAGCCTTGATCCGCCGCGCTTTGGTAAAGTTTAGCTATTCCCTTGCCGATAGGAATTGGGGACTAGCAAAACGCCATGGGCGGAACAATTTACATAAAGTCACGGCGCGCCTGGACGCTTCTCCTGGCGTGGCTGGCCACCGGCGCGGCGCACTGCCAGACCAATGCATCCGCGTCCACCTTGCCGACGTTGACGACCATCCAGCAAATCTGGACCACGCCAACGCAGGAACGGCAGCAGTTGCACCGCATTCAAACCGAGGCCTTGATTTATTATTTTGACGCCCGCTGGTCGGTCGTCTGGGGCGAGTGCGACGGGAAACCGGTGTTTCTGCCCTTTCACCAGACTCCGTTGCGTCTGCACCCCGGCGACCGCATTGCGATCGATGGATGGATCCGGCCGTTTCAGGAACGCTGGGATTGGAATCGCACCAAGGTCACAGTCCTCGAATCCAATGTTCCGCTGCCCGCCTTGGCGATCACCAATCTCGGCAACCAGCCGGACATTCCGCGTCTCGTAAGCGTGGAAGGCCTGCTGGATCAAATCACGTCAGCGGACGAGCGGCACAAGGCATTTCGTTTTATTGGGGATGATCGGAGCGCATTTCTGAATGTGCTCGCTCCCGCAAATGAAGAAGGCATTGGATTTGGCCCGGGCGATTTTGTGCGCGTCAAATGCGTCTATTCGCCGCACTTCGATCAAGACGGGCATTTGAGCCAGGTCGAATTATGGGCGGCCAAACCGGCGGACGTGACGGTGATCGATTCGTTGACGAATTCCGCGCTCTTTGCTCTGCCAATCACAGCCATCGATCAACTCCAGGGAGGCCTCGGCGCCGGCGAGGCTTTGGTGCGGGTGGCCGGGCGCGTGCAAGCGCATAACAACGGGCAATGGCTGAACCTTTGGGACGACACGGGCCAGGTGACGGTGCAAAGCGAGCAAACGCTGCCGGTGCGGCCGGGCGATTACGTGGAAGCCGTCGGCCATCCCTACGTGAGTGGTGTGCGGCAATATTTGCGCCGCGCCTTTTATCGGCTGGCGGCCGCGCCGCCGGCTCCTTCCGGAGGTGGAACCAACGAAGGCGCGTTGCGCCTGGCGGAACGCATTCGCGATCTAAACCGCCAGGAAGCCAGCCAGCATTTGCCGGTCAATTTGCACGCAGTGGTGACATGGGGTCAGACAAATTGGAATTTTGTTTACGTCCAGGACGGCAGCGGCGGCGTGCAGGTTGTCAAACCGAAATGCGATAGCGTGCAAGCGGTGCAACCAGGCGCCATCGTCAACGTGCGGGGCGAAACGACTCCCGGGGATTTCGTGCCCGTGGTGACGAATGCGGTTTTGACCGTGGAAGGTTTTCGGCGCATCGACGATGTGCCGTTCATCACGCTGGAACAGGCGATGACCGGCGCGTATGACGGGCAATTGGTGGAAATGCGCGGCTTGTTGCGCAAAAGTGTGCGCGTCCGCGACTTGGCGCGCTGGGATATGTCGGCGTCGAGCGGCGATTTTCAGATTTGGGTGCGTAATAATCGCGCGTTGCGTTTGTCGGTGGGATCCATTGTCCGCGTGCAAGGCGTGTGCGCCGCCATTTGCAACGACCGGCATCAATTGACCGGCATCGAGCTTTGGGCGGGTGAAGCCGAAGGAACGCATGTCGACGAGGCGGCATCCCTGGATCCCTTCGCGGCTCCCTTGCGGCCGTTGGCCGATTTGCGGCGTTTCAATATGCAGGCTGATTTGGATCGCCGCGTGCGCACCTCGGGCACGGTCGTTATGCAGGCGCCCGGGCGGTATTTGTATGTGGAAGACCGCCAGGGCGGCGGGTCGGGCGAAGACCTCGACAGCGTGCTGGCCTTGAGCGGGCAAACCAACAAGCTGAAAATCGGCGACGTTGTGGAGGTGTCGGGTTTCCCAGGGCACCAGGGGCGGCGGTTTGTGCTGCGGGAAGCGATTTTCCGCAAAATTGGCGAAGGCCCCGAACCAGCGGCCGCGGTGTTGGACGCGCGGTCCGTCAAGCCGGATTACGACGGGCTCCTCGTGCGCGCCGAAGGAACGCTGCTGAACGTCGCGCGGGCGGATGGCGAAGTGCGGATGTTGATTGAAAGCAAGGGCGCAACCGTGCAGGGAATTATTGACATGCGCGGCCTGCCCTCGGAGGAATTCCCGCCCATCGGCAGCCGGTTGGAGCTGACAGGCATTTACGAAATTCAGACTGACGAATACAACCAGCCGCGCTCGATGCATCTGCGCCTGCGTTCGTGGGACGACGTAAAAATTGTCAAACAACCCGCGTGGTGGACGCCCTCCCGCATGTGGGCGACGCTTTTTGGCGTGTTGTTCGTCTTCGCCATTTCCGTGATTTGGGGCGTCCTCATTTCGCGCAAGAATCTGCAACTGCACCAGGCCAAGGCGGGTTTGCAGGCGGCGCATGACAAATTGGAAATGCGCGTGACCGAGCGCACGCGGGAATTGCGGGAACAAGTGGCGGAAAAGGAACGGGCGCGGGCCGATCTCGCCGAAACCCAGCACACGCTGATCCGCGCCTCGCGCCAGGCCGGCATGGCGGAAGTCGCGACGGGGGTTTTGCACAACGTTGGCAACGTGCTCAACAGCCTGAATGTCTCGGCCAATCTCATCCGGGAGCGCACCCAGCGCCTTTCCATCGCGGGCGTGGCCAAAGCCGGCGCTTTGCTCCAGCAAAATCACGACCGCCTCGAAGCTTTCCTGCGCGACGATCCCAAAGGGCGCTTGCTGCCGCAGTTCTTGCTCAAGTTGGGTGAAACCCTGGAAAAAACGCGCCAGGAATTGGCCGATGAAATCCGCTCGCTGACCCGCAATATCGAGCACATCAACGTGATCATTTCCATGCAGCAAAATTACGCGCGTCTTGGCGGTGTGGTGGAGCAAGTGGCGCTGGAGTCCGTCGTGGACGATGCGATCGCCATCAATCAGGGCGCGTTGCAAATGCACGAGGTTGAAATTGTCCGGGAGATCGAGCCGATTCCTGACATCACGGTGGATCGGAACAAGGTCCTGCAAATCCTGATCAATCTCATCAACAACGCGAAACATGCCGTGCGGCAAAACGAGGGCGAAAGGAGAATCGTGATTTCGGTGGAGCCCAGCGCTCCTGATCGCGTTTGTGTGCGCGTGACCGACAATGGCATGGGCATCCCGGAGGCGAACCTGAATTTGATTTTCTCGCAGGGTTTCACCACGCGCAAAGACGGGCACGGGTTCGGTTTGCACAGCGGCGCGATTTCCGCCAGGGAATTGGGCGGATCACTCACGGCCACTAGCGCAGGCGTGGGATGCGGCGCCGTTTTCACGCTCGATCTGCCGGTGACGGCGCGGCCCGTGGACAAAACGGCCCACGCGCCCGAGGGGCTGGTTAACCAAAACTAAATCCGCGGCGGTTTGAGCGTCGCGGCAAAAGATGCCACGCGCTGAACCAAGTCGGGCGCGCGTCCAAATTCCGCGATTTGATTGACAATCGCGCTGCCCACCACAATCGCATCCGAACACGCCGCCACCGCCGCCGCCTGGGCGGGCGTGGAAATGCCAAAACCCACGGCAATCGGCAACGCCGTATGCGCGCGGATTTTGGCGGTCATGCCGGAGATGGTGTCGGAAACCTTTTGCTGCATCCCGGTGACGCCTTCCCGCGAAACATAATAAATGAACCCCTGCCCGCGTTTGACGATGGTGGCGATGCGTTCCTCGGGCGTGGTGGGCGCGACAAGGTAAATGGGGCACAAGCCCGCCTGAGCCATCAAGGCGTCGTAATTCCCGGACTCCTCCGGCGGCAAGTCGAGCACGAGAAAACCATCCACCCCGGCGCGCGCGGCGGCGGCAATGAATTTCTCCATGCCGAAACGGTGGATGAGGTTGAAATAAATATAGAGGACAATGGGAACCTGCGAAGCGCCGCGAATGGCGGCAACGGTGTCCAGGACCTTGGCGGGCGTTGCGCCGGATTCCAGGCCGCGCTGCGCCGCGAGCTGATTGACCAGGCCGTCCGCCAACGGATCGCTGAAAGGAACGCCCAGCTCCAAAACGTCCACGCCGATTTTATCGAAGGCCAGGGCGAGTTCGCGGGTTTTCTCGAGATTGGGATCGCCCGCGCCGATGTAAACTATAAAACCCTTTTGACCCTCCTGGCGCAGACGGGCGAAACGTTCTTCGATGCGGTTCAAGGCGCCTTAACGATGCTGGCGGCGGCGCTTGACTTCCAATTGCGCCAACGCGTTGGCCAGCGAGGCTTGCACCGTGGCGGTCTGCTCGTCGTCGAGCGTTTCCGCCAGGCGAGCCTCAGCGCGGCGGCGGGCATCCTCGGCCTTGGCTTCGTCGATGTTGTCCACCAGCAGCGCCATGTCCGTGAGGACAGCGACGCGGTCACCGGTAATTTCCACAAAGCCATCGCCGACGGCCAGGTAGGAATCCTGGCCGTTTTGCCGCACAATGATTTCGCCGGGGACCAGTTGGGTCATCAGCGGGACGTGCTGCGGATACACGCCCATTTCGCCCTCCACCGCCGGGAGCGTCACCATCTCGACCTCGGCCGAGAAGGTGCGCGCCTCCGGGGTGACAATTTCCAATTTGAGCGTGTTCGCCATTAAGCCTCTTTAATTTCGTCGATGCCGCCCTTCATGTAGAAGTTCTGCTCGGAAACCTCGTCGTGTTTGCCGTCCAGAATTTCCTTGAAGCCGCGCACCGTCTCTGCCACCGCCACCTGTTTGCCCTCGCGGCCCGTGAAGGCCTGGGCCACCGTGAACGGCTGGCTCAAGAAACGCTGAATTTTGCGGGCGCGGAACACGGTCGTCTTGTCGTCGGGCGACAATTCGTCCATGCCCAGAATGGCGATGATGTCCTGCAAGTCTTTGTAGCGTTGCAGCACTTTTTGCACGCCGCGCGCGACGTCGTAATGCTCCTGCCCGACGATTTCCGGCGTCAAGGCGCGGGAGTTCGAGGCCAGAGGATCGACGGCGGGGAAAATTCCCAATTCCGCGATGGAACGCTCCAGCACGATGGTCGCGTCCAAGTGCGCGAAGGTCGTGGCGGGCGCCGGATCGGTCAAGTCGTCGGCAGGCACGTAAACGGCCTGGAACGAGGTGATGGAGCCTTTCTTGGTGGACGTAATGCGCTCTTGCAGATCGCCCATTTCCGCCGCCAGCGTGGGTTGGTATCCGACCGCGCTGGGCGTGCGCCCGAGCAAGGCCGAAACTTCCGAACCCGCCTGCGAAAAGCGGAAAATGTTGTCGATGAACAAGAGCACGTCCTGGTTTTTCTCGTCGCGGAAATACTCCGTGATGGCCAAACCAGACAACGCCACGCGCAAACGGGCGCCCGGTGGCTCGTTCATCTGGCCATAGACCAGTGCGATTTTCGATTCGGCCAAATTTTTCTGCTTGATCACGTCCGCTTCGGACATTTCGTGGTAAAGATCGTTGCCCTCGCGGGTCCGTTCGCCCACGCCGGCGAACACCGAGACGCCGCCGTGCAGCTTCGCGATGTTGTTGATCAATTCCATGATGACGACCGTCTTGCCGACGCCCGCGCCGCCGAACGCGCCGACTTTGCCGCCCTTCAAGAACGGGCAAATCAGATCGATGACCTTGATGCCGGTGGTCAAAACCTGGGGAGAAGTCGATTGGTCCACCAACGGCGGGGCCGCGCGGTGAATGGGATAATATTTTTCCGCCACGACCGGGCCGCGTTCGTCCACCGGATTGCCGGTGACGTCAAACACGCGTCCCATCACACCGGGTCCCACCGGCATAGAAATGGGCGCGCCGGTGTCGGTGACTTCCAAGCCGCGCTTGAGGCCTTCGGTGCTGGACATGGCCACGCTGCGAATCCAGTTGTCGCCCAAGTGCTGCTGGACTTCGAGGGTCAGCTTGGTCGGCCCGAACCCGGGCGGAGTGAAATCAACCGTGAGCGCGTTGTAGATGGACGGGAGTTTGTCGCCAAACTCGATGTCCACCACCGGCCCGATGATCTGAACGATTTTGCCTTTATTCATTGTTGTAACGCACGGTTCCTAAAAGAGTCGGGAACTTTACGGAGCGGCGGCGCCGGGAGCAAGCGTAATTTTTCACAATTACGATGGAAAAACCGCGGACGCCACGGGCTTCTTCCAGATCGGCACGGTGCGCTTCATTTCGTCGATGAGAAATTGGGCGGCGGCGAAGGCTTCGGCGCGATGCGGCGCAACGACTTCCACCCAGAGCGAAGGCTCGCCAACTGCAACGCGCCCGAGGCGATGAACGAGGCGCACGGAGGAGATGGGCCAGCGTTTCTCCACCTGATCCAGAAGCAGGTTGAACTGGTGGCGGGCCATGGGTTCGAACGCTTCGTACTCGAGGGCGGCAATTTCGTTTCCGGTTTCCTGGCCGCGCACGCAGCCCAGAAAATTAACCACCGCGCCCATGTCTGACCCTACTTCGCGCGATCGCACCAGAGCGACCTCGTCGATCAGATCGGGCGAGATGATAATTTGGCGGCGCATGGGTTTAACCGCCCTGAACAGGGGGGAAGAGCGCCACTTGGTCCTGATCGCGCAAAAGGAAGTCCGGCTTCTGATAGTCCACGCCCACTGCCAGGAGCATGGATTTTTGCATGGGGCGCAATTGGGGGTAGCGCGCGAAAAGTTGCTCCTGAAGATCGCTCAGGCGGCTGTCGGGCGGCAGCGCGGCGGTGGTTTCCGCCACCCCCGTCAAATCGCGAAAGAAGGAATAAAAGGTGACGTGAACGGACATCACAGGCGCAGGAAGATTTTACGGCGATAAAGAAAGCCAACGATCCAGAACGCAATCCCCAGGCTGACCAGGGCAATCGCCAGGTCGCTGCTGCCCCGAACGTGGCTTTCCAAAAATGTCCCCACGTCGCCGCCGACGAAGCGCTTGCTGAGATTGCCGAAGCCGCCGAGGAAATTCTTGATGAGATAAATAGTGATCGAGTTCATGCCCATCCACACGAATGGCCGGCACCAGGTTTGATATTTCGCGACGTCCACGATCCAATAAAATGTTCCCAAAAGCAGCGCGCTGTAACCTCCGGCCACCAGCACGAAGGACGATGTCCAAATTTTCTTAACGACAGGAAACTGGATGCTCCAGGCCCATCCCAAGGCCACCATGATCAGGCCCGCCATCAGGAGGTAGATGACTTTTTGCATGTCCTCGAGTTTGGCGTTGATGAGCAGCAAGCCGGCAAACACCCCGAGCAGGCAGGTGCCGATGGCGGGGATGGTGCTGAGATAACCTTCCGGATCGAAATACGTGTCGTATTTTCGGCCGGGCAAATATTGGAAATCAATATGGTCGGACAGGTCAAAGCCATGCTCGAAATGCCCTGTCACATAGTTGGTCGTGCTGTAAAAAAGTTGTTTGGCGTCCGTGGGAACATGGCGTTGTTCCGCCAGTTGCTTGAGCGCGACATCGTCCAGTTGAATATCGCGAATCGGCACAAACGACATCAGCGCCCAATAGCCAATCAACAGCGCAGCGCATGTTGCGATCATGGCGCGCAGATTAAAAAAACAGAAGATGACACCCGCCACGCCATAACAAATGGCAATGCGATTCAGCACGCCCATCAGGCGGATGTTGGGCCAAAAGTGCGAAAACCCGCCCGAATAAAACAGCGCCACCACAAACATTAAAAGACTGCGACGCACCAACCGATTGACTGCCGCCGCCCTGCCCTCCTGCCGGATGGCTTTGCCCAGGGAAAACACCAGGGAGACGCCGACGATGAAAAGAAACAGCGGAAAAATAAGATCATAGAAATGGAATCCGGCCCACTCGGCATGATCCAATTCATAGGCCAGAAAACCCATGACGCCGTGCGATTTTTCCCCTTCGCCGTGCGACATCCGGTTCAGCGCATAGACCAACTCGTCGGCGCCAATGATCCAAAACATGTCGAAGCCGCGCAAGGCGTCGATCGACATCAGGCGTTGCGTCACTGTGGGAGTCTTGGCGGCGGTCGCCGCGGCGACGTTGGGAGAAATCGAGGCTTCGGCGCTCATCGGCGCATTTTAGGCGCCGATGAGCCGCGACTCAATTCAAAAAGCCCGGTTATGGCTGCGGCGCGCGCGCGTTCCGTCCGCCGGAACCATCGGCCAGATGGCGGTTGACCGCATTCAAATAAGCGCGCGCGCTGGCCTCGATGATGTCCGTGCTGGCGCCTTTGCCGGTGATCGTTTTGGCGGAGCCGAAATCGACCTTCACCGTCACCTCGCCCAGGGCGTCTTTCCCCTGCGACACGGCGCGCAAGGAATAATCCATGAGCTTGCCCTGTGTGCTCGTGAGGCGGTCGATGGCCTTGAGGGCGGCATCAACCGGACCGTCGCCAATGCCCGCGTCCTGCACGCTTTCGGGCGCGCCTTTTTTTCCATTGAACTTGAGCAGGCGAACGGTGGCGGTCGGCACCGCGCGGTTGCCGCTGGTGACGCTGAGATAATCGAGCGACCACGTTTCGGGGGCCTCGCTGATCTGGCCCTCCACGAGCGCGGACAAATCGTCGTCATAGACGAATTTCTTCTTGTCGCCAATTTCCTTGAAGCGCGCGAAAATGGACTGCACATCCGCATCGCTCATTTTGAAGCCGAGATGCTTGAGGCGCGCGGCCACGGCGGCCCGTCCGCTGTGCTTGGTCAACGGCAATTCCGTGCCGCCCCAGCCCACCGCCTGCGGGTCGATGATTTCGTAGGTCTCGCGCTTCTTCAAAATGCCGTCCTGATGAATGCCGCTGGAATGGGCGAACGCATTTTCGCCGACGATGGCCTTGCTGCGCTGCACGGCCAAACCGCTCATGCGAGCGACGAGGCGCGAGCTCTTGAGGATCTCGCGGCTTTGCACGGCGCAATCAAATCCGCCGAAGAAATCGCGGCGCGTCTGGAGCGCCATGACAATCTCCTCCAAGGCGGCGTTGCCGGCGCGTTCGCCAATGCCATTGATCGTGCACTCGACCTGGCGCGCGCCGTGGCGCACGGCGGCGAGGGAATTGGCGACGGCAAGGCCGAGGTCGTTGTGACAATGCACGCTGATGACAGCCTTGCCCGATTGGAACGCCGGCACGGATTCGTGAAGCTGCTGAATAAGCGCGCCGTATTGCTCCGGCACCGCCCAGCCCACCGTGTCGGGAATGTTCACCGTCGTGGCGCCTGCGGCCACCACCGCACGGCAGACCTGCACGAGAAATTCCGGCTCGGTGCGCGAGCCGTCTTCCGGCGAAAACTCCACGTCATCGACGAACGACTTCGCGCGCTTCACACCGTCCACGGCGAGCCGGAGAATTTCGTCTTGCGCCTTGTTCAGCTTGAACTCGCGATGGATTTTTGACGTGGCGAGAAAAACATGAATGCGCCCGCGTTTGCCGGCGGGCTTGATCGCCTCACCCGCGGCGTCAATGTCCTTGGGCACGCAGCGCGCGAGCCCGCAAATGACCGGGCCCTTGATTTCCCGCGCGATGCTTTGCACGGACGAAAAATCGCCGTCGCTGATCACCGGGAAACCCGCCTCGATGACATCGACTTTGAGCCGGGCCAGTTGCCGGGCGACCTCCAGCTTTTCGCGCAAAGTCATGGAGGCGCCAGGGCATTGCTCGCCGTCGCGCAACGTCGTGTCAAAGATAACTATTTTGTTTTTCATAAAATAAAAAACCTCATCGCCTTGGCGGCGATGAGGTTTGCAAATTCGGGCAATGGGACAACGGTAAACCTCAACGTCCGCGCGGCTGCGGCAGCAGCGCGTTCAGCGACAGTCGAAGGTTCAAAAGGTCCATCACAGGGCCTAATCTAGCAATCCGGGGAAACGTGTCAAACTTTTTTCAACGCGAGCCCATGCCCACGCTCTGCACGGTCTGGAAAAGTTTGCCCTCGGTCTTGATGCTCGGCGCGATGATGATGTCGGTTTCCTGGAAGGCGCGAATGGTGGCGGCGCCGACGTTGCCCATGCAGGTGGTGATGGCGCCGACCAGATTTTGCGAGCCATCGTCCACGGTGGCGGGGCCGTAAAGGATTTGCTTGAGCGACCCGCTAAGGCCGACCTTGATGCGGGTGCCGCGGGGCAAATTGGCGTGGGGCGTCGCCATGCCCCAATGATTGCCCTGGCCGGGCGCCTCAGCGGCACGCGCGAAGGCGCTGCCGACCATGACGGCATCCGAGCCGCAGGCGAGCGCTTTGCACACGTCCCCGCCCTTGCTCATGCCGCCGTCGGTGATGATGGGAATATATTGGCCGGTTTTTTTATGGTGATAATCACGGGCGGCCGCGCAATCCACCGTGGCCGTCACCTGCGGCACGCCGAGGCCGAGAACGCCGCGGCTGGTGCAAGCCGCGCCGGGGCCGACGCCGATCAGGACGCCTGCCACGCCGCATTCCATCAACTGCAAGGTGACGTTGTAGGTGACAGCGTTCCCGATGATCACGGGAATTTTCATCTTGCGGCAAAAATCGGCCAGCTCCAGCGACTTGTACTCGGTGGATTTATGTTTGACGGTGGAAACGGTGGACTGGACCACGAACACATCCGCGCCCGCCTCCTGCGCAATGGCTCCGAAGCGCTCGGCTTTTTGCGGGATGGAGCTGACGGCGGCGAGGACGCCCGCATCTTTTAATTCCTTGATGCGCTGCCCAATCAATTCCTCCTTGATGGGCTCAAGGTACGCCTTCTGAATGAGCGTGGTGACATCTTCTTTGCCCGCATTGACGATTTTTTCCAGGACATCAGCCGGATTGGGATAACGGGTTTGAATGCCCTCCAAATTGATCACGCCCAGCCCGCCGTTTTTCCCCATTTCAATGCAGAAACGGACGTTGGTGACGCCGTCCATGGCGCTGGCGATGATGGGGATTTTCAGCTCGATGAAACTGCCGTCTTTGCGCGGAATGCGAAAGGAGGTGTCCACTTCGTTGGGATTGATGGTGATCTCGCCCGGCACAAGGGCAATTTCGTCAAATCCATAGGTGACGCGCGCTTTACGATTTCGTCCGATCCACATTCCCATAGGTTGTAAATACTATATTAGACTCAATTGCTGTTAGAATTCATACGGCTCGTTCAGCGTCCCGCAAGCGGAACACCGGGAGCGATCCACGTCGGCGTCGTCGGTGTAAACCGAGGCGCACCGTTCGCAGCGGAAGATGCGATCCTGCTTTCGCGCCGGGCCAAACCGCCGATTGCGAATTTCCGAATATACGGAGAGAATCGAAAGCCCCGCAAGCAAAGAAAGCACATACACCAGGATGAGAGCTTCGGAAGACATAAGTTAGCGCGGCGCGAAGGTCATTTTCCAGGAGCGGGCGGCGGGATGGTTTGCCACGAAAACACGGCGTTGCCCCACGTCACCGCCGGGGCGCTGGGCTGCGGCGCAAACCGCCAGGAGCGCGCGCGCCGCAAAGCTTCCGCATCGGCGCCCGGCAGTCCGCCATCGCTGATCACGCACGCGGAAAGAACCTGCCCGGCGGGATCGACGGCGATTTGCACGATGGAATTGGCGGCCAGTTGCGCGCTCGCCTGCGCGGGGAGTTCGGCTGTGCTGGTCAACAAGCGGCGCCGCGCCAGGGGGCCTTCGAGCCGCACCGTGGAAGCGGACGGCGCCTGGTTGGCATCCGGCACAAGCGAGGACGGCGGCGAAACGGTGGACGGCGGCGCGGAGAGGGTCGGCGAAAATTCGGCGCGATGGGAGCGCGAAGCCAAGCTCGGTTTCCATCCGCTGGAATTCATGGAGAGCCAGACATCGCGCGCCGGGCCGTCGCCGGCGTGATATTCCATCGGCGGTGTTTCCATCCAGGCCGCGCCGGAAAAGCCGCGTCGATTGGGGGCTTGGAAAAGCGTGGGATCGCCCGCAAAAAGCGCGGTGGCCAATTGATCTTGCGCCATTGGGCGCGCCAAAAGGAGGGCGGTGAATTCCGGGGTTTTGGGCGCCATGACCTTGTGCGTGCGCTCGGCAAAACTCCAGATCAACCCGGCCTGCAAAATGAAAAGCGCCGCCGTGACCGTCCAAAACCGGGCCGGCCGCCAGGCTCCCAAAGGTGGCGCGACGCGGATCATTGGCGGGGCACAATGAGCGCGGTCTTGAAGCCGATGTTTCGCGCCAGATCGCACAAGCGCATGAAAACATTGTTGGGCGCGTCCTTGTCCATTTCGAGCGCGAGCGTTAAATCCGAAGATTTCTCGCGCGCGGCCTGCAACCGTTTTTGCAACTCGGATTTCAATTCCGCGTCATCGACCGGACGATTTTGGTAGAAGCACTGGCCGCGAAAATTCACCGAGACGATCACCGTAGGGTTCTCCGTGCCCGTCCATTGCGCCACTTCCGGCAAATTAACTTCAAACCAGCCGCTGACCTCCTGCGCCGCGCGGCGGTCGGCGCCGGGATCGACCACCAGATTTACCCGGCCAATCGGCGGCTGCTGCAACGCGGCCTTCGCCTCGGCGCGATTGGTGTAGAGCACACCGCGAAATATCAAGGCGTTGGAGGCGGTGATTTCGAGTTTCTCCCCTCCCGCAGTCCCTGCCCCGCCGCCAAGCCGAATCAAGGCGCCGGGCGTGTACACCAGCGACGTCAACAACATGAATAAAACCAGCAGGAACGCGACCGAGGCCAGCGGCGCCGGGTCAAGCGGCCCTCGAAAAATGCGGGCGTGCCGGACAAATCTCATGGCGCGGTCACAATCTTGAGGATTTCGCTGGAAACCTGCTCCATGTCCAAAATGATCGCATTCACGCGCCCCACCAAATAATTATAGCCGGCGTAACTCGGAATCGAAACCGCCAGCCCGGCGGCGGTGCAAATTAACGATTGCCAAATCCCGCCCGAAAGCTGGCCAACGTGCGCCGTCAAACCGGCGTCCTGGATTACCTGGAACGCCTTCATAAACCCCAGCACCGTGCCGAGCAGGCCGAGCAATGGGGCGATTTGCGCGATGGTGGCCAGCAGATTTAATTTCTGCTCCAGGCGCGGCACCTCCCATGCGCCGGCATCCTCCAAGGCCTCGCGCACGGCTTCGCGTCCCTGGTCGCGATTCAGGATCGCCACTTTGACAAGGCGCGCCACCGGCCCGGGCGTCGAGTCGCAAATCGCGAGGGCTTCCACCACATTTTCGCGCTTGAGCACGGTGCGAACGCCGTTCAGAAATTCGGCAGTGTTGATTTGCTCGCGATGATATTGCAGCAGGCGTTCAAAAAAGACCGCCAGGGCGACCGCACTGGCGGCTACGATCACCCAAATCATCGGCCCGCCTTCCGCTAAAAAATGAGGCATCACACTCTTATAGAGTCGCCCCGCCCGGCATAAAAGGGCAAAGTTTCGCCCATGCTGAAACACATTTTTTGGCTTTGGGCGCTCGCCTGCGCCGCGCGCGCCGCGGATTTTCCCGGCATTCTGATCGTGACTAACTTTGCCTCCGCGCCCTTCCCGCATCCCGAACGCGCGGCGGGCCACCGCCATGCCGACGACTTTTTTTCCAGCGCGGAACATTATCAGGACAGCAGCGTGGCCTTGTTTGCGCCGCCGGGTTTTCGCGCGGGGCCAACCGTTGATTTCGTGGTGCATTTCCACGGTTGGAATAACAACGTGACGAATGTCCTGGAAAAATATCGCCTGCCCGCCCAATTCACCGCCAGCCGGCGCGACGCGATTTTAATCGTTCCGCAAGGGCCGTTGAACGCGGCGGATTCCTTCGGCGGCAAATTGGAGGACGCGGGCGGCTTCAAACGTTTCATGGAGGAAGCCATGCGCGTTCTGCGCGAGCGCGGCGTGATCGGCGAAGCGGCTCTCGGCCAAATCATCCTCTCCGGGCACAGCGGCGGCTACGAAGTCATGTCCGCGATTGTGGCCGGCGGCGGACTGACGGATCATGTGCAGGAAATCTGGCTGTTCGACGCTCTCTACGCCCACGCCGAACGCTTCGCGCTCTGGTTCGATCATCATCCCGGGAGATTCATCGACCTTTACACCGAGCACGGCGGCACCAAAGGCGAAAGCGAAAATTTGATGGCGGCGCTGCGCGAAAATCACGTTCCATTTTTCGCGGGCGAGGAAGGCGCGGCCACCGCGGCGGAGCTGCGCGCCAATCGGCTGGTGTTTCTTTTCAGCGCGCTGCCGCACGATGAAGTCCTGCAAACCCACGACACCTGGCGCGCGTTTCTGGAGACAAGCGCGCTGCCGGAAGTGAAAACTATTTACAACTCGGAGGCAAAACCATAAGACGTAGGCATGAAATTCAGCTCTGCCTATCTCGTATTGACACTTGTCGCCGGCTGGTCCGCCGCCGCGCAGCCCATGATGAGCCTGCCTGCGGACCCTTATTTCTCGCGGGTGCATTTGCTGGAGGCGCCGGCGGCGCGCCGGCCCGTCTTGCGCCAAGGTGATCGCCTCGCCATTTGCGGCGACTCGATCACCGAGCAGAAAATGTATTCGCGCATCATGGAGACATATCTCACGGTGGCGCTCCCGGAGTTGGACATCCAAGTGCGGCAATACGGCTGGGGCGGTGAATGGGCGCGCGGCTTTTTGGCGCGCATGACGAATGACACGCTGCGATTCAACCCCACCGTCGCCACGACCTGCTACGGCATGAACGATCATCAATACCGCCCGTACGAGAACAATATTGGCGAATCCTACGCTTCCAACATGACGGATGTGGTCCTGGCGTTTGAAAGCGCCGGCACACGCGTCGTCGTCGGTTCGCCTGGCTGCATGGGATTCCATTCGGCGCCGTGGTCGAAAACCAAAACGCCGTCGGATGAAGACAATATCAGTCTCGGCATGCTGCGGAACATCGACATCGAAATCGCGGCGGCGGAACACACCGGTTTCGCGGATGTTTTCTGGCCAATGTTCAAGGCGCAGTTCGACGCGCACAACCGTTTCGGAACAAATTACGCGCTGGCCGGAAAAGATTCGGTCCATCCCGGCTGGGCGGGCCACACCATCATGGCCTACGCTTTCCTCAAAGCGCTGGATGTGCCCGGCGACATTGGCACGTTCACCGTGGATTTGGCCGCCAACAAAGCGACCGCCTCCGAGGGTCATCATGTGATCTCCTGCGCCAATGGCGCCGTGACGATTGAAAGCCATCGCTATCCTTTCTGCGCTGACGGCCCGGTCGATTCCGACACCAGCATCCGCTCCGGCATGGCGCTGGTTCCGTTCAACCACGATTTGAACCGTCTGATGTTGGTTGTAAAACATGCGAAGGCGAAAAACTACAAGGTCGCGTGGGGCGAGGTTTCGCATGATTATTCCGCGGCGCAATTGGCCAAAGGCGTGAACCTCGCGGATGATTTTCCCGTGAATCCCTTCTCCAGCGCGTTTCAAGCGGTGGATGAGGCGGTGGCGAAAAAGCAGGCCTTCGAGACCGTCCAAATCAAGCAGAAATTCCACGGCGATTCCGGGAAAGCCGACATGGAAAAAACCGTGGCGGAGACGGAAGCGGCGCGCGAACCCCTGGTGGCTGCCGTCAAGACGGCGTTCGTGCCGGTCACTCATACAATCACCTTGACGGCTGAATAATTCATGCCGCGGACTTTCCTCGGCATCGAGATTGGCGGGACCAAACTCCAACTCTGCCTCGGCCGGGAGGACGGGGGCATCACGGAGCGTTATCGCTCGGTGGTCGCGGCCGCTGACGGCGCCGCCGGCATCCGCCGCCATATCGAAATGGCGCTGCGGCAAATTAAAACGCCCTTCGCCGCCCTCGGCGTCGGTTACGGCGGGCCCATTGATTGGAAAACCGGCCGCGTCTGCTGCTCGCATCACATTGAAGGCTGGAATGATTTTCCGCTCGGCGAATGGCTCGAAAAATTGGCGGGCGCGCCGGTTTTTCTGGATAACGACGCCAATGTCGCCGCCTTGGGGGAAGCGCGCCACGGCGCGGCGGTGGGATTCAATCCTTCATTTTATGTGACACTCGGCAGCGGCGTGGGCGGTGGCCTAATTGTGGACGGCGCGATTTATCATGGGGCCAAACCGGGGGAATGCGAAATTGGCCACATCCGCCTGGACAAAAGCGGCACGATCGTCGAGTCGCAATGCTCGGGCTGGTCGCTGGATGCGAAAGTGCGGGCGCTCATGGTCGCGGAGCCGGAAGGTTTTCTCGCCCGGAACGCCTCCGCGACGCTGGGCGGCGAAACCAAACTGCTCGCGCCCGGCCTGGCCGCCAATGACGCGGCTTCGGCGCGGATTTTATTCAACATGGCGGACGACCTGGCTCTGGCGCTGTCGCACGTCTCGCAATTATTGCATCCTGAAATTGTCGTTCTCGGCGGCGGCGTGTCATTAATCGGAGAGCCTTTGCGCCTCGCCGTGGAATCCGCCCTGGCCAAATATATAATGCGCGCCCACGCGCCCGGCCCGAAAATCGCCCTGGCAAAATTAGGCGAGGACGCCGTGCCGGTGGGCGCGCTGGCCCTGGCGGCGTTACGGCACGATGACGCGCAAGGCGTTCGGCACAACGGATAAACGCGCGGGCAATTCGCCGACGTTTTCGCCGTCCAATTGCAGCATGACCCGGCTGGCGCTCGTCAGCTTCACGGATTTCGCCTGCGACCGCACCGCCGAGCTCATCTGGCCGAGGCGCCCGGTCACCATGCCAAACGCCGCCTGCGCCAGGCGCGGCACGCTGACTTTCGGAAACACGCACACCTCCAGCAAACCATCGCGCAGGCTCGCCTTCGGAAAAAACGAAAAACTGCCGCCGTAGTAACGCCCATTTCCCAGCAACACCAATTCGCCCGCCGCGCCGTTCTCCACCGCGATCATCGGCTGCGGCTCGCGCCAGGCTTGCAAGCCGGCAACGACATACGCGAGCGGCCCGATTTTTTTCTTCAGTTTCCAATTCACCAGCTCAATCGCCCGCGAATCAATGCCCGCGCCGGCCAACTGCACAAAAAATCGCACCTGCCCCGAGTCAAATTCCGCGCGCCCCAAATCCACCAAAGTTTCGCGGCCCGCGCCAATTGTTCCCCAGGCGGCGCGAACGCCGCGCGGCAACCCCAATTCCCGCGCAAAAACGTTCACCGTGCCCAGCGGCAAAATGCCGAGCTTCACTCCCGTCAATCCGCCGGGCGCCACGGCGATGCCGTTGACGACTTCATTGATGGTGCCGTCGCCGCCCGCCGCGACAATGACTTTAAAGCCGTCGCGCACCGCCTGCGCCGCCAGCGTTTGGGCATGTCCGGGTCCTGTTGTCAAGAGCACAGCGCATTGGCCAATCCAGGTCTGGAGCCCGGCATGCACCGCGCGCGCTTTTTCGCCGCGGGCGGTGGGATTGAAAATCAGGCACGAGCGCACAGTTCTTCCGCGTGTCAGCGCCTACGGAAAATGCGCGGCGACATACCCGGCGATTTCCCCGCCGATGGCCAGCGAGGCGGTCGCAGCGGGGCTCGGGGCGTTGAGCACATGCAAGGCGCGGGGCCGTTGCACGAGGCAAAAATCCTGCACCAACTCTCCATCCACCGACATGGCCTGGGCCCGCACGCCCGCGCCGCCGTGCGCCAGATCCTCCATTTGAATTTCCGGCACGAGCCGCTGCAACGCTTCGCAAAAAAGGCGTTTGCTGAAGGAGCGTTTGATTTCGGCCCAACTCATGGCCTGATGCTTTTTCAGAAATGCCCACAGCCCCGGAAAGCTGAGCGCGTCAAATAAATCCAACGCGTTAAAATCGGTTTTGCGATAACCCTCGCGCGAGCAGGCCAGCACGGCATTGGGCCCCGCCTCCACGCCGCCTTCGATCAGCCTGGTGAAATGCACGCCGAGAAAGGGAAATTGCGGATCGGGCACGGGGTAGATGAGATGCCGCACCAAATGCTGCCGTTCGGGGCGCAATTTGAAATACTCCCCGCGAAACGGAATGATGCGGACATCGCGCTGATCGCCCGAGAGCTCGGCCACGCGATCACAATGCAACCCCGCGCAATTCACAATATAACTCGCCTCCCAAGCGCCGGCTTCCGTCTCCACCGTCCAGCCATCCGAGCGCCCGCGCAATCCGACGACCTTGGCGCGCGTCACGACGCGGCCGCCCTGCCCTTCAATTTTGGCCGCCATCGTCTGGCAAACCTGCATGTAATCCACAATCCCCTCTTGCGGCACATGCACCGCAGCCACCCCCGCGACATGCGGTTCAATCTCCAGCATTTGCGCGCGGGATAATTTGCGCAATCCCGCCAAACCGTTCTTTTGCCCGCGATCGTATAAATGGTTAAGCCGCGCCATTTCCGATTCGTCCACCGCCACCACGAGCTTGCCGCAAATTTCGTGATGAATCTTGTTCTCCTGGCAAAACGCCACCATCTCGCGGATGCCGTCCACCGCCAGGCGGGCCTTGATGGAGCCCGGCTTGTAATAAAGGCCCGCGTGCAGCACCCCGCTGTTGTTCGTGGATTGGTGGCGCCCGACGCCGGCTTCTTTTTCCAAGGTGACGATCTCGAACCCGGGAAATTTCCGGCCAAGTTTCAGCGTGGTCGCCAACCCGACGATCCCGCCCCCGATGACAATGATGCGTTTTGGTTGCACTTTCTCGCGCCTCATGCTGTCGTCAAAGCCCAGGCACGTCAAGCAACGCACACGCCGGCTCAGTTTCCTGATTTTCTGAGTGCAGATCACCGGGCATTCCAAAATAGCTGTTGTCTGCCTCGGGTGTATCCACTATCAATAACTCCTGATGAGCATCCAGTTTTCCAATAATCGGCTCTGGCGTCGGTTCTCGCTCGTGACTGCGGTCGCGTGCGTGGCGGCGGTCGGAGTGTTCAGCGGTTGCATGACGGGCAGTCATAGCGGCAAGGGCAAGCTTGGCCTGCAGCTTTACAGCTTGCGCGCGCAATTAGGCGCCAGCATGAGCGCGCTCGATGAAGTCCGCAATTGGGGCATCAAATACGTGGAGCTGGCGGGAACCTATAAGAAAACTCCCGAACAATTCAAGGCGGAGCTGGACAAACGCGGCCTGGTTGCGGTGTCGGGCCATTTCTCTTTCGAAGAATGGAGTCGCGACCCGGAAACAGTCCTCGCCCAAGCCGAAAAGCTCGGGTTGAAATATGTCGGCGTCGCTTGGATTCCCCACGGCGATAAGTTTGACGAAGCCACCTGCCGCAAAGCGGCCAAGGTCTTCAATCACGCCGGCGAATTGGCCGCGCGCCATCACATGGTCTTCTTCTATCACACGCACGGCTACGAATTTGTGCCGTTCGAGAATGGGACGCTCTTTGACTTGCTGCTGAAGGAGACCGATCCCAACCTCGTCAAGCTGGAGATGGACATTTTCTGGATCGCCCATGCCGGCCAGGACCCGGTCAAATTGCTGGAGGCGCATCCGGACCGCTTTGAACTGATGCATGTCAAAGACATGCGCAAGAGCACCGAGACCGGCCTGGCGACCGGACATTCCGACGTGCGCAACGACGTCGCGATGGGCGAAGGCAAATTGCCGCTGCCCGAGATCCTGGAGGCGGGCAAGCGCATTGGCATCAAATACTATTTCATCGAGGACGAGTCGCCCAGCTCCGAGCAGCAGATTCCCCAGAGCGTGGCGTATTTGGAAAAATACCTGCAAAAATAACAGGCGGAGACAGCCGCGGGCATTCGCCAGGCCGGGAACGGACGCGCGTGCGCTCCGCCTTGGGCTCATTTCACGACAACTATGTTGACAGGCACATTTACAGCCTTGGTGACGCCGTTTCGCAACGGCCAGGTGGACTACCCCGCCTTTAAGGCTTTGATTCGGCGGCAAATTGCCGGCGGCGTGGCCGGCGTGGTGCCGGTGGGCACCACGGGCGAATCGCCCACCGTTTCCTACGAGGAGCACATCGAGATCATTGGGCACGCGGTGGAGTATGCCGCGGGCAAAATCCACGTCATGGCGGGCACCGGCGGCAATTCCACGAGCGAAGCCGTGTATTTGACGGAACGGGCGGCGCAAGCCGGGGCCAATTCCACCCTGCAAGTCGCGCCGTACTATAACAAACCCACGCAGGAAGGTTTGTTCCGGCATTTCCTGGAGGTCAGCAAGGCGACGAAATTGCCGACGATTCTGTACAGCATTCCGTCGCGATGCGGCGTGGAAATCTCGGTTGAAACCACCCGGCGCCTCGCGCTCGCTTCCCCGCGCTTTGTCGGCATCAAGGAAGCCGGCGGCAGCACGGAACGCGTCACGCTTTTGCGGGCCGCTCTCGGCAAACGCTTCTCCATCTTGTGCGGCGACGATGGATTAACCCTGCCCTTCATGGCGCTCGGTGCCAACGGCGTGATCAGCGTGGCCTCCAATCTTATTCCGCGCGCGGTGGCGCAATTGGTCGCCGCGTGCGCGCGCGGGAATTTTGCGGCGGCCCTTAAGCTGCATGATCAATATCATCCACTCTTCAAAGACCTGTTCATTGAGACCAACCCCGGGCCCATCAAAGCCGCGCTCGCCCTGACCGGCCAGATCGCCGAGGAATATCGCCTGCCCATGGCGCCGCTTTCCGACAAGAACCGGGAAACATTGCGGGCCGCGCTGCAAAAATTCGGCCTGCTCAAATCATGACCCGCCTCGTCATCGCCGGCGCCAAGGGCCGGATGGGAACCGCCCTGCTCCAGCGCGCCGGGCAGATGCCCAATGTCTCGGTCACTGGGCAGATCGACGCGGGCGATGATTTGCGCCAGGTTATCGATGGCGCCGACGTCGTCATTGATTTCACGTTTCACGCCGCCACGCTCGGGTTTGCGCAAATTTGCGCCGAGAAAAAAAAGGCGCTGGTGATTGGATCAACCGGCCACACTGATGACGAGCGCAAAGCCATCGTCGCAGCCGTCGCCGGGATGCCAACGGTCTGGAGCGCGAATTATTCCACCGGCGTCAACGCGCTCTATTGGCTGACGCAAAAAGCCGCGGAAATCCTCGGGCCGGATTTCGATCTGGAAGTTGTCGAAATGCATCATCGGCTGAAAAAAGACGCGCCCAGCGGCACCGCCAAAACCCTCGCGGAAATTCTCGCCCGCGCGCGGCGTCAACAATTGGCGGACGTTGTCCGCCACGGGCGCGAAGGGCTGACGGGCGAGCGCACGGCCACGGAAATCGGCATGCACGCGGTGCGGGGCGGCGATGTCGTGGGTGATCACACTGTTATTTTTGCCGGGATGGGAGAGCGATTGGAATTAGCCCACAAAGCGTCCAGCCGCGACACCTTTGCCGCTGGCGCCTTGCGCGCTGCCGTGTGGCTCCATTCCCAGAAACCCGGCCTTTACGACATGCAAGATGTGTTGGGATTGCCTCGCTGAAGAGTGGGTGTTTGTCGCGCTGGGATCAAACCTGGGCGACTCCGCGGAGATCGTGCGGCGCGCCCTCGCCCGCCTCCAGGAATACAGCGATGCGCCGCTGCGGCCATCCTCGCTCTGGCGCATGCCGCCGGTCGATTGTCCTCCCGGTTCACCCGATTTCGTCAACGCCGTCGTGGGGCTGCGCGCGCGTCGGGACGAAACGCCGCAAACATTGCTGGCGAAATTGCAGGCGCTCGAAAAGGAGTTCGGGCGCCAGCCGAAAATCATTTTGAATGAACCACGCCCGCTGGATTTGGATTTGATCGCGTTTGGCGCGCGCACCGTGTCCACGCCGGAATTGACCGTGCCGCATCCGCGCGCCGCCCAGCGCAAATTCGTCCTGCAACCGCTGCGCGAAGTTGCGCCGGATTTAATCTTGCCTGGCGAAACGGCGACGGTGGCGCAATTGCTCGAGCGCCTTTAGGTCCGCGGGGGCGGCTCGCCCATCATGTTTTTTATGAACCCGCAGACCTCGGTGGAATCCAATGGCGCAGGCAGGGTCGCGGATTTGTCGCACAAAAGCGCCGGCCAGCCGGCGGGATCAGCGGGACGCCGCCCGTGCGAGCCTTTCACCAGCGAGGCGTCGAGCGGAATAACGTCCATGAGCATGCGAAAGCCCAAACGTTTTTGCAGCAGGCGCCAGATGATCTTCCACTTGACAGCTGGAATGGCCGGATCAAGAAACAACTCCACCGGGTCGTAACCGGGCTTGCGATGAATATCCACCGTGCGCGCGAAATCGGGCGCGGCGCAGTCCTCGAGCCAATAGTAATACGTAAACCAGGCGCCACTTTGGGCGACGGCCACCAGATCGCCCGCGCGTCCGTGCTGCACGCCGATTTTTTCCTTTTCGACGTCGTCCAGAACGAGTTCCACACCCGGCTGCTTTTCCAGCAACGCTCGAACCTGGTTTCGCAGCGTGGCGTCATTCACGTAAACGTGCGCGACTTGGTGGTCGGCCACCGCGAACACGCGGCTCGCGCCGCAGTCCAGCAATTCCAACCCCAGCTCCTCGCGAATCGCCAGCCACCCTTGCTCGCGAAACAAGCGGTTGAGATGAACCGGAGCATTCACAGGCTCAATTCCATACTCTGACAAGATCACGCACTGCACGCCGCGCCCGGCAAAAAAGGAAATTAAATCGCCGACGATGGCGTCAATTTCGGCCAGGTCGCGCGCGATGCCGGGATGAGCGGGGCCGAGGCGTTGCAAATTGTAATCCAAATGCGGCAGATAAATCAGTTGCAACGTCGGCGCCTGCAGCTCCTCGATCCACTTGGCGGCGGCGGCGATCCAACGCGAAGCGGCGTCGGGACTGCCCTGCGGGCTCTGGCGCCCCGCAGCCGGCCCCCAAAACGTGGCAAATGGAAATTCGCCCAACTCTTTTTTGATCTCCGCGCGCAACGCTGCGGGCGACGTGTAAATATCAAAGATCTTTCGCCCATCCGCGGGATAAGCGGGCCGCGGTGTGATCGAAAAGTCCGCGCCCGAATACATATTAAACCACCAAAAAAGCTGGGCGCACGTGAAGGTCGGATCGATGGCGCGCAACTGGTCCCAGATTTTCGGCGCAGTCACGATGTGGTTGGACTGCTTCCAGAAATGAACTTCCGCCAGTTCCCGGTGATACCAGCCGTTGCCCACCACCCCGTGACGCGACGGCGTCAAACCTGTCAAATAATTAGCCTGCGCCGTGCAGGTGACGGCGGGAAAAGCCGGGCGGATGCGCGCCCCCGCGCCGGCCTGCCGAAACCGCGCCAGGTGCGGCGTGGCCGCGCCGATCAAGCCTTCTGTCAAACCTACGACATTGATGACCGCCGTGCGCTTCATGCGGCGTCAAGCCTGCGCCGGCACAATGCAGCGTCCGGTCGCGTCCCGGCGCCGCCGCAACTCCTCCAGCGCGATGGCCACTTTCGCCGGATGCGCCTCGTGCACCTCGGCGCTTTCTCCCAGGCCGCGCAGCATCGTGAGGCTGAGTTCGCCGCCAAGATGCTCCCGAAATTCCTCCAGGCCGCGCAGCAAGGCCGGCTGTTGCGCCTCGTCGAGATAAAACAATTCGGGGGCGAACAAGTCAAAGCCCAGGTTCTCCAACAAACCAAGAATCCGCTCACAGGACGCCGCCTCGAGCCAGCCCAGTTCGCGGGAATAAATGGCATCCAGAGCCAAGCCGATGGCCACCGCTTCGCCATGGCGCAAACGGTAGTCGGAAAGCTGCTCCAGTTTGTGCGCGGCCCAGTGCCCGAAGTCGAGCGGGCGCGCGGAGCCCATTTCGAAAGGATCGCCAGAATCGGCAATATGATTGACGTGCAGGGCGGCGCAGCGTTCCACCATTTCGCGCAACGCCTCCGGCTCGAACCGGGCCAGGGCGGCGGCATGGCGCTCCAAACTTTCGAAGAAAAGGCGATCACGAATCAACGCCACTTTCACCGCTTCGGCGTAACCGGCGCGTTTGTCGCGGTCCGGCAGCGTGTCCAGGAGCGCCAGGTCATTGATGACCGCGTGCGGCGGCGCGAATGTCCCGATGAAATTCTTTTTGCCGAAGGCGTTAATGCCATTCTTCACGCCGACCCCCGCGTCATTTTGCCCGAGCGTCGTCGTCGGAAGGCGGACATGGCGCACGCCGCGATGCGCGGTCGCCGCCGCCAGGCCCACCACGTCCAGCAAGGCGCCCCCGCCCACGCCCAGCACATGCGAATGCCGGTCCATATGATGGCGCTCGATGCGGGAATGAATTTCCGAAACGTGGAAATACGACATCTTGGCGCGTTCCCCGCCTTCAATGATCATGGGGGGACAGACCAATTCCAGGCGCCCGCTGAAGGCGGCAAAATAACGTTCGATTTTTGCGACCGCTTCCGGCTGCGCCGTGGCGAACCCTTCATCCATCACCACGAGAGTTTTTGCCGGGCTCCGCGATTCCGTCAAAATCGTTTGCAGCAGCAAATTGGCCGGGTCAAAAACCTGTTCCGTAAAGAACACGCGGTGTTTAAATTGGACGGAAATGGTCCGCTGAATGGAGCGCATGACGCCGCAATATTCACCGGCAACCGCTGATTTCAAAGGGGAAAATCAGCGCTCGGACGCGCTTTTCCATTCCAGGAAGGTTTTGATGCCCAGCGTCACCAATGCGAGCAACCCGAGCAGGCTGGCCACCGCAAACGGCGCGGCGGGATCGAATTCGTTGTAAAGTTTCTCCACGCGCAAGGGCAATGTGTCCGTCTGGCCCGTGATGTGACCGGACACGACCGAGACCGCGCCGAATTCTCCCATCGCGCGCGCGTTGCACAGGATGATGCCGTAGAGCAGACCCCATTTGACGGACGGCAGGGTAACGCGCCGGAAGGTCTGCCAACCGCTCGCGCCGAGAACTTGCGCCGCTTCCTCTTGGTCGGTGCCTTGCGCTTCCATGATTGGAATCAACTCGCGCACGACAAACGGAAACGTGACAAAGATGGTCGCCAGGACCATTCCCGGCAGCGCAAAAATAATTTTGATATGATGGCGTTCCAGCCAATCCCCCAAAACACCGTGCGCGCCGAACAGCAGCACAAAGAGCAAACCGCCAACGACCGGCGAGATGGAGAATGGCAGGTCAATGAGCGTCAGGAGAAACGCTTTGCCGCGAAATTGAAATTTGGCCAGCGCCCACGAGCCAGCCAGCCCAAAAATCACATTGAGCGGGACGCTGATCATCGCCACCAGAAATGTCATGCGAATCGCGGACATCGTATCGTGGGTGGCGAGAGCTTTCAGGTAATGGTTGAAGCCCAGCGCGAACGCCTGAGCGAAAACATTGATCAGCGGCAGCAGCAAAAACAGCAGCGCAAACAAAATCGTCAAGCCGATGAGCAGCCAGCGAATGAAGGGCGGGTCTTTGGAGCTTTGATTAAAACGCGTCATGATTGCTGAAATTTGGCCGACCATTCCTGGAGGCGATTAAGCAGGTAAAGGAGCGCAAAGGAGAGGACCATCAGCGCCAGGGCCACCGCCATGGCGCCGGCGTAATCATACTCGTCCAACCGCACCACAATGAGCATCGGCGCAATCTGCGTGTCAGGCAAATTGCCGGAAATGAAAACAATGGATCCGTATTCGCCCAAAGCGCGCGCGAATGCCAGGCCGAATCCGGTGAGCATCGTGGGCATCAGCGTGGGCGCGATGACCGAGACAAACGTGCGGAGCCGCCCCGCCCCCAGGCTGGCGGCGGCTTCTTCCACAAGCGGATCGAAATGCTCGAGCACCGGCTGCAACGTCCGCACGGAGAACGGCAGGCCGACAAATGTCAACGCAATGATCACGCCCAATTGGCTGTAGGCCCCGTGAATTCCAAGCGGTGTCAAGTAGCGCCCGAGCCAGCCGTGCTCGGAAAAAAGATTCGCCAGCGTCAATCCAGCCACCGCCGTCGGCAGCGCGAAGGGAAAATCGATCAAGCCATCCAAGAGGCGGCGCCCGGGAAATCGATAGCGCACAATCACCCATGCCATGAGGCTGCCAAAGACAAGGTTGACCGCCGCCGCCGCGAGCGACGACCAAATGCTGAACTCATAAGCGGCGATGGCCTGCGGATTGAAGGCCGCCTCCAGAAGCTTTTTGGGTGGCACCTCGGCAGCACGCAACACAAGGACGGCGATGGGCAGCAGCACGATGATGCTAAGATAAAAGATCGTGAAGCCGAGCGTGCGATGAAAGCCGGGCAGCGGATTGAAACGCCGCCCGACTGACTTGGCCGAGGATGGAGGATTGTATCCGTGTGGCATGCGTTAGCGGCGCTTGCCGGAAATCTGATCGAAAATCCCGCCGTCGTCAAAGTGGATCTTCTGCGCGTTCCGCCAGCCGCCAAAAAGCTCGTCGATGGTGAACGTTTCAATTTTGGGAAAGGTATCGCGATGTTTCTCCAGCGCCGCGGCCAGGCGCGGACGTTGAAAGTGCGCGGCGGCAATTTCCTGCGCCTCCGGCGTGTAAAGAAAATGCAGATAACCTTCCGCAATGGCGCGCGTGCCGTGCGCATCGACGTATTTGTCCACCACCGCGACGGGCGGTTCGGCCACGATGCTGATGGACGGATACACGACATCAAACTGCCCCTGGCCAATTTCACGCTGCACCAGCAACGCCTCGTTTTCCCAGCCCACCAGCACATCGCCAATGCCGCGTTGGGCAAACGTCGTGGTGGAACCGCGCGCCCCCACGTCCAGGACCGGCACGTTGCGATAAAATTGCGTGATGTATTTGGTGGCGGCATTGGTGTCGCCGTGATTTTTCTTCAGGGCGGCGCCATAGGCGGCCAGGTAGGCCCAGCGGGCGCCGCCGGACGTTTTCGGATTTGGGACAACAACCCCCACGCCCGGACGCACCAGGTCGTCCCAATCCTTGATGCCCTTGGGATTTCCATGTTTGACCAGAAAAATGATCGTGGACGTGTAGGGCGCGCTGTTGTCCGGCAGCCGTTTTTGCCAATCGGCGGGCAGCAGCCCAGCCTTGTCATGCAGCGCGTCAATATCATAGGCCAGCGCCAGGGTGACGACATCGGCCTGCAACCCGTCAATCACCGCGCGGGCCTGTTTGGCCGAACCGGCGTGGGATTGCTGGATGGTGACCTCATTGCCGGTCTTGGCTTTCCACATTTTGGTGAACGCCTCGTTGACATCGACGTAGAATTCCCGCGTGGGATCGTAGGAAACATTGAGCAGATTGAACTCAGCGGCGCTGGCCGCCAGGCTGGCGAGCGCGAAGAGGATAAGAGACGCGAAACGACGCATAATATATTTCCTTGTCAGCTTAGAACGCCAATTGCACGCGCGTGAAGAAGATTTCTTCAGGTTGTTTGGTGACGGTGGCTTTGGCGCCAAGACCGCCTTCGAATGATGTGTGGGAATAACTCGCATCCACGCGCACATTCCGATTCAAATACCAGTTCAGACCGACCGACCACGCCTTGGCTTCCGACGCGGAGGTGGCGGCGTCGGCGAAGCCTTTGAACGTCGCCTTGTCAATCGAAAGATCCTCATAGCGGGCC
>DASZMX010000104.1:0-4055 GCA_035551475.1 Verrucomicrobiia bacterium
GGTTGTGGCAGTCCGGTCAACGAGCGCCAGGCGGGTTTCATTCTTTTTGGTCTTCCAGGGCGCGTTCCTGCCTTTTATGCTCAGCCCACTCTTCCGACAGCGACGTGCGGCTGGGACGTTTTAAGATGCCGCGCGCCCGGCGAATGCTGGCCGCAGTGACCGGCTTTAAGAGGATGCCGTGGGCGGTGGCCTCCACAAAGGCGCGGGTGCCATCTTCGATGTGAAATTCCTTGCGCAAACGAAGCGGGATAACGACCTGCCCCTTGGTGGTGAACCGGACACTCTCAGATTTCAAAGTCCCACTCATAATGATATTCCTACTATAAATAAATTATCCGTCAATTCAATATGAGTAGGATTTTTTACATAAGAGGATCAAGCAGGAAAGACGGGGCGTGCGCCCAAGACTCCTCCTTTCGGCGTAGGGCGGCATCATACAAAAAATCTCTTGTGCCTGTGGGGGGCAAGGGCTTAACACAAGGCGCATGATACCAAAGCAGAAATCTCCGCCGGATGTCGTTTGCACCGAAGTCGCAACTCCCCGGGTCAATCGACGCCACTTTATTTACACTTCAGCCCTCGCGGCGGGGGCGCTGGCGACGACGTTCACGGGCTGCATGGGGCCAAAAGTAAGATACAAATCACCGAACGAAGTCCTGGACCTGGGATGCATCGGCGTGGGCGGGTCGCGCGGCGGGGCGGACGTGGAAGGCGTCTCGGGCGAAAACATCGTGGCATTGTGCGATGTGGATTCGACGATGCTGGCGCAGGCGTTAAAGAAATTTCCGAAGGCGCGGACGTACTCGGATTACCGGGTGATGATCGAGAAGGAAAAGATGATTGACGGCTACACGGTGACGGTGCCGGACCATCATCATGCGCCGGCGGCGATGCGGGCGATCAAGGCCGGCAAACACGTTTATGTGGAAAAACCGCTGACGCACACGATTTGGGAGGCGCGCGCCCTGCGGCACGCGGCGACGCGCGCGAAGGTGGCGACCCAGATGGGCAACCAGGGTCATTCGGGCGAAGGCATCCGGCGTTTGTGCGAAATGATTTGGTCGGGAGCGATTGGGCAGGTGCGGGAAGTGCATTGCTGGACGGACCGCGCCAAGGGTTGGTGGGGGCAAGGCATGACGCGGCCCGCCGGATCGGATCCCGTGCCGGCGAACCTGGATTGGAACACCTGGCTGGGGCCCGCGCCGGAGCGGCCGTTTGTCAAGAATTGGCCGGACGACGTGAAGGTGCGGTTTGCCAAGGACAGCCAGGGGCGGGCGACGGTTTATCATCCGGCAGCGTGGCGCGGCTGGTGGGATTTCGGCTGCGGCGCGCTGGGAGACATGGCCTGCCATATTGTTGACTGCCCCGATTGGGCGCTGAAGCTGGGCCAGCCGAAGTCGGTGGAGGTGGTGAGCGCATCCGATCTCGTGCCGGAAATGCCGCCGGTGTCCGCGATCCTGAAATATGAATTCCCGGCGCGCGGGGAGATGCCGCCCGTGACGCTGCATTGGTACGATTCGGGACAAAAACCGGCCAAGCCGGATGAAATGGAAGCGGCGAATTTCGAGGCGAGCGGCCAGATGTTCGTCGGCGACAAAGGCAAGATTATTTGCGGAGTTTACGGGGCGAACCCGCGTTTGTTGCCGGAGTCCAGCATGGTGGATTACAAACGTCCGGCGGAATCAATTCCGCGCGTGCCGGACAATAGTCCCTACAAGGACTGGATTCGGGCGTGCAAAGGCGGCCCCAAGGCGTGCTCGAACTTCGATGTTTCGGGACCGTTGACAGAATGGGTGTTGCTGGGAAATATCGCGCTCAAGACGCGCCGGAAAATCGAGTGGGACGCGGAAGCGATGATGATCCAGGGCGACGCCGAAGCGCAGGGGATGATCACCAAGAAATATCGTCCCGGCTGGGAAGTTTAATTCACGCCGCAGAACGGTTTCACGATGGGGTGGACTCGCCGCGCAGCAGCGCAGCGGGCCACCCCATTAAAGCTTTCTAGGGGTTGTGCCGATAAAGAGAGGCTAAGACTCGCACAAAACTATGAACTATCTAACGTTTGAGCTGTGGACCGGCGCGAAGGTGGCGGATTTGCCTTGCCCGGATCGTTTGGAAGCGCCACAACAGGGTTACAAACCCGTGTGCATAAGCGATTTCTGCATGAAACCACCTCGCAATCAATCTCCCTTGGGTCTGCTTTTCGTCCTCGTGCTCATTCTCCTGGCGGTGTGCGCCCGCTCGGCATCCGGCTTGGGCATCGACCTCCCCGATCACGACGCCTTCGCGACCGCGCGCGGCAACGCCTTTGCGGCGACAGCCGATGATCCGGCGGCGGTTTATTATAACCCGGCGGGCATTTCGCAATTGGAAGGGGTGAATTTTTCGATGGGGGCCTACGGGCTAGCCTATGGCGACCATTATAAAAGCGGCGGCGTGAAAATCGACAGCCGCACCGAATGGGCGGCGACGCCGGACATTTTTACGACGATCGCCCTGCCGAAATATCATTTGACCTTCGGCCTGGGCACGTATGCGCCGTATGGCTTGGTGGAAGAATGGCCCTCCTCGGCTCCGTTCGCGGGCGTGGGGCGGCGCGGCGAAATTGATTATTACACGTTGAACACCGTGGTGGCGTATCAACCCATTTCCAGTTTGTCGCTGGCCATTGGGCCGACGTTCAATTATTCGGAGGCTGACCTGCGCCAGAGCGTGCCGGCCAACTCGCTGGGATTTGGTTCGCCGGCCTTTCAAACGCGCTTTCGCGGACGCGATGAAGATGTAGGCTATACGGCGGGAATTTTGTGGCATCCGCTGCCCGAACATTCGTTCGGCATCAGTTACCGAAGCGCCACGGACATGAAATACACGGGGCACGCGGATTTTCCGTCACTGCCTTCGCCGCCGTTTCCGACCTTGCTGTCGCTCGGCGGCGGTGTGCCGGCCGCGGCAGATTTCAAGTTTCCGCAGAGCGTGGATTTTGGCTATTCGTTCCGCCCCACGAAAGCATGGAACCTGGAAGCGGACGCGGAATGGCTGGACTGGGAGACGTTGAACACCCTGGTGTTGAATGGAACTTCCGCGCCGAAGGGCAGCCCGCCGCTGGAAAAAATTCCGTTTGACTGGCGTTCGAGCTGGGTTTTGAAATTCGGCGGCACGCGGTATTTCGGGGACGGCTGGCGCGCCAGCGCGGGTTATATGTATGTGGAAAACTCGGTCCCGAGCGGGACATTCAACCCCTTGATCCCGGATTCGGATCGGCACGTTTTTAGTGTTGGCATTGGAAAGAGATATCATAAGCTGAGTTGGGATGCGGCGTATCAGTTGGCGTGGGGGCCGTCGCGCAGCGTGACGGGAGACACCTTGGGCGTCGTGCCTGGGCCGTCGCCCGCAAATGGCAAATATGAATTTTTGAGCCATGCCTTTACCTTTAACGTCGGCTACCACTTCTGAGGTTGGCGGCGCCGCAGTCGCGACGTTGGATAAGAACCGGCGCACGCTGCTGATCGTCGATGACGAGGAAGGGCCGCGGCAATCGCTGCGGGTCGTTTTCAAGGACGATTACAACCTCCTGCTGGCGTCCAACGGCGCCCGGGCGCTCGAACTGGCCCGGCAGCATCGCATCAACGCCGCGGTGCTGGACATCCGCATGCAAGGGATGAGCGGGACGGAGCTGCTGGAAAAACTCAAAGGGGTGCAGCCCAACGTGGAAGTGATCATGCTCACGGCCTACGAAACCGTGGACACGATCCGGCAGGCGCTGCGCATGGGCGCGTGCGATTACCTGAACAAGCCTTTTGACATCGCCACGATTCGGAAGGCGGTGGCGACGGCGATGGAACGGTATGCGTTTGCGGACGAGGTGCGCGTCAACAATGACAAGCTGGCCGCGCTCCAAACCGAGTTGCACGATCACAAGTTGCAGGAGGAAATCACCCGGACGCGCGGCGAAATTTACGCCAGCATCATTCACGACATCAACGGCCCGCTGACGATCATGTCGGGCTTCATCCAGATCATCAACCAGCGCATGGCGGACTCCAAGCGGCTGGAGG
>DASZMX010000105.1:0-21127 GCA_035551475.1 Verrucomicrobiia bacterium
ACGCGGAAGGAGTGCAACCGGATTTGCTGGCGCTCGCGAAAGGGCTCACCGGCGGTTACCTGCCCATGGCCGCCACGCTGGCTGCACAACCTATATTTGACGCATTTCTCGGCGACTACGAAGAATTTAAAACCTTCTTTCACGGCCACAGTTTCACCGGCAATCAACTGGGCGCCGCCGCCGCGCTCGCCAGCCTCGGCGTGTTGGCCTCCCCCCAATCCCAGGCCAATCGCCGCGCCCTCGAAAATAATTTGCGCCTCCAACTCGACACGTTATGGAGTCTTCCCGCCGTGGGCGACATCCGCCAAGTCGGCCTCGCGGCGGGCGTCGAATTAGTCAAGAATTGGAAAACACGCGAACCCTTTCCGCTGGAAAAGCGCGCGGGCATTCGCGTCTGCGAAGGAATGGCGCGACGCGGCGTGCTGACCCGCCCCGTTGGAAACGTCATCGTGCTAATGCCGCCCTATTGCGCCACTTCGCGGCAAATCGAGCAGATCGTCGCATCCCTCCGCGCCTCCATCGCAGACCTGTAACCTCTCCGCCCATCCCGGCTAATCGCACCTTCGCATGACCGATTTTATGTCATACCTATAACAAAGTTTGGTAGAGGAATAATAGTTGACTCGTGCATGCGATCTTTGGCGGAGTCTAATTTCGGCGTGGATTACGGCGCGCTATAATGACCAACCTTTGCGGTATTCGTAGTGGAGATACTGGTTGGCGTCGCGGTCGTTGGTGAACTTCATGTTTTCGCTGTCCCACAAGAGCTGGCTGCCGCCGTTGCGGAGACAAACGGTTCCCAGTTGCACGGCTTCAGTGAGTGGACCGGAAAAGGCGAAATTCGAGCGGGTCTCGGAACCCGTTTTACAGGCGGCAATCCACTCTTGGTAGTGACCATTCTTCGAGCGCGCCAGGGTGGGCGCGGGGCGTTGATAACTTTTATCGAGCGCCGCCGGCGACAAATGCACGCCTTGCCCGCCCCACCCGGTTACGAGCATTTTGCCGCGATCACCCACAAAAATAACGCCGTCTTCGGCGTCCAGCTCCTGGCCCTCCGGCAATTCGTCCGGGCGTTCGGGCAGCAAGCCGCCGTCATACCAGTGCAGCTTGACAGGCGGCATCTCCCCGCGCGCGGGAAATTGGTAATGCACGTGGCCGGCGGCGGTGACGCTATCGGGAAAGACGGGCGTGGAACTGGCCTCGATGGAAGTGGGCGCGCCCAGCTTGAGCGCGGAAAAAACGGGCGCAAGATTGTGAATGCCCATGTCGCCCAGGCCGCCCGAGCCAAAGTCCCACCAACCGCGCCAACGAAAGGGCGCATACACGGGGTGATAAGGGCGATAAGGAGCCGGGCCGAGCCACAAATCCCAATCGAGCGTGGACGGCACGGCTGGCGTGTCCGTCGGACGCTCAATGCCTTGGGCCCACCACAGGGGCAGATGCCCTTTGTGGGTGGGGCGATCCGACCAGGCATGCACTTCCCGCACCGGGCCAATGGCGCCATCGGCCAGCCATTCATTGATCTGGCGGTTGGCGTCAAAGGCCATCCCTTGATTGCCCATTTGCGTGGCGACTTTGGCCTCGCGCGCCGCCTGCGCCAGGAGCCGCGCCTCCCGCACGGTGTGCGTCAGCGGCTTTTCGCAATAAACATGTTTGCCCTGTTTGATCGCCGCCATGGAAACAATGGCGTGATTATGATCGGGCGTGCCCACCACCACAGCGTCAATGCTTTTTTCCTTGTCAAGCATTTCTCGGAAATCCTTGTACACTTTGGCCTGCGGATATTTCTTGAACGTATGGGCGGCGTGGTCCCAATCCACGTCGCATAGCGCCACAATATTCTCGCTGGTCATTTCCCCCAGGTCGGAGCCGCCCTGCCCGCCCACACCGATGCCCGCGATATTCAACTTGCTGTTGGGTGAAGGCGCGCCGTTGCGCCCCAGCACACGGCTGGGCAGGAGCAGCAGAGTGGACGCCACGCCGGCAGCGGACAAAAAATGGCGGCGGGATACGCCGCGGGCTGGGTCGTGCTTCATAATGGAGTCAGCTTGAGGTTCCGATACGCTATGCCGCCGTGATCGCCTTGCAGATAAATGGGGCCGGGCAACTCTTCATGGCTGTCCAGCGCTCCGCCCGTGATGCCAGGGATTTCTTCATGATCAATAATCGTCCGGCCATTGAGCGTCACGGTCACGACCCGGCCTCGCAACGTAATGTCGAACGCCTGCCATTGCCCGGGCCGTCGCGGCGGTTCCGGGTGCGGCGCCAGAAAACCATATATGGCGCCCATATGATGGCTGGGCGGCTCCGCGAGTGAGTCATCCTCCACCTGCACCTCATACCGTCCGCGCAGATAAATGCCGCTGTTGGCCCCTGGCGGACAATTGACCTCTACCTGCAACCGAAAATCCGCAAAGGAATCGCGCGTGATCAGATTGGCGCCCGCTGAGTGGTTGACAAGGCAGCCTTGCTCGACCGCCCAGCTGCCGGCGCGTTCTGGGCGGTCAAACTTCCAGCCGCTGAAATCCAGGCCATTGAACAAGTCCCGCTCCAACCCCGGCGTATGGGCGCGCGGAGCCGGCAATGCCGGCGCCGGGACGCCGATCCAAGTCCATTTTGTTGCATTGGGGCCCTCGGCCGTACCCGTGATGCGGTCGTTCGCCAAAATACCGTGAAATACCAAATCGTTCGTGCTTCCTTCCTCTTCACGAGGCGAAACGAAAGAAATCGCGGGCCCCAAAATTTCGATCTTCGGCAAACTCCGCGCGCTGCCCCATCGACCCACGAACTGGGCGCGAGGAGAATTGGCTCCCTCGCGGCTTTCAATTTCCAACCAAGACGGCATTTCCCGGGCGGAGGCGGGGTCTGTGATAGTCAAATCCCAGCGGCCCGCGTAAGACTCCGCGCCGGCACGGCCCGCAGGCACGAAAATGGACGAAACCAGAATAAAAATGAGCGAGACGGGAGCGATGACAAATTTGGCTCTGGTGGCGCGAGTCATGGGGCGGGCTTATTGAACAACTGCGGCCGAAGGGCGGCAAGGAAAAGCTCACCAATGAAGGCGCGAGCGTAGAATCCGACGGAGGGCGTTAATGAACCGAGGCGAGCGTGCGGGCAGGCGCGGAAGCACGGCGACGAGGAAAGTTGTCAGGCCCAGCAATTGACACATCTTCCGACGGGTGCGCGGACTCCTGATGGCCCACCAAGGCCAGCAATTCCTGCACGGAGCCTTTCATGGATTCAGCCTGGGCATTCAATTCCTGCGCGGCGCCGGCGCCTTCCTCCGCGGTGGCGGCGTTGCCCTGCGTGACTTTATCCATTTCGCCCACTGCCTGATTGATTTGGGCGATTCCCTGGGTTTGCTCTTGAGAGGCATGGGCGACTTCGGCAACCAGATCGTCAACTTGACGAACCTTGGCGACGATTTCCGCGAAGGCCCTGGTCGCCTTGGCGCTGATTTCGACGCCTTGAGCGGTTTTGACGATGGCGTCTTCAATTTTGGCTGTGGTTTCGCGAGCGGCCTGGGCGCTGCGCTGGGCGAGGCTGCGCACCTCGTCGGCGACCACAGCGAAGCCCATGCCGGAGTCGCCGGCGCGCGCCGCTTCCACGGCCGCGTTCAGGGCAAGAATGTTGGTTTGAAAAGCAATTTCATCAATGGTTTTGATGATTTTGGCAATGTCGTCGCTGGAAACTTTGATTGCTTGCATGGCGGTGGACATGACCTCCATGTCAGCCGCGCCTTTGTCCGCCGCCGCGCGCGCTTCTTTGGCCAGGTCGTTGGCTTTCCGTGCGCTTTCCGAATTGCGACGCGTCATGGAGGACATTTCCTCGAGGGATGAGCTGGTCTCTTCCAGCGATGCCGCCTGCTCACTAGCGCCGGCAGCAAGGGTCTGGCCGGAATTCAGGAACTGACCGGCGGCGCCGGCGACTTGCAGGGAGCCGCGGCCGATGGTCCGAGCGACGCGGCTAAGAGCGCCTGTAATGCGACGGATAATCAAGTAAGCCAGCAACGTTCCCACCACGACCGTGGCCAGCAATCCCAAATAAACAAAGAGGGAGGCTTGATCAAGAATTGCGGTGGAGCGCGTCACCTGGTCGGAAACATTGGTCAACCCGGCGCCGGAAGAGGCGCCCGCGAGATTGGCCATGTCCAAAGCCAAAACCATGCGCGCCTTATTGATCTGGTCGCGGCTGCGCCAATGGGACACGATGCTCTCCATGGAGGAAGCGTAAATTGCCGTGGCTTGTTCAAGATCATCGAACTGTTTTAAATCCGCGGGTTTGGTGGTAAGAGGGCGTAATCCGTCCAGGATAGGCTTGACCCCCGTGAGCGCGGTCTGCGCCGCCGCGATGCCATCGAAGTTGCGTTGCGCCTGGCACTGCCAGGCCGCGAGGCGTCCGCTTTCGCCAATTTGAAGGACTTGATTGATGCCGATGATTTTCTTGAGGCGGTTTTGTTCGGTCTGGGTGGCCGCATTGGTGGCGATCTCGCCGGCTGCTTTGGCGTACATTTCCTCGCGGTAGGCTGACGCCGTCGCGACAAACAGTTGCGCGGCGGATTCCAGGCGCTGGCGGTCGTTCGCCAGGGATTGATTTTGTTCGACAGTTTGCTCGACCAATTGGGTAAAGGCATGGACGTCGCCGTCCAATTTTTCGGCGGCGGCTTTAAGGTCTTTCAGGGCCGGTTCGCGCGCCCCGAGCTGTTTGGCTTCCGCTGATGTGGGACTGAAGTTCGCGCAAGCGGCTGCGGCCATTTTGAAGATACGAAATGTCCTCGGTTTCTCCATACACCCGAACCTGATACATGGCCTGGAGCACGTCGCGTTCGATCTGGTTGGCGATGGAGACGTTGGGGACGTTCTGGCGGCGAAGGGCGCCCACTTCCACATGTGTTTTTCGCATTCCGACGACGGCGACCAAGCCCAGCGCCGCCGCAATCAAAAGGAGCGCCGAGAAACCCGCGACGATCCGCTTTCCAATGGTCCAACTCTTGCGCGAGCCGGCTCCAACCACGTAATGGGATTGCAACATACTTAAAATCACCTTGTCATCGACTCTGGAGACGGGAGACATCACACGGATTTTGCGCAAAACCGGGCGTATTTTGTCATTAAGGGCGATCTTCCCGGAGGCAGGGCGCGGATTCGGCGGGTTTGGCGTCAATAGACAAGCCGAACGTCGTTTTGTTCAACCTCGGCGAGTTTTTTCATTGATCTGCCCGGGTGACAACGCTATTGAATACGCATGCCCGTTAAAACCACCGGGGCGCAAACGGATGTTTTGGCCGCAGCGAGGGAGCGTTTGAGTTTCGCGCCGGCTCCGCCTTGGATCCGCCCCTGCCCTTTTCGCTCCGACTTTAAGTCCAAACAGACTGGGCATCAGACACAATTGCTGATGGATCGCCAGGTGCATGCGGAACTGCGGCAGACATTTGTCCACGGCGCGGTGCGGCTGGAAACCTTGCAAGGCGTGCATCGGAATTCGCAATGGCGGCTGGATTTCGAGCCGCACTCCCAAACCCTGATCATTCATTCCATCTGCGTGCAACGCGGATCGCAAAAGGTGGAAGAGACGCGCCCGGACCAATTTCATATCGTGCATCGCGAATCCGGGGAGGATCATCTCGATATCGAAGGCGTGGCCGCCTTGGTCGTCCTGGAGAATATCCGACCCGGCGACATTCTCGAATGGTCGTACACCCTGGAGGAGCGGACGCCGCTTCTGGCGGATCACGCGAGCGCGCTGTTCAGCGCGCCAGCCGCCACACCGATAGGGCGTTATCACTTTGCCGTCCGCTTCAAGACGGGCCGCCCGTTGAAATGGAAAGGCGCTTCGGACGATCTTTGCCCCGACGAAAGCCACGAAAACAACGAAACAACGTGGGTTTGGAACTGTGAGAATTACCAAGGGACTTGGCTCGAGGAGAATACGCCGGATTGGTTCATTGATTTTCCCTGGGTGCAGGTTTCGGACTGCCCGGATTGGGAGACAATCTCGACGGCCTTCGCTGAAGCCTGGCAAGACGATCCGGCGGAGCCCACGCTCTTGGAGTTGGCCGCGAAATTAAAGCGCGACCATGCGAATGTCAGCGAGCAGATCGAGCACGCCATTCAACTCGTGCAGGATGAGTTTCGCGTCACTCCCACCGATGAAGAAGCGATGCTGCAGGCGCCCACCCCCGCCGCCACGGTGCTGCGCCGCCGGTTTGGCGATGGCAAAGATGTAGCCGCCCTGCTGGCCCGCTTGCTGCAATCTTTGCACGTGACAGCCCGGCCTGTCCTGGTCAATTCCGCCTGGCGAAAATCTTTGGGCGCGCTTTTGCCGATGCCGCTGTTCGATCGCGCCGTGGTGGAGTACCAAGTGCGCGGTGAAACCCGCTGGGTCGATCCCACCGCCCAACGGCAGGGCGGCGGCTCGCTCAATCGCATCATCGAGGATTATGGGACGGGGTTGCCGGTGACGGCGGGTTCGCGGCTGGTGAGCGCCCCGGATTCCGCGGCGCGCACGAGCATCTATGAATTGAAGGAATCCATTCTGCTTGACACTTCGGGTTCGCCTTCCTGGCTAAGCGTCAACGTCACCGCCAGCGGCAGCCACGCGGAGACCTTGCGGCGCGAATTCGAAACCGAAGGCGCCGAAGCCATCGCCCGCCAGCGCCTGCAACATTACGCCGGCCGATTCACCCGCGCCAAACGCATCCGAGAGCTGGAATATCGCGATGACCGGGCGGCGAATGTCTTTGTGCTGGCGGAAGGTTTCGAGATCGACGGGTTCTTGACAACCGATTCCAAGCCTGGCCTGTATAAGCTTTCCGCGCCGAACGATTTTCTGCTTAGTTCGTTGAAGATGCCTGATCCCGAAACGCGGCGAACTCCCTTCGCCGTGCCCTATCCCTGCAACATTACGCACACCATCGAGGTGCATAGCCTGTCGCTGCCGCCGGGCATTGTCCAAACGCGTAATATTGACAATGAATTTGTGCATTTCAACCGGTTTCGCAAGACGCTGGCCGGCGATTGGACGATTAAATTTACGCTTTCCACTTTGACGGACGCGGTTCCACCCGGGGAAATCGATGCCTACCGGGAATCCCTGCGGGAGATTCGCAATGAGGCAAGTTGGTCGCTGCACGTGCCCGTGGGCCAGCCGCGCCCGCATCAACGCAGCGATTTCGGGCGCATTCCCAACGCGTGGCAACAAGCCGCGCAGGAGGCCGTGTCATCCGCGGCCCTGCCGCCAGCGCGCACGGCCATTCCGATGCCTATTTATACCCGCCCCGCCCTGCCATCGTCCCGGAGCACAACCGTCAAGGCGCCCAGCGCCAATGGATCCAATGGCGGTCATAAACCCGGCAACGGAAGCAGCGCCGGCGCCGCGCCCGGCGCCGTCACGATGAAACGACGGAAACGTCATCGACGCCACCGACGGAAGGAAAAGAAATTCAAGTTGCGGCATGCCGCGCTCGCCTTGGTGGCAGTCGCCATCGTGACGTGGCTGACCTATCTTTGCATCCGCACAGGCGATCCCCTCCTGCCCAAGGTGGAAATTACGCCGCTTTCCCGATAACCGCTCAACCATGCGCAGGCCGTGGCGGCGGCATGAGGCCCATGTCGCGCGTCGGAACATTCGGATGCGCCGCGGGAACGGCGCGGTCCGCTGGCCGGGTAAAATATGAGACAACCAGCAATCCCAGAGCCACCAGCGCCGGCAATGCCTTGGGGCCGTCATTCGAAGCTAAATGGGAAACAAACGCGCTGATACAAGTGATGGTGAAACCGGCATAAGCCCACTCTTTTAACAGTCGCGCGCCCGGAATCAACAACACCACCACCCCCAGCAACTTCGCCGTCCCGAGTAGGCTCGGAAAATAAGGGGGATAGCCCAAGTGCGCAAAGATGGCGAGCGCTTGCGGCGACCCCGCCAGATAGAGGCAGCCTGCCAAGGTCATCATGGCGCAAAACAGGCCGGTGCAAATCCAATAGGTAATCTTGGTGCTTTTCATAGTGACGATCCTCCCCGAAACCTTTCCACCACCCTCCCAGCGGCGCAATCAGGCTGCGCGCCTGAGGAAATGGACAGGCGAATGCCTAACGCCGCGCCTTTAGGCCCCTTCGAGAATCGCCACCGCCGTCGCGTGCTTTTCGGTGTGGCTCAAGCTGAGATGAACCAACCGCGCTCCCCGTTTTTCCAACAACGCCAGGCCTTTGCCATGGAGCACGACATAGGGCTCGCCCGATTCGCGCCGCCGCACTTCCATGTCCAGCCACCCCAACTCCGCGCCAATCCCCGTGCCAAACGCCTTGGAGATGGCCTCCTTGGCGGCAAAACGGGCGGCCAAAAAGGGCGCTGGATTTTTATGTGACAGGCAATAGGCGGTTTCGGACGCGTGCAGAATGCGGGCGAGAAACCGCTCCCCAAACCGTGTGTAGGACGAAGCAATCCGCTCCACCTCGATCAGGTCAATGCCGGAGCCAAGGATCATTACGGCGCCGCGCCCATTGCCAGCAGCATCTCGCGCACGGCCGTGCCCAAACCTACGATCAAGGCGCGGCTGACGATGCTATGGCCAATATTCAATTCGACCAGATGCGGAACATGCTGCAACAGCACGGGCACATTCAGATAATTCAGCCCGTGGCCGGCGTTTACCTTCAATCCGAGATCGTGGGCTTGCTGCGCCGCCGCGCGCAACCGCTCCAACTCCTGGGCTCGCTCGCGTTTCCGATGAAATTGCTCCGCGAACGCCCCAGTGTGCAGCTCAATAAAATCGGCTCCCACCCGCGCCGCGGCGGTCACTTGTGCGCCGTCGGGCGCAATGAACAAACTGACCTCGATGCCGGCCCCGGTCATTTTTTGGCGCGTTTCCAAAAGTGTGACCCAGTGCGCCGCCGCGTCCAGTCCGCCCTCGGTGGTGACCTCGGCGCGGCGCTCCGGCACCACGCAAATAATATTAGGCTTGACGTCCAGGGCGATGCCCACCATCTCGGGGATGTTCGCCATTTCCATGTTTAGACGGGTTTTCACCGTTTGCCGAAGCTGGCGCAGATCGCGATCCTGCAAGTGGCGGCGGTCTTCGCGCAAATGGGCGGTGATGCCGCGGGCGCCGGCGGATTCGCAAATCAACGCCGCCTCGATCGGATCAGGCTCGCCTTTTTCGTGGCCGCGATAGCGGGCTTCACGCAACGTCGCGACGTGATCGATATTGACGCCCAGCGCGAGCATGGAATCAACGGGGCAGCCCCGGGCCCGTCATTTTGGCGGGCGGCGGCAGCAAATGCGGATCGATGTGGCCCACGGAAGGCGCATGGCTCATCCAATGCGTCAACAATTCCCATTCCAATCCGGTGAAAAGAAACGGCGAGCGCCGCTTCACCGTCAACTCATTGGCGCCGGTCTTGGCAACTTCGGTGATGGTGATGGCGTTCATGGGCGCGGCGATCCCGCCCATAAAATTATCGGCCAGCGCAAAGGATGGAATATGCTTTTGTCCGGCTGGGGCATTTGTGGTCGCCGCAAAAGCTTTGCGCTCCTGCTGGACCTCGGCTGGCGTAATTTTCTGCACGACCGGAAGCAACTCGCTCAACAGGCGCCATTGCTCAAGACGCGGCCCCGTCATCTCCCAATCATAATAAACAATGTCATTGCGATTTTTGAACTGATCGAAAAGCTGTGATGGAGCGTTGGTCTTGCGCGGCGAATTCGGGAACATTTCCGCAAAGAGAAAGGGGCGGCCTCTGCTCTTGGCCGGGCTCAGCGTGGGCCCCACCAGCCGAACACTGGGCGAAATCCAAACGAATTGCGCGTGTTTGGCGTTCCAATCGAGCGTGCTTTTGTCGAGGGCCTTCAACTTCGCTCCCACGGCCTCCGGCAATTGCGTGGACAATTGACGCATTGTGTTGGTGGCGTCAGGGACCGGCCATGCCATATAGGATTGGAAAGGCATCTCGCCCATCGCCCAACAATAAAACTGCTGTTGAAATGGATCACCCGGCAATCCCGCAAAAACGTCCGTTTTCAAAAACGGGGCAATGTTCTGCGCCGCCGTAAAACTTACCACCGGATCGTAAATGATGTCATCCGGCACCGTCCACGGGGCCGAAGTCCAGGCAATCGGCTCAGGATAAATGACCTGCGCGGTCATATGAAAAATGTAATCCGGCCCGGCCATCAATTTGATTTTGGTGCGGGCGGGTTTGAGAGCGCCCAGCGAAATCGGCAATTCAGCTTCCAGCCTCGCCCAGTCCACATCGGCTTCGAAACACGATTGCTGCAACGCCGCTTCCGGACGGCCTTGCTTCTGAATTTGCGCCAGATAATCGTCGCGCACGGCGCTCAAGTCCGAGCCGCGACCGAGGATGGTCCACTCGCCCGCCGCCAGCAGCCAAAGCCCCGTCCCGCCTTGCCCCCAACTCCTGCCATGTGCGCCTCCCATGCTCAGTGACTGCCCTGCGCTGCCCCAGGCCTTGGCCAGCGCCGCTTCCCACACAGAGGAGCCTTTAGGCTCCAGTCGCAACGCCACCACAAATGACACCGGTCCGCCCGCCGCCCCGCCGACGGCCGCAACTGATTCGGCTCGCAACCAATCATCCAGCAACGGGCGCACTGCCGCCGCCGACGACGCCGAGGGCGAAGGAAGCCCATCGGCCAGAAAAGTCGAAAACCGCTGCAAAACCAAATTTTTAAAATCGACCGTGGGCGCCAACTCCACCAGCTTGGTCGCGGCCACGAAGTTGGATTGCCGGCTCAAATCCGCCCCGCCGGCGAAATGGTAACGGGCCGCCACATTGTCCGCGTGCGCCGCCAGGGAAAGCGCCATGGCGCCGAGGGCTGCCAGAGTTTGCCGCCATGTTCGATGGATCACCTGTGTGTGCATAAAAGAGCGTCAGTCAGTGCCAGAAGGCGGCGGGCTTGGCAATGTTTTTGCGGTTGCATTTGCGAATGGGCCGTGTTCCTTGGCGGCAGTGCGGAACCGATTTGTAAAAAACTGGCTGCCATTAATTTTGTGGATGGCGTTGATTTTTTCCGCCTCCTCCGGGGCCGGCGCGCCGAACGTCAGCTCCTATTTCTTGCGGCCCTTTTTGCATTGGTTTGACCCCACGATGAGCGAACATACCTTCGCGATCATTCATTTGATCACCCGCAAGATCGCACATCTGACAGAATACGCCATGCTGGGATTCCTGGCTTGGCGGACTGCCCTGGGAGAGCCCGCGCTGATTGGGGCTCGCTGGCCGCGCCCAACGGCCGTGGCGCTCATTTTTTGCGCGCTCTACGCTTGCACGGACGAATTTCACCAAAGTTTCGTGCCCGGGCGCCAGGCTTCGCCGGTGGATGTTTTGATTGACACTTTCGGCGCGGCCATCGGCCTGGGCGTCACCCTGCTGGTGGAACGGCGGCGCCGCCTTCGCTAATATCCATGAAACGCCCGCTGGTCATGGTGGGATTGCTTTACGGCGCCGGCGTTCTCGCCGGACGCTGGATTTCCGCCGCGCCGGCTGTCCTGGGCGGGGCGACGCTGGCGCTGGGGCTGATCGCCCTGCTGTGGATCCGCGCGCGACCGGCTCTGCTCTGGGCGTTGCTGCCGTTGGCCGGCTGGACGAATTACGCGTTCCACACCGTCGTCCTCGCGCCCGATGATCTGCGCACGCTGCTGGCGCACGGGCCGGAGTTGGTGGAATTGCGCGGGAAAATCGCCGTCAACCCGGCCACCCGCATTATCGAGCGCCACGGCCAGGAAACGTGGCGTTCCTCCGCCGTCATCGAAACAAAAGCCATCCTTCGCCAGGGAGTTTGGGAACAAGCTTACGGCCGGGTGAGCGCGAGCGCGCCGGGTTTGCTGGACTCAAATTATTTCGCCGGACGCGAGGTTGCAATTCGCGGGGTGTTGCGCCCGCCGGAGGGCCCGCTCGCGCCCGGGTTGTTCGATGCCCGCAAATTTTATGCGGACGCCGGGATCTATTTTCAACTCCGCGCGGAAGCGACGAACGATTGGCGGCTCATGAGCCCGAACGAAAAGCCGCCTCTTTCCGCGGTCTTCCTCCCATGGGCGCGGCGAACTTTGTCCCGCGGCTTGCCGGAGGAAGACGAGGCGTCGCAGCTCCTCTGGGCCCTGGCGCTGGACGATAAGACGGCGCTCACCGCCACAACCGAAGAGCCATTTCTGCAAACCGGCGCCTATCATATTTTTGCCGTGGACGGTTTGCGCCTGGGAATTTTGGCGGGAATTTGCCTGGCGCTGCTGCGTGTGGCGCGAGTCCCGCGCGCGTGGTGCGGCGCGGTGGTGATTCCCCTGATTTGGGGCTATGCCGGCCTGACGGGATGGCCGCCGTCCGCGATGCGCGCTGTCATCATGTTGACAGTCGTCGTCTTCGGCTGGGCCTTGCGGCGCCCGGCGGATTTGGTCAATTCATTGTTTGTGGCGGCGTTCGTGATTCTCTGCTGGGATGCGCGGCAATTATTCCAGGCCGGATTCCAGCTCTCCTTTGTCATGGTGTTTTGTCTGGCCATTCTGATCCCGCCGGCGCGCCAAGTGATCTACGAACGGATGTTCCGGCCTGATCCGTTCCTGCCTGACTCTCTGGCCCGGCAGCCGCCCCTGTGGCTCACGGCGGCAAGCCGATATGTAATTGACATGCTTTTGCTGTCGGGCGCCGCCTGGCTGGCCGCCATTCCCCTCTCCGCGTATTATTTTCATCTTTTCACGCCGTGGAGCTTTCCGGCTAATTTCCTCGTCGTGCCTTTGACGTCGTTGGCTCTCATGAGCTGCCTCGGCAGTCTGATGTGCGGCGCGTGGCTGCCGGCGGTGTCGGAATTGTTCAACCATGCCGGCTGGTTTTGGATGAAATGCATCCTGGCCGTCACCCACTGGCTCGCGGCGGCGCGGCCCGCTGCCCTCCATGTCGCGGCGCCAGATCTCCTGGCCTTGGGCTGGTATTATATCGTTCTCTTGACGGTCGTCAGCGGCTGGATTTTTCGGACCAGGCAGCGCCGCGCGGCTTGGGCCGGCCTCGCGGTAATGAGCGCCGCCGTGGCCGGGCAATGGGCCTGGGAACAGCGTTTTACCTGCATCACCGCCCTGCCCGCGCGCGGCGGTTCGGTGGTATTTGTGAACCAACCGGCCATGCTGCTGGATTGCGGCCCGGCGGCCTATACCGATTCCGTGTTGAAGCCATTCCTCCAGGCCCAAGGCGTAAATCGCCTTCGCCATTTCTGCCTGACCAGCGACCATGTGCAACAAAATGGCGGAGCGCAGGTGATCGAAACCAATTTTGCCATTGGACAAATTGACACCAGCCTGACCCACGGCATCGGCGACGGTTGGGACGGATGGCAAGTGTTGAATCCCGCCCACGAGCGCCACGCGCGCGCGGATGATGACGCCCTCGTTTTGCAGAAGAAGATCAGCGGCTGGAACATTTTGCTTCTTTCGCGATTGGGTCGCGCCGGCCAGGATGAGTTGCGGGCCCGGGGCGGGGATTTGCGCAGCGACCTCGTGATTGCCGGGCTGCCCGCGCAAGACGAACCGCTCAGCGAGCCTTTGCTCGATGCGCTGGCGCCGAAAGTCGTTGTGCTGATCGATGCCGACCTTCCGGCCACGCGCCGGGCCTCGGAGAAATTGCGCGCCCGCCTGGAACGGCGCGGCGTCCGGATGTGGTATGGCCATGACGGCTCTCTGACGGTGCGAATCTGCGCCGGAAACCTCAACATTATAGATGCTGCTGGAAACGTCCTCGGAACAATCATTGATTAGATTTTGTTGTGATTTCGTCTATCCTGATGTGCGTATGAGTTTTTGCCCTAATGCCGCCGTGTTCGCCGCCTTGCTGATGCTGGGCGGATGCACCGTGGGGCCCGATTATCACAAGCCTGCGCCCGTGGCAGCCCAACCCGTTCCGACTGCCTTCACCGTGGATGGTGTCACCTGGAAAACCGCCGAACCTGCCGCGCAATTTCCGCGCGGCCAGTGGTGGGCGGTGTTCGCCGATGCTGACCTGGACCGGCTTGAATCCCTCGCGGCAGGACAGAACCAAGACCTGGCCGGGCGCGTGGCGGCCCTGGCCCAGGCCCGCGCCCTGGTGGGTGAAGCGCGCTCACAATACTTTCCGCAATTGTCGGTCGATCCTTCGTTCGCCCGGCAACGCAGCAGCTTCAACGCTCCCACCAAGGGCCTCGCCACCGGCGCCGCTTACACCTACAACCTTTATGCCCTGCCCGCGACCTTGAGCTGGGAAGTGGACCTGTTTGGCCGCGTGCGGCGTTTGACCGAAGGCGCCCGGGCGCGCATGGCGGCGGCGGAGGACGATGTCCAAGCCGTCACCCTTTTGCTGCAAGCGGAAATCGCCCAGGATTATTTCACGCTGCGCGCCCTGGACGCGGAAGTGAAATTGCTCGCGGACACCGCGCAAACTTTCCAGCGCTCGCTGGATTTGACGGAAAATCGCCGCAAGGGCGGCATCGCGACCGAATTGGATGTCGCGCAAGCGCAGACCCAACTTCGCACGACCGAAGCGCAGATACCCGCCCTGCGCCTGCAACGCGCGCAAGTGCTGCACGCCATGGCCGTGTTGTGCGGCCAGCCTCCCATGACGTTCGACTTGACGACGATCGAGGGGCAACGCGCGGCGGAAGTCCTCATGCCCGCCGCCGTGCCCAGCGAATTGCTGGAGCGTCGCCCGGACATCGCGGCGGCGGAACGGCGGGTGGCCGCGGCCAATGCCGATGTCGGCGTTGCGACGGCGGCGTTTTATCCCCGGCTGGTTTTCAGCGCGCAGGCCGGCTTGCAGTCGGTGGGCGCCGGAACTTTATTTGACTGGCCAAGCCGCCTTTGGTCGCTCGGGCCCACGGTGGATTTGCCCATTTTCACGGGCGGCTTCAACAAGGCGCAATGGGCCGCGGCGCGCGCCGCCTATGACGCGTCCGTGGCCGCGTATCGCCAAAGCGTGCTGACCGCCTTCCAGGACGTTGAGGATCAATTGGCCGCGCAAGAGCTGCTGCAGGAGCAATTGCAGGGCGAGGATTCAGCGCTGCAATCCGCGCGCCAAACCTTGGAAATCGCCAACAACCGTTACAAGGCGGGATTGGTCACCTACCTCGACGTCGTGACATCGCAAAGCGACGAGCTGGCGCTGCAAAGAACGGTCGTGCAATTGCAAGGCGAACGGCGGGTGGCGGCGGTGGGCCTCATCAAGGCGCTCGGCGGCTCCTGGAAATAAATGGAGCTGCGCCACCTCAGGTATTTTGTGGCGGTGGCCGAGGAGTTGAATTTCCGGCGCGCGGCGGAGCGCCTGCATCTTTCACAGCCGGCCTTGAGCGCCCAAATCCGATCGCTGGAGGAGGAACTAAAAGTGCGCCTGCTGGACCGCAACACGCGCGGGGTGAAATTGACCTACCCGGGGCGGGTTTTCCTGGAAGACGCGCGGCGCACCCTGACTTCCGCCGAACGCGCGCAGGAAGAGGCGCGCACCGCCGAGCACGGTTTATCCGGCACGTTGCGGGTGGGCCTGATTGCACCAATGGCGAACGCGTGGCTGGCGGCCATTCTGCGGCGGTTCCTGCAACGCTTCCCCAACATGCAATTGTCGTTGTTCGACTTGACGAGCCCCGAGCAATTGCGGCGGCTGCGCGCCGGCGAACTCGACGCCGCGCTCCTGCGCCCTCCCGTGGGATTCGCGGAATTGGAATATAAATTTGTCGGGGAATCGCTGCAGGCCCTGGCGGCGCCGGTGGGGCATCGCCTCGCGCGCAAACGGAATTTGACGTGGAAGGATTTCGATGGTGAAGGTCTGGTGATGATGCATCCGACGATGCAGCACGGTTATTATGACGCTTTTTTGGCGGCTTGCGCGAAGGCCGGGGCCAAGCCGGTCCCGGTGCAATACGCCAACGATGTCCAAACAAAAATGTGGCTCATCTCCGCCGGCTTCGGCATCGCGCCCACGACGGTCACGTTGTCCGAAGTGAAACGACCGGGGCTGGTTTTCCGGCCTTTGCCCCCAGGCCTGCCGCCGGTGCAGACGGCGCTCGTTTGGCGCCGCCAGGACCACTCCCTCGCGCTGGCTAATTTCATCCAGGAATTCGGCGATTTCGTGCGCACGGAATCCAGAAAATCAGCTTAAACCTTCGCCGCCGCCGGGCGCGTCAAGCCAAGCAGCGCCGCCACCCAGGCGAGGAACGCCACCGTCAGCCCCGGCACAATCCAAGCGGGAAACAGAGCGCGGAAAGCCGCCAAATCCACGCCGCGCATCGCCGCCAGCCAATGGTCCAGCCGAACATTCAGTGTCAAGAGAATCAATCCCCACGTCAGCATCACCTGGCTGGCATGGACCCGGAGCGCCTCGTCGCGATTTTTCCCCGGCAGCCGGCGAAAATGCAGCACGATCAATAACACCGTGCCAGCGAGGACCGCCGCCGCCGAAATCAGGTCCTGCGCTTTGCACGCCAGCGCGATCAGCCAATAGATGTTCGCGCCATACACCGCCAGGGTAAAGAACAGCCCCCGGCCCACGGAACCGGGCGGCGGCGGAATGGGTTCGCCGGAGCGTTGGGCCTCCTCTTTCCGCACCGCGAACACCCAGCGAAACGCCACGATGCCGACCGTCGCCAGCGCCATGGCGTAGAGCCACCAATTGACCGCGGTGGCGAGCATCACGGAGCTTTCGCTCCAGCCATCGCGTTGCGCGAGCCAGCGCAAAGCCGGATGGCTGGCGGAGGCCACAAGGACGAAAAACCACACCGCCGAGAACCACATGATTTTTCCGCGTTTTTCCCGCGGCGAAGGCGAAACCCGAATGATCATGGCTTGCGCCGCCACCCCCAAAATCGCCCCGCCCAGCCAGGCGAAGGCGCCGGGCGCCGCGGCAAGCAGGCCGCCCGATTTTGCGGCCGCTCCCTTGCTGGCCGCGGCCAAAGCCAGCGTCGGCCCGACCGGCAACGCGCCCATGACACTGGAAGTAAACGTCTCGCCGGGGGAGGATTGGCGCAAGGCTTCCTCGACAAAGCTGGAGACTTCGTCCTGCAGCATCTTCCGGCCGCGCGAAAGTCTTTGTTTGACAGCGTCCGGCGTCAACTCCAGGGCGGCGGCCACGCGTTCAATGGAGTTATGCTCGCGATAAAACAGGATCAACGGCTCGCGATAAATGGCCGGGACGCGGTGCAGGGCGCGCCACAAAATGGCCTGCTCCTCCCGCCCGATGACCGCTTCCGACGGCAAGTCGCCCGGGGCGGCGAAATGTTGCGCGGCTTCGAGCGGCTCGGCATCGGCGGCCGCTTCGCGACGATCGCGGCGCAGCGAATCATGGGCGCGATTGTGCACGATGCCGCAGAGCCACGCGCGCAACTTGGCCGGTTCGCGCAGGTGCCGCAACCGTTTCCACGCCACAATGAAGGTCTCCTGCGCGGCGTCCTCGCTTTCACCCAGGTTCCCGAGAATGCCGTAGGCGAGGGAGCAAATCAGGTTTTGATATCGAACAACGATCTGGCTGAACGCATCGCGGTCTCCCGCAAGGCTGCGCGCCACCAAATCCGCGTCCGCCGTGTCTGTCATGGTTCCAAATGTCATCATACTGCTGATACGTCGTCCAGCGGATGCAAAAGGTGACAGGAAAAATAACGATTAAGGCAAATCGAACAGCAGGAAGTGGGCGACCCCGCTGGACGCCATTCGCAGCAAGGATTCGCCCGAAACCGCCGCGCCGTCACCCGTCTGGAGCGAAACGCCATTGACTTCCAGCGCGCCGTCAGTGACTTGCACCCAGACGTGGCGTCCCTCCGCCACAATGTGCTCCAACTGCCCGCCCGCGAATTTGCCCACATGCAAATCGACATCCTGGTGGATATCGATGGAGCCGTCGCGTCCGGTGCGCGAAGCCACCAGCGTCAGGCCGCCCACCGGCGCGTCCACAAACGATTTTTGCGCGTAACCGGGCGTCAAGCCCTGCGCTTCGGGCGTGATCCAAATTTGCAAAAGATGCACCGGCTCGGTCGGCGAGTAATTAAATTCGCTGTGTTCAATGCCTGAACCCGCCGTGATGCGCTGCACTTCGCCCGCCTTCATCACCGCCACATGGCTGAGGCTGTCGCGGTGCTGCAACGCGCCGGACAGCACATACGTCAGTATTTCCATGTCGCGGTGCGGGTGCATTCCGAAGCCGCCGCCACCGGCCACGCGGTCTTCATTGATGACACGCAGCGCCCGAAAATTCATGTGGTTGGCGTCGTAATAATCGGCGAACGAAAACGTGTGAAAAGTCTCGAGCCACCCCAAATTGGCGTGCCCCCGTTCCCTGGATTTGCGCACGGAAATCATCCACCCTCAAGATAGCAGCGAGACGCCAGAACGCGAATCGGAAGGCCCAAAAAAACACCGGGACATCAGGGTGGGAACGCGCCATCTCCCGGGCATACATGCTCGTTGAGGCGCCGGGAGGAAACCAGCGCGCCAGTGGCATCGTAGCGGAGCGCCACCAGCCAGCAGAAATTGGCGTCCGGCCATTTGCCGCCAGGCAGCAATGCCGCGGGATTGGCGCCGAGCGCCGCGAGCAGGCCGGGGATTTCCGCGTGCCGCCATGAAACCAAAATCGTCTTTCCGCGCGGTTTTTCGCGCAGATAATCGGCCAGGGCCTGCACGTCCTTCGTTTTATGTTTGTCGTGGATTTTGAGATGAAGCGCCTGCGCCAGCGGCTCCACGGTTTGGCGCGGGCGTGTGCTCGCCTCGGAATCGGCGCCGGCCACGATGCAATCCGGCGTCGCCGCCTTCCCTTCCAGTTGCAGCTTTTCAAAGTAGGCCACGTACGCCTTGGCGCGCTCCAACCCGGCGGCGGACAGTTCCCGCCCGGACGCCGGTTTCTCCGCGTGCCGGATGACCAGCACGGTGGCATTCTCCAAGCCGTTCGTGGAAGGCGCCGCCATGAGCGAGGTGCAGGCGAGCAGATAAATCAGCCAGGCCGCGTTGCGCACTATTTGGTGCCTCCGCTCCCGCCGGATGGGTTCTCGATCGGCGCGCCAATCAAATTTCCATACTCGGTCCAACTGCCGTCGTAATTCTTGACGTCGTTGATGCCCAGCAAATATTTCAAAACGAACCAGGTGTGGCTGGAGCGTTCGCCAATCCGGCAATACGCAATGGCGGCCTTCGCCGGATCAACGCCTTTTTCCTGAAGATAAATCTTGCGCAAGTCATCGGCGGACTTGAACGCGCCGTCCGAGTTGACCGCAGTGGACCAGGGGATGCTTTTGGCGCCCGGAATGTGGCCCGCGCGCTGGGCGGTCTCCGGCAAGTTCGGCGGGGCAATAATTTTGCCCGTAAACTCATCGCCGCTGCGGACGTCCACCAGATTGCGGTTTTTCTTGGACGACGCCTCCAACACTTCCGGCAACAGCGCGCGAAATTCATTGTGCACGGATTTGACCTCGTAAGTGGCGGGTTTCACTTTCGCCGGCTCCTTGGTCAGCGGGGCGTCGTTCTCATTCAGCCATTTGATGCGGCCGCCGTTCAGCAGGCGCACCTTGTCATGCCCGTAAAGTTTGAACAGCCAAAATCCATAGGCGGCAAACCAATTATTATTGTCACCATAAAGAATGACTTCGGTGTCGTTGGAAATGCCCGCCGCGCCGAGCAATTTTTCGAATGCTTCCTTGCTGATAATGTCGCGGCTGACCTGGTTTTGCAGTTCGGTGCGCCAATTAAACGCCACCGCGCCGGGAATATGCCCGGAGTCATAGGACGACGTGTCCACGTCGATCTCGACAAATTTAACCTTGGGATCTTCGAGGTGCGCTTTCGCCCAGGCGACATCGACCAGCGTTTCAGGATGGCTGTAATTACTCATAGGTTTCGTTAAATGCGGACGTTAAGTGTGTCAAGCAGTGGGGAAATAGCCGAAGCCTTCGGCCTCCAAATCTTTCAAATGACGCGTCATGCTGGAAATGTATTTAAAGACATTATCGGGAAACATCATCACGCCTAGCCCGGTTTTTTCGCGCGCCGCCACTTCCCGCGCTCCTTCAAAGACCAACCCGGCGCTGGGCCCCGCCAGCAATCCCTCGCGCCGCGCGAGGTCGCGCGCGCGGGTGTAAGCCAGCTCAAAATCCACTTCGATGATGTCATCCACCACGGAGGAATCAAACAGCTTCGAAACGTGCAATTGCGAGATATTGCGCAAGCCCGGAACATCGTGCCCTTCGCTGGGGGCAATGCCGATAACCTTGATTCCCGGATTCTTGCTTTTTAAAAATCGGCCGCACCCTGTAATGGTGCCGCAGGTGCCGAGCGCGGAAAAAAAGTGCGTTATCTTGCCCTCGGTTTGCCGCCAAATCTCCGGGGCGGTCGTGGTGAAATGCGCCTGAACATTCGCGTCGTTCTCGTATTGATTGGGCATCGTGTATTCCTGCGGCGAGGCCTTGGCATGGCTGCGCGCGCGGTTGATGGAGCCTTCCCCCAGGCCCGGCGCGGGGCAGACGTCGTCGTTCAACACTTCGAGATCGGCTCCGGCCAGTTTCAGCAAAACCTTTTTCTCGCGCGGAATGCGTCCCGGCACCACCGCCCGCAATTTGTAGCCCCGCGCGCTTGCCAGCGCCGCGAGCGAAATGCCAGTGTTGCCTGAAGTCGGCTCGACGACATTATGCCCGGGGCCAACTTTGCCGGCAGCCTCCAATTGCTGGATCATGCTCCAGGCGGCGCGGTCTTTCACCGAACCGAACGGGTTCAGCCATTCGAGCTTGGCGTAGAGCGGAAAACCGGCTGTAGGATTGAGCGCGCCGATGCGCACCAGCGGAGTGGGATTGGCTTCTGTGGGAAGCATTTCAAACACATTTTCGTAAACGCGGCTGGCGTGATTCATGGCCGCTCCGACTCTAGCAAAGCAATGGGGATGCGCAACTTCTTCATTGGTTTCCCTGAAATACAATACCTGAGCGCAAGAACCAAGAATCTGCCTAACGACGAACGATGGCAGATGAATTATCTTTAATAAAAGGGGGAGGAGTATGACGGCACATAAAAAAGCAAAGACACGTCCACGCAATCGCTCGGTCGCCAAAGTGAGGCGCCATCCATCACTTCGGTCGCGACACGTTCGGCGGCCGCATGTTGCCGCCAAACCGGTGGCGGCGCCAACACCTCCCGGCTTGG
>DASZMX010000106.1:0-54033 GCA_035551475.1 Verrucomicrobiia bacterium
GTCAACAGCACGACGGTCACTTATACCTGGACCGCGAATAAAGTCCCGCCGAGCATCACGGTTCCGCCCGGCAGCGACCTGGCCTGCGACCCGACGAGCATCCCGGATGATTCCGCGATCAGCAACACGGTGGCAGTGACCGGCAACTGCGGCAGCCCGACGACCTTCACCGTGACGCACGTTGATGGCGCGGTGGATTGCGCGGCGGGCCGCGTGTTCACGATCACGGCGACCGACGCCTGCGGCAATATCAACACCGCGACGGTCACCTATACTTGGACGGCGAACAAAGTCGCTCCGACGATCAGCGTGCCGCCCGGCTCTGATCTGGCGTGCAATCCGACCACCATTCCTGATGACCTTGCGGTCAGCAACACGGTGATCATCACCGGCAATTGCGCCAGCAAGACCAGCTTCACCGTGTCGCATCAAGACAACGTCGTGAACTGCGCCGCATCCCGCGTCTTCACGATCAACGCGATTGACGCCTGCGGCAACACGGCCAGCACGACCGTCACCTACACCTGGACTGCGAATAAGGTGAACCCGACGTTGAGCGGCATTCCTGCCAGTGGCGACCTGGGCTGCAATCCGCCTTCGATCCCGACCTGCGCCAGCATCAAGGCCTTGATCTCGGCCACCGGCAACTGCGGCAGCGCGGTGACGGTGACAGTGACGAGCCCGGGCGCGACGGTTAATAACTGCGCCGCGTCCCAGACGTTCAACATCTCCGCCGTCGATACCTGCGGCAACACCGCGACCGCAGCGGTGACCTATACTTGGACCGCGAACAAGGTGAACCCGACGTTGAGCGGCGTTCCTGCCAGTGGCGACCTTGGCTGCAATCCGCCTTCGATCCCGACCTGCGCCAGCATCAAGGCCCTGATCACGGCCAACGGCAACTGCGGCAGCGCGACGACCGTGACGGTGACGAGCCCCGGCGCCACGATCAACAACTGCGCGGCGTCGCAGACGTTCAACATCTCCGCCGTGGATAGCTGCGGCAACACCGCGACCGCGGCCGTGACCTACACCTGGACGGCGAACAAGGTGAATCCGACCTTGAGCGGCGTGCCGGCTGGCGGCCCGCTCGGTTGCAATCCGCCTTCCCTGCCGACCTGCGCCAGTGTCAAAGCGCTGATCTCGGCGACCGGCAATTGCGGCAGCCCGGTGACCGTGACGGTCACGACTCCCGGCGCCACGATCAACAACTGCGCGGCGTCGCAGACGTTTAACATCTCCGCCGTCGATGCCTGCGGCAACACCGCGACCGCGGCCGTGACCTACACCTGGACAGCCAACAAAGTGAATCCCACCTTGAACGGCGTGCCTCCTGGCGGCCCGCTTGGTTGCAATCCGCCTTCGCTGCCGACTTGCGCCAGCGTCAAAGCGCTGATTACGGCGATCGGCAACTGCGGCAGCCCGGTGACCGTGACAGTCACGACCCCTGGCGTGACGGTCAATAATTGCGCGGCCTCGCAGGTCTTCAACATCTCGGCGGTGGATAGCTGCGGCAACACCGCGACCGCGGCCGTGACCTACACTTGGACGGCGAACAAGGTGAATCCGACCTTGAGCGGCGTGCCGGCGGGCGGCCCGCTCGGTTGCAATCCGACTTCGCTCCCGACCTGCGCCAGCATCAAGGCGCTGATTACGGGCCACGGCAATTGCGGCAGCCCGGTGACGGTGACGGTGACGACGCCTGGCGTGACGATTAACAACTGCGCGGCGTCGCAGACCTTTAACATCTCCGGTGTGGATAGTTGCGGCAACACCGCGACCGCAGCGGTGACATATACCTGGACGGCGAACAAAGTGAACCCGACCTTGAGCGGTGTTCCGGCGAACACCAACCTGGGCTGCAACCCGGCCGCGATCACTTCCGACGCCGCGATCAAAGGATTGATCAGCGCCACCGGCAACTGCGGCAGCACGGTGATAGTCACCGTGACGCATGTTGATTCCACCAACGGCTGCCTTGCGCAACGCCTTTTCGTGGTTACGGCCACGGATTCGTGCAATAACTCGTCCGCCGCGAATGTCATCTATAGCTGGACGATTGATATCGCCGGCCCGACGATCATTTGCCCGCCGGATTTGACGGTGGTGACCAATTGCCACAAGGTCTATTGCACCTTCTGTCCGAGCGATTGGAGCGGCCCGTGCAACAGCGGATACAATGGCTATGGCTCCTATGGCAATAGCTGGTGGAATTCCTGGAACAATTACAATAACAACTCGGATTGCGGCTCCTCCTTCAATAACTGGTGGAAGAACTGCGATGGCGACGACGGCGGCGGCAGCTCCTGGTGGAGTTCGTGGAACGCCCAGAATTGCGGCTCCGGATGGTGGAGCGGTTGGACCGGCAGTTCCTACAACAATTGGTGGGGCTCCTGGAACCGCTGCAACTACGGCAGCCAATCCTTCGTGCCCTGCGCCGGCAGCAACCCGGGCAGCGTCCTGTGCGACAACTTCAGCAAGGTTTACTCCAACGGCTGCGTGAAGATCGGCAAATCCGATGGTTACTGCCTGACCTTCAATTCCTCGAGCGCGGTGCAGAACTGCCTCGGTTTCGGCGGCAACCCCGGCGTGCTTAATTGCAGCGCGGTGAATCCGAAGAGCTGCTCGGCCGGCTCCTTCTGCGCGGGCGTGCTCGCCTTGCAGCTTAACTGCGACTACGGCGATTCCGGCTGCGGCAATTCGCACTTCTTCGGCTCCTGCGGCGACTTGGTGCTGTGTGATCCGACCTCGCCTTGCAACGGCAAGCGCGTGCGCGATATTTGCGCCATTGCCAACTGCGCCTTGGGCGGCGGCTCGCTGCCTCCGGGCTGCACCGTCAGCAACCTCTGCAACCTGGTGAATTGCCTCAATCAATCCTTCCAGGGCTGCAAAGTCAGCAGCTGGTGCTCCTCGCACCTCTGCCCGGTGCATAATCCCTCCCCCATCAACGCCGGCTACCCGACGATCCTCGGCGGATGCAGCACGATTGTTTCCTCTAACTACTCGGACGTCGTGACGCCCTTGAGCTGCGCGGGAAGTTACGTGATCACCCGCACCTGGACGGCGACCGATGCTTGCGGCGTGAGCAATAGCTGCCAACAGACGATCACCATCGTCCAGAGCCCCTCCTCGACCGTCACCGGCAAAGTGGTGCAGGCTTGCGCGGGCGATAGCGACCTGAGCAACAACCAAGCCCTGGCCAACGTCACCGTGACGCTGAAGAGCGGAACCTCCACCGTGGCGACCGACACCACGGATAGCTCGGGCAACTATGAGTTCGATAACCTGACTGCCGGAACCTACACCGTGGTGGTTACTCCTCCGAGCGGCTACACCGAGACGTCGCCGACCGACAATAAAAACACCCAAAGCGTGACCGTGGGCGCCTGCCAGAGCAGCAGCGTGGCTACCTTCGGTTACACTGGTTCGACTCCTGGAATCCAATTAACCAAGAGCGGCCCGGTTTGCGCCACCAATGGCCAGACGATTGCTTATACGTTCAAGGTCTGCAACACCGGCAATACCTGTCTGTCCGTTTCCGTGAGCGATCCGCTCCTCGGCGGCGTGATCTACACCAAGACGGGCGTGGCTCCCGGACAATCGCTGTTGTTCACCAATAACTACACGATCAATGCCGCCAAAGGCGCCTGCGCCTTGACCAACGTGGCCACCGCCACCGGCACGGCTCCGAACGGCAAGACCGCCACGAGCACCGACAACGCCATCACCTGCCTGACCACCAAGTCCTGCGTGAGCACGATTTGCGGCAGCTTCAACAGCTCCAACCCTGGCAGCGGCTACGTCTGGTGCAACGCGCATCTGAGCAGCTATCCCAAGCAGAAGTGCAACGTCTTCTGCCAGCAAGGCACCGTCACGCTCAAGTGCAACAACGGCAAGACCTACACCTATCAAGTGCCGGATTGCAAAATCACGTTCGACCCGAGCTGCAGCTCGGCCAGCAGCTCCTTTGATGGCTCCTGCTGGAACACCACCTTGCCCTGCAATGGTGACGATGAAATCCTCCTCTCGGCCTGCGGCATTCCGTGGAACTCGGACTTCGTTGGTTGCAAAAATGTTTGCTGGACGGCGAACTTCTGCTCCGACTACTCCGGCTTCAACTGCAACTGGCAATGGGGCGCATCCTGCTACAAGAACGACCTGAGCGATTGCAGCAGCGCGAATCCCAAGCCTTGCCACACCACTTACTGCCAAGGTTTCAGCTCTGGTGACCACGCCTGCACCCCGCAGAATTACAAGTCATACTGTGTCGCTGGCGGCACCGGCTCCGGCGGATCCAGTTATTGCGGCAACTGGACCAGTTCCGCCTCCGTGACCTGTAAATAATACAAACCGGATCGCTGGCGGCGGCCCTGCTTCGGCGGGGCCGCCGCTGGCATTTTCAGCGGGCGGCTTTTTCAGTCAGATAAATCGCCTTCAGATATTCGCCCTCCCGGTAAGTCGCGGCATGATCGGGCGCGTGCCCCGTGGTTAAAACTTCCTCAAACCGCCGCCCCGTCTCCTGCGCCGCCTCCAGGACTTTGCCGAAAAACTCTTCTTTTTCCACGTGCGCCGAGCACGAGCAAGCCACCAGCGTCCCGCCCGGTTCCAGACGCCGCAGCGCCGCCCCGGCCAGTTTGCCGTATGCCAGCAGCGCGTCGTCCCGTTCGCTTTCGCGCTTTGCCAGCGACGGCGGGTCCAGCACGATCAGGCCATATTTCTTCTCGACGGATTTCTGGAGCCACGCAAAAGCATCCGCCTGGATCGTTTCATGCCGGCAATTCCCGACGACGGCGCGGTTCAGCTCAAAATTTCTCCGCGCCGCTGCCAGCGCGTGTTCACTGATATCGAGGCTGACCGTCTCCGTCGCTCCGCCTGCGGCCGCTGACACGGAAAACCCGCCCGAAAAACTGAACAGATTCAAAACCCGCCGGCCATGCGCCATGCCGCGCACAATTTTTCGGTTCTCCCGTTGATCAAGGAAGAATCCCGTCTTTTGTCCTTTCCTCGGATCACTTTCAAACCGCAGGCCGTTTTCCAGAAAGACCACCGGCCCTGCGATCGATTCTCCATGCAGCATTTGCCCGTCTTCCAAGCCAAATTTTTCCGCCGCCAGCTGCTGAATATTGCGGCTCAACCGCAAAACCACCCTACCAAACTTTGTTATAGGTATAACAAAGTTTGGTAAGAGCACGGGCAGCCAGGGCAGCCAGGCGGCGGTGTATAATTTGAGCACGAGGGTGTCGTTGTACTTGTCTGCCACCAGGCCGGGCAGGCCGTCGCTTTCACCGTTTAGCCAGCGGAAACCGGTCGTGGTTTGATCGAACATGCCCTCGCGGCGTGTCCAGGCGGCTTTGATTTTTTCCGCGAACCAGGCGTCGTCGATGCGCAAGGGCTTGCCGGCATGCAGCACGCGCACGCGGATGGGCGAATCGTTGTCAAATAAACCAACGGCGAGGAACTTGTCGCGATGATCGAAGATCACGGCCAGCTCGCCGGTGGCGCCGTCGCGGTTTTGCTCGCGCACGCTGCCGGCAAAAATCCACGGATGACCCTTCCGCGCCATGGTCTCGGCCACGGCGGTCACGCGCAGCCGCAGGGCCGGTTTTTTATCGCTCACCATGAATTAGTCTTAACATCAAAGACGGGTCGGGACGGCGAAATTCCGGATAATTCTGTTAATGGGCGGGCGAACTGTGGTTATTTTGCTGCGGTGACCATTCTCGAAGCCATCCAGCGCAGCGCCGATTTCCTCGCGAAAAAGGGCGTGGACTCGCCGCGTCTGCAGGTGGAATTACTGCTGGCGCACGTCCTGAAAATGCCGCGCATGAAGCTTTACCTTGGTTTTGAGCGCGCGCTGCAAACGGCGGAATTGGATGAACTGCGCGCCTTGGTGCAACGGCGGGGTCAGCGGGAGCCTTTGCAGCAAATCATCGGCTCGGTTTCGTTTTGCGGGCTGGAATTGACGGTCAATAGGAATGTTCTGGTGCCGCGCCCGGAAACGGAGTTGCTGGCGGAGCGCGCTTGGAAATTTTTGCAATCGTCCGCGGCGGGGGAAGGGCCGCTGGCGCTGGACATGGGGACGGGCAGTGGGTGTCTCGCGATTGCGCTGACGACGCATGTTCCCTCGGCGGTGATCTGCGCGACGGATTTATCGAATGAAGCGCTGGCGCTCGCCGCGCAAAACGCGGCGCAGCACGACGTGGCCGCAAGGATTGTGTTTCGGCAGGGGGATGGATTTGCGGCGGTGGATCCAGCGGCGCGATTCCATCTGATCGTCTCCAACCCGCCGTACATTCCCTCGGCGGAAATTGAGCAGCTTGATCCGGAGGTGCGTGATTTTGAGCCGCGCGCGGCCCTGGATGGCGGGGCGGACGGCCAGGATTTTTATCGGCGCCTGGCGGCGGAGGGGCGCGGCTTTCTCCGGCCGGGCGGGCGCCTCATGGTGGAATTGGAGGAGGAGGGCGCCGCCGCGACGCGGGCCATTTTTGCGGACGCAGGGTGGGTCGTGGAGGCGCTGGAATTGGACGATAATCGGAAACCGCGGATTTTGATTGCGCGCGCCGCGGAGTGATATGAGGATGGCCCGGCAGAATTCATGGACAGCTTTTTGATCAAAGGCGGAAGGCCGTTGGCCGGAGACGTCACTATCAGCGGCGCCAAAAACTCCGTGCTGCCCATCATGGCGGCGGCCTTGCTCACGGCTGAGCCGTGCGTCATCCGCCGCGTGCCGGATTTGAGCGACGTGCGGTTCATGGGGCAAATCTTGGAATCGCTCGGCGCCAAGGTGAAGTTTGACGGCGGGTCGGTCACCATCCACGCGGCGAAAATCAAGGGCATGGGCGATTACGAATTGATCCGCAAGATGCGCGGCTCGATTTGCATTCTGGGCCCGCTGGTGGGGCGGCTTGGGGAAGCGGTGGTTTCGCTGCCGGGCGGCTGCGTCATTGGGGCGCGCCCGGTGGATTTGCATTTGAAAGGCCTGGCGGCGCTCAGCGCGAAAATTCATATTGATGAAGGCTACGTGAAGGCGTCGGCCCGCAAATTAAAAGGCGCCGACGTTTTCCTGGGCGGCCGCAGCGGCCCCACGGTCCTGGGCACGGGCAATATCATGATGGCCGCGGCGCTGGCGGACGGGGTCACCAAAATCGAGAGCGCCGCCTGCGAACCCGAAGTGGTGGACCTGGCCGATTTTCTCAACGCCATGGGGGCGCGCATCGTGGGCGCGGGGAGCCCGACCGTCACGGTGACGGGCGTCAAGAGCCTGCACGGCGCGGAGCACGAAGTCATTCCGGACCGCATCGAGACGGCGACGTTCGCGGTGGCCGCCGCGGCGACCGGCGGGGACGTCACGATTCACGGGGCGCGGCCGGAGCATCTGCACGCTGTGTTTGACAAGATGCGCGAGGCCGGCGTGAAGATCGAGCGTTCGGGGCAGAAGCTGCGCGTCTCGCGTCCCGGGCGGTTGAAGCCGGTGGACATCACGACGCTGCCTTACTCGGGTTTTCCCACGGACGTGCAGGCGCAAATGATGGCGCTGATGACGTTGACGCCGGGCATTTCCATTATTACGGAGCGAATTTTTGAATCGCGCTTCATGCATGTGAGTGAGCTGGCGCGGCTGGGCGCGGACATCGCCATTGAAGGGCCGAGCGCGATCATCAAGGGCGGCCGGCCCTTGAGCGGGGCGCCGGTGATGGCGAGCGATTTGCGCGCGTCGGCGGCGCTGGTGATTGCGGGCCTGGCGGCGCGCGGGGTGACGCAAGTCAACCGCGTTTATCATATTGACCGTGGGTACGAGAAAATAGATGAGAAATTGCGCGGGCTCGGCGCGAGGATTGAACGAACGGAGGGTTCATGACAAAATTTCTTCTTGGCGTGGTCATTGTCGTCGGGTTGGCGCTCGGCGGATGGCAGATTTTTGAATATTGGGGCAAGGTGAAAGCCGCCAACCCCGATCCGAACGCCCAGGTGGTCGAGGCGCCGCCGCCGGCGCCATCGGATGGGGACAGCTTGACGGGCATGCCGGAGAATTTGGAACCTATTTACCAGGCTTCCAAGGCGCGAGGGGTGGCGGGGTTGCGCGATTTTCTGACGATTTACGGCAAGAGCATGTCCGACCCGCGCCTGTCGTGGATCCAACTGGACTACGTGCTGCTGGTGGCGCAAAGCAACCCGGCGGAGGCGCGGCGGGTGTTCGCGTTAGTCAAGAATAGAACGACGTCCGATTCGCCCGTGTATCGGCGCGTTCAATTGCTGGCCAAGACGTACGAATAGCGCGGGTTCGCGATTTTCCTCGATTTTTTTCGAGGAATAAATATTCTGTGGCGTAATAGCCCGTCAAAGAAAGTGATCGATTATGGATATCACCTTCAAATGCCCCAATTGCGGCCAAGAACTCGAAGTGGACTCCTCCGGCGCCGGCACCAGCATTGAGTGCCCCTCGTGCGCGCGCGCCATCACGGTCCCAGCGCCGGAAGCGCAAAACGGCGAAGCGGAAACGGTGGAGCAACCGCGCACCGTGACGGTGTCGGCGGCGGCCAAAGCCGAGAAACATTTTGTCGTGCCCGACCATTCCGGTCCTGCCGCGGCGCTGATCCAGAAGGCGAGCCGGCCGTTGGAAGTCGCCGCCAAGGACAGCGACAAAAAAGTTCGCATCAAGACGTTCAAGCACACGGACTGCCAGGAAGTGGGCCACGATCGTTTCGATGAAATCATCTCCGCGTTTTTGGACAAGGTCGGCTGGGACAATGTCATTAGTGTCAATCCTATTAGTTACAGCTACGTGCAGCTCGACACCCGCGCGAACGTGGCGGATTACGGGGTGCTCATCGTGTTCCGCGGCTAACCTCAATTATTAGCTGGACTTTCGCCGGGCCCGCGCTATGCTGGGAAAGTCACCATGAAAGCAAGCGGAACCATCAGCGGGATCTTGCACAATAAAGGCTCGTCCGTCTGGACGATCTCTCCACGAGCGACAGTGTTTGAGGCCATCCGCCTGCTCGCCCAGAAAAATATCGGCGCGCTGCCGGTCGTGGATGAGGGGAGATTGGTGGGAATTTTTTCCGAGCGCGATTACACCCGAAAAGTCGCCCTGGAAGGCAAGACCTCGCGGGACACGCTGGTGGAGGATATTCTTTCGCGCGGCGTGGCGACGATCGGTCCCGAGGCGACGGTGGATGAGGCTTTGCGGATGATGACGGAGAAGCGGATTCGGCATTTGCCCGTGGTAGACGGCGTGGAGTTGGTGGGCCTGATTTCCATTGGCGACATGGTCAACTGGATTATTTCCGCGCAAGACGCGACCATTGACCAGATGGAGTCGTATCTCCTCGGGCGTTAAGGCCCGAAGATTTTTCCGCGCTTTTCCGGCCCGCCCATAATCACCGCGCTTCCGATCGCAAACACCAACAGCGCCATCATGGCCATCGTGCCTGAGAACGTGCCATGCCGGGCCCATTGCATTTGGAGGTGCGCGGCGTTGCCCGCCAGCAACACGCCGCATTGGTAGGCGAAGCCGGGGAGAAAGCCGCGCACTGCTTCCGGCGCAAGTTCGGTGAGGTGGGCTGGAATGATGCCCCACGCGCCCTGCACCATGAATTGCATCAGGAACGCGCCCAGCGCCAGCAGCGCGGTGGTGGATCCGGCGGACCAAAGCGGAATCATCAAGGCGCCCAAAACAAACGCCAGCGTCATGCTGCGCCGCCGGCCCCAGCGGTCGGATAAAAATCCAAACGTAATCCCGCCAAGAATCGCCCCGATGTTGTAAAGGATGGCCATGTTGCCGACCTGGATTTTGGTCAGGTGGCGCTCCTGTTCGAGGAAGCTCGGGTAAAGATCCTGCGTGCCGTGCGAAGCGAAATTCATGGCCGTCATTAATATTGTCAAATAGAGAAATAATTTCCAATTTCCCCTGATCGCCTGCCAGAGGTGGCCCCATTCCTTGTGGGCGCGCGCCTCCCAGGCGGCCGATTCCTTGACCTTGTAGCGCACAAAAACGGCCAGCAGCGCCGGCAGGCCGCCGATGATGAACAAGGAGCGCCAGCTCCAATCCGCCGGCAAAAATCGGAAACAACAGGCCGCCAGCAAATAGCCGGTCGGATAGCCCTGTTGCAGCAAGCCGGAGAAAACGCCGCGCCAGCGCAACGGCGCTTTTTCCATGGCGAGCGCGGCGCCGACGCCCCATTCGCCGCCCATGCCGATGCCGAAGAGCGCGCGGCAGATCATGAACACGGTGAAATTGGGCGCGAGCCCCGAGAGAACTTCCATCACGGAAAAGAAAACGAGGTTCCACATCATGGGCCGCCGCCGCCCGTAGCGATCCGCGAGCAAACCGAACAACAGGGCGCCCACCGGACGAAAGGCGAGCGTGACGGTGATGGCCAGGGTGATGGTCGTCATCGACACCTGAAAATCCGCGGCGGCCTTGGACAGCACGAACACCAGCACAAAGAAATCGAAGGCGTCGAGCGCCCAGCCGAGATAGCCGGCGAGGACGGCGTTGCGCGTGTCGGAGTTCGATGGCGGATGCATGGGACGCCGCATGCTAGCGGGCGGCGCGCGGGGCGCAACAACTCCGTTCGCTTTTGGGAAATATTCGCTTATCCTTTTTTCGTGCAGTCGATGGCCGAACAGTTGGAGCAGCAATCCTCGTTGCACCGTGTCACGATTCCCGATCTCTGGCAGCAGGAGGCGGTGGCGGCTTTGCGCGCCGGCAAGGATGTGGTGGTGCAAGCTCCCACCGGCGCGGGCAAGACGCTGATCTTCGAACTTTGGTCCAACCAGGGCCGCAATCGCGGGCAGGCCATTTACACGGTGCCGACGCGCGCGCTGGCCAACGATAAACTTGCCGAATGGCGCGCGCGCGGCTGGGACGTGGGCATCGCCACGGGTGATCTCGCGGAGAATCTTTCCGCGCCGGTTCTGGTCGCCACGTTGGAAACGCAAAAACGCCGCTTGATTGAAGGCGACGGCCCGGCGCTGTTGGTGGTGGACGAATATCAAATGATCGGCGACCCGGATCGCGGGTTGAACTATGAATTGGCCCTCGCGCTGGCGCCGCCGCAGACGCAATTGCTTCTCCTCAGCGGCAGCGTCGCCAATCCGCAGCAAGTGGTCGCGTGGCTGCAACGGCTCGGGCGGAGCGCGGTTTTAATTCGGCACGAAGAGCGCCCGGTCCCGCTCGAAGAGGTCATTGCCAATAATTTAAATTATCATGTGCCGGCCGAAATTCGCGGGTATTGGCCGCGGCTGGTGGCCAAGGCGCTCGCGGAGGATTTGGGGCCGGTGCTGATTTTCGCGCCGCGCCGGCAGGCGGCGGAAGCAATTGCGGGCGAGCTGGCGCGGCTCTTGCCGACGCCGAATCCGCTGGCCTTGAGCGTGGAGCAAAAGGCGCTGGTGGGCGAGTCCATGGCGCGGCTTTTGAAAACGCGCGTGACCTATCATCACAGCGGCTTGAGTTACGCGGCGCGCGCGGGCGTGGTGGAGCCGCTCGCCAAAGCCGGCCAATTGCGCGTGGTGGTGGCGACGATGGGGCTGGCCGCCGGGATCAATTTTTCGTTGCGCAGCGTCGCGCTGGCGGCGGATTCGTATCGGCGCGATAACCTGGAGCAATTGTTGCGCGGCGACGAAATCCTGCAAATGTTCGGGCGCGCCGGACGGCGCGGTTTGGATGAGACGGGATTTATTTTAATCACCGCCAACCAGATTCGGCTGCTGGATGCGCGTCCGGGCCATTTAGCGCGCGGCGGCTCGGTGGATTGGAGCGCGTTGCTGGGCTTGATGAGCGCGGCGGTGGCGCAAGGAAGCGATCCATTCGTTCGCGCGGTGCGCGCGCAGGAGCGGCTCTTCACCACCAAACCGATCGCGCTGGGCATCGAGGAGTGTGTCAAACATCCGGTGACGCCATGCGGATTGAAAACGGATGCGGAACGCGCGCGGCATGTGCGCCAGCGTTATCGTGAAATGCTCAACAGCCGCGGCGCATGGGAACGCACCCCGGCGCCGCAACCGCGTCCCTGGCGCGAGATCCTGGCGGTGACGGCTCCGCCTGCCACCGCGGGCGCGGCGCCGCAATTTCACCCGGCGCTGTCGGACGCGGCGGCTATGGAAAAAGTGGGGATGGGCGATTTGCGGATCGTGCAGGAGGAGCCGAAAATGTATGGGCGCGTGGTGACGGTCGTCGATCTATTGCCCGGCGATCGCGCGTTCCTGGTGAAGTGGGTGCGGCGCCTGACGCAGTGGAACGGGCGCGAGTTGAATTTGGGCGCGTGGCGGGACCAGGCGGCGCCGCTAGTGGAGAAAAAGCTGGCCGAACAGGGCACGCCCGTGCTGCGGTTCGTCACAGAGCCGACGCGCATCCTCGCGCATCTCAGCCTGGCGGAGGTGACGGCGAAAGTTCCTGTTGACGCTCATGGCGTGGCGCTTTGGCGGCCGATGGAGCGGGAAGTTCTTCCGCCCGACTGCGCGCGATGCCCGCTGCAAGAGACCTGCAAGGGGTTGGGAACGGCGACGGGGGTGGCCTTGATTTGGCGCCGCCTGGGTTTGGTGGATGCGCGCGGCGTCCCGACGCGGCGCGGGCAGATTGTGAGTTTTTTTGCGCAAGGCGACGGGCTGGCGATCGCGGCGGCGTTGCAGGATGAGAGTTATCCGCTGGACGAATTGATTTATGACCTGGCCAACCTGGACGCGAGCTTTCGATTTTGCGGCGAGGAAAACCGGTGGTCGGGACGGCTGGCCCGAGTCTGCCAGCAGGCATATGGCCGGCAATCGATCCCGGGCTATTTGGAAAATGGGGCGCCGCCCAAATATGGCGCGGGAGCGGAGCAGGTGGTGGCGGCGGCGCTGCGCGATCCGTTGAGCAAGTTTAGCTGGACGACTGAGATATTGGGCGTGGGCGACATTGACCGGGTGATTATCGAGTGGCGCAGCATTTTGCGGCAGATCGCCCATGCGCCGGACTTGGACTGGCCGCGCTGGCGCGAGTTGCAGCAACGCGCGCGCGAGACGTTGCAGGAATCGCAGTCGCCCACCCTGACGGAATTGCCGCCGCTGGAATATCACCAGACAAAAAGAATCGACCACCGCCTCATCTTGCGCCGACATTAAGCAGCATGGCGCGGGAATCATTAGCGCAACGACAGCAGCGCGCGGCCCAAATCATCGCGGGCCTGGAGACCGCGTATCCAGACGCGCATTGCGAATTGGTGTATGCCAATCCGCTGGAGTTGCTCATCGCCACCATTCTTTCCGCGCAATGCACGGACAAGCAGGTGAACCTCGTCACGCCCGCGCTGTTCGCGAAATATCGTTCGGCCAGCGCGTTCGCGAAAGCGGCGCCGGACGAGTTGGAAAACGACATCAAACGCATTGGGCTTTATCGCAACAAGGCGCGGAGCATTCGCGCGGCGTGCCAGGTGATCGTCGAAAAACACGGCGGCGCCGTGCCGCGGACGATGGAGGAACTGACCGAACTCGGCGGGGTGGGGCGCAAGACGGCGAATGTCGTGCTGGGAAATGCCTTTGGCCTGAGCGAGGGGGTGGTGGTTGACACGCATGTGGCGCGCTTGTCGCAACGCCTGGGATGGAGCCGCGAAAATGCGCCGGAAAAAATTGAGCGCGATTTGCAGGCGCTGGCGCCGCGCGCGAAATGGACGCTGTTGAGCCATTTATTAATCTGGCACGGCCGCCGCCGCTGCCATGCGCGCAACCCCGATTGCGCTGCCTGCGAAATTCGTCCGCTTTGTCCTTATGGAAATGTGGCGCGTCATTGATGCCGGCGCCGGCGCGGCCGATTACAACATGGCGCTCGACGAAGCTCTGCTGGAAATGGCGGGGGCGCTCGGCGGGCCGGTGTTGCGCTTTTACGGATGGACGGAGCCAGCGGCGACGTTCGGCTATTCGCAGCATTATGAGGAGATTGCGCGGTTGACGGCGTTGCGGCCCTTGATTCGACGCCCCACCGGCGGCGGATTGGTGCCGCACGACGCCGATTGGACCTACAGCGCCGCGTTTCCAGCCGGGCATGAGTGGTATGCGTTGAAGGCGGTGGAGAGTTACGAGCGGATTCATATTTGGATTCGGGACGCCTTCGCCGCGATGGGCGTGGCCACCACGCTGGCGCCGGAGCGGCGCAAGGAAATTCCCGGCCAATGCTTTGTGGGCGCGGAGAAACACGATGTCTTGTGGCATGGCCGAAAAATCGCCGGGGCCGCGCAGCGCCGCACCCAGGACGGGCTGCTCATTCAAGGCTCCGTCCAGCCGCCGCCGCTCAAACTGGACCGGCGCCAATGGCAGGGCGCGATGCTGCGGGCGCCGTGGACGGCGCTGATGGTTTCCGGCGCGCTGGCCGAACGCGCGGAGCGGTTGCGCGCGGAGAAATATTCCCGCCCGGAGTTCAACCGGAAAAGGTGAGGCCGCATAATTCGGTTGCCCGCGCGCCTCTTTCGCGGCAGCTTTTCCCCACACATGAAGAAGATTTGTTTATTGACAGTGGCGGCGCTGGCGCTGGGGTGGGGCCTGAGCGCGCAGGCGGAGGACAACAACACGCTGACCGACAAGGAAAAATCCGACGGCTGGCAACTGCTTTTTGACGGCACGAGTTTTTCCGGCTGGCACAATTTTCGCCGTGAAGGCGTGGCGCCGGGCTGGCAGGTGAAGGACGGCGCGCTGGTGTGCGTCGATCCGCATCACGCCGGCGATATCATTTCCAGCAACCAATTCGATTGGTTCGAATTGCAGTTGGATTACAACATCTCCGAGGGCGGCAACAGCGGCATCATGTATCACGTGGTGGAAGTGGGGCCGGCGATGTGGTTTTCCGGGCCGGAATTTCAACTGGAAGACAACAAGGAAGCGGCCGATTCGGTCCGTTGCGGATGGCTTTACGGCCTCTATCAGCCGCCGATCGACCCGGCCACGGGCAAGACCCTGGACGCCACCAAGCCGGTCGGGCAATGGAACCATGTCCGCCTGCTCGTCACGCCGCAGAAATGCGAGCACGACGTCAACGGCGTGAAATATTTCGAGTACGTGCTGCACAGCGACGATTTCAACGATCGCGTCAAGAACAGCAAGTTTTCCCAAATGCCGCCGTTTGCCAAAGCCGACGTGGGCTCCATCGGCTTGCAGGGAGATCATGGCTCGGTGTCGTTCCGAAACATCAAAATCAAGCCGATCAAGCAGTAACGGCGGGGCTCAAACGTCCACCGGTTCGCCGGGTTTGGGCTGAAACACTTTGATATGCGGATGGCGAAGGAGAATCTGCTCCTGGAACCATTGCCGGGAGGCGTCTTCGCCGTGGCCGAGCAAAACCGCGCGAGGCGCGACGGCGCCGACAAAGTTTAGCAGCTCCTCGCGGTTGGCGTGGGCGGTCAAATCGAATTCCTGCATCTCGCAGCGGCGCGTGATCGAGCCGCCGCTGGCGCTGAAAACGAAGGGTTCCCCCGCCTTGGCCGCGCGCAGCCGTCCCGCCGGGGTGTCGGGATCGCTGTAGCCGACGAAAAAGATCGCCTGGCGTTCGTCCTCGGCCATGCGCAGGGCGATTTCGTGGGCGGGGGTGAATTCCGCCATCATGCCGGAGGTCACAACGAAGAGTTTGCCGCCGCCGAGTTTCATGCGGGAAAGCTGATCTTTTTCGAGCACGACGAGCTGCAATTCTTCGAGCAACTGGAGGTCGGGATGAAAACGATTGGTCAGGTGCGCCTTGAAATCGTAAATCTCGGTGAACACCCGGCCGAGGCCGCCGATGTAAATCTGGCGGCGCGGAATGCGGCCTTCGCGCATCAGGAAAGCGAGTTGCGCGAGAATTTCCTGGGTTCGGCCCAGCGCGAAGGTGGGCATGAGCACGGAGCCGTTGCGCTCAAACACGTTCAAAATGGCCTGGGCCAGCCGTTCGACTTCGGCGGCGCGCGTGAAGCCGGGGGGCGTGGCGCGATTGCCGCGGGTGGTTTCCATCAGCAAGACGTCGGCTTTGACGTTTTGGAAGCGGGCGCACTGCAAAAGGGTTTGATCGTGGAAACAGACATCGCCGGTGAAGAACAGGGATTCGGATTTGCCCTTGACCAGCATGCCCGCCGAACCGAGGGCGTGGCCGGCGTCGAAGAATTCGACGGTGGGGGAATATTGGCCCGCGCGGGTTTTGTCGAAGCCGGCCCATTCGATTTCGCGATTGTATTTGAAGGGGCGAAAGCGCGGCGCGTGCATGTCCACTTCGTCGTGGGTGTAAAGCGGGTATTCGTTGATGCCGAATTCGTCCCGCTGACGCGTCATGACATTGACGGAATTATGCAAAATACGGCCGGTCAGGAAGAAACTCAGCTCGGTCATGAGGACGTGCGCCTTTTGGAAGCGCCTCATGGCCAACGGCAAAGAGCCGACGTGGTCGTGGTGGCAATGGGACAAGGCGATGGCGTCCAGATCGATGTCCCCGATGGATTCGAAAAGAGGCAGGGCGGCGCGTCCTTCGCGTTTGGGGTGCATGCCCGCGTCCATGAGCAGGCTATTTTTGTCCATCTGCACGAGCCAACTGCTGGCGCCGATGGCGGTGTCAGGGTTCAGGTTTGTAATGCGCATCAATAAATCCGATCCGATCCCATGAGTCTGAGCCTCAATATAGTGCCGTTCGAGAGGGAAAAAAAGATTTAAAAAAGGTTTGAACAAACCTCGAAAAACTGCGTCATATATATACGAGCCTTGGAGTAGGCTGAATGGGTTTTTGGTTTTCCCATTGAGTTGATCTTCCGAGGCTAAGGGTTGGTTAGTTTGGTTGTTGGAGGGCGCACACTGCAACGGTGTGCGCCCTTTTTTTTCCCGGTTTATCCAGCGTGCGCAAAAATCAACCCGCGCTGTGTGCGGTCCGCCGCGCGGCGCCGGCGCCATCGTGCTGTAATACGCTGCATTCCAGAGGCTCCGGGGATTTCCTTGGGAAAAATCGCGGTCATGTCTCTTTTGGCGCCCGATTTGCGTCTGCGCTGCTCAAACCGGAGTGTAGGCGAGGCAGTTTGGTCGTTATGAGAAAAATCGAAGCCATCATCAAACCTTTTAAACTCGATGAAGTCCGCGACGCGCTGGCGGGCCTCGGCATCGGCGGCATGACGGTGAGCGAAGTTGAAGGTTTTGGGCGGCAGAAAGGGCGCTCGGAGTTTTATCGCGGCAATGAGGAGACGACGGGTTTTCTGCCGAAAATAAAATTGGAGATCGTCATCGACGACGCGCTCGTCGAGCCGGCCTTGGACGCCATCGTGCGAGCCGCGCGCACGGGTAAAATTGGCGATGGCAAAGTGTTCGTCTCGCGCATCATCGAGGCGATTCGCATTCGCACCGAGGAAAAAGGTTCCGTCGCGCTGGAGGAGTAGCGTTCAAGGCGGAAAGCCAAAGGAGAGTTTCACGGCGGAATACTCCGGATGAACGGCGCCTGCGGAGGTGCGGATGATCAAGGGCGGCTCCGTCCAGGGCCGGTGGCGCATGGCCTCGGGCAAATCCTGCGATCGTGCCATGCAAAAGAGGCCGAGCAAAGGCGGCTCCGGCTCGCGCAACACAACCGGACGCCAGCGAATAATGCTAAGGCCGGCGGCGGCGGCGGCAGCTTCGACGCGGGCCTTTTGGGCGGCGGGCGTCACCGGGAAGACGCAGGCGAATGCGCCCCCGGCAGTCAGATGCGCTGCCGCGGCGGCGCAGTAATCGGCGATGTTCCCGCGCATTTCGAAGCGGCAGGCGATTTTTTGCGGATGATCCCCCTCCACGCCGCTGCCGGGAGGGAAATAAGGCGGGCTGCCCAGGATGAGATCGAATTTTTCTTCCGGCGCCAGCATGGCGGCGTCGCGGAAATCGCCTTCGCGAATTTCGTAACGCGCTTCCAGCCCATTCCAGCGCGCGGACTTGCGCGCGAGTTGAACGCTCTCGGACTGGGCCTCCACCGTGACGAACCGCGCCCCGGGCAGCCGCCAGGCGGCGATCATGCCCACCGCGCCCACGCCGCTCCCGAGATCGAGGACTGCGCCCGCGGTCGGACAGCACATGGAGCCGTACCACGCCGTGAGCACGTCATCAGTGGAAAAACGATGGCCCTTGGCCAACTGAAACAAACGAAAGTGGCCGCTGATGGCGTCAAGCGTTTCGCCCGGGCCGGGTTCCGGCCCAGACCCGCGCGCGCCGGGCGGAACGGGGCCCGGTTTGGCCCAGCCCTTGAACATTGGCTCTGGCATTGAATGAGACAAGCGGCCTAGCTTCGGCGGGCCGCGCGGAAAGGGCAAACGGGAAATGATGCGGGCAGAATTCGGTTTGACAATGGGCGCGAAGAGAGCGCCCGGCTGTCATTACTTCTTTTCATCTGGTGATCACATCTATTTTGGTTTTGGGGGAAAGTTTATTCGCGGGCGGAAGTAGAGAGGTCTAGCCTAAGTGCAACCCCGCATCATTGAGTGTGTGACAAGGATCGTTGTGATGTCTTGTCCCCGAATAACACGAGAAAGGAAATGTTATATGGGCAGTTATGATAGACACATGTTTCATGCCCTGGCGCTCTTGGGCTGCGTCACGGGAGCTTCGGCGCTGACGATTGACGATGATTACGTCAATAGCCATATTGGCGTGGGCGCGAACCCGAATGACGGCGTGACGGTCAATGGCGGGACTTACTATAGCCCGGACGTGGGCACTCCGGCGATCACGATTGCCACGACGAAGCCGGTGACGATCCAGAACTGCACCGTGCAAGGGCCGGGCGATCTCATCTCCTCGACGATCACAGGCTCGCAGGTGTTCATTTACAATGTCACCGGCATTGGCACAGCTCCGCCGGCGGGACGGGTGACGGGGCGTTTCATCTACCTCTGGCAGGCGAAGAGCGCGCAAATTTTCAACACCTACACGTCCCACACCCGAGGCATCAAGGTGGAGGATGCGGATGACAACGTGGCCCGCACGACGACGTTTGTGGACATAGGTTACAACGTGGGCAATAACATCGACGGGCGTTATGGCGATGGAAACGGCGGCTACCTCACGGATGGAAGCGGCGACACGCAGGCTCATTTCATCCAGATTTCGCGCGTGCGCCCCGGCGATTCGGGCATCGTGTGGGTCTATTGGAACGAATGTGTCAATGATATTTCTTTCAACAACAGCCTGGTGAGCGATGTGATCAACCTATGGCGCTGCCAGACCGGGCCGGACAACCGCATGGATGTCCATGACAACTATGCGGAAGGCAGCAACGAGGCCAGCGGCTCGGGCATTATTGCGGATGGCGACCGGCCCGATACGGATGCCAATACCATCGCCTTCATGAATTGCCACGATAACATTGCGATCAAGATCAGGAACGCGGGCTTCTCGATTGCGGCGGGGCATGACAACGCCTTTTGGGGCAACAACGCGGTGACGTTCGGGCATGAGACGCCGTACGATTGGAATTCACCGTTTTACACGTCGGTGAGCCAGGCGCAGGGCGGGGCGGTGTGGGATTCGTATCAACAGGACAGCCTGGGGAATGGCGCGTTTCATAATAATTGGATGCATGACAGCATCGGGTGCGTCAACCGGCATAATGTTGATCAATTTGGCAATCAATGGGACAGCACGGAAACCTTCTGGGGCGACACGAATCAAATGACGCAGCCGCTCATCGGCCTGGGCCACCCGCCCACCACGGACGATGAAAATGACCAGCGCAATTACTGGATCAGCAAGAAAGGGTCGCAGCTTTTCGGGGCGAACTTGCAGCCGATTCCCGATGGGACGCACACGGTGCGGGCGATGGCGCAACCGGGATTGCGCTTGACAGTGCAGGGCGGAGGCTCCGGCAACCAGACGGCGGTGGACCTGGAAAATTCCGGGCAGCAATTGGTGTTCACCTACCAGGGCGGCGGTTGGTATCGGATCGGGCCGTCGTATAATCCGAGCAAGACGCTGGAAATCAATTGGAACGGCCTGCCGGTTTCAGGGAATGGGGATGCGGTGTGGATTTGGGATTGGTGGGGCGGGCCGAACCAGCTGTGGCAGGTCACACCGGTGCCCGGCGGCTACACCTTGACGCCGCAGGGAGCGAACGGCTTGAGCTCGGTGTGGGGACGGCTGGACGTGGCGGGCGGGGGGACGGGCGTGCAATTGTGGACGTGCTTTCACAATGTGAACCAGACGTGGTTCATTGATCCCTAGCTCGGGGAAAGAGATGTGGCGGGCGGCCGACGCGATGGCGTGGGCCGCCCTTTTCTTTTGGGGCGAAGGAAATCCGGGGATTTTGCGCAAAAAAGTGGAACTCAGGCCGGTACCTGTTAGGCTGAAGGGGTTATTCCCATGAATTGCTTTTCAACGCAGGCGATCAGCGTTACATAAAGTCTATGAAGGCTGCAGGGCAATCCGGCGAGCGCATTTTCAAGGGCATTCCCGTTTCCGCGGGCGTGTGCCAGGGAAAGATTCTCGTCCTCGAAAAAAAGGAGCGCCCGATCCCGCACTATGAGCTGAAGGAGGAGGAAGTCCCGCACCAGTTGCAGCGTTTCCAGCAGGCGCTGGTCGCCACGCGCGAACAAATCCTGGAGGTGCAGCGGCAGGTCAGCCAGGCGTTGAACGCGAAGGAAGCCGGGATTTTTGACGCGCATTTGCTGGTGCTGGAAGATCCCACCTTGATTGAATCGGTCAACTCACTGGTGCACGCCAAAAAAATCAACGTGGAGTCGGCCTTTCACGAATTTGCGCAAAAATACACGGCGACCCTGAGCGCGATTGATGACGCTTATTTGCGCGAGCGCGCAGCGGACATGCGGGACGTCACTTCGCGCATCATGAGCAACCTGCTGGGGCATCGCGAACATCAGCAACTCGCGGATGTGCGCGAGCCGTGCATTTTGATCACGGACGATTTGGCGCCATCGGAATTGGCGGTGATGAATCGCAAAGTTATTCTGGGATTTGCCACGGATGTGGGGAGCAAGACCTCCCATAGCGCGATCATGGCGCGGTCGTTGCAGGTGCCGGCGGTGGTCGGGCTGAAGGAAGCCAGCCGCAAAATTCCCAATGGCGCCTACGCGCTGTTGGACGGTTACAACGGGGTGATTGTCGTCAATCCCACCGATCAAACGTTGTTTGAATACGGGCAGCTCATCCGCCGCCAAGTGTCGGTGGAGGAGAAGCTCAAAGCCATCCAACATCTCCCCGCCATCACGCTCGACGGCAAGGAAATCGTGCTTTCCGCCAACATTGAGCAGCCGACGGATGTCGAGGCGGTGAAGGCCTTCGGGTCGGAAGGGGTGGGCTTGTTTCGCACGGAATATTTGTTCATCAACCGGGAAGTCCTGCCGACGGAAGAGGAGCAATTGGACGCCTACCGGCGCGTGGCGGCGGAATTGAAGCCCAAGCCAGTGATCATTCGGACGCTGGATTTGGGCGGGGACAAGTTTTTGTCGCACCTGCAATTGCCCACGGAGATGAATCCGTTCCTGGGGTGGCGGGCGATTCGCTTTTGTTTGGAGGAGCGCGAGATTTTTCGCGCGCAATTGCGGGCCATTTTGCGCGCGAGCGCGGAGGGCAACGTCAAGATCATGTACCCGATGATTTCGTGCGCGGGGGAATTGGAGCAGGCCAACGCGCTCGTCGAGGAATACAAAGGCGAATTGCGCGCGGAGAAAATTCCGTTCGACGAAAACATCCAGATCGGCGCGATGATTGAAATTCCGTCGGCGGCGGTGGCGGCGGACACGCTGGCGCGGCACGTCAAATTTTTCAGCATTGGCACGAATGACCTGATTCAATATTCGCTGGCGGTGGATCGCTTGAACGAAAAGATCGCGCATTTGTATGAGCCGACGCATTCGGCGATCGTGCGGTTGATCAAGCTGACGGCGGATGCCGCGCACAGCCAGGGCCTCTGGTGCGGGGTGTGCGGCGAAATGGCGAGCGACCCGCTCTTGACGCCGCTTTTGCTGGGGTTGGGCGTGGATGAATTGAGCGTGGCGCCCCCGCTGTTGCCGCAGGTGAAATTCCTGATTCGCCGGCTGAAAATGGATGACGCCAAAGAAATGGCGGACGAGGCCTTGAAATTGCACAGCGGCAAGGAGATTTTGGAGCGTTCGCAGGCGCTGGCCCGACGCATCGCGCCCGCGCTGTTCGACAACGAAAAAGCATGAAAATATTGATTCTCGGCGCCGGCTACGCCACGCGCCTTTATCCTTTGACGCTCAACCAGCCCAAGCCGCTGCTGCCGGTGGCGGGCAAGCCCATGATCGAATACGTGCTCGACAACATTGCGCCCATGGGCGGGATCGACCACGTTTACATTGTCACCAATAATAAGTTCGCGGGGCATTTTCAAAAATGGGCCGATCACTATCGCGCGTCCGGCTCGAAGCTCCAGTTCACCATCGTCAACGATAAATCCACGGACGATTCCAACAAGCTCGGCGCGATCGGGGACATTCATCTCGTCGTCAGCCAGGAGAAGATTGACGATGACCTGATCATTGTGGCGGGCGATAATCTGTTCAGCCAAAGCCTGGAAGGTTTCGGGAAAGTGTGCCGGGAAAAGAACGCGCCGGTTTTGGCGGTTTACGATGTGGGCAGCCTGGAGGAGATCAAGAAATACAATTCCATCACGCTGGATGGCAGCAGCAAGATCACGTTCTTTGAGGAAAAGCCAAAGAATCCCACCAGCACGCTGACAGGGATAGCGCTTTATTATTATCCGAAGGCCACGCTGCCTTTGATCAAGCAATACATGGCGGAAGGCAACAATCCCGACCAACCTGGCCGCCTCGTGCAATGGCTTTACACTCGGACGCCGGTTTATACCTGGCGCGTGCCCGGCATCTGGTTCGACATTGGCTCGAAGGAAAGTCTCGAAGAGGCCAATCGGATTTTCGCGAAGAAGTGATTCGCTAGATCAGCTCCAAAATTTTATCCAGGCCCGCAATAACGCCCGGGTCGCGCGGCGCTTCCCCGCGCCGCAGGAGCAGGGCGCGAAATCCGGCGCTTTTGGCGCCTTCGAAATCCTCCGCCTGACCATCGCCGACGTGCAGGATGGACGCCGGATCGGCGCCCAGGCTTTCCGCCGCGGCGCGAAACATTTCCGGCGCCGGCTTGGGTCGCCCGACTTCGGCGGACACAATAATCGTGTCAAAATAACGATCGAGATCGAGCGCGCGCAGCAAGGGGTGGAGGCGTTCGTCCCAATTGGAAAGGGCGGCAATTTTCAGCCCGCGCCGGCGCAGCGCGGCCAGCGTGGGCAGCACGTCATCAAAGATGCGCCACGCTTGCGGCGAGACGAAGCAATCGTACAGCTCGGGAAAAAAACTCCGGCTGGGCGGCGGATCAGCCAGGCCGGCGAAAGTGGCATCCACCAATTGAGACCAATCCGACAAGCTGTGGCCGAAATTCTTTTTGCTTTTCCAGGCGGCGGCGAACTGGCGGTTGAGCGTTTCGGGAGGAATATCCAATCCATGCCGCGCCGCGACCGCCGCATAGAGATGGCCCACCGAAGGCCACGGCTCGATGAGCGTGCCGCCGATGTCCAGCGTGATGGCGGAAATTTTCGGACGGGGGGTGACGTATTCGTTGAGTTCGCGTTCCGAAGCAGCGCCGGCCAGGCCGAGCCGCTCCATCGCCTCGCCAATGAAATGCAGGGAGCCCGTGACGACGACAAACGGATCCGCCACGACGCGCTCCATGGCATCCGCCAAACTTTCGCAGACAAAGACGGGGGCGGCATGCTGGGCGCGGCGGCAGGATTCGGCCATGTGATGCGGGTCGGCGGAGCGTCCGCTGGACACCGGGCAAAACAATAGTTTTGACGCGAGCGGGGCGAGGATTTGGCAAATGCCCAGCCAATCCTTGTCCGCCATGGCTCCGAGGATGAGCGCCGGGCGCGCCGCGTCGGATTGAGTTGACAGAGAATCGGCCAAGGCGCGGGCGCCGTCGGGATTATGCGCGCCATCAATGAGGATGCGCTGGCCGTTGGGGCGCGTGATCGTTTGGAGGCGTCCGGCCCAAAGAGCGTCCTTAAATCCGCGGCGAAGGGCGGATTCAGGCACCGGAAGCTGCGGCGCCACCGCGCGAATGGCGGCGAGCGCCACGGCGGCATTAAGATGCTGGTGGGCGCCCGCGAGGCCGAGTTCGTAAGATTCCAGCGGCCCCACGACCGTCAGCGGGGCGCCGCGTTCTGCCGCCGTTTCGCGAATGACGCGCAGGGCGGGTTCGTCGGCGGCGGTGACGATGGGAACACCTGGCTTGATGATGCCCGCCTTTTCGAAGGCGATTTCCGGGATGGTGCGGCCGAGCCATTCCTCATGATCCAGTTGGACATTGGTGATGGCGCAGGCGAGGGGAGTGACGATGTTCGTGGCGTCGAGACGCCCGCCGAGGCCGGTTTCCCAGATCACGAGATCGCACTGGCGCGCGGCGAAATATTTGAGGGCCATAATCGTGACGGCCTCGAAAAAAGTGAAATAGGCGTCGCCGCCAAACTCCGCCACCAGGCGGGCAACATCGGTTTCGCTGATCAACTCGCGATTGATCTGGATGCGTTCGCGGAAGGAAATCAAATGGGGGGAAGTGAACAGGCCGACCTTCAAACCCGCGGCGCGATAAACCGATTCCAGGAAAGCGCAGGTGGAGCCTTTGCCGTTGGTGCCGGCGACGTGAATGAAGCGCAGGCGGTTTTGTGGATCGCCCGCTTGCGCGGCGAGCCGGCGCGTGTTCTCCAGCCCGAATTTCAGGCCGAAACGGCGGAGATCATAAAGATATTTGATGGCCTGCTCGTAATTCAACGCAGCGGCAATCTATGCGAAGCCGTCGCCTTTGCCCAGCGCGCGCTCGATGGCCGAATTGACTTCTCCGCCCACCAGCAGCGCCACGCCGGACAAGTAAAACCAAAGCAGTAAAATGATAATCGTGCCGATGGACCCGTAGGTCACGCTGTAGTTGTTGAAAAATCTAAGGTACAGCCGAAAGCCCAGCGACACGGCCACCCACAGGACCACGCCAATGACGGTGCCCGGCATCAGCCAATTCCAATGCGAATGCTTGATGTTCGGCGCGAAATAATAAATCAGGCTGAACGCCACTGTGAGCGACGCCAGGAGAATGGGCCATTGCGCGTACGTCCAAAACACCGCGAAAGGATGTCCCAGGCCGAAGTGGCTGGCCAGCGTGTGGGCGAGCTGCCCGCCGTACATGACCAAAGCCATGGCGAGAATCAGCAGGACGCTCACCACCGCAGTCAAACAAATGGCCAGCAGCTTCTCCCGCCACCAGGGACGCCGCGTCTTGCAGCAGTAGGACAAATTGATGCTGTCGATAATGGCGCTCATGCCGCTGGAGGCGGACCAGACGGCGACAAAGAGGCCCAGGGAAAGTTTGCCGGCGGTGGAGTGCTTGGAAATTTCGCCCAGCTCGGATTCGATCATTTTGGACGCGCCTGCCGGCAGGACGGCTCCGAAATAGTGCGTGATGGCTTGGTGCAAAAATGTCCCCGGCTCGGCAAAGAGGCCAAGCAGCGCCGTCAGCGACAGCAGCAGCGGAAAAATGGCGAAAAAGAAATAGTAGGAGACTTGGGCCGATTGCGCGGCGACCCGGTCAACTTTGAACTGCTTGATCACGCGCAGCGCCAGTTCGCCGCAGTGCAATCCGCCGAACTTCCAGCAGGTCTCGATCGACGTGTGTCCTCCTTTCATGGCCCTATCATGGCGCCATGGCCGATTGAGGGGTATAAAGCGAAGGCGTAGTGGAGGGCTGGGTTTTGACTGAACCGAAAATCGGCGCGGCTCCCGGTTGAGAACCGGGTTTCCGCACGGGAGGTTAACGTATGACGAATGAGGAAGTGGTGGTGATCACGGGCGCTTCGGGCGGCGTGGGGCGCGCAACCGCCCGCTATTTTGCCGCGCGCGGAGCCAAAATCGGCCTGCTCGCCCGCGGGCGCGACCGTTTGGAAGCGGCCCAGCGCGAGGTGGAAGAATTGGGGGGCAAAGCGGTGATCGTGATCGCAGACGTGGCAAAATCCGAGGAGGTGGAAGCCGCCGCGCAGAGCGTGGAGGACAACTTTGGCCCGATCGACATCTGGGTCAATAATGCGATGGCGTCGGTATTCTCCCGGTTCCTCGACTTGACGCCCGAGGAGTTTCGCCGCATCACCGAAGTCACGTATTTTGGGGCGGTGCACGGCACGATGGCGGCGCTGCGCCGGATGGCCGCGCGCAATTATGGAACCATTGTGCAAGTCGGATCGGCGCTCTCCTACCGAAGCATCCCGCTGCAATCCGGTTATTGCGGCGCCAAGCACGCGTTGCGCGGGTTCACCGATTCATTACGCTCGGAGCTGATCCACGACGGCATTGATGTGCATTTGACGATGGTGCAATTGCCGGCGTTGAACACGCCGCAATTTACCTGGGCCCGCAATCATATGAGCCGGCAGCCGCAGCCGGTCGGCCCCATTTACCAGCCGGAGGTTGCGGCGGAGGCGATTTATTGGGCGGCGCATCATCGGCGGCGCGAAGTGTGCGTGGGAGTGCCGACGGTGGCGGCGATTGTCGCCAACAAAATGATGCCCGCCTCGCTCGATCATTATCTGGCGCACACCTCGGTGGAAGGCCAGCTCACGGAGGAGCCTTACGATCCCGACCAGCCCGACAATCTCTGGCAACCGCCGCCGGGTGATTACGGGGCGCGCGGACATTTCAACGATCATGCGCTGACGTTCAGTCCGCAACTCTGGTTCACCAAAAACCGGAATTGGCTGGCGCTCGCGGCGGCGGGATTGGCCGGCATCGGCTGCGGGGTGGCCGTGACGCGCAAATTGCACGGCAAAAACGAAAAGGCGCGCGGTTAAGGGCGGGAGGAAAGGCTCGCCGCCGTTTTTTCCGCGGCGCGCAGGACGCGCAGTAAATTCAAGCCGGCGATTTTTTGGATTTCTTCCTCGCTGTAGCCGCGCTTGAGCAATTCGACCAAGAGAGCGGGATAGCAACTCACGTCGTCAAGGCCGCGCGGGGGATTGCTGAAGCCCTCAAAATCCGAGCCGATGCCAATGTGATTCACGCCGGCGACCTGGCGGATGTGATCGATGTGGTTGGCCACGTCCGCCAGCGTGGCGGCGCGCGGGTCGGGATGGGTCTGGCGCCAGGCAAGAAATCCGGCGTGGACGGCAGCTTCGTCGGTCGGATGCAATTTTTCCAGGCGCTCTTTTTCCGCGTCCGACGCCACGGAATCGAGGCGGTCGGGCTCTTCCAGATATTCCGGGACAAAGGTGACCATGATCACGCCGTCATTGGCGGCGAGAAGTTGGAGAATGTCGTCGGGGACGTCGCGCACGTGGTGGCAGAGGGCGCGGGCGGAGGAGTGCGAAAAAATCACGGGCGCTTTTGAAACACGCAGCGCAGCGCGCATGGTGTCGTCGGAAACATGCGAAATGTCCACCAGCATGCCGAGGCGGTTCATTTCGCGGACGACTTCTTCGCCAAAAGGCGTCAAGCCGTGATGCAGCGGCGGCTCCGTCGCGGCGTCGGCCCACTCGATATTTTTGGTGTGCGTGAGCGTCATGTAACGCGCGCCGAGCGCATACGTCTGGCGAAGGACGGCGAGGGAATTGCCAATGGAATGGCCTCCTTCCATGCCGATGAGCGACGCGATTTTGTCCGCGTGATGAATGCGGACGATGTCATCGGCGGTCAGGGCCAGTTCGAGATCGGCGGGATAACGCGCCACGAGGCGATGCACGACGTCGATTTGTTCGAGCACCGCTTTGACCGCGTCGCCATTGGTCAGGGTCGGGGGAATATAGACCGACCAGAATTGCGCGCCGACATGTCCCAGCCGAAGCCGCGGGAGATCGGTGTAAAGCGGCGGCGTGAAACGACTGGTGTCGCGCGTGAGATCGATTTGGCTGAGATCATTGGAAAAGCGTTTGCGATATTGCCAGGCGAGATCGTTGTGGCCGTCAATTAAAGGGACCTCACGCAGAAGGTCATCGACGATTTTGTATTGCGGCGCGTCGGGCATGGGTTGGGCGGAAAGGCTGGCGGCCAGGAGCGGCGCGGCCAGCCATGACGGCAAGGCGCGCATGCCTATTCCTCGGCGGCGGAGAGCTTGGCCAGCACGGAAAAATCCTCCAGCGTGGTGGTGTCGCCCTTGATGTCGCCGCCCACGGCAATTTGTTTGAGCAGGCGGCGCATAATTTTCCCCGAGCGCGTTTTGGGGAGGAGCTCGGCGAAGCGAATATCGTCCGGCTTGGCCACGGGTCCGATTTCGCGTCCGACATGCGCGCGCAATTCCTCGCGAATGGCGGGGCTGGCGGCGACGCCGGTTTTGAGTGTCACGAAAGCGACGAGCGCCTGGCCTTTCAAATCATCAGGGCGCCCGACGACGGCGGCTTCGGCGACCTTGGTGTTGCTGACGAGCGCGCTTTCGACTTCGGCGGTGCCGATGCGATGGCCCGCGACGTTCAAGACATCGTCGATGCGCCCCACAATCCAAAAATAACCGTCCGCATCCTGGCGGCAGCCGTCGCCGGTGAAATAACTTCCAGGAACTTCGCTCCAGTAGGTTTCCTTGAAACGCTTGGGGTCGCCCCAGACGCCGCGCAACATGCTTGGCCACGGCTGGCGCACGACGAGTTTGCCGCCGGAATTTTTCGGCACGGCGCGGCCGTCGGGATCCACCACCTCGGGTTTGATGCCGAAAAACGGGAGGGTGGCGGTGCCCGGCTTGGTGGGCGTGGCGCCGGGCAAAGGCGTGATCATGATGGCGCCCGTCTCGGTTTGCCACCAAGTGTCAACAATCGGGCAGCGCCCGCCGCCGATGACTTTGTGATACCACATCCAGGCCTCCGGATTGATCGGCTCGCCGACCGTGCCGAGCAGGCGCAGGGAGCTGAGGTCGTGCTTTTTCGGCCATTGCTCGCCCCATTTCATAAACGCGCGGATGGCGGTGGGAGCGGTGTAAAGGACGTTTACGCGGTGCTTTTCCACGATGCGCCAAAAGCGATCCGGCTCGGGATGGTTGGGGGCGCCTTCGTACATCAGGCTGGTGGCGCCGTTGGCGAGCGGCCCGTACACCACATAACTGTGGCCGGTGACCCAACCCACGTCGGCGGTGCACCAGTAAACGTCCTCCGGCTGCAAATCGAAGACGTATTTGGTGGTCATCTTGGCGCCCAGCAAATAACCCGCCGTGGTGTGCAGAATGCCCTTGGGCTTGCCCGTAGAGCCGCTTGTGTAAAGAATAAAGAGCGGCGTCTCGCTCTCCAATTTTTCCGCCGGGCAATGGGCGTCCACATATTGCAATTCGCGATGCCACCAGACGTCGCGCCCTTCCTGAATCGCGATTTCCTGGTGCGTCCGCCGCACGACGATCACTTTCTCAATCGTCTTGGCGAGCAGTTTTCCGTCCGCGTCCTTGAGGGCCAGCGCGTCGTCCACATTTTTCTTCAGCGGCACCACCGCGCCGCGGCGATAACCGCCATCGGCCGTGATCACGAGCTTGGCCTGGCAATCAAAGATACGATCCGCGACTGATTGCGCGCTGAACCCGCCGAACACCACCGAATGAATCACCCCGAGACGCGCGCAGGCCAGCATGGCGATGGCCGCTTCCGGAATCATCGGCAAATAAATGATGACGCGGTCGCCCTTGCGCAGCCCGTGGCGTTTGAGGACGTTCGCAAACAGACACACTTCGCGATGCAATTGGCGGTAGGTGAACGTGCGCTCTTCGCCGGGCAGTCCGGGGCCGGCCGGTTCGCCTTCCCAAATCAGCGCCGCCTTGTTGGCGGTGGGCGTGTCCAAATGGCGGTCCAGGCAATTGTAACTGACATTTAACTTGCCGCCCGAAAACCATTTCGCGTTGGGCAATTTCCATTGCAGGACTTTTTTCCACGGCGAAAACCACGCCAATTCCTGTTTGGCCTGGCGCGCCCAGAATTTCTCCGGCTGCTTGATGGATTCGTTGTAAAGCTTGCGATATTCCGCCATGGATTTGATATGCGCGCGGCGCGCGAACGCGGGCGGCGGCGGGAAAACGCGTTTCTCGACGAGCATCGAAGAAATATTGACGGCGGCGGTCGATTTGACTTTGTCCATAAAAGCGGTTGAGAGCAGGCGCGAGATTAAGAGGTTTGCCCACGATTAACAAGCGCAACGGCGTGGTGCCGCCATTCGCACTTTTGCCGTTCCGCGAAACGTGTGTTAGGTTTCTGCCGAGCTTATCCGGTTTGACGACAGCGGGTTGTCGTCGCGCCCAACAACAGACCGAGAAGGCGCAAATTTATGGCGTCAGTGAGGAGCATGAAGCGGCCGGCGGCGGAGGTGGGATCCCTGGCGGGGCGCAATGATGAGCGGTTCGAGGTGATTTTGGCGAGCATCGCGGATTCGGTGATCGCCACGGACCAGGACGGGCGCGTGGCGTTTATGAACGCGACGGCGGAGCGCTTGACTGGATGGCCGCAAGCGGAGGCGTTGGGACTGCCCTTGGAGGTTCCCTTTCAGATTATTAATGAAACCACGCGGCGGCCTTTGGAGAATCCGGTCGCGCGCGTTTTGCGTCATGGCAAAGCCGTGGGCCTGGCCAACCACAGCCTGCTGGTGGCGCGCGATGGCACGGAAGTGCCCATCGAAGAGCGCAGTTCGCCCATGCGACGGCCCGATGGCGTCATCACCGGCGTGGCCCTGGTCTTTCGGGATGTCACGGAGCGGCGCCGCGCGGACATCGCAGCCCGGCGGTTGGCGGCGATTGTGGAAAACAGCGACGACGCCATTGTCAGCAAAGATCTGACCGGGAAAATCATCAGCTGGAATTTGGCGGCGCAACGCATTTTTGGCTATACGCCGGAGGAAATTATCGGGCAATCGATCATGACCATCATTCCTTTCCATCTGCAGGACCAGGAGCGCGAAATTTTGCAGCAACTGCGTCAGGGCTTGATGATCGATCATTTTGAAACGCAGCGTTTGACCAAGGACGGACGGGAAATCGCCGTCTCATTGACCATCTCGCCGATCAAGGATCACGAAGGCCGAATCGTCGGCGCATCCAAGATTGCGCGGGACATCACGGAGCGAAAGCGCGCGGAGGCAGCGCTGGCGGTCGCGCAGCGCGATTTGCAGGAGCGCGCCGCCACGTTGGAGCAAACGGTCGCTGATCGCACGCTGGCGCTGCGTCAAACGGTGTCGGAGCTGGAGGCATTTTCCTACAGTCTTTCGCATGACATGAGGGCGCCGTTGCGCGCGATCCAAAGCTACACGCAAGTGGTGTTGGAGGATTGCAAAGATCAATTGAGCCCGAAATGCGCGACGTATTTGCACAAAGCCGTGGCCTCGGCCGAACGCCTCGACCGGCTGATTCTCGATTTGCTGGCCTTCACCCGTTTGTCCCGCGAAGAAGTGGCCCTGCAACCTTTGGACATCGAAAAGTTGCTGCGCGACATCATTCATGAGCGCCCGGAATTTCAATTGCCCAACGCGGAGATCAGCGTTGAAGGCCCTTTCCCGCCGGTTCTGGGGCACGAAGCGTCGCTCACGCAGTGCGTCACCAATTTGCTGGATAACGCCGTGAAGTATGTGGCGCGCGGAGTGCGTCCGCACATTCGCATTTCCAGCGAGGCGAATGCGGAAGGCGTGCGGGTGTGTTTTGAAGATAATGGCATTGGCATTGACCCCGCCGGGCAGCGCCGCCTTTTTCAGATGTTTCAAAGGGTGCAGGGCGATGAATACGAAGGCACAGGCATCGGCCTGGCCATCGTGCGCAAAGCCGTGGAACGCATGCATGGGCAGGTGGGCGTGGCCTCCGAGCCTGGTCAAGGCAGCCGATTCTGGCTGCAACTGCCGGGGGCCGGGCGATGAGCTTGTTGCGTCAAGTATTGCTGGCGGAGGACGACGAAAATGACGTGTGGTTTATGCAACGCGCTTTTGAGGCGGCGGGCATCGACAACCCCTTGCAAGTTGCGGAGGACGGCGAGCAGGCCATCGCGTATCTCGACGGGCAGGGGAAGTTTTCGGATCGAGCGCAATTTCCTCTGCCTTTGCTGATGATTCTCGATCTGAAAATGCCGCGCAAAACAGGACTCGACGTTCTGACATGGCTGCGCGGGCAGGAGATATTGAATTGCCTGCCGGTGATTGTCTTTTCCTCCTCGGCGCATCCGAACGACGTCGAGCTTTCCTATCGGCTCGGGGCGAACGCATTTGTCGTCAAGCCTTCCAGCACCACGCGGCGCAATGATTTTGCGCGCATGCTGAAAGGGTTTTGGCTGGATTTCAACCTGCCGCCGCTGGTCTGTCTGGAGGGCCTGGAGTCAGCGCGGAAAATCCGCTGGGACGCGCTGCCCGCCCCGTTGGGCTGCCGATAATTCGCGGTTTTTTTGCTCGTTCTGCCCGGCGCGCGCCGCCACTATCGGCGATATGGCTGCGGAAGAACGAGTGCTTTGCTTTGCACGTAAAATCCTGGACGACTTGGGCGCTTTTCAGGGCATAAGCCTGGACGTGGGCAAATATTTGCCCGCGGTTACGTCAAACGCACAGTTGACCTACCGCAACCGCAGCGAAGCCGAGCAGGACCTGCGCTACAAGCAGCTCATTCCGTACGTCCTGCTCCTGTGCCGCGGCAAAATTCTCCGCTATCAACGCGGCAAAAAAGGCGGGGAAACGCGTTTGCACGGCCTTTATTCCGTCGGCATCGGCGGGCACATTTCCGAAGAGGACAACGGGCTGTTTGCCAGTGAGCGCGGCGGATACCAGGAAGGCATGCAGCGCGAATTAAGGGAGGAAGTGGGCCTCGACGCCGCCGGCGGGACGCCCGTGGCGCTGATCAATGACGACAGCACGGAGGTGGGGCGGGTGCATTTTGGTGTCGTGCATATTTTGCCATTGCCCGATGAGCAGGTGGCCACGCGCCGCAGCGGCATCTCGAGCCCGGAGTTTATTCCCATCGCGGAGGCGCTCAAGGAGCCGGAAGGCTATGAATCGTGGTCGCGCTTTTGCCTGGAGAACCTGGAAACACTGCTGGCCCGGGCGGGCGGGAAGGGCGTTTGAGCCGCCGGACGGGGGCTGCTACAAAACGGCTTTCATTTTATAAGTGACCGCGCGCGGGGCGTTTGGTAGAAGGTTAATTGTCAAATGCACGTAACGCTGTCTATGCCGGGACTCATGGAATCCGAGCCGCTGGAATTCTATGTGTATCTGGGCTGCCTGGGCGTGGGGCTGTTGTTCACTCTGGTGAGCGCTTTTTTTGGCCACCTTTTCGGCGGCCACGCGGGCCACATGGATGTCGGCGCGGGCGGGCACGCGGACGCCGGCGGCGATCACAGCGGGGTGCCCGGCATTTCGGCTTTCAGCCCCACCACGATCTCGGCGTTCATCACGGCTTTTGGCGGGTTCGGGCTGGTCCTGACCCGCATTGGCGCCACCCGCAGCGTTTGGATCAACGCCCCGCTCGCGGTTCTCGGCGGCTTGATTGTGGCGGCGGGAACCTTGTGGATTTTCGGAGCGCTTTTTCATCACACGCAAAGTTCCAGCGAAGGCAATAACGCCATTTTGGTCGGGCGCACTGCCACTGTGATTTCGCCGATTCCGAAATCCGGGGTGGGAGAAATCGCTTACGTGCAGCGGGGCAGCCGTTACACGGCGCCCGCGCGCGAACAGGATGGCAAAGCCATCGGCAGCGGCCAGACGGTCAAGATCACGCGCATTGCCGAATCACAATTTTACGTCATCGCGGTTTAAGGCCGGAGCGGAGTTCAACCAGCCGCCCGGCAAAAAGTCAATACTATGAATACACATCTCCTCGCTGATTTGTCCACCCTCAATAATCACCTCACCCCGATGGCAATGCTCATCGTGGCGGTCGTCGGCATTGTCCTGGTGGTTTTCATTTATATGGCGCTGTGGGCCAGCCGCTACACCAAGGTCGGCCCCAACCAGGTCCTGATTATTTCGGGCATCAAGCGCAATTACGTGGAGGCCGACGGCTCCGGCATCACGCGCGGCTTCCGCATTGTCAAAGGCGGCGGAGCTTTCGTCCTGCCGCTCTTTGAAAAAGTCGATGTGCTGTCGCTGGAATTGCTCACCATCGATGTGCAAACCCCGGAAGTTTACACCAGCAAAGGCGTGCCGGTGAAAGTTGATGGCGTCGCGCAAATCAAGATTCGCGGCGATGACGTTTCCATTGCCACGGCGTCCGAGCAGGTCCTGAGCAAATCGATTGATGACATCAAGAGCGTCGCCACGCAGACGCTCGAAGGGCATTTGCGCGCCATTCTCGGCACCATGACGGTGGAGGATATTTATCAGAACCGCGATGCGTTCGCCTCCAAGGTGCAGGAAGTCGCGGCGGGCGACATGGCGAACATGGGCATGGGCATCGTGAGCTTTACGATCCGCGATATTCGCGACGGGCAGGGGTATCTCGATGCGTTGGGCAAACCGCGCATTGCGCAGGTCAAACGCGACGCGGTGATCGCCCAGGCCGAGGCGGATCGCGACGCCATGATTCGCTCCGCGCAAGCGACGCAGGCCGGGCAGGAGGCGAAATTTGCGGCGGACACAAAAATTGCGGAGTCGCAGCGCGATTATCAGATGAGCGTGGCGGCGTACCAGGCGTCCGTGAATTTGAAAAAAGCGGAGGCCGACCTGGCGTATGATTTGCAGAAATTCAAGACCGGCCAATTGGTCAAAGCCGAAGAAGTGCAGGTCAGCATCGTGGAGAAACAAAAGCAGATCGAATTGCAACAGCAGGAAATTTTGCGCAAGCAACGCGAGCTGGAAGCCAACGTGCAAAAACCCGCCGACGCCGAGCGTTATCGTGTGGAAACGCTGGCGACAGCCACGAAATACCAGTTGGAAACAGAGGCCGAAGGCGCCGCGGCGGCCGCCAAAGCGAAGGGATTTGCGCAGGCGGATGTCGCCAAAGCCAGCGGTCTGGCGGAAGCGGAAGCGAACAAGGCGCGCGGCTTGGCCGAGGCGGCGATCATCGAGGCCCAAGGCGCCGCCACCGCCGATGCGATGAAGCTGAAAGCCGAATCGTTCAAGCTCTACAACGAAGCCGCCGTCATCGAAATGATCGTGCGGATTCTGCCGGAAGTGGCGGGCAAAGTCAGCGAGCCGTTGTCCAAGACGGAGAAGATCGTGATTATCAACAGCGGCAACGGTCCCGGCGGCGGCGCCAGCAAAATGACCGGCGACGTCACCCAAATCATCAGCCAGCTGCCGCCTGTGATTGAGAGTTTGACCGGGATAAAGTTCGAGAAATTGCTCGAGCAAGTGCCGGCGTTGAAAAACGCCATGGGGAAAAATGACGCCAACGAAGCCGAGAAAAAGTAAATTGCGGCGCATCAGCCGGTGAAATATATTAGACGACGAAGCTAATGAGCATTGCCGAAGCCGTCATCGAGAAGCTAAGTGTTCTGCCTGTCGAAAAGCAGGCGGAGGTGCTGCGGTTTGTCGAGACCGTCTCGCTTGAGGCGATGAAATCTCCGCCGGATGCTGATCCTTACGAGTGGTTGACGGTTGCCTCCAATTTGAATTTGGACGGCCCTGCCGATTGGTCGGAGAAATTTGAGGAGTATCTGCACGGAGGCGGCATTGGACCTGGACAGTGAATTATTCCTCGACGCGGCATATTTGATTGCGCTGGCGCAGCCTCAGGACTCGCATCATCAAAAAGCGTTGATGCTGGCCGCCAATGTGCGCAGCAAGAGGGCTGCGATCGTTACGAACCGCGCGGTGCTGCTCGAGGCCGGAAGCGCGCTATCCCGGACGAGATTTCGCGCGGCAGCGGTGCAACTGATTAATTCACTTGAAAACGCTCGTTCGGTGAAAGTATTGCCGCTGACAGAGGAATTGGCTCGTGCGGGTTGGGCATTATTTTGCGCCCGGCTCGATAAACAGTGGAGCTGGACGGATTGCATCTCCTTCGTGACCATGCGAGAGTTTCACATCCGGCAAGCTTTAACCACGGATGAACATTTTGAACAAGCGGGCTTCGTGGCCCTGCTCCGTCATTAATTTATGCGACTGCTTGAAGCAATAGTTGAGGCAAATCATCGGGCGTTGGAAGGCGACGCGAAGGCGGGCCTGCATGTGGCGGATTTTCAGGATTCGCTGCCGCTGCTGGCGTTGACGTGCATTGATCCGCGGCTGAACCGGCTTTTTCCCGGCGTGCTGGCGTTGGGGGAGGACAACTTCGTTTGGCTGCGCAACGCGGGCAATATCATTTTCGACCCGACCAGCTCCATGACGCGTTCGCTCGCGCTGGGCTGCGCGGTCAAAGGCGGGAAGGAAATCGCCATTATCGGCCACACGGATTGCCAGGTGCGCCATATCACCCAGGCGGATTTGTTGCAGCGCTTTCAGACGCTGGGCGTGCCGCGCGATCATCTGCCGGAGGATTTGGCGGGATTTTTCGGGACGTTCACCAACGAGCGCGACAATGTCATCCGCAGCACGAACATCGTGCGGCAAAGCCCATTGATTGGGCCGCGCATCCCGGTGCATGGCCTTTTAATTGACACTGCCACCGGGCGGCTGGAGTGGGTGGTCAATGGTTATGAAGCCTTGGCGGCGACGGCGCCTCTCGGGCAAAACGCGGGCCCCTCCGCCCCGCTGCCGGGTTTTGGCCAGTTAGGATCGTTTCCCTCCGGCGAGTTGAAGTTTCCCGATCAACCGATTGGCTCGGTGACGACCAAAATCGGCGGGGCGCTGGCGGAGTTGGGGCAGGCCGCGGCCGAGGCCAAGGAAGAAGTTAAAAAACGCATGGAAGAAAGCGCGCCGCCCGTAAAACTGGCGCCGATCGATCCGCCGAAGCCGCCGCCGATTCCGACCAAGAGCGTCCACACCGGCAATTGGTCGGCGCGGATTAAACGTTGAAGCGGACGCCCTGGGCCAGGGGCAAGGCGCGGGAGTAATTGATCGTGACGGTTTGGCGTCGCATATAATTTTTCCAGGCGTCACTGCCGCTCTCGCGTCCGCCGCCCGTCTCTTTTTCGCCGCCGAAGGCTCCGCCGATTTCGGCGCCGCTGGTGCCAATATTCACGTTGGCAATCCCGCAATCGCTCCCCGCGGCGGAGAGAAACCGCTCCGCCTCGCGCAGGTCGTTGGTGAAAATGGCGGAACTGAGTCCCTGCGGGACGTCGTTGTGCCAGGCCAGGGCGTCGTCGAGTTTATCGTAGGCCATCAAGTACAAGATGGGCGCAAAGGTTTCTTCACGGATGATCTTGGCCTCGGCGGGAACGCGCGCCAGGCAGGGGGTGACGTATCGGCCGCCGGGAAAATTTCGACCGCGCAAGGGTTCGCCGCCATAAAGAATTTTTCCGCCTTCGGCCTGCGCCGACGCGAGCGCGGCTTGCATCTTTTCGACGGCGGACGGATGAATCAGCGGCCCCACCAGGGTCTTGGGGTTGAGCGGGTTTCCAATCGACAATTGCCGGTAGCCCGCCAGCAGTCGGCGCGTCAACTCCGTCTCGATCGAGCGATGCACAATCACCCGGCGCGTGCTGGTGCAGCGCTGGCCGGCGGTGCCGACCGCGCCAAAAAGAATCGCGCGCGTGGCCAGATCCAAATCGGCGCTCGGCGCCACAATTATGGCGTTGTTGCCGCCCAATTCGAGCAGCGCCCGGCCGAGCCGTTGCTGGACTTTCTGCCCGACATCGCGGCCCATCGCGGTGGAGCCCGTGGCGGAAATCAACGGCAACCGTGGATCAGCCACCATGCGTTCGCCGACTTCCGCGCGGCTGCCGATCGCGAGGCTGAACAGCGCCGGATCAACGCCGCACGCGCGGCAGACGCGCTCCGCGATTTTGATGACGGCAATGGCGCACAAGGGCGTTTGTTCGGAAGGTTTCCAAATCGTGGTGTCGCCGCAGACCGCCGCGAGGGCGCTGTTCCAGGCCCACACCGCCACGGGAAAATTAAAGGCGCTGATGATCCCCACCACGCCGAGCGGATGCCATTGCTCCAGCATGCGATGCTGCGGACGCTCTGAGGCGATGGTGAGTCCATATAATTGACGCGACAGCCCCACGGCAAAATCGCAAATATCAATCATCTCCTGCACTTCGCCTTCGCCTTCGGCGAGGATTTTGCCCGCTTCGAAGGTGACGAGGCGGCCGAGATCGGACTTGGCGGCGCGCAGCGCGTTGCCAAATTGCCGGATGACCTCGCCGCGCTTGGGCGCCGGCAGCGTCTGCCACGAGGTGAAGGCGGTGCGCGCCTTTTCCGTCACCCGCTCGTAGTCCGCGGCCGTGGCCATTTGCACGCGCGCGAGGAGCTTGCCATCAATGGGAGAAATGCTTTCGAGGATGGGCCCGTGGCCAAACCAGGCTCCGTCAAAGGCGCCGGGATGGGTGGCGCGCAACCCGAGTTTTTTTAATAAAGGCAGGTGGGACATCGTTCCTTAAAGGCGGCGCGCCTCGGCGCTGATGATTTTCACGGCGTCCTCGATGACGTCATCCGTCACGTCGAGCACGGGGCGCAGCCGGATGGAGCGCTCGCCGCAGCGCAAGACGAGCAGGCCAAGTTCGAAGGCGCCATTCCAAAAACGGTCGCGCATTTTTCCATTCGGCAAATCAAAGGCCAGGAGCAAACCGCTGCCGCGCACCGCCGTCATGATCGGGTTTTCGCGCGCGACGTTCTCCAATTCGGCGCGAATCCGCGCGCCTTGCGCCGCGGCGTGGGCGACGAGCTTTTCTTCGTGGATGATGCGCAGAAAATGTTTGGAGCGGACGTAATCGCAGTAATTGCCGCCCCAGGTGGAATTGATGCGGCTGGGCAGGCGGAAGACGTTGTCCTTGACCTCGTCGAGCCGCGGGCCGGCCATCACGCCGCAAACCTGCGCCTTTTTTCCGAACACCAGCAAGTCGGGCAAAACCTCCGCGTGCTGACAGCTCCAATTGCGGCCCGTCACGCCCATCCCGCACTGCACTTCGTCAAATATAAGGAGCAAATCATGCTCGTCGCAGAGGCGGCGCAATGTCCGCAGCCATTCGTCGCGAAAATGATTGTCGCCGCCTTCGCCTTGCACGGGCTCGATGATGATCGCGGCAATTTGATGCGGGCGCTCGGCGAGGAACTGGAAAATTTGCGCCTCGGCTTTTTTTTCCTTCTCCACGGCCTGCGCCAGGCGCTGCGTCTCGGGCAGCGAAAAATCCAGGAAAGGGCTCGACACGCGCGGCCATGGGAATTTGGCGAACAAATCCGTTTTGCGCGGATCGGTGTTGGTCAGGCTCATCGTGTAACCGCTGCGTCCGTGAAACGCGCCGGTGAAATGCAAAATCTCTGTCCCGCATTCACCGCGGCCGGCGGCGATATTCTTGCGCACCTTCCAATCCATCGCGGCCTTGAGCGCGTTTTCCACCGCGAGCGATCCGCCATCGATGAAGAAATACCGCTCCAACGGCGGCGCGCCCATCACTTCGGAAAACGTGCGAATAAATTCCGCGTAGGCAACGGAGTAAACATCCGGGTTGGCGACTTTGACCTTAGCCGCCGCGAGCAATTCTGCCTGGGTTTCAGGCAGGTCGAAGCGCGGATGGTTGAAGCCCACGGGCATCGAAGCGTAGAACGAATAGAAATCAATGTAGGATCGGCCCGTCGCCCCGTCCACTAAGCGGGAGCCGCGGCTTTGCTCAAGATCGATGACCATTTTGAAGCCATCGACCAGCACGTGTTTCTCCAATTCCGACACCACTTCTCTCGGGGAAATAGCGTCAGGCGGAAAGGAGTCCGCGGGAGTGTCACGCAACGTTGCGAGCATGGACAATCCTATCGTAGCGGCATGCTCCTGACAAGCGGTGAATGGAGAATTCAGAATCCGCCTAACTCGGTCGCTTCAAAATACGGTCGAAATCCTCGACGGGCTCGATCTCAATGCGGCCGGGCGCCGCAGCTTTAGGTTTGACGCTGGCGGTCTCGGGCGGCGGCGCGGGCGCCGGCAGCGGGACGGCGCGTTCCTGGTCCGGCTCGGCCTCCGGCTCCACGGCGAGCGTGTTGAATTGCGTCCGTTTATCCAGCCAGCCACGGTAGCGCGCGTACGTCCACATGCCGTGTTCGGCGCCGGTTTCGATGCTGGACTGGATTTTGAAGAAATCGCGGTTGCGGATAAAATTCTTGATCGGATGCGTGGCGGTGAGCACTTCGCATTCGGGAATGAGCTGGTTGACGGCGGGGCGGAATTGCAGCCGTTGCGAAACGACGCCGATCAGGCAATCGGCCAATTGCGCGGCCACGCTGCTTTGGATCTCGGCGGGAAAGGCGCTGACGACGCGTTGCAGGGCTTCCGCGCAATTGGCGGAATGCACCGTGGCCAGCACCAGATGGCCGGTTTCGGCCGCATTTAGTGTCAACCGCATGGTTTCGGGCTCGCGCATTTCGCCCACCATCAGCACATCGGGATCCTCGCGCAAACTGTCCAGCAACGCCTGTTCAAAGCTGGGGGTGTCCCGCCCAACCTCGCGCTGCCGGATGAAAGCGGTTTTTGGCCGGAACGTGTATTCGATCGGGTTCTCAATCGTCACGATATGGCGGGCTTCGCCGCCATTGAGGGTTTGAATCAGCGCCGCGAGGGTGGTGGACTTGCCGCTGCCGGTCGGGCCGCTGATCAAAACCAAACCGTGCTGGTGTTGCACCATTTGTTTGAGGGACGGATGCAAATTGAGCGCCTCGAGGGAAAGCTGGAAGCCGGGCAGCAGCCGGATGGCAAAACCCACGCCGCGCGAGGTGTGGAGAATGTTGATGCGGCAGCGCACGCCTTCCATCGTGCGGGAAGTGTCAAAGGAGCGGCGCTGAAGAAATTGCGGCCATTCATCCGCGCCGATCAGGTCGCGCGCGGCTTCGAGGAGGACGTCGCCCCGCAGCGGTTCGCCGACGGAGCGAAGGCTGCCGCGGACTCGAAGCGCCGCAGCCAGCCCTGGCTCAAGATGAAGATCGCTTGCGCCCTCACTCTTGGCCAGCGAGATAAGAGCGCGCAATGACATGAGGCTTATTTCGCGTCTTTGTCAGATTCGATCTTGGTCAGCGTGATCGTCTTTTTGCCTTCCTTCTCGGAGACTTTGCCAGTCGCGGTGACTTTGGCGGGGCCGTGGCAGATGGATTCGTGGAAATCTTTGGCCACCGAGTTGTTCTTGGCGTAGTAGATGGTGCCGTCCGCCGTCTTGATGGCGCAACCGCACTTGTCGGTTTCCTTCATGCTGCACTTGGTGCACATGGCGTCGCCTTTGATGGTCATTTCTTCGGCGGCCAGCGCGGTGACGGCCATCGAGGCCACAAACATCGTGGCAACCACTGCTGCGAGTAATTTTTTCATAGAATATCGATTCAATTGTCTGACGCGCCCCAGGGCGCAAGTGTTCAACTGCAATATTTGGTTGGAGATAAGCCGCCTTCATACTAGCAGGTGGCCCGCCGCGCGCAACTGCTTTCGGGCGGCTTGGCGGTTGCTTCATCCTGGCCTTGGACTAACATTCCCCGATGACTGCGGCCGACGTGATTGAAGAAATTAAGCATCTGCCTCCCACCGATCAAGCGCAGGTCATTCAATTTACCGTGGAATTGGCGCGCCGTCGCCAACTCACCCCACAGGAACTCGGAAAGTTGGCGGCACAACTCGCCCAAGCCACCGATCCTGCAGAAATCGTCCGTTTAAAGTCCGCCATGCCCCGCGGATTTTACGGCGAATAAAGTGAAGTGGCGCAAGGGCGCTGCGGCTGGCCAATCTTTTTCCTTTTTTTTCGCGCGGGGCTTTTTAAGCTGTGGGCGATTCGCGAGAAGAAGTGAATCCAAACTATGCCACTAACACATACGAAAGACTTGTTCGCCAAAGCGTTGAAAGGGAAATACGCGTTGGGCGCATTCAACGTCAACAACATGGAGCTGCTCCAGGCCATCATTGAAGCCTGTGAAGAGGAAAAAGCTCCGGTCATGCTCCAGATTTCCAAGGGGGCGCGGCAATATGCGCACCCGGTTTATTTGAAGAAACTTATCGAGGCGGCAGTCAGCCTCTCCAACATCCCCATTGCCGTCCATTTGGACCACGGCGATTCTTTCGAGCTGTGCAAGGAATGCATCGACGAAGGGTTCACCAGCGTGATGATCGACGGCAGCCACGAGCCCTTCGAAAAGAACGTGGAAGTTTGCAAACGGGTCGTCGAATACGCCCATAAACACAACTGCGTGGTGGAAGGCGAATTGGGCATGCTCGTGGGCGCCCAGCACGATGACGGCGAAGAAGGCGGCAGCTATTCCAAAGGCGGCGTCTATACGCATCCTGATGAAGCTGTGGCTTTTGTGCGTCAGACGGGGGTTGATTCCTTGGCGGTGGCGATCGGCAATTCTCATGGCGCCTACAAGTTCAAAGGCGAACAGCGTTTGGACTTGGAGCGTTTGAAGGCGATCAAGAAGGCGTTGATGGACGCCGGCATGGGCGATTATCCGCTGGTATTGCATGGAGCCTCCAGCGTCCCCAAGGAAATCGTCCAAGAAATCAACAAATACGGCGGCAAGATGGGTGAAGACACCGCCGGCGTGCCCGAAGCGGATATTGAAGTCGCCCGGCGCGTGGGATGCACGAAGGTGAATATCGACACCGATTTGCGCCTCGCGATGACGGCGGCCATTCGGAAGGTGTTCGCTGAAAACCCGAAGGAATTTGATCCGCGCAAGTATCTCAGCCCCGCGCGCACCAAGGTCAAAGACCTCGTGCGCCACAAAGTGCGCGATGTGCTCTGCTGCGCGGGCCACGCTTTTGACTAAGCGAGCCTTGGGCTAAACTCCGCGCCTTATTCTCCGGGCTTCAGAAAGACGACTTTCAATTTGCCCGGGGGCGCGGAGGGCTGGGTGAATTTGTCCACCAAGCTGGGCGCGTTGGCCGGGGCCGGCGGGGCGGGCGCCGGTTTCTCGGGAGCAGCCGCCGGTTGCAGCGCGGAATGCAGGGCGCTTTCCACCAGTTGCGTGCAATGAATCTTCACCGGCGGCAGGGGGCCCAGGTCCTGGGCCAAGTCCTGCGCGCGCAAAGCCATGACTTCCTCGGCAGTTTTGCCGCGAATCATTTCCGTGGCGAGACTGGCGACGGCAATGGCCGTTTCGCACCCGAAACTTTGAAAAGTGGCGCGATCCACGACTTTGCGGCCCGCCTCTTCCTTGAACTTGATCCAGAGCCGCAGCATGTCGCCGCACGCCGCGCTGCCGGCGGTGCCGACGGCGTCGGCATTCGCCATTTCGCCGAGATTTTTAGGGTCGCGCAGGGCCTCTTCGATTTTCTTTTGATAATCCTCGCTCATGAAGTCATTTCCAGCCGGTAACGCGGCATGCTGGCGTCCGATTCCTTGGCCCAGGCATCGATGCCGCCGCGCAAGCAGCGGACATTGGTGAAGCCCTGGCCGGTAAAATACGCCGCGGCATCCAGGCTGTGCTGCCCGCGATGATCGTAAATCACAAATAAATCTGTGCGCGGCCAATGCGCGAGGATTTCCTGCATCACCGGCTGCGAAAGCAAGAGGGCGCCTTCGATGCGCGTGGCTTCAAACTCTTCCCGGCTGCGCGCGTCCACCAGTTTCACGGGGCCTGCCTGGCGCAGCGCCGCCAGTTGCGCGGGTGTGATCTGCATGGCGTCATCCTGCTGCTGGCTTTCCTCCAAATGCCGCACGACTTCCGCAGCGTCGAGGCTGTGGCGCTGGCAGAGGCTGGCGAGCGTTTCCTCGGCGGGAAACGCGCAACTCGCGCAGCCGCCCAAATGATAGCGGCGAAACAACGCCCGTAGCGCTCCCGGAACGGCTTCCAGGATTTCCTTCATCGTGTTTTCCGGACGAATTTGCATGTTCAAGCCTCGCCAAAAAATTTCTGAATTTCCCCGAGCGTTTCCAGCAAACGATCGACCTCCGCCGGGGTGTTGTAAAAGTAAAAGCTCGCGCGCGCGGTGGATTCGACGCCGAGTTTTTTCATGAGCGGCTGGTTGCAATGATGGCCGCCGCGCAACGCCACCCCGCGCTGATCCGCCACCGTCACCACGTCGTGCGCATGAATGTTTTTCATCAGGAAACTAAGCACGCCGGAACGCCCCTGCTTCGGGCCGAACAGGCGGATCCCGCGCAGGCTGGAGAGTTTTTCATAAGCATACGCCGCCAGCTCCGAATCGTGTTGCGCGATCGCGTCGCAGCCGACCTTGTCAAGATAATCAAGCGCGGCGTGCAGGCCCACGGCGTTCGCGAAATCGGGTGTGCCGGCTTCGAACTTGTGCGGGACTTCCTTCCACGTGCTGTGAAAATAATCGACGGTGGCAATCATGTCGCCGCCGCCATGAAACGGCGGCATGGCTTCCAGAATTTCGCGGCGACCATACAGCGCGCCAATGCCCGTCGGAGCGCAAATTTTGTGACCGGAAAAAACCAGAAAATCGCAGCCCAACTCCTGCACATCGACCGGGCGATGCCCCACGGATTGCGCGCCGTCCACCAGCGTGGTGATGCCGCGCGCCCGGGCCCGCTTGCATAATTCGGCGGCTGGATTGACCGTGCCGAGCGTGTTGGAGACATGCGTGAAGGCAAATAGCTTCACACTGCTGTCAAGCAATGAATCCAGCCGGCTCAGATCGAGCAGTCCGTCATCCCCGGTGACGGGAACATAAGCCAGCTTGGCGCCGGTGCGCTCCGCCACCATCTGCCAAGGGACGATGTTGCTGTGATGCTCCATTTCGGTGAGCAAAATGGTGTCGCCGCGTTGAAGGTTTTTCAGGCCCCAGGTGTGGGCGATGAGATTGATGCCTTCGGTCGTGCCGCGGGTGAAAATGATTTCCGCCGATTCGCGCGCATGCAAAAACTGCGCCACGCGATCGCGCGCGCCTTCAAACGCCACGGTGGCGCGCCGGCTTAGTTCGTGGATGCCGCGATGCACATTGGCGTTGTCGCGCTCGTAGAACCGGCTCAGGGCGTCGATGACCGCGCGCGGTTTTTGCGAGGTCGCGGCATTGTCCAGATAGACGAGGGGAAAGCCATGCACCTGCTGGTCCAGGATGGGAAAATCCGCCCGGATCGTTCGGGAATCCAGCGTTGGGCCGCCTTGGGGTCGTGTCGTCATGCGCGCGCTTTAAAGTGCCATAACGCCGGGAAAAAAGCAGGCGCGAAAGCGCATCCGCTGCCCGGCGTAAAACTACATCAGGCCGAGTTCGAGCTTGGCCGCGTCGGAGAGCATGTCGCGGCTCCAGGGCGGGTCCCAGACCAAATGGACGGCGGTTTCTTTGACGCCGGGAATGGCCTGAATTTTTGTTTCGACGTCCTGCTGCAAGACCGGCCCCATCCCGCAGCCCGGGGCGGTCAAAGTCATTTTGACCTCGACGCGATAAGTGGCGTCGGGCAGTTGGGCAATCTGCAAATCGTAAATCAGGCCAAGGTCAACAATATTGACGGGAATTTCCGGATCGTAGCAGGTGCGGAGGCGCTCCAGGACTTGCTCCTCCTCCAGCGGCCCGCCGGGGGGAGCGGCCTCGGCCGGCGCAGGCGCGGCGTCGGCCTGCAAACCGAGGGCGTCGGCGTCCCTGGCCTCAATGCGGGCCATGTTGCCGTTGATGATGACGGTGTAGCTGCCGCCCAGCGCCTGCGTGATCGTCACCGCTTCACCCGCCAATAGCGTGATCTTGTTGCCCGCCGGAATTAAAACGGCGTCGCAATCACGCTGCAAAATAATTTCGTCGCTCATGACTTGGCCGGTTCTTCAGTGGAGGTGGCGGCGTCACCCTTGAGCGCGGCCAGCATGGCGTGCCACGGCAGGGCGGCGCATTTGACGCGCATGGGAAAGTGATGCACACCCGCGAAGGCGCACAGTTTCCCGAGCGCTTCCTCGTCCGTCTTGCCGGTCGTCACCATTTGTTGATACGCGCCGAACTGCTGTTGCGCTTCGCTGGCTTTTTTGCCCTTCAAAAAATCTGTCATCATGGAGGCGGACGCCTTGGAAATGGCGCAGCCGTCGCCTTCGAAGGTCGCTTCCTTGATGATCTCGCCATCGAGCTTGAGATAAACGGTGAAATGATCGCCGCAGAGCGGGTTGTTGCCTTCCGCCTTGCGGTCGGCGTCGGCCATGACGCGAAAATTGCGCGGCTTGCGGCTGTGATCGAGGATCACCTCCTGATAAAGCTCGCTAAGATCGTCGGCCATAAAAAATCGTTACGCGGCGGCGAAACGCTTCGTCAACATTTCTTCCAGCGCCGTTCGCACCGGCTCGAGGTTGATGCGGTCCACCATGTCGCTGGCAAAGGCGCGGATCAACATCCGTTTGGCGTTGTCGTAGCCGATGCCGCGCGCCTGCAAATAGAATAGCGCTTCTTCGCTCAACTGCCCAATCGTCGCGCCGTGCGTGCATTTGACATCGTCGGCGAAAATCTCCAATTGCGGCTTGGTGTCGATGGCGGCGTTGTCGGAGAGGAGCAAATTGCGATTGGTTTGCTTGGCGTTGGTTTTCTGCGCGTCCTGGCGCACAAAGATCTTGCCGTTGAAAACGCCATGCGATTTGTCGGCCAGGATGCCGTGATAATATTCGTGGCTTTCGCAACGCGGCTGCGCGTGGTCCACGACTGTGTGATGGTCAATGGTTTGTTCGCCGCGGCCCATGTAAAGGCCGTTAAGGATGCCTTCCGCGCCGGAGCCGTTCAAAATCGAATTAATGTGGTTGCGGGCCAGTCGTCCGCCGACCGCCACCGAATGGGAGAGCCAGCGGCTGTCTCGATCCTGCTGGCCCTGCACGGTGGCGATGTGAAATGTTTGGTCGTTTTCATCCTGGTACCGGCAATGCTCCACGCGCGCGCCCTCGCCCAGGACCAATTCGGTCACGGCATTGGTGACTTGCGCGGCGCCGCCGAGGCTGACGTAGGACTCGAGGATTTTCACCTCGCTACGGGGGCCGGCCACGATCAAATTGCGCGGCTGCACCACGGCGCCCTCGTCCTGCCCGGTGGCGATGAACAACAGATGAATCGGCTGCTCCACCACTTTGCCAGCGGCGACGGACACGAAACCGCCGTCGTGAAAGAGCGCCGCATTTAACGCGGCAAAATATTCGGCCTTGGAGCCGACGTAGCGCGCGAGGTGCTTTTCGACGTCGGGCGATTTCTCCGCCCGCAAATTTCCAATGCGCGCGTCGGCGACTTTGCCTTTGGCGGAAAGCGCGCCGGAAAAGTAACCGTCCACGAACACCAGGCGCGGCCCTTCCAGGCCGAAGGTGAACGGTTTGAGATCTTCGAGCGAAACGGGTTTCGCGGGATCACGCGCCGGATGGAGCGGCAATTGCAGGAGCGGCGCCATATTCGTGAAACGCCATTCCTCATGCTTGATGGTGGGAAAGCCCAGGGCGCGTGACCGCTCCAGGGCGGCCGCCCGCAAGGGCTGCAGCCACGCTAAGTCCGACCCACTTCCGTTGGGCGCTGCGAGCAATGCGTCAATCATGATTTTGCGCCGTTTTTGGCCACTTCCTCGATGATCCAGTCATAGCCGCGCTGCTCCAATTCCAGGGCCAGCTCCTTGCCGCCGGAGCGCACAATGCGGCCATGCAGCAGCACATGCACAAAGTCGGGCACGATATAATTGAGCAAACGCTGGTAATGCGTGATGACGAGGGCGGAATTATCCGGGCGCCGCAGTTTGTTCACACCGCCCGCCACGATGCGCAGGGCGTCAATGTCCAGGCCGGAATCCGTTTCGTCCAAAATCGCCAGCTTCGGCTCCAGCACGGCCATCTGGAAAATCTCGTTGCGCTTTTTCTCGCCGCCGGAGAAGCCTTCGTTCACCGGGCGATTGAGCAACGCCGGATCGAGCTCCAGCAACTTGGTTTTGTTTTTGACCAGCGCCAGGAACTCGATCGCGTCCAGCTCTGATTCTCCGCGCGCCTTGCGGCATTCGTTCAAAGCCGCCTTCAGGAAGTAGGTGCTGTTGACGCCGGGAATCTCCACCGGGTATTGGAATGCGAGGAAGATGCCCGCGCGCGCCCGCTCCTCCGGCTTCATGTCCAGGAGGTCGGCGCCGTTGAAAACGACCGCGCCGCCGGTGACTTCGTAATCATTTTTGCCCGCCAGGACCTGGGCCAGCGTGCTTTTGCCGCTGCCATTGGGCCCCATGATGGCATGGACTTCGCCCGGGCCGATTTTGAGATTCAGGCTCTTGAGAATCTGTTTGCCGTCCACGCCGGCCGATAAGTTTTTTATGTCAAGCATTGGTAGTAGAGGGGGCCGCGCCGCGGGCCCTGAAAGTTAAACGGGAAAAATCAGCCGACGCTGCCTTCCAGGCTCACGCCCAGCAGCTTTTGGGCTTCAACCGCGAATTCCATCGGAAGATGTTTGAAGACTTCCTTGCAATAGCCGTTGACGATCATGTTGACGGCGTCCTGCGTCGAAATGCCGCGCTGGTTGCAATAGAAAATCTGGTCTTCGCCGATCTTGGAAGTCGAGGCTTCATGCTCGACCGTGGCCGAGCTGTTGCGGACTTCCACGTAAGGGAACGTGTGCGCGCCGCATTGGTCGCCGATGAGCAGCGAATCGCACTGCGAGTAATTGCGCGCCTGGGCCGCGCTCTTCAAAATCTTCACCTGCCCGCGATAGCTGTTCTGGCCTTTGCCGGCGGAAATGCCCTTCGACACAATCGTGCTGGTCGTGTTTTTGCCCACATGCACCATTTTGGTTCCCGTGTCGGCCTGCTGCCGATGGTTGGTGAGCGCGACGGAGTAAAATTCACCCACCGAATTGTCGCCTTGCAGGATGACGCTGGGGTATTTCCAAGTGATGGCGGAGCCTGTTTCCACTTGCGTCCACGAAATCTTGGAATTGCGCCCGGCGCATTTGCCGCGTTTGGTCACGAAATTATAAATGCCGCCCTTGCCATCCTTGTCGCCCGGATACCAGTTTTGCACGGTGGAATATTTGATTTCCGCGCCTTCGAGCGCGATTAATTCCACCACTGCGGCATGCAATTGGTTCTCGTCGCGCATCGGCGCGGTGCAGCCTTCCAGGTAGCTGACGTAACTGCCCTCGTCGGCGATGATCAGGGTGCGCTCAAACTGGCCGGCGCCGGCGGTGTTGATGCGGAAATAGGTGGACAACTCCATGGGGCAGCGCACGCCCTTGGGGATGTAGCAAAACGAGCCGTCGCTCACGACCGCGCAGTTCAACGCGGCGAAAAAGTTATCGCCCGCGGGAACGACCGTGCCCAAATACTTTTTGACCAGCTCCGGATGGTTGCGCACCGCCTCGTTGAAAGAGCAGAAAATCACGCCAACCTTGGACAATTCCTCCCGGAACGTGGTGGCCACGGACGCGCTGTCCATCACGGCGTCCACCGCGACATTATTAAACCGCTTTTGTTCGTCTAAAGAAATGCCGAGCTTATCAAATGTCGCCCGCACTTTCGGATCGACTTCGTCGAGGCTGTTGAGTTTTTTCTTCGGCTTCGGGACGGCGTAATAGATATAGGACTGATAATCGATGGGCGGATAATCGATGTTGGCCCAGTGCGGCTCGGTCATGGTGAGCCACTGGCGGTAGGCTTTGAGGCGCCATTCCAGCATGAACGCGGGTTCCTGCTTCTTTTCCCAAATGCGGCGGACGGTCTCTTCGCTCAAGCCGGGGGCGAAGGTTTCAGTCTCAATATCGCTCGTAAAGCCGTACTTATAGTCTGAATTGACAACGCTTTCTATGATTGTGTCACTGGTCGATTCCATATCGGACAAAATTAGTCCGTTTCCAGCTTAGGCCAGCCAAGACGGTTGTCAACGCCGGAGGCATCGCCCCTTGACAGCGGCCCGCAATGCTCTCAAGGTGGCATCGAAATCAGCCGATAATCCGCCTAATAGCCGTGTTGTGTCGTGTTCATAACTCCCAGAGGTTGCGCCGCTTACTGCGAGGCGTGGCGCGCCTTTTCCTCGCGGGATGGTGCGGGGCTCCCGCCATGGCCCAGACGCCGCGCGAGAATCAAAGCCTGACCAATTTGCAGCAGATCTGGGAATTGCCGCGGGAAAGCCGCTCCGATCCGCATAAAATCCGCTTTGAAGCGATCGTCTATTATTTCGATGCCGAATGGAACGTCGTCTGGGGCGAATGCGCCGGAAAGCCCACCGTCTTGCCGATTGGGAATTCACCCGTGCCGCTGCAGGCCGGGGATCGAATTCTTCTGGATGGAGTGATCATTCCCTCGCAACAACGCTTCCTGTGGGACCAGACCCAGATCACGGCGCTGGAGCATGGCGCCGCGCCCTCGCCGCAGCCGATCCCGAATTTGATCGATCCGGCGCAGAAATGGAACAAAAGCCTCGTCACGGTGGAGGGCTTGATTGACCGGGAAGTTCCCGAGGAATCGCCCGCCCATTTGACCTTTCGTTTTCAATGTGGCGATAGCAGCGCCATTGCGTATGTGTTGCGCGGCACGGACACCAATCGCACCTGGAAAACGGGCGATTATGTCCGGGTGAAAGCGGTTTATTTCGCGGAGTTGGACCGGGAAGGCAAACCCAATCGGATCAACCTGTATGTGGCGAGCCCTAAAGACATCGAAGTGATCGGCCATTTGGCCAGCGATCCGCGCTTTGCCATTCCGGTCACGGCCATCGACCAAATTCAGGAAGACATCTCCACCAACGACCAAATCCGCGTGGAAGGCATCGTGCGGAGTTTTGAGCCCGGCAAATGGCTGACGCTGTGGGACGAAACCGGCCAGGTCATGGTGCAGACGCCCCAGACGCAATTGCTGCGCTTCGGCGACCGGGTGGAAGCCATTGGCTATCCTTATATGGTCGGCATTCAACAATGTTTGCGGAGCGGTCTCTGCCGATTATCCACGAACACCGCGCCGGCTTTTTCGCCGGGAGAAGCGCACGGGCCGTTGCGGCTGGCGGCGCGCATCCAAGAGATGGACCGCGCCGAGGCGCAGCGCCATCAGGCGGTCAATTTGCGCGGCGTCATTACTTGGTCGCATCCGAGCACGCCGTTCATTTACATGATGGACGCCAGCGGCGGCGTGCGCGTGATGAATCCCAATTGGCAGGGGCACGATGCCCAGCGGCCCGGCTCGATTGTGAGCATCAGCGGCGCGGTGGCCGAGGGGGATTTTGTGCCGGTGGTCACCAACGCCGTGGCGACGCGCCTGAGCTATTGGAATATCGCGCCCGGCCCGCTGGTGAGTTTGGAGCAAGCGTTGACCGGCGCCGAGGACGGGCGCTGGATTCAAATGCGCGGCTTGGTGCGCAGCGTGACGCACAGCAACCAATTAACTCGCCTGGACATGGGAACATCCAGCGGGGAGTTTGAGGTGTGGACGCCGACACCCACCAACCATCTGCTCGAACCGGCTCCGGGCTCCATCATTCGCGCGGAGGGTGTCTGCGCGGTCACGGCCAATGCCCGCCATCAAGTCGCCGGCATCCAAATCTGGGCCGCGAAAGGCGATAACTTTCAAGTCGAGGAACCCGCGCCGATCGATCTTTTCGCCGCTGAATTGCGCACTTTGGGCGATCTGCGGCGTTTTAGTTTGCAATCCGATTTGAATCGCCGCGTGCGCACCGCCGGCGCCGTCGCGCTCTATGTGCCGGGCGAATATTTGTGCGTCCAGGACGGAGCTGACAGCGTTTTCGCTTTGTGCGAGCAGACCGAACCATTGCAACCGGGCGACCGCGTGGAATTGGTCGGTTTTCCCGGTCGTCAGGGGCGCAAATTCGTGTTGCGCGACGCCGTCTTTCGGCGCGTGAGTTCGGGCGCGGAGCCGGCGCCGCTGCCGTTAAGAGGCGCCGCCGTCAACCCGGATTTGCAGGGCCTCCTGGTGAAGGCGCGCGGCTCCCTGCTGAATATCGAACACACCGACGGCGAATGGCGCCTGTTGATCGAGCCGTCGGACGCGCCTCCGTTTAAAGCTGTGTTGCCCCAATCCGCCGCGCCTGACATGGGCGGCCTGCGTCTGGGGAGCAAATTATCGGTCACAGGCGTTTACGAAACGGAAACAGACGAAGTGGGGACGCCGCGGTCCTTTCAAGTTCGCCTGCGCACGGCGCGCGACCTGGTGATGGAGCGTCTGGCGCCGTGGTGGACGCTGGGCCGCATGCTGGCGCTGCTGTCGGCCGTGCTCGTTGTGCTGTTGATAGGGTTGGTGTGGGCGATTGCCATTTCGCGCAAGAACAGCGCTTTGGCCGAGGCCAACACGCGGTTGCGCGAGGCCCAGGGCGAATTGCAGACGGCGCATGATCAATTGGAAGTGCGCGTCTCGGAGCGCACGCGGGAATTGCGCGAGCAGGTTTCCGCCAAGGAACGCGCGCGCGCCGACCTGGCGCAGGCGCAAAACAAATTGATCGTCGTTTCCCGGCAGGCCGGCATGGCGGAAGTGGCCACCGGCATTTTGCATAATGTTGGCAATGTCCTTAACAGCGTGAATGTTTCCGCCACGCTGATTCGCGACCGCATCCGGCAGCACCGCGCCGAATCGGTGGGCAAGGTCGCCTCGCTTTTGCAGCAGCCTCCGGCCGACCTAGGCCATTTTCTCACGGAAGACACGAAGGGAAAAACGGTGCCCGATTTTCTCGCCAAGCTTGGCCATGCGCTCGTGCAGGACAAACGGGAATTGGAAACGGAAGTCGATGCTCTCACCAAAAATGTGGAGCACATCAACGCGATTGTTTCCATGCAGCAGAATTACGCGAAGGCCGGCGGCATCATGGAGCGGCTCGACGTCAAGGAGGTCGTCGAGGATTCCATCCAGATCAATGCGTGCGGCCTGGAGCGGCATGACGTGCGGTTGCGCCGCGAGTTTCAGCCGGTCCCGCTCGCCTTGATCGACCGGCACAAAGTCCTGCAAATTCTCATCAACCTGGTCAACAACGCCAAATACGCCGTGGACGAAAACACCGGCGAAAAAGAAATCGTGGTGTCGATTGCGTGCGCGGACGAACATCGTCTGCAAATCAGCGTGGCCGACAACGGCGCCGGCATCGCCGCCGAGAATCTCGACCGCATTTTTTCGCAAGGATTCACCACGCGGAAACATGGGCACGGCTTCGGTTTGCATAGCGGCGCGCTGGCGGCGAAGGAGTTGGGCGGAAGCCTCTCGGTGCGCAGCCCGGGCCTGGGGTTGGGAGCGACTTTTACGCTGGAGATTCCGCTGGCCGCCGGGCCCGCCGACCATCCGGGATTCACCGCCCGCCGCGCCGCATGAGTGTCAAGCGCAAGATGACGGTTTTGGGGCGCGCGGAAAATCCCCGTTGCTTGACGCAAGGGGCGCCTTCCATTAACTTGCCCTCGTCAGTTGACTGATCGTTTTTATGCAAAATTTTCTAGTTCCGATGGTGGTGGAGCAAACGGGGCGCGGCGAACGCGGCTATGATATTTACTCCCGTTTGCTGGTGGATCGCATTGTTTTTCTCGGCACGCCCGTGGATGACATGGTGGCCAATTTAATCATCGCGCAATTGCTCTTCCTGCAAATGGCGGATCCCAAGAAGGATATTCATCTTTACATCAATTCTCCCGGCGGCAGCGTCACGGCGGGCCTGGCGATTTATGACACGATGCAGTTCCTGACCTGCGACACCAACACCTATTGCATCGGCCAGGCGGCCAGCATGGGCGCGGTGCTGTTGTGCGGCGGGACCAAGGGCAAGCGTTTCTCGCTGCCCAACGCGAACATCATGATCCACCAGGTCCTCGGCGGCGCCGAAGGCCCGGCCAGCGACGTCGAAATCCGCGTCAAGTACATGCTCAAGCTGAAGAACCGGTTGAACGCCATTATTTCCAAGCACACCGGCAAACCGGTGGAGCAGGTGGAGCGTGATTGCGACCGCGATAATTTCATGACGCCCGAGGAGGCCAAGGCCTATGGCTTGGTCGATGAAGTGGTGCAGTCGCGCAAGGAAATTCCCGGTTTGACGGACGGCAAGGACACTGCCAAGATACCCTAAAATCATGGCGCGACCCAGCACGGTAACGATGTGTAGCTTCTGCGGGAAATCCCACGCGGAAGTCAAGAAGCTCATCGCCGGCCCGGGCGTTTATATCTGCGACAATTGCATCACGCTTTGCAAAAGCGTCCTGGATAAGGAGCTGTCGGCGGAGAATAAGAAAGCCATG
>DASZMX010000107.1:0-89303 GCA_035551475.1 Verrucomicrobiia bacterium
GTCGATGAGCGGGTCAGCGAGGAATTGGTGGACGAAGAGCTGTCCATCGGGGATTATGTTTTGACCAACGGGAGCCTGGCGGCCATGGTCGTGATCGATGCGGTCACGCGGTTGCTGCCGGGGGCGTTGGGCGACGACCAAAGCTCGGCGGACGAATCGTTCAGCCGGGGTTTGCTGGAGTATCCGCATTACACGCGGCCGGCGGAATTTCGGGAGCGAAAAGTTCCCGCGGTTTTATTGTCCGGCAACCATGCGGAGATTGAGAAGTGGCGCCGCGAACAGGCGCTCGTCCGCACCAGAGAGCGGCGGCCGGATTTGTTAAAGAAAGCGAACATTTTATGAACCAGGCATTGTTAGACAAAATCGAGACCGAGCAGTACCGGAAGCAGCCCGTCAAATTTGAGGTGGGAGACAGCGTTCGCGTCCACACCAAAGTCATCGAAGGCGACAAGGAACGCATCCAGATTTTTTCCGGCGTCGTGCTGGGCCGCCGCGGCCACGGCTTGAACTCCACGTTCACCGTCCGACGCATCAGCTACGGCGAAGGCGTGGAGCGCATTTTCCCCGAGCATTCCCCGCGCATCGACAAAGTGGAAGTGGAGCGCAAAGGCTCCGTCCGCCGCGCCAAACTTTCCTATCTTCGCCAGCGCATCGGCAAAGGCGCCACGCTGGTCAAGGAGAAGGAAAGCCGCGTGGAGTCTAAGAAAAAAGACGCCCCGGCTCCGGCGGCGGCTTAAATTCCGCCCGCACATTTTCCGGCGTCATACCCTGTTCGCGACGGGCTCGGATGCTCCACGCATCATCGCGCTTGGCCAGCCGGACGCCATTTTCATTGGTCACCAAAGGGGCGTGGAAGAACGCCGGCTGCTTCCAGCCGAGCGCCTCGTACAAGAGGCATTGCCGCGCGGTGGAGACGAGCAAATCGGCGCCGCGCACAACCTCGGTGATCTCCATCGCGGCATCATCGGTCACGACCGCGAGTTGGTAGGACGGCGCGTCATCGTGCCGCCATACCACGAAGTCGCCAAAATCCCGCCCGGCGACGAAAGTCTGTTTACCAAAGCCACCGTCCAAGAACGTTATTTCCCTCCCGTCTGGAACGCGGAACCGCCAATTCAACGGCGCGCCCTCGACGACCGGTTTTCCGGCGGAGGGGCGGCAGGTTCCCGGATAAATCGGCTCTTCGTCTGCGGCATGCGGCGCCTGCAAAGCCCGCAACACGTCGCCCCGCGAACAGCGGCAGGGATAGAGGAATCCGCCCTCCTTTAATTTGCGGAAGGCCGCGCGATACAGCTCCAGCCGCTCGCTTTGCGCGTACGGGCCTTCGTCCCAATCCAATCCCAGCCACCGCAAATCCTCCAGCATGGCCGTGACAAATTCCGGACGGCAGCGCGCCCGGTCCAAATCTTCATTGCGTAAAATCAGCGAGCCGCCGGCGGCGCGCGCCCGCTTCCATGCGATCCAAAAAGTTTGCGCGTGGCCCAAATGCAGCAGGCCGGTCGGGGAAGGGGCCAGTCGTCCGCGATACTTCATGCCTCAAAATGGCGCGTCCGGGTTTTCTGTCAACCATTGCCCGAGGCCCGGCAAACGAAAGGACAGCAAACCTTGAATCTTCGTGCAGCATAGCGACGTGTCCGGCGCCCGAGGCGCGCCTTGGTAGGTGGAAAGCGACACCGCTTCAAAACGCGGCGACAATTCCGGATGGCGTGCCGCCACCAATTTCCCAAGGTCGAGCCGCGAAAGTCTTTCGCCTCCGCCCAAATGAAAAATTCCGGGCGTTTGGCGCTCGGCCAATTCCCAAACCGCGCGAGCCGCCACCGGCGCCACCAGCGGCGAGCGAAATTCATCGGCAAACAGTTTAACCGTCCGATCTTGCTGCCAGGCAGCGGCCAATTCCTCGTTAAAAGACGCGCCGCCTTTCGGTGAAATGCCCCCGCATAACGCGAGTCGCACCACCGTATGGCGCGGGTTCTTCAGCACGGCCTCTTCCGCGGCGGCCTTCGTTTCTCCGTAAATATTCAAGGGATGAAGCGGGTCAGTTTCCGCATAATTTCCCTTGGCGCCGTCAAACACCTGATCTGTCGAGAAGAAAATAAACCCGATGTCCTGCGCCAAAGCGGCCAGACGCTGGGTTGCTGTCACATTGATTTGGCGGGCGAGGGCAGGGCGGGCCTGGCACATGGGGCTTTTGGAGAGCGCCGCCGCATGGATAATGAGGGTGGGCCGGTCCGTGGCGAAACGGCGCGCCACCGCCGCGAAATCTGTCAAGTCGAGCATTTCGCGCGTCAACCCGGTCACGTTGCCGTGAGGGGCGGAGCGCAGCAGATGCGAGCCGAGCAAGCCGCCGGCGCCCGTAATCCAAACGCGCGGCTCCGGGTTCAATCAATCAGGCGGCGGGTGAGGTCGCTGTAGGCGTCAATTCTGCGGTCACGCAAAAAAGGCCAATGTGTGCGGGTCACATCCACTTTCTTCAAATCCACGGTGGAGAGGAGAATCTCTTCCCGCTCGATGCTGGCCTTGGCCAGCATTTCCCCCGAAGGGCCCGCGACGAAACTCTGCCCCCAAAATTCAATCCCAGCTCCCCCCGCCGGCGCTTCCACTCCGACGCGATTGGCCACCGCCACAAAACAGCCGTTGGCCACCGCGTGCCCGCGCTGGATTATTTCCCAAGCGCCATGCTGCTGCTCGCCGTGCTCTGCCTTTTCCGCGGGATGCCAGCCGATGGCCGTCGGATAAAATAAAATCTCCGCCCCTTGCATCGCAGTGAGGCGGGCCGCCTCCGGATACCATTGATCCCAGCAGACACAGACCCCAATCCGCCCATAACGGGTCGTCCAGGCGCGAAATCCCAGGTCGCCAGGTGTAAAATAAAATTTCTCGTAATACAGCGGATCGTCGGGAATGTGCATCTTGCGATAGATGCCAAGCAGGCTGCCATCCGCGTCAATAATCGCCGCCGTGTTATGATAAACGCCCGCCGCGCGCTTCTCGAAAAGCGAGGCGATGATCACCACCTTTTTGCGCCGCGCGAGGGCGGTCAGCGCCTTGGTGCTCGGGCCGGGAATTTTTTCGGCCAGGCTGAAATTGTCGTGGTCTTCGCTCTGACAAAAATATTGGGAGCGAAACAGTTCCTGCGTGCAGATGATTTGCGCGCCGCGTTGCGCTGCCTCGGCGATCAATTTTTCCGTGCGGGCGAAATTATCCTCGGGATCGGGCGAGCAATGCGTTTGAATCAAGCCGAGCGTCACCGCGGAAGACGGAGTTTTCTTCGTTTTCACAACCAGAAGCCGGAGAAGAGGCTAAATCACCGAGCGCGCGTGCACGCCGGGCGGACGGTCCATGACAGTCGTCGCGCCTTTATCTTCAAAATTGCGGTTGGGCCCCTGCTGGCCGAACAGTTCGCGAATGAATTTGCCCAGCGTCTCGTTGGTCGGCCCGTAACCCTTGTGATAAATATGATACTCCAGATCGTAGAGCAATTCGTCCGCCGTGGCATAGCGTTTGGAGAGGTCGCGCGCGAGGCAGCGTTGCAACAGCGCGTTGATTGGCTCTTCCAATTGCGGGTTGATCTGCGAAAAGTTGGGGATCGGCAGCGTCATGATGCGCTCGCGTGATTCCTCCGCCGTCGCGCCCTTGAAAATATTGTAGCCGAGCAATAGGTTCGCCAGCACGACGCCGGTGGAAAAAATATCCGACCGCTTGTCCGTGATCTGAAAATCCGCTTGCTCCGGGCTCATGTAATCCGCCTTGCCGGCCACCACTTCGCCTTCATTGTCCTGCAGAAAACCGCGGGCCTTGGCGATTCCGAAATCGGTCAACTTCACGTCGCCGCCGAACGCGATCATGATGTTCTTGGAGCTGACATCCCGATGCACAATGCCGAGGGTTTTGCCGTTTTCATCGGTCTTGGCATGGGCGTAGGCCAGCCCGCGCGCGATGCGGCTGCAAATAAAAATCGAAAGCTCCTTGGGCAGCGGCCGTTTTTTCTCGGTCAACTGCTGCGTGAATTGCTCCAGGTTGACGCCGTGGATCAACTCCATGGCGATGAAATACAGGCCGCGCGCCTCGCCCAGATGGTAGGTCTGAACGATGTTGGTGTGGATCAAGTCCGCGACGAGCTTGGCTTCGCCGATGAAATTCTCGATGAACTGCTTTTGGTTGGCGTAATTCTGGCGAATGACCTTCATCGCCACGCGCTTCACGAAGTTCCGCGCGCCGTGCTGCTCTGCTTCGTAAACGACGCCCATCCCGCCCTCGAAAATCTTGCGAACGATTTCGTAGCGGAATTCGTTTTGAATCGTGAACAGGCCAGCCACGCGCCGATGGTGTCGGAAGACGACACGGCAAGTCAAGCGCCGTCTTGTTACGGCAGCACGCTGCGCGCCCGGTAAAATCGATGAGGGAAATTATGCGCCGCCGGATCGGTCAGGCTCGCCTGTCCGGTTGCCGGGGGATTGGTCAGGATCGGCGTCCATTGCGTGAGGTTGGTGGAAGCGTCGATCACGGTGGAACCTTGGCCGGTCAGTCCGGTGAGGGTGAGAATGGCCTGGCCGTTCGTGTAGGTGACCCCGCTGAATGCCACCGCGGCGGATGTCGAAAACTCAAAAATCGTCCCTTGCGCATCCGGGCCCCCGCTCACGGTGGTTCCATATAAATTCCCGTCGCGCCCCTGGATCAAGGCCGTGGGATCAGACCCATCCACATTGGTCACGCTGTCCGACGAAATGGCCCCAAACGTGTATAACGTCGTCACCGCTCCGGCGAGCGTCGCCCGAAAAATCGTGCCTGAGCCAAAGGCGCCGCCGCTGCCCGTCGTGCCGTAGAGATTCCCGTCGCGCGCCTGCAAAAGCGAGGTCGGCCCGATGCCATCCGCATTTGTGCCGGAGCCATTGTCCGAGCTGAACGAATACAGCGCAACCACCTTGCCCGCGCTCGTCAGCCGAAAAAGAGTTCCATTGTCATGCGCGCCGCCGGATGACGTCACACCGTAAAGATTTCCATCCGAGCCCAGCGTTAGCGCGCTTTGCGGGATGGCGCCATCCACGCCATTGCTGAAGGAATAAAGCGACGTAAACACACCCGCCTGGGTCAATTTGAAAATCGTGCCATCGCCATTGGTTCCGCCGGACGCGGTTGTGCCGTAAAAATTTCCATCCGCCCCCAGCGTCAAAGCCGCCACCGGCGCCACACCATCCACGCTGCCGGTAAACGTGTATAACAAATTGAACGCGCCGGCGGGCGTGAATCGGTAAATCGTGCCCGCGCCATTGGCGCCGCCGTCAGCGGTGGTTCCGTAGAGGCTGCCGTTCGTGCTGAGGGTCAGAGTTCCTTCAGGGGTCGAGCCGTCGGTGGTTCCAGTGAAGGAGTAGCGCGGCGTCAATACTCCGTTGCTGGTCACCTGGAAAATCGTGCCGAAACCGTTGGCGCCGGCGATGGTCGTTCCGGCAAAAGCTCCGTTGGTGAGAGGGGCCAGGGCGCTCCATGGCGCCGCGCCGTCCACATCCGCCGTGAAGGAATAAAGCGGCGTGAAGGCGCCCGCCGAGGTCACGCTGAAAATTGTGCCGAAACCATTCGTGCCGCCGTTCAATGCGGTCCCGTAAAATACGCCGTTGGAAGCCTGCGCCAGGCCCGATTGCGGACTCGCGCCATCAACGCCGTCCGTGAAAGTATAAAGGTTAATCAGGCCGGCGTGAGCCGAGTGGAAAATCCCGCATAAAAGGCCGCCCAGCAGCCATCGCTTCAGCGTAGTCATATTCGTTGTGACGGAACCTCCTCCAGGTTCGAGCCTCACTATACAACACCTCGGCGGCCCTTCAAGGGCTGATGATGGCGCGATAAAACCGCGCCGGATAATCGCCCGCGTGATCGTCGCTAAACTGAAACTGAGCGGCTCCGGGCGCATTGGTGAAAAGGGGGGTCCAAGTGGCAAAATCGGTGGAACCCTCGATGATCACCGTGGCCGATCCGGGCACGTTGGTGATCAATGTTTGGAATGTCCCATTTCCATACGTCAAGTCGCCTGACTCTCCGGAAAAATAGACCGTGACATCCGGCGTCGGGATGGAGATTCGGAACACGGTCCCAAATCCGGCCACGCCTCCATGCGCTGCCGTGGCATAATAGCTTCCATCCGGCGCCTGCACGATCCCGTTCGGATTGGCGCCTTCAGCATTGGTTTGCGGCGAGCCGAAACTTAAGGCGGTGAACGCATAAACCGAGCGAAAATCTCCGGCCGGCGTCACTTCGAAGACACATCCTTCGCCGTTGGTTCCGCCCACGGATGCCACCCCGTAGTAATTTCCCGCCGCATTGATCAGCAGCGCCTTGGGCGTTGCTCCGTCGTCATTTTGAAACGGATATGCCGGCGCCTTGGCGCCAAAAGTGTAGAGCAGACTGAAGGCGCCGTTGGTTGTGACTTGAAAAATCGTTCCGGTCGAATTCGAGCCGCCACCCGCCGCGGCGCCGACAAGCAGCCCAGCGCGGGTTTGCACCAGCGGCGCCGTCGCGCCTGTGCCGTCCACCGCGCCTGTCAACGAATGGAGGGGCGTTACGGCGCCGGCGTGCGTCATTTTAAAGATGGTGCCCGCGCCATTGCTGCCGCCGCTGGAGGTGATGCCGTAAAAGAGGCCGTTGGAGCTGAGCAGCAAACCTGCGAGAGGTTTGCCGCCGTCCAAGCCATTGGTGAACGTGTAACGCAGCGTGAATTGCCCGCTGGCGCTCACGGAGAAGATCGTGCCATTGGTGCGCAGGCCGCCGGCGGAAGTGACGCCGTAAAACAGGCCATTGGTGCCTTGCACGAGGGTTCCCGCCGGGGTGGCTCCCGTGCTATTGGTTTGGCGCGAAAGGTTGGGGAATGAATACAGCGTCGTTAGTATTCCCGCTGCCGTGATTTGATAGACGCAACCTTGATTCGTGCTGGCCGCGCCGCTTAGGGGAGTGGTTCCGTAAAAAAGCCCGTTGCTGCCACGGATCACGCCGGCCGCCGGATTGGCGCCGTCCGGCGTATAATTGAATGCATGCCAGGGCTGGAGCGTTCCATTGGTGGTCAAGATGAAAAGCGCGCCGGAACTGTTCGAGCCGCCGTTCACTGTCGCGCCGTATAGTTCGCCGTTGGTCGAAAGCAGCAGGCCAGGCTGCGGCGTGGCGCCGTCGATTTGCTTCGGCAGCGAGTTGGTGAAGGCATAAATGAGATCGACGTTTTCGGCCCGCAGATAAAGCGAGCTTAAGCAGAGTGTGAGCAGCAATAACGCCGGCGCAAGGGCAGGCCCGCCAAGGGTTCGAGTAGGTTTCACGGGTTGGTATCGGTTTGTTCGCCAATTAAATTAACTGGCGCGCTGAAGCAAATATGGCACAGTTTTAGGGTCGGCGCCCTGCGCGGCCCCAATATATTTATGCAAACACAAACACAAACGGACGATCTCGTTCATCAAAAGACGCTCGAGCTTTGCGAAACCATCATTCAACAGCCCCAGTTCCAAAGCATTCGCCAGCGCATTGACTCTTTCATGGGCGACGCCCAAGCCCAACAACAGTATGAGGCGGTCAATGAGAAGGGCCGCGCCCTCCATCAGAAACAGCATTCCGGCGTTTCTCTGACGGAATCGGAGATTTCCGGTTTTGAAAAACTGCGCGACGCGCTGCTCGCCAATCCCACGGCCAAAGGCTTCATCGAAGCGCAGCAGGAAATGCATCACATGCAGGAGGAAATCGGGCAATACGTCGGCAAAACATTCGCCCTCGGACGCGTGCCCAATGAAAGCGAACTGGCGGACGAATGCTGCGGCGGAGGCGAGGGCGGTGAAGGCGGCGGGTGCGGTTGCCATCATTGATTTGACTGCTTGAAGCAGCCTTACGCCACGGTCCCGGTGAAATCGACCGGGATGCCTCCGGGCATCCCGTACATCATCGGAAACGAGGCGGCGGAGCGGTTCAGCTTTTATGGGATGCGGAGCATCCTGGTTGTGTTCATGACCAGGTACCTGCTCAATGCGCAGGGGCAACCGGATCACATGTCCGGCCAGGAGGCGACGAAGTGGTTTCAGTACTATCTTTCCGCCACCTATTTTCTTCCAGTCTTCGGCGGCATTTTGGCCGACACCTTTTTCGGCAAGTTTCGCACGATCATCGCGCTTTCGATCGTCTATTGCGCCGGTCACGCGGTGCTGGCGTGGAACGACACTCGTTGGGGCCTTGCGTTGGGCCTGAGCCTCGTGGCGTTGGGCGCGGGGGGAATCAAGCCGTGCGTTTCCGCCAACGTGGGTGATCAATTCGGCCCGAGCAATCGGCATCTGTTGTCGCGCGTTTTTAGCTGGTTCTACTTTTCGATTAATTTCGGCTCGGCCTTTTCGATGCTGCTAATTCCCTGGATCCTCCAGCATTACGGCTCGCATTATGCCTTTGCGCTGCCGGGCGTGTTGATGTTTATCGCCACGGTCATTTTCTGGATGGGCCGCCATAAATTCGTGCATGCGCCGCCCGGCGGCATTGCTTACCTGAAGCAGACGCTCAATGCCGAGGGGTTGCGCATCCTCGGGCGGTTGGGGCTCATTTACCTCGTGGTTTCCGTCTTCTGGTCGTTGTACGACCAAAGCTCCTCCACCTGGGTGCTCCAGGCCGAGAAAATGAATCTGCATTGGCTCGGTTTCACCTGGGAGGCGTCGCAGTTGCAATCCTTCAATCCATTTCTCATTCTCGTTCTCATCCCGGTCTTCACGTATGTCATTTACCCGGCCATCAACCGGTTTTTTCCGCTGACGCCTCTGCGGAAAATATCCATCGGCTTTTTCGTGGTGATCCCGGCGTATTTGATTCCGGCATGGGTGGAATGGCGGCTGGGCCAGGGCGGCATGCCGAGCATCGGCTGGCAGGCCCTGGCGTATTTATTCTTGACTTCAGCGGAAATCCTGATCTCGATCACCACGCTGGAATTTGCCTACACCCAGGCGCCGCAACGCATGAAATCCATGGTCATGTGTTTTTACCTCGCCTCGATCGCCTGGGGCGATTTCATGGTGGGCGTGGTGGCCGGCGCCATGGAAAAGGCGCATTACAATTTTGGAGTCAATTATTATTTGAGCTTCGCAGGCGCAACGTTGCTGGCCGCCTTTGTGTTTATTGCCGTGGCTTTGGCCTATCAGCCGCACGATGTGCTCGCGGAGGAGGAAACCGCGCCCGCCTGAGATGGATCGTCCGCCCGTCATTTTCTCGGCGCGCGACCTGGCGGATTTGCGCCAGGCCCGCGCTTTGCTGGAGAATCCATCCTACACGGTGCGCCTTTCCAACTTGATCGGTTCACCCATTGAAAAGGCGTTGACGCTGCTGCCGAAGGGCTGGAACGCCAAGGTGAACGATATTGCGAAGGCCGCGCTTTATGGCGCGTTGGATTTGGCCATTGCCTCCACGCGCCCGCGTCGCTTGCACACGCCGGCGTCCAATCGCTGGCACAAAATTCTGGTCGGCGCTTCGGGCGGCATTGGAGGCGCGTTTGGTTTGGCGGCCCTCGCGGTGGAGCTTCCGGTTTCCACGACCATCATGCTGCGGTCCATCGTGGAGATCGCTCGCAGCGAAGGGCACGACCCCACCGCCGTCGCCACCAAACTCGATTGTTTGGAAGTGTTTGCGTTCAACGGCGTCAATCGCACCTCCAACCCTAACGAAACGGCTTATTGGGTGACACGTCTGGCTCTGAGCCAAAGCGTCACCGATGCCGCCGCGTATTTGGCCGGCAAAAGCGCCATTGAGAAAACCGCTCCCGCCGTGACCCGCCTCGTGGCGGCGATCGCTTCCCGTTTTGGCGTGATTGTTTCAGAAGAAGCCGCGGCGAAGGCCATGCCGGTGCTGGGCGCGGTGGGCGGCAGCGTGGCAAACGTCATTTTCATGGACCATTTTCAGCAGATGGCCCGGGGACACTTCATCGTGCGGCGCCTGGAAAAAAAATACGGCCAGGAAGCGGTGCGGGAGCGATACGAGGCGGCCGGCGCTTAAGCGGCGGTGGCTTTCATTTCGAAGCGCGGAATCCGCGTCAAAACGCGGTGGCCATTTTCATCGATTCCAAGGTAGCTTCCCTCGGCGGCGCCGGTCTCGGTTTCGAGCAAATGAAAGGAATTGTAAGTGAAGGTGTCCCCGGGATGCAGATCGGGAAACTGCCCCACCACGCCCGCGCCTTCGACGGCGGTGACTTCGCCCGCGGCATTGGTCACCACCCATTTGCGCCCCTTGATCGTCACGCGCGTTTTGGTGCCGTTATGGATGCTGATGTGATAAACGAAGCAATGCGGACGCTCGGCGGGTCCCTCGAAATCCGCATTGTACACGACACGATCCACCGTCACGCGCAGTTCCTTGGGTTCCTCAATCGGGCTGGTCAAATCCACGAGGCACCGTGACTTATAGTATGCGTTAGCGCAAGAACGAACTTTGCCCTTTGCTCTTTCGATATTGAAAGTTACGTTGCGCCACCATGATTTTGACGAATGATGAGGCGGACAGTCTGATCCATGCCACGCAACGTTCGCCGCACACCTTGCTCGGGATGCACAAATTGGGGGACGGCTCTGGCCTGGTGGTGCGCGTGCTTTGGCCCAAGGCGGTCGCGGTCGAGATCGTTCCGGTCCACGAGAAAAACCGGCCGAGCCTGAAGCTGGCGGCGGTGCGGCCCGGCTTGTTTGAAGCTTCCACGAAGGCGGCCCGGGAGATTTACGCCTACGACGTGGTCATCACGGAGGAGGGCGGACGCCAGGTCCGGCAACGCGACGCTTACTCGTTTCTTCCCACGCTTGGCGAAACAGATCTTTACCTCTTTGCGCAAGGGAACGAACGGCGCATTTACGAAAAACTCGGCGCGCATGCGCGCTTGATCGATGGCGTGGCCGGCGTGAGTTTTGCCGTCTGGGCCCCCGAAGCCCAGCGCATCAGCGTGGTTGGCGTCTTCAATCATTGGGACGGCCGTTACCATGCCCTGCGCTCACTTGGCTCCTCCGGCATTTGGGAAATCTTCGTGCCGGGCGTGGCCGAGGGCGCGCATTACAAATTTGAAGTGCGGCAGCGCGACGGCAATATCATTCTCAAGACCGATCCGTATGGTTTCTTTTTTGAAACGCCGCCGAAAAACGCCTCCATCGTCTGGGACACCTGCAAATTCGCGTGGACCGACAATGACTGGATGGCGCGTCGGCCGGGCCGAAATCCCTTTCAAAGTCCGCTGAGCATTTACGAAGTTCACCTCGGTTCGTGGATGAAAAAGAACCACTTCGAATCCCTGAGCTATCGCGAAGTCGCGCAACCCCTGGCTGCGTACGTGCAGAACATGGGCTTCACGCATGTGGAATTCATGCCCATCGCCGAGCACGCTTTTTATCCTTCGTGGGGTTATCAAGTGACGGGCTTTTATTCGCCCACCAGCCGGTTCGGCACGCCGGACGATTTCCAATACCTCGTCAACGAACTGCATCGCGCGGGCATTGGCGTTATTATTGACTGGGTGCCGGCGCATTTCCCCCGCGACGACTGGGCGCTGGCGCGCTTCGACGGCACGGCCCTTTACGAGCACGCCGACCCGCGCAAAGGCGCTCACCAGGATTGGGGCACGCTGATTTTCAATTACGGCCGCCATGAGGTGCGCAATTTTCTCGTGGCCAACGCCCTGTTTTGGTGCGACCGATTTCATATTGACGGTCTGCGCGTCGATGCCGTCGCCTCCATGCTTTACCTGGATTATTCGCGCAAGGCCGGCGAATGGGTGCCCAACATTCATGGCGGGCGCGAAAATTTGGAGGCGGTCGAATTCATCAAGCAATTCAATCACGTCACCCAGACGGAATATCCGGGCGTGATCACGATTGCCGAGGAATCCACCGCGTGGCCGCAGGTGACGCGTCCGCCGTATCTGGGCGGGCTGGGCTTCACGTTCAAATGGAACATGGGCTGGATGCACGACACTCTTAACTACTTCGAGCGCGATCCCATCTATCGCAAATATCATCAGAACGATCTCACCTTCGCGATGGTGTATGCCTATCACGAGAATTTCATCCTGCCGCTGTCGCACGATGAAATTGTCCACGGCAAAGGCTCGCTCCTCGGCAAAATGCCGGGCGATGAATGGCAGAAATTTGCGAACTTGCGCGCTTTGCTGGCGTTCCAATGGCTGTTTCCCGGCAAACAATTGCTCATGATGAGCTGCGAGCTGGGGCAGGGTGGGGAATGGAACGCCAATGCCAGCATCGATTGGTGGCTGCTGGACTCCGGCCCGTACCATCGTGGTGTGCAGCGAATCGTGCGCGATCTTAATCGATTGTACCGCGACGAGCCGGCGCTGTGGGATGCGGATTACGATCACGCCGGCTTTTATTGGATTGACTGCGGGGATGCTGACAGCAGCGTCCTTTCTTTCGCGCGCCGCAACAAAGCCGGCGACCGCACCATCGTCGTCATCCTCAATCTCACGCCGACCTATCATCCCGCTTATCGGGTGGGCCTGCCCGCCGGGGGATTTTGGCGCGAGGTGATGAACTCCGATTCCGAAGCCTACGCCGGCACGAACAAAGGCAATTATGGCGGTGTCCAGGCCGAGCCCTATCCGTGTCATCACCAGCCGTTTTCGGCGAGCTTTGTGCTGCCGCCGCTCAGCGTCATCGCGTTTCGGCGCGAATAAAAAACCGGCTTTCGCGACGGCGCTGTTTTCCGCCGGATTTTTTCCAGTCTTATGTTACGTTTCGCCATGAAGACGAACCGGAACGCGCTCACGCCTCCTTCTCCCGAGGAATTTCAGCGGCAATTGCAGGAGTTCATGAAGCGCCATTTTACCGCGGGCGCTCCGGCGGCGGAAGCGGCTTCGGGCGAGCCCGAGCCGGCCCCGTCTGCCGCCAACGCGTCGGCCTTTGTCTTCGATAAAAAGCCCCGTGACGTCAAAGCCTACCTGGACCGGTTTGTCATCAAGCAGGAGGAAGCCAAAAAGGTTTTGAGCGTGGCGCTGTGCGATCATTATCACCATGTGCGCCTTGCCGCCGAGGGCAAAGACCAGCCAAATTACGCCAAGCAAAATATCATCCTCGTGGGCCCCACGGGCGTGGGCAAAACGTATCTCATTCGCAACGCCGCCGATCTCATTGGCGTCCCTTTTGTGAAGGGCGATGCCACGAAATTTTCCGAAACCGGCTACGTCGGCGGCGATGTCGAAGACCTCGTGCGCGAGCTCGTCCGCCGCGCCGATGGCGACACCGCCAAGGCGCAATACGGCATCATTTACATCGATGAAATTGATAAAATTGCTTCCGCGCCGCGCTCTTCCGGGCGCGACGTGAGCGGGCGTGGCGTCCAAACCAACTTGCTCAAGCTGATGGAGGAAACCGAAGTCCCGGCGCGTTCGCCCACCGATCTCAGCGGCCAGATTCAGGCGATGATGGATTTCACGCAGCGCGGCAAAAAGGCCGCCACCGCCATCAACACCCGGCATATCCTCTTCATCGTTTCCGGCGCCTTCGATGGCTTGGAAAAAATCATCCGCCACCGCGTGCGCGAATCGTCCATAGGTTTCGCCGCGCCGGCGCCCGGACGCGCGATGGAAGATGCTGCGATTCTGGATTATGCTCAGACCCGCGACTTTATTGAGTTCGGTTTCGAGCCGGAATTCATCGGCCGCCTGCCCGTCCGCGTGGTCTGTCAACCACTTAACGTGGATGATCTCCACACCATTTTAAAAAGTTCGGAAGGCAGCATCATCCGTCAATACGAGCAAACGTTTTCCGCCTACGGCATTGAGGTTCTCTTTCGTGACGACGGTCTGCGCGCGATTGCCGAACTGGCCGCCGCCGAAACCACCGGCGCGCGCGGTTTGATGACCGTGTGTGAGCGCATTTTTCGCGATTTCAAATTTGAGCTGCCTTCCACCAACGTCCGCCGCTTCGTCGTCACGCGCGAATTGGTGGCCGACCCCGCCGCCGACCTGCGCAAATTGCTGGTGGAGCATGAAAACGAAAAACGGGTCGTGGCCCGCCAGCTTGTCCACGAATTCGCCGCCCGTTTCCGCGAAAATCATAAGCTGGCCATCGTCTTCACCGACTCAGCCGCTGACCGCCTCGTGACCTTGGCTCTCGATCAGGCGCTGCCGGTGCGCGATCTTTGCGCCGCGCGTTTCAAGGATTTCCAATTCGGCCTGAAACTCATCGCCCAAAACACCGGCCAGCAGGAATTCACCATTGACCTGGACGCCGTCGAGTCGCCCGACAAAGCGTTGAGTGATTGGGTGGTAAAAAGTTACCGCCGCGAAACCGCCGCCTGATGCGCGCCGTTCTCCAGCGCGTCAGCCAGGCCAGCGTCACGATTAACGGAACCGTGACCGGCTCCATCGCCCGCGGCTTGCTCATTCTCCTTGCCATCGAGGAATCCGACACCGCCGAGGACATCCTCTGGCTCAGCGGCAAAATCGTCCGCCTCCGCATCTTCCCCGACGACCAAGGCGTAATGAACCGTTCCGTGCAGGAAATCAGCGGCGAAATTCTGTTGATCAGCCAATTCACCCTTTTCGCCAGCACGAAAAAAGGCAACCGCCCTTCCTACAGCCGTTCGGCCTGCCCGGAAAAGGCTATTCCCCTTTACGAGCAATTCATTGCCAAACTAACGGTCGATTTGGGCAAGCCGATTCAAACTGGAGAGTTCGGGGCGGACATGCAAGTCGCCCTTGTCAACGATGGCCCCGTGACGATCATTATTGATTCCAAGATTCGCGAGTGAGGCGGCAGTCAGGTATGGCGAAACCCTTCGAGCAGGGCGGCTTCGAAGTAGCCGCTTAATTCCATGGCGGTGTAGTGCGCGGCGCTTTCCTCGGTGCGGACGGCTTTGCGGGCGGCTTCCATTTCGGGGCAGCCCAGGCGCGTCCAACTGCCGACGCGAATGTCGTTCAAGGCTTGCAGCATCCACTCCATTTGTTCGCCATTCAGGACAAGCTGGATGACGCCTTCGGTCTCGTGGAAAAAACGGCTGGGCCGCTTGAGCAGGCGCTCGATTTTTTTGGCGTGCTGGCGCTGTTGTTCGGCCATGGCCTCAACGAGCAAATCCTGGCTCGCGTCGAGGGCCTTGGCGGAGGTCTGGCTGACGCGCAGGCTCTTGGTTTCCGTCATGGGAAAGAGCTTCAAGATGGACAGCAAAAAATTGCGGTCGCGTTTGCTGAGCAAAAAAGTGAAGGTCCCGTCGCCCTGCGCCGATTTATTGACACGGACAAACTTCATTTGTCCTGCTCCATCGTGGCGTGCAGGCGGTAGCTTTGCAGTTGATGCACGTAATGCTCCGCCTTCTCAAAGGTTTCCCGCGTGAGCAGGCTTTTGCCTTGCTCATGGACTTGCAGCATGTGGCGCCGCGCCTTGGCTTCCGTCCAACCAAACACCACCTGGAAAACGTGGCTGACGTAATCCATGAAGTTGACAGGATCATTCCAGCAAATCACCAAATAACCGGGATCCCGCGCGTCTTTCAGCGCGGTTTTCTCCTGCTGGTCTTCCGCCGGAAGAACCACCGGTTCTGCTGTCTCGGCCATGCTGACATACTTAGCGCCCTCCAAAAAAACACGCCAGCCCAGACTTTGGTCCGGCCTTGCTTTTTCCCGGCGGCCCGGGAATTATGCCGCCGTCTCCTTTCCACTTTGACGCGTATGAAACATCGCCCAACTTTCGCCCCGCTCGTTTGCCTCATCATTTCCGCCGTCGCCGCCCAGGCGGGGGACGTGACTGGCCAATGGAAATCGGAATTTGAATCGCCCGTGGGCCATCTCAAATATGTTTACGACCTCAAGGCCGATGGCGCCAAGGTCACGGGCAAGGCCCATCGCGAATGGCCCGAAGGAAAAACCGACACCGAACTCAAGGACGGCAAGATCGACGGCGATTCGATTTCCTTCACCGAGCCGCTCCATGTGCAAGACCAGGATTTGACGATTGAGTACAAAGGCAAAATCAACGGGGACGAAATCAAGTTCACCCGCAAAGTAGGCGATTTCGGTTCGACGGACATCGTCGCCCACCGCGAGACGGCGACGGCGGCTCCATCCCTCAATGGGAAGTGGCGCGCGGAATTTGACACCCAAATCGGCAAGCAGAAATATCTTTTCACGCTGCACGCCGACGGCGCTGCCGTGACCGGCAAAGCCAACGCCGAGATTGGCGATCAGAAAATGGAAACCGCCTTAACCGACGGCAAGATCAACGGCGCTGACGTCAGCTTCACCGAGCAAATGGATTTTGCCGGCCAGCCGGTCCACATCACCTACAAGGGCGTCCTGGCGGGCGATCAACTCAAACTCACCCGCAAAGTGGGCGATATTGCCACGGAGGAGTTGACCGCCAACCGGGAAAAATAAGCGCCTCGTGGGCAATTTGTAATTTCCCCGGAACAAACCGGGCGCTCGGCCCTCTCACCGACGATGGAAGTTGTGGTTCGAGGGCACGTAGGCGCTCGGCTTCAGCTTCCGACGCTCAAAACGGCACGCCGCCAACAGGGCGAGGCCATGAGTCGTGCGCTACTCGGGGAGATGAGCCGGCGCGCGGCCAATGGACTGGCCGACAGTTTCGGCGCGTCCTGGGGACGGCGTGCCCGTTTTGATTGTCACTTCTGTCGTGCGCTGTGAAAGCCGCGGCAAGCCTTTCCTGATTATGGCGCCGCGCACGGTTTGCAATCTTGTTTTCCTGGTGGGCATCGTTGCGCTCGCGGTGGGGGGTGTGTTTCCGCTGCGGCCGAGCACCGGAGCCGCGTCGTCGGGCCGGGCTTCCAGCCCATTCACCAACGAATTGAACCAAACCGTGCGCCTGCGGGATTTTCGCGGGCAGGCGATTGCGGTGACGTTCTTTTTCACACGCTGCGTGGCGCCGCAATGTTGCCCGCGTCTGGCGCAAAATTTCCTGGAAGCCGAACGCCAGCTTTCCGCCGAGAAAAACAGCCCGACGAATTGGCATTTCCTGTCCATTACATTTGATCCGCAAACAGACACTCCCGAAATGCTGCGCACATACGCCCGGCGCCGCGATTATGATCCCAATCACTGGAGCTTTCTCACCGGTTCGCCGGAAGAAATTGGCCAACTCGCGCATGATGCGGGCCTGGCTGCCACGCTTGACGATAATTTCATCAACCACCATTTCGGCGCCATGATCATCGATCCGGCCGGGCGCGTGCAGATCGTGTTCCCGGACGCGGGCAATCTCGCGACCGGTCTTGTCGCCGAAATCCATAAGGCGCTGCGCTTTCCTGCCCGAACCTGAAGCGGCGCGGCTTGAGCATTCCCTTGTCTGCCTTCGCGGTTGCGGATACGATCCCATCCATGCCGCTGGTGCGCATTCTGGTCGATGGATACAGCCTTTTGCACAATTGGCAGGAGCTGGCTCCGGGCAAGGCGCGTCATTCGGAAGCGGCCCGCGACGAATTGATTAACATTTTGCGCCAATATCGGGATGCCATCGGCACGCCCATCACCATCGTCTTTGATGGCTCGGCTCCCAAGCGCGGCGCCCAACCCGCCGCGTCGTCGCCGGAATTGGAAATCCTCTATTCCTCCTCCAGCCAAACCGCCGATGATTTGATCGAGCGCGCGGCCGCGCGCTTGCGCGATTTTGGCGATGTGCTGGTGGTGACCAATGATTTTGCCGAGCGGGACACGGTGTTTTTCGGCGGGGCCTTTTCCTCGAGCTGCGAAAATTTTATTGACGACATCGAGAAAACCCTGCGCCGCCAGGAGCGGGAAATTGAGCATCACAATCGCCGCGAACGCGCGCGCTTCAAGACGCATTAACCCACCATGAGATTTTCATCCTCGTTCCTTCGCCGGGCGGCCTGCCTGTGTTTGCTCGCGCTGTGCCTGCCCCGCGCTTTCGCCGCTTCCGACGCCGGCGGTGATGAAAACCGTTTTTTGCTGGTGATTGACACGGCTTCAGCCATGCGGCGCTGCTCCAACGGCGTCATGCAGGCGGTGACGGAATTGTTCCAGTCCAACATGAAAGGGGAGCTGCGCGAGGGCGACACCATCGGCCTCTGGACATATAGCGACCATTTGCAAACGGAGTTTCCAATGCAGGTTTGGAAGGAAGGGCGGAATAACGCCATCCGCGACTCCATCGTGAATTATCTCGGGGAGGTTCCCTACGAGAAGCGGGCGCATCTGGACAAGGTGTTCCCCATCGTGCACCAGGTCATTGCGTCGTCGCGCCGCATGACGGTGATATTTATCTTCGATGGCACGGAGCCCATTGCGGGCACGCCTTTCGACAGCGACATCAATGCGCTGCACAAGAAATTCGGCCCGGAATTCCGCGCGCAGCACGTGCCCTTCGTCACTGTCCTGGCTTCCCGCAGCGGGAATATTTTCGATTATACTGTCAATACTCCGGGATCAATTGCGATTCCGCACACCGCCTTGCCGCCCAAACCGGCGGAGACCAATGCGCCGCCGGTGGCGGCTGCCCCGGCGCCGGCGCCGAGCGAGCCCGTCGCGCCGCCGGCTCCGCACAAACACCTTGAGATTGTCATGTCCGGGCCCCTTGCAGCAGCGGCGCACACCAATGCGCCCGCGGTCGTGGCGCCAGCGGCGGAGCCCGTTCCAGCGCCCGTGGCCGCGCCGCCGGCCCCAGTCATTGCTGCCGTTGCGCCGCCTCCCGCCCCCGTCGTGGCGCCAGAGCCAAAAATTGCGCCTCCCACAGTGCCAAACGCCGTCACGCCCGTGGCGACTGCCGCGCCGCCGCCCGTTGCCTCCCCGATTATCACGCCGCCTGCGCCTGCTCCGGTGGCGGAGGTGCGACCCGCGCCAGCGCCAACGCCAACGCCGGAACCTGTCGTAATCCCCGCCCGCGCGCCAGCGGCCGCGATTCCAGCGCCAGCGGCGCCAGAACGCCGCCTGGGCGCGCAGGAAATCGCGCTTTTCATCATCGCTTTTTCGTTGCTGGCCATTGCGCTGGCGCTGATCTGGTTCTTGCTGCGGCGCGGACGCCAGTCCGGTTCGCGCAGCTTGATTTCAGAGTCGATGGACCGCACCCGTTAACATGATGTCACCGCAGCAACTCATCCGTCCCCTGGTTCGCGAATTGGCGGGCTACGTTCCCGGCGAACAGCCGAAAATCAAAGGGCTGATCAAGCTCAACACGAACGAGAATCCTTATCCGCCCTCGCCCAAAACCCTCGCAGCCATCAAGGCGGCGGTGGATGGGCGGCTGCGCCTCTATCCCAATCCCACGGCGGAGCCGCTGCGCGAGCGCCTTGCGCAATGGCACGGCTGCCGGGCCGGGAATATTATAGTTGGCAACGGCTCTGATGAATTGCTGGCGCTGGCGACCCGCGCGTTTGTCGAGCCGGGCGGCAAATCGCCCGCTTCGATGGTCCAATATTTGACGCCGTGTTATTCGCTCTACCCCGTCCTGGCGAATATTCACGGCGCGCGCGTCAACGAAGTCCCGCTGCGGCCCGCCTTCGGCTTGCCGACGGTGGCTGAACTCCAGCGCGGCCGCCGCTGGCGCTTTGACGCGGCGCTCACATTTATCACCACCCCGAACGCGCCCAGCGGTCGCGGTTATGCGCGGGCGGATCTCGAGGCGCTCTGCCGCGCGCAACGCGGCGTGGTCGTATTGGACGAAACGTATGTGGATTTCGCGCCGGAACATGCCCTGTCTTTGGCCTTGAAGCATGCGCACATCATCGTGTCGCGCACGTTTTCCAAGGCTTATTCCCTCTGCTTTCAACGGGTCGGCTATTTCGTGGGCCATCCGGAATTGATGGGCGCGTTGGACAAAATTCGCGACAGCTACAACGTCAACGGGCTCGGCCAGGCCGCCGCGCTCGCCACCTTGCGCGACCTGCCGTATTACCGCGCCAATTTCAAGCGCATCATCGCCACGCGCTCCCGCCTCACGGATGCCCTGGCCAAACTCGGTTTTGCGACGCTGCCCAGCCAGGCTAATTTCATCTTTACCAGGCCGCCAAAATTTTCCGCCGAGACCTGGCTCCAAAAATTGCGCGAGCGCAAAATTCTCGTGCGCTGGTTCAAGTATCCGGAGACGCGCGCTTACTTGCGCATCTCCATCGGGACAGAAGCGGAAGCCGCGACGCTGGTCCGCGTGGCGGCGGCCATTTTGAAAAGCGCGTGACCTGACGCCTCTGTCTCGTGGCCAACGCACCTCTCCAAGTTGCCGCCCCGCCGGCCAAGCCGCTGCTGATTTATGATGGCGATTGCCGTTTTTGCCGCCGCTGGGTTGAGCGCTGGCGAACGGTGACCGGCGAAACGGTGGACTATTTTCCATACCAGGAGGTGGGTGGACGTTTCCCGGAAATTCCGTCGGAAAATTATGCGCGTTCCGTGCAGCTTATCCTGCCGGACGGCGCGGTTTACGAAGGGGCGGAAGCCGTGTTTCGCGGATTGGCGATGGCGCACCGCGAACGCTGGTTGCTGTGGCTTTATTTGAAGATCCCGGCGTTTGCGCTTCTGGCCGAAACGATCTATCAGGAGGTCGCGCTGCATCGGGGCTCCTTGTCCCGGTTGGACCGCGCCCTTTTTGGCGAACAAGTCGCGCCCCCGCGCTATATCCGCGTGCGCTGCCTTTTTTTACGCGGCCTGGCGCTGATTTATTTCGTCGCCTTTCTTTCCTTGTCCTCGCAAATCCAGGGCCTGGTTGGGAGCCATGGAATCGTGCCGCTGTCGCAGACATTTCCTAAACTCAAGGCGGCGCTGGCGGAGCGGGCTTTCGGGGTGGATCGTTTTCGCGCCGTGCCCACGCTGGCGTGGATCAGTTACAGCGATCGGTCTTTGGACTGGCAATGCCGCGCGGGCATGGCTCTTTCGGTGATGCTTTTTTTCGGCATCGCCCCCGCGCCCGCGCTTTTCCTGCTGTGGTTGATTTATCTTTCGCTGGTTTCCATTGGGTCGCCGTTCCTCGATTTCCAGTGGGATATGCTCCTGCTGGAAACTGGCTTTCTCGCGATATTTCTCGCGCCCTTGCAATGGTTGGAACGCCCCTCGCGCCAGCCTCCGCCCTCGCGGTTGGTCATCTGGCTTTTGCGCTGGCTCATTTTCCGTCTCATGCTCGAATCCGGCTGCGTCAAATTGATGAGCGGCGACCCGGCGTGGTGGAATCTGAGCGCATTGACGGTGCATTTCGAAACGCAGCCGCTGCCCACCTGGATTGGGTGGCACGCGCACCAGCTTCCCTTAGGTGTGCTGCATGGGGGCGTCGTGCTGCTTTTCATCATCGAGCTCGTCGCGCCCGCCTTGATTTTTGCCGGCCGGCGCCCGCGTCTGGCCGCCGCGTGGCTGTTCGTCCTCCTGCAGGTTGTGATTCTCTTGACAGGAAATTACACATTTTTTAACTGGTTGACCATTCTGCTGTGCCTGCCGCTGCTGGACGACGACATGCTGGGCTGGCTGGGGCGCCTTCGGCCGTCTGCGCCGGTTTCGGCAGCCTTGCGACGCTGGCCCAGCTTGCTCACGCTGCCTCTGACGGTGGTAATTGTGTTGTTGACATCATTGCCGCTCTTGCGGGACATGGGGCTGCCGCTCAATGGGGCGCGCGGGTTGATCGACCTCTATCTCCTGCTGGAGCCGACCCGTAGTTTTAATGGCTATGGGCTCTTCGCGGTGATGACTCGCACCCGCCCGGAAATCATCCTGGAAGGCAGCGCCGACGGACATGCCTGGCAGGAATATGAATTCAAGGACAAGCCCGGCGATCTCAAGCGCGCACCCGGCTTTGTGGCGCCGTTTCAGCCGCGGCTGGATTGGCAGATGTGGTTCGCCGCGCTGGGTGACGTGCGTCGCAATTCCTGGATGGTCGGGTTGGAATTGCGCCTCCTGCAAAATGAGCCCGCCGTCACCGCGTTGCTGGCGCGTAATCCTTTCGCGAATGCGGCGCCGAAGTTTGTGCGCGCGCAGGTTTACGAATATCGTTTCACGGATCGCGCGACGAAGCGCGCCACAGGCGCGTGGTGGACGCGCCGATTTTTGGGGACGTATAACCCGCCTCTTTCCTTGCAAAACTTGAAAGGGCCCCTCAATTACGGAGAATGAACTTTACGGCCCGTCGGTCAGCGGCAAATAGACCGGGACTCCCGTGGAAAACATGCCGTGCGTCGGGCCGGCATTGGTGATGATGCCGTCAAAGGGCGGCGGAAAAAGATTCGTGCTGCTGTTGTAATAGAGACTGCCAATTCCCTGCGCGGCGAACCGGTCCACGGTATTGCTCACCAGCGTCCCATTGAACCGTCCGCGCACGGACATGGGCTCCGTTTCGCCAAAGCCGAAAACGTTGAATTTCAGGTTGGTGGTGTTTAGCGAGATGAAGAAAAACGTCTCGGAATTTTGCAGGTTGCTCGTCGTCGCTGAGGCGCGGAAAAATAAATGGCCATTGCGCAGCGGCGTATTCGGCGAAAAATTATTCTGCAGCGCCGGCACCGCGGCGTCCACCTGGCCGGTAAAATCATTCGCGGCGCTGCCGCCGAAGTAGGCCGAAACGTTGGTCTGCCGGGTCCCTTCCCGCATGAAAATGCCCTCGGCGCCCGTGACCAGGTTCACCTCGCGCACCAGCTCCGCCGCGGGAAAATTGGTCGCCCAATTTGTGCCGAACATTTCATAACGCAAGGCGCGCATGACATTGCCAGTTGTGACGAGCGCGGTTTGGATGGCGGTGCGTTCGTTGGTGAGAACGTCGGTGGCGTGGATCAGTTCAATTTGATGGTCCGCCAGCAGGGAAAAATTGAGGCGTTGCACGGTGACCTGCGCCGTGGCGCGGCTGGCGGCCAGGCCGGAGACGAGGGCCAGCGTGGTGAGGAGAACTCGAAAATGTTTCATGACGGTCATTCGCCCGGCCAATCTGGCAGGTTCCCCGCCAGCCGGTCAAGCCCAACAGTTTCCAAACAACGTTGACAATTGGGCGAAAGATTTCAACTCTTTCCCGCTCGCTTGAGGGCGGTTCATTCGGCCATGCGTCTTATTCTCAAATTCATCGGATGGTGCGGCGGCGTTGGCCTTGCTGGCGCCGTCGGGGCCAGTCCGCTCCTGGACACGAATGTCCCGCCCCTTTCCCGCGCCGACGCCGTGGCGATTGCTTTGCGCCAGAACACCGCCATTCGCAAAGGCCAGACCGATTTGCGCGCCGCGTACGGCATCGAGGTGCAATTGCGCTCCATCATCGTGCCGAAATTCCTTGCCGCGGGCGATTTCAACGCCAATGACCCGTCGCTCGTGGCGCAATTTCCCTCGCTGCCGCAATTTCCCATCAGCCGTTTCATTCAGTTCCCGACGAAAAACTGGGCGGCGGACGTGCGCGTGCAGGAATCGATTTACGAGGGGGGGCGCATCACTTCGTCCTTTCGTTCCGCCAAATTAACGCGGCAACAGGCGCTGCTGAATTATCAAACGGTCGTCGCCGACACAATCCTCCAGGTGCGGGTGGCCTACGACGACGCGCTGCTGGCCCGGCAGCAAATCGACGTCCACGAGGCTTCCGTCAAATTGTTGACACACGAACTGGACGACGCCCAGCAGCGTTTCGACGCCGGCGCCGCCCCGCAATTCAACGTCCTGCGCGCGCAAGTGGAGGTGGCGAACGAAAAGCCCCAACTGATCCAGGCGCGCAACCATTATCGCATCGCCAAAAACAATCTGGTGAACCTGCTGGGCTACGATGTTCCGCAGGCGGTGTGGGAGGACATTCCCTTGCAGTTGACAGATGAGCTGGCGGCGGTTCCGCTGGAGCTGGATCTGCCCTCCGCGCTGGCCCGTGCCCTGCAGCGGCGCCCGGAGCTGGGCGCCTTGCGCAAAGCGGAAGCGCTGCGACGGGAGGACGTGACGACGGCGCGCGCTGGCTACAAGCCCAACGCCCAGATTTTCGGCGGCTATGAATGGCAAAGCTTTCCTTACGCGGACGATCTCTCCCGCGATCTTTCGGGCTGGGTGGCCGGGGCGCAGGTCTCGTGGAATTTATTTGACGGCACGTTGACGCGCGGCCGGGTGATCGAGGCGCAGGCTCGTTATGATCGCGCCAGGATCGATGTCGAGGAAACGCGCCGCCAGATCGAATTGGAGGTGCGCACCGCGGACTCGGAATTTATCCAGGCCCGGGAGTTGCTCGAATCACAAAAGAAAGTGCAGGAACAGGCTGCGGAAGCCCTCCGCCAGTCGGAAGTCCGCCTCGGCGCCGGCACGGGCGCGCAATTGGACGTGCTCGCGGCGCAGACCGCGCTGACCCAGTCCCGCACCACGCAGATTCAAGCTCTCCACGATTACTCCGTCGCCCGCGCCCGGTTGCAACGCGCCCTCGGCGATGACATGGAAATCCAGGCCGCGCCCAAATAATCATGAGAAAAACTTCCGTCGCCATTATATTTTTGACAGTCCTGATCGACCTGATCGGTTTTGGGCTGCTGCTGCCGCTGATTCCGGTCTACAGCGAGAATTTCGGCGCCACCGGCTGGCAGATTGGCGCGATTATGGCGTCGTATTCGGCCATGCAGTTTATTTTCGCGCCCATTTGGGGGCGTCTCTCCGACCGCGTCGGCCGCCGCCCGGTGCTGTTGGCCAGCACTGCTTGCGCCTGCATGTCGTATGTCATTTTTGCGCTGGGCTCGCATTATACCGGTTCGACCGCGTTGCTGATTATTTTGGTGTCGCGCATTTTTGCGGGGATTTGCGGGGCCAATATCACCGTTGCCCAGGCCTACATTGCGGACATCACGCCGCCCGAAAAACGCTCGGCCCGCATGGGTTTGATTGGCATGGCATTCGGCTTGGGCTTCGTGTTGGGGCCGCCGCTGGGAGGGTTCAGCAGCCAGAAATACGGTATTTCTGCGCCGGGGTGGGTGGCGGCCGGCTTGTGCGCGATCAATTTCCTTTGGGCCTTCGCGCGCCTGGGGGAAAGCTGGAAGCCAGCCGAACATTCGCAAACGCAACGCCCGCATCTGGCGCACTGGATGCATGTGTTGCGCCTGCCGCGCTTGAATCTGCTCGTCGGCATTTTCTTCCTGGCCACGTTTTGTTTTGCGTCGTTCGAAACAACGATCGGCTTGTTGATCATCGATAAATTTCATCTCGACACCAAGAAGGCCCTGGGCTCCGTTTCCTGGGTGATTTTCTATTGCGGCGTGATCGGCGCGCTCTCGCAGGGCGGCGTGCGCGGTTTTGTCAAACGGGTGGGGGAGCCAAGGCTTATCACCTTTAGTTTGTTTATGGCCGCGATTGGCATTGGCATCATTCCGTTCGTGCAAGGTTGGGGTTTGTTGCTGGTGGCGCTGGCGGTTTTCTCGGTGGGCTCAAGCCTGACGCGGCCTCCGGTTTTTGGCATGATCTCCAATTTGACCCCGGCGCACGAGCAGGGCGCGACGATGGGCGTGGCGCAAGGCGTCGGAAGCCTCGCGCGCATCGTAGGCCCGGTTTTTGCCACTGGCATCTTCCTCTACCATCCCGCCATTCCTTATATCGTTTGCGCGGTGTTTTGTTTTATCACCAGCCTCGTCGCGCTGCGTTGCCTCGCCGCTCCCAAACCACTATGAATTTTTCGCGCGCCATCATCCAAGCAGCTTTGGCCGAAGACATCGGCGCCGGGGATGTCACAAGCCTTTGCACGATTCCTGCCGAGGCGCAGGCCGAAGCGATCATGGTCGCGCGACAGGACTTGGTCGTGTGCGGATTGGATTTGGTAGAAGCCGTTTTTCGCGAACTCGCGCCCGAGGCGCAGATTGAACGCCGTGCCGCCGACGCGCAATCAGTCGCCGGCGGCCAGCCGTTGCTTCGTGTTCGCGCCGGCGCCCGCGCCATTCTCGCCGGCGAACGGGTCGCGCTGAATTTCGCCCAGCGCCTCTCCGGCATCGCCACCCTTACGGCAAAATACGTGGCCGCCATCGCCGGCACGAAGACCCGTATTCTTGACACGCGCAAAACCACGCCGGGCTGGCGTTTGCTGGAAAAATACGCCGTCGCCTGCGGCGGTGGAGTCAATCATCGCTTCGGTTTGAATGACCGCATTCTGGTGAAAGACAATCATCTGGCCGCGCTGCGCGACGAAAAGCCCAACGCCGTGGCCGCCGCCGCCCGGCGCGCGCGCGCCATGTATCCGAATTTGGAGCTGGAGATCGAGGCTGACACGGTGGCGCAAGCGGAACAAGCCGCCGCCGCCGGCGTGGACGTGGTGCTGCTCGACAACATGTCCAATGAGCAGCTCCGCGCCGCGGTGCAAATCGTGGCGGGGCGCGCCCGCACGGAAGCCAGCGGCGGCGTGAACCTGGCCAACGTCCGCGGCATTGCCGAAACGGGCGTGGATTTTATTTCAGTGGGCGCGTTGACCCATTCGGCGCCCGCCGTGGATATTGGCCTGGATTTTCCCGGCTAGAAATCTGCATGACAGTGGATGCTCACATTTTAGGCGCCTTGCGCGCGTCCGGCGGCGGCTCCGTTTCGGGCGCTGAGTTGTCGCGTCAGTTGGGCATCAGCCGCGCCGCCATTTGGGCGCGCATCGAGGAGTTGCGCTCGCTCGGCTACGACATCGAGGCGAGCCCGCATTTGGGTTATCGGCTCGTGAGCGCGCCGGACGCGTTGCACGCTGACGATTTGCATTCGCGCCTCGGCCAAACGCGCGTGGTGGGCCGTGAAATTCAAGTTTTCGAAAGCACCACTTCGACGAACGACCTCGTTTCCCGATTGGCCCAGGACGGCATGAAAGAGGGCGCCGTGGTTTTCGCCGAATCCCAAACGCAGGGGCGCGGCCGTCTCGGGCGTCCCTGGATTTCGCCGCCGCGCCAGGGCCTTTGGTTCTCCGTGTTGTTGCGGCCCAACCTTACGCCGCAAACGGCCACGCAGCTGACAATTGCGGCCGCCACCGCGATGGTGCGCGCCATTCACGGCCAGACCGGCATCATGCCCGAAATCAAATGGCCCAACGACATTCTCATCGGCGGAAAAAAAGTGGCGGGCATTCTGACCGAATTGACCGCGGAACTGGATCACGTCAAGGATGTCATTCTGGGCATTGGCATCGACGTGAATCTGCCGGCCCACGAATTTCCTCCGGAGTTGCGAGCCTGCGCCACTTCCTTGCGGCTGGCAGCGGGTGAAAAAATTGACCGCGCCGGCCTGGCGGTGGCGGCCCTGCGCGAATTGGACCGCGATTACGAATTGATTCGCACCGGCCAATTCGAGGCCATCGCCGACGAATGGCAGCGCCACTGCAGCACCTTGGGCTGCGACGTTTCCATTCGCATGGGCGACCGGGTGATTCGCGGCCGGGCCGAATCTTTGGACACCGATGGCGCGCTGCTTTTGCGCGGCCAATATGGGCGCCTGGAACGGATCATCGGCGGCGACGTCACGATGGAAAAATGATCAGCGGAAGAAATTATATTTGATGATGCAGCGCAGCGCGCTCAAGCCGTCCTGCCAGCCGATTTTTTTCCCCTCCGCGTAGGTGCGGCCGTAATACGAAATGGGCGCCTCGTAAATTCGCACTTTCAGCTTGCTCACCTTGGCCACGATTTCCGGCTCGAAACCAAACCGGTTTTCCTCAATCACAATGCGTTGCAGGACTTCCCGCCGAAACACTTTGTAGCCCGCTTCCATGTCCCCCATGTTCAGGTCCGTGGCAATATTTGACAGAAGGGTCAAGAAACGGTTCCCCAACGAGTGCCAGTAATAAAGCACGCGATGCGCCCCGGCGCCGGCGAAACGGGAGCCGAAAACGACATCCGCTTTGCCGGACAAAATGGGCGCGCACAAGGAGGCATACTCGCCCGGGTCATATTCAAGATCTGCATCCTGCACGATGGCCAGTGCGGCGGTCACGGCTGCGAAACCCGTGCGCAGCGCCGCGCCTTTGCCTTGATTCCTTTCATGCCGCAGCAGGCGGATTCGCGCATTGCCGGCGGCGAGCGGTTGCAGCGCCTCCCAGGTTTTATCCGTTGAGCCGTCGTCCACCACAATTACCTGCTCGACCAGCGGTTGGGCCAGCACCGTCCGCAGCAACTCCGCCACGGTCGCTTCTTCATTGAAAACCGGCACGACGACCCCCAGGCAAGGCAGCGCGGGGGAGATCATGGCGGCCCAGCGGACGCCGCCCGCCGCGCCGCCTCATAAACATCCTTGAGCGGCGCCTGCTTTTCTGCCGCCGCTTTTTTGCAGGATTCATATTCGGGCGCGATTTGCAGGGTCTGTCCGTCGAGCTGCCCGATCTTAACCGTGATTGAGCCGTAAGGCGTGGACACCGTCTTGAACTCCCGGCGCAACTTGCGTCGTTCCGCCACGGTGCGCCGTATGCCGAAGGCCGTGGTTTCCCGCAGCATCATTTCGGAGAAGTCATCCGCTTTTGCGGCTTCGCACAAAACTGTCAAGAGAACGCCCGGCCGGTTTTTCTTCATTTGAATTGGCGTGTGAAAGACGTCGAGCGCGCCGGCGGCCATCGCTTTTTCGGTGAAATGACCGAGCCATTCCGCCGTGATGTCATCCAAATTCGTTTCCAGCACGGCAATGGTGTCAATTTCCCAATCGTGCGCAGCGGAGCCCTCGCTTTCTCCGAGGACGGCGCGCAGCACATTCGGACGCGTCTTATTGCTGCGTCCGCCCACGCCAATGCCAATGCGTTCCGGGCGCAAATTTTTCATCGGCCCGAATTCCTCCGCGAATTCCGCCAGCAACGCCGCCCCCGTGGGCGTGATCAATTCGTGCGGTTCCTCGCATTGGCTGACGCTGACGCTTCGCGCCGCGAAAATTTCCAGAGTGGCGGGCGCGGGAATGGGAAAACGCCCATGCGCACAATCGATCCAGCCCACGCCGTCCACGGGGCAGCCCGCCAGGACGCGCGGCCGCTGCAACATTTCCAGCCCGATGCACCCTCCAACAATGTCAACAATAGAGTCAACGGCGCCCACCTCGTGAAAATGCACTTCGTCGGGCGTCTTGCCGTGGATTTTTCCTTCCGCCACCGCGATGCGCTGGAAGACCGCCACGGCCTTCTCTTTGACCCAGGGCGAAAGCCCGCTGTCGGCGATCAACTGTTTGATTTCCGCAAAATTTCTGCCGTGCGCATGTTCATCATGCTCGTGCTCGTGATGATGCCCCTCGTGCGCGGCATGGCCGTGGCCGTGATGGCCGCCCACGTGAACATCGAATTTCACGCCCTCGATCTGCTGCCGCTCGGCGCGCGCGCAATGCAGGTGGTAACCGTCCACGCGCAATTTTCCCAACTCCTTTTGCAACGCCGTGAAATCCACGCCGAGATCCAGGAGCGCCCCAAGGAACATATCGCCGCTGATGCCGCTGAAAATATCCAGATACAAAGTCTTCATGCCACGCGCTTCGCGCCAATTGAATTAATTTGACTCGCGGCATAACCGGCGCCGAAACCGTTGTCAATATTAACGACCGTCACGCCGCTGCCGCAACTGTTCAACATGCCCAGGAGCGGCGTCAACCCGCTGAAATTCGTGCCGTACCCCACGCTGGTCGGGACCGCAATGATGGGCCTGTCAATCAAACCCGCCACGACGCTGGGCAAAGCCCCTTCCATGCCCGCCACCACAATCACGACGTTGGCCGCCTGAAGTCTGGGCAGTTGGGCCAGCAGCCGATGCAGCCCCGCCACGCCGACGTCGCAAATGCGCTCGACGCGGTTGCCCATGATATCCGCCGTCACCGCCGCCTCCTCCGCCACCGGCAAATCGCTCGTGCCGGCGCACACCACGGCAATGGTTCCGGGCCGCTTGGGCAGCGGTTGGCGCTCCAGCGTGACGCAGCCGGACAGGGAATGGCAGACGGCCAGCTTGAATTTCTTTTTGACGGCTTTGGCCTGCTCGGGCGTCAGCCGGGTGATTAGCGCCCGGTCTTCCCGGGCCATGATTTTGGCGGCGATCTTCACGACTTGCTCCGCCGTTTTGCCCCGCCCATAAATCACTTCCGGAAAACCTTTGCGGAGCGCCCGATGCGCGTCCACTTGCGCAAATCCCAAATCATCCACCGGCGGCGCTTGAAATGCGCGCACCGTCTCTTCCAGGTTCACGCGGCCCTCGCGAAAGTTCTGCAGCAGTTTGATGGCGTCGGCGGTCGTCACAGGTCGTTGGGGTGAATCTTGCCAAGGAACGGCGGCATCGCCATTCTTTTTTTACGGCGTCCCGGCCCGCGGCAGCTTCGAATACCCCGCCACTTTCAGGCAGAACCGCGCGACGCGGTCCGGCAACATTTTGCGCGCCGCGTACTTCGCGCTCCACCATGTCACCGCCCGCAGATAGGTGGGCGTCAAATATTTTCGAAACCGGCGGTCCCCGATCAGCAGCTTGAACATCGGCCGGCCGAAGGACGACAACGCCCCACATTCCCGAAACCGTTCCGCCGCATCGTGAAACTCCGGTTGCTCCAGCAATTCCAAAATCCGCCGCAACACTTCACGCTGCCGCTCCGGCTGCCGCATTCCCTTGTTCGAAAAACTTGAAGGATAAAGCCGAAACTCCGCCAACACTTCCGGCACAAAACACATGCCGTGCCGGAACGCCACGACGAAATATGCGAACCAATCGCAATGCCATTCCAATTCCTTGCGGTATTTTCCCACGGCAAGAAAGGGCTCCCGTTTCACGATCATCGCGCCCGTCGCCACCACGAGTTTTCCCTGGCGGCCCAGCGTCACCATTTCGTCCGGCGTCATGAACCGTTCCTTGTCTCCCAAAAAAGTTCCCAGATACCACGTCAAGCCCGACGTCATGTCGCGAAATTCACAAATCCCCGCGCAAATGCCCGCCCCCGGATGCTGCGCCAGGAGCCGCAGCGCTTTCTCGAAATAGCCCGGGCGCAACTCATCGTCCGCCGCCACCATCACCAAATAATCCCCTGTCGCCGCGTCAATTCCTCGATTAAAACTGAACACAGCCCCGCTGTTTTTCTCGTTCCGCAAGAATCGAATCACCGGATGCTGCCGCGCGAGCTCCTCCATGATCGCCACGCTGTTATCCGTGGACCCGTCATCCACCACAATCACCTCCAAAGCCGCCACCGATTGCGAAAGAATAGACGCCAAACACCGCCCCAAATGCTCCCCATGATTATAATTGGGCAGCACAACCGACAGCGTCGGCAACTTCACTTCATGCGCGTGTTCCGCCATTTTTTCGCGAGCCACTAACGACCCATTTCGCTGAACGCTATTCGAAATAAATGAACGAGTAATCGCCGGTGTAGCCGGTGTGGCGGAACCACCAGCGCCATTCGTCGGGGGTGCAGAAGGCTTCGCAGGTCAGTTGCCAGTAAAGCAAATTGGCTTTTTCCTCCTCGTTGCGATAGGACTCGACGACCATGTATTTGTTCCGCTTGCCGACGCGCTCGATTTCGCGGAGGGCCTTGTCCAGGTCGTAGCAGTAAAGGTTGTGCAGGGTGTTGATGGAAATCACGAGGTCGAAGCTATGATCGGCAAAGGGCAATTCGCGCGCGTGCCCCGCTTGCAAAAACGGGCGGACTTCCTCCTTGGCGTTTTCAATGCCATAGGTGGAAATGTCCAGGCCCCGCACTTCCACGCCGGGCACGGATTGCGTGAAATCATAGAGCAAAAAACCTTTGCCGCAGCCCACGTCCAAAATTTTGTCGCCGGGCTTGATGCCGTAATGCTTGACCATATTGTCGGCCACGACGCGCCAGCGGCCGTCGTATTTCATGCCGCCGTATCCGACTTTGCGGTCGCCGTCCCAGTAGTCGCGCGCAAATTGTTTGGCCAGTTTGGCGGCTTCGGCCTTGGGGAATTCGTTGACTCGGGCCAGGTAATCCCGCGAGGTGCGCTTGTGCAGCGGTGAAATAAAATCAATCTCAGGCATGGGAAATAGTCTGGAAGGCGGCGCGGGCTTTGGCAAGTTGCGCGATTTTGCGCTGGGCGGAAGTCGCCGCTCCTTGCGCGAAGTCACGACGCTCGCGATCATGCCGCGCGAATTCGTTGAGCATAATGCAGCACCATTTGATCTGGTAGGCGGGCAGCAGCAGGCGCGCGCGTTCCGCCAGCGCTTTATCGCCCAGCGCCGCGGTGACGCGGTCCCAATATTCCAAGGGGACGGGAACTTGCGGCTGGCAAAAGAAATCGCAAATCAGTTTGGCCGGATCGTCCCAGCCGGCGTATTCAAAATCAAAAAAGCGCAGGCGCCCGTCCGCAGGGCGCAGGGCATTGTGAAATCCAAAATCGGAGGGAGACAGAATGCGCCGCGCCGGGCTGCTCCCGCGGATGGCAGCGCGAATTTTCCGCCAGGCAGGTTGCAGTGACTCCTGCACAAAAGCCACTGCCTCGGTGTGCGACGGCTCGATTTCCGCCAGGCGCGCCACTCGGCGATCGATGACCGCGACATGCTCCTCCATCGAGAAACACGCTTCGGAAGCGTTGGGAAGGCCGGCAGCCGCGCTCGTGTCCTGATTTAATTCCACGATAAACTGCATGGCTTGATCAACGGCCTCGGCGTCGGCCGATCGCAGTTTTTCGCCGTCTATGAATTCGAACAGCCCGAGCCGTTTTTCCGCATCCCACGCCAGGGGTTCGGGCGTTCGCCGCAGGCCGCGTCCCCACAGAAAACCATAGAACGCGCGTTCCGAGGCGAACCGGTCCCGGGCATCGGCGGCTTGGCGAAAATACTGTTTCAACACGGTTTTCTGTTTTCCATCGGAAACAAAATAGACGCGGTTGTTCCCGCCACCACTCATGGGCTCCACGGTAATGGGGGATGCCAAACCGCCGCGAACCGCAAACTCGCGAAACCCCTCGGGTTCGCTGATGAGGCGCTTGGAGATAACGGCCCAGCTTTTTGCGCGGAAAAATCGGGTTTCATCCGAGTACAAATCGGCAGGGTCAAAAAGAATCCGGCTAATGGCGGGGAAAGACGGCTCGGCCAGAATTTCCGGGAGATCGTCGATGAAGTGATCGCATTTCCGCTGCGCGATGCGGGCCAGCTTTGCTTCCTTGGTCAGTTCAAAAAAAACTTCTGCCCGCGGCAATCCGATTTTATCGGGGTCAAAAAACCCCTGCAATTCCAGCCAGTTCGCCGCCGCCGCATGCAGGTCGTGTTTCTCCCCAAGGAAAGGATGCCGTGTTTTGTGGCTGATGATGCTGACCGCGATATTCGCCTGGCGGCACTGCTGGAAAAACTCCAGCACGCCCGGAAAGGGCGCGGCTTCCGCCATGCGCGCGCCATACACATCGCCCTGCATTTCCGTCCAGAGGGGCTCTTTTCCCGCGCGCCGCAAATAATTCCGCACCTCGGATTTGTTGACAGGCAGCTCGGGCGGAATCAGCTTTTGTTCCAGCGCCACACGATGAAACAGCGCGTCGTAACAGACAATCGTGTTGTCGAAATCAACCCCGATGCGCATGGGCGATGCGGGCGGCAATCGCCTCCCCGGTCAAACCGAAAAATTCCCGGGCCTGCTCCTGTTCCCCGGTTTCGTGCAGAAATTCGTCTTTTGTGCCGAAGCGGAGCAGGCGGCCCCTGGCGCCGGAATTGGCCAGCCATTCCGCCACGGCGCCGCCGAGGCCGCCGAGCACGCTATGCTCTTCGAGCGTCGCCACGATTTTAAATTTTGCGAAGACCTCGGCGAGCAGCGTTTCATCGAGCGGCTTGATCGTGTGGAAACTTTCCACGCGCGCTTGCAATCCCTGCTGGGCCAATTTCTCCGCGGCTTCCAGCGCCACCGGCAGCATGGTTCCCGCCGAGAGAAGGCAAACGTCCGCCCCGCCGCGCACCGGGATGGATTTGCCAATAATAAATTCCGGCTCCGTCTGATGCACCACCGGCTCGCCTTTTTTGCCAATGCGAATGTAAACCGGGTGGGGATATTGCAGGGCGGCCTTGATTGCGCCGCGCACTTCCATTTCGTCGGCGGGCGCCAGCACGGCCAGGCCCGGAATCAGGCGCAGCATCCCCATTTCCTCGCAGGAATGATGCGTGGCTCCGAGCGAAGCGTAGGACAGCCCCGCGCCCGTGCCCACAATCACCACCGGGGCGTGATGATAGCAGACGTCAATGCGAATTTGCTCCAGGCATCGGTAGGTGATGAACGGCGTAATCGTGTAACAAAAGGGGCGCAGTCCGCTCATCGCCATGCCCGCGGCCATGCCGATCATGTTGGCCTCCGCCACGCCGCAGTTAAAAAACCGGTCGGGGCATTGGGCCTTGAGTTTGTCAAATAAACGATTGCCGATGTCGCCCGCCATGAGGACAACGCGCGGATCTTGCTGCGCCAGTTCGGTGATTTGTTTGGCGAACGCGTTTCTCATGGCTGCTGCAATTCCTTTCGCGCCTTTTCCACTTCTTCCGCGGTGGGAATGCGGTAGTGCCAGTTGTTATCATCCTCCATGAACGACACGCCCTTGCCTTTGACGGTGTGCGCGACGATCGCGACCGGCTTCCCGCTGCCGTTGGGGATCTTGCTCATCGCTTCCACCAATTGCGAAATATTGTGCCCATCCAATTCGGTCGCGCTCCAGCCGAAGGCGCTGAATTTCTCCCGCAACGACGGCAGGCACATGACTTCGTTGCTGCGCCCGGTGGCTTGCCACTTGTTGTAATCAATGAGCACGCAGACGTTTTCCAATTTTTGGTTGGGCGCGAACATCGCAGCTTCCCAGACAGTCCCTTCGTTGCATTCGCCGTCGCTCATGGTGACGAAGACGCGGTAAACTTGTTTCTGGATGCGCCCCGCCAGCGCCATGCCCAGGCCCACGGGCAGGCCGTGGCCGAGCGAGCCCGTGGCCAGCTCCACGCCTGGCGCGCAATCGGGCGCCGGCTGTTCCGCCAGCGGACTTTTATGCTGGGCAAAAGTGTCGAGCCATTCCCGCGGAAAAAATCCGCGTTCGGCGAGCGTCGCGTAAAGCGCGGATGCGGCGTGGCCCTTGCTCAAAATGAACCGGTCGCGCCAGGGATCGGTGGCCCGCGCGGCGTCGATTTTCAAGATTTTCCAATAGGCGGCGACGAGGATGTCCACACATGACAGCGCGGAACCCAAATGCGGCGTGCCCGCGGTGTGCGACATTTGGATGAGCTTGAAACGCAGCCGCCGTGCCATCAGCTCCAGGTCCCCAATGTCTTGCATGGCGTGAATGTCGGGGGCTGCGCTCATTTGTGGTTAAAGCGAATCATGCAGTGAATGACTTCGCCCGCACGCATTTTGTCGACGCCCTCGTTCACTTCGGCGAGAGAGACGCGGTGCGACACGAAACCATCCGTATCAAACCTTCCCGCGCGCAACATGCGGAGATAGCGGGGGATGTCATCGGACGGCTGGCTGTCGCCGCCATGGGAGCCACGGAGAACCTTCCCGAAATGCAACGGCAAGGTGTTCAGCGAAAGTTTCCGCTCATGATGCATCACGCCAAAAATAATGCAGCGCCCGGTGTTGCTCGCCAGGGCAAAAGCCTTCTCCAAAATCTGAGGCTGGCCCGTGCCGTCGATCACGGCATCAGGAGATTTGCCTTCGAGAATTTTCAAAACTTCCACGCAGAAATCCGTTTGAGCGGAATTGATCGTATGGGTGGCGCCGTAGGCCGCGGCCTTCTGCAATTTATGATGTTGAATATCCACCGCGACGATGGGATAAGCGCCCGCGAGCTTGGCGCCGAGAACGACCCCGAGGCCAATGCCGCCGCAGCCAATGATTACGACTGATTCGCCAATTTTTACGTCCGCATCATTGCTGATGACGCCGAAGCCGGTCGTCAGGGTGTCCGCCAGCAGGGCGCACGTTTCAAAATCGGTGTCCGGCGGAACCGTCGTCGCGCGGTTTTCGGAAATGATGGCGTAATCACTGAACGTCGTGATCCAGCCGGCGTTCACTTTTTTGCCGCGCCAGGTATAAACCGGCGGGCGGGCTTCGATGCCGCGTCCCGGGCGCCAATGCAACACTACGCGGTCGCCGGGTTTGACGTGCTTCACTTCCGGGCCGACTTCCATCACCGTGGCGCCCGCTTCGTGCCCGAGCAAATGGGGCAGATAACGATCCGGCCCTTTCACGCCGTCAATCTCGCCCAATTGCGAGCCGCAAATTCGAGTGGCATGAATTTGGGTGAGAATCTGGCCGTAGCCGAGCGGGGGGATTTCCACTTCGTCCACGACGAGCGGCTTTTTTTGTTCGACCAAAATGGCGGCGGCAGTTTTCACGCGAAATGGAATTTAGCCGCAACCCGCGGCAAAGGCTAGAAATTCAGGAGCGACATGCCGCTCCGCAGCAGAGTGGATTTGGAAATGGGATGTTGATTGCCGACGATGCGCACCGCCTGGGCGCCGGCGAGCTGGCCTAAAAATGTGCCCAACGCCACCGGCAATTTCCGCGCGACCGATAAAGCGGCGATGGAAAAGAACGCGTCACCCGCGCCGATGGTGTCGATGACTTCCGCTTCCAGCGGCGGGCAGAGGCAAGCGGAGTCGCCGTGCAGGCCGATGGTTTGGACGGAGCCGCGCGTGAGCCAGGCATAGCGCGCTTGCAGCTTTTGCTGGAGCTTTTGCAATTCGGCCTGGTGGTTGAGATGCCGGTGCCCGACCGACAGCATCAATTCGGGCTCATCGAGCGAGAAAGCGTCCGCGCGGCGGTACTGGCGGCTGATGATGTTGAAGCCGTGATTATTGCTGTTGGTCTGGCAATTGAGAGCGAGCAGGGGAGCGGTGTCCTGCACCAGGTCGCGGATGTGCGGCTGCATCATGCCGTGCCCAAAATCCAGCAGGAGCACCGCATCGGCCCAATCCATTTCACGGCGGATCGTCTCCTCTAATTGGGCCAGCGTCTCCCGCGGCGGCGGATCGGCATCTATATAATTGACAGAAAAGAGCTTGCTCAATTCCTTGCCTTCCGCCAGCGGCTCGACAAAGCGTTGCTTGATAATGGTCGTGAAGCCGGGCGCGCGAATGGTCTTGTCCTCGTCCGGCGCGACGTGCTCCCGCAGGATGGGGCTGACCCACGGTTCGGTTCCAAGCAGGCTTAAGAAACGCGCCTCGGCGGTAAATTGTTTGACATGCCGAAAGACCGCCAGGGCGCCGCCGCATTGAGTTTCCTCGCGCAAATAACGGCCCGAGATGATGCGATTTTTTGAAGTCAGGCCCTGGACTTTGACGTAGGAATACCGATCAAAGATGGTGTCGCCAATCACGAGCGTTTTCAGCCCAGCGAGGCTTTCGACGGCCTCTTGCAAATCGTGCCCGGTATAATTCTTGGCCAGCGCGGCGCAAAAGTCTTTCACGCCCGTCGGCAAATGGTCGAAGTGATTATTGAGCAGCCGCGTGGAGCTGAAAGTGATTGCTCCCACGTAATGGATTTCGGCGCCCACCTTTTCCGCGGCCGCCAAATCCTGCTGGAAAGAACTGTCCACCTGATGCCGTTGCTCGTCTTCCTTGCCGCGGCAAAAAACCGCCGGACGAACGGCGTTTATCGCCTCCGCGGCGCCCGCAAAGGGGACGCTCACCACATAATCCACGCAGGCGAGGGCCGCCAGTGTTCGCGCCCGCAGCGCGTCCTTGAAAAGGGGGCGGCCAGGGCCTTTGCGGACGTGCTTGTCCGCCGTGACTGTCACGACCAGGACATCGCCCAGCGCCCGCGCCTCTTCCAGGTGCGCGATGAAGCCCGGGTGCAGCAACTCAAACACCCCGTGGCATTGCACGATTTTTTTCCCCTGCTGCCGCAACGCCTCAAACACCGCCGGGGCGGCCTCGAATGAGACGATTTTAGAGGGAGACGTCACAGCGATGCGTCAACGAGAAAGAAATTCGTAGGCCGCGGCGCTGCGCCCGATTTTCATGAACTTCATGTTGTAATGCTCGGCGGCGTCGATGTCGCCAAACAATCCTTGATCGAGCGCCTTGCGCAGGTTCGCCACTTCCGCGCGAATCGAGCTGACCGGCTGATAGCCGAGCACGCTCACGAGTTTTTTCGATGAAATGTGGTAATCGCGCTTGTCGAGGGTGTCGGTCACTTTGATTTCGACGTTCAAATCCGCCAGTTCCGCCTGGATGATTTTGGCGATGTCGATGACCTTGTGATTCTCAAAGCCAAAATTAAAAGTGCGTCCATTGATCAGTTTCGGATCTGTCTGGGTGAGTTGCGCGTAAAGGTTGATCACGTCCGTCATGCCGACGTTGGGCCGGCGCTGTTCGCCGCCATGCACCGTGATGACACGCTTGCGCACGGCGTCCGCGGTCAATTTGTTCACAGTCAAATCAAACCGTTGCCGGGGCGAATAACCGCAAATCGTTGCCGGCCGAATGTTCACCGCGCAAAAATCCGGGGAGGCGGCCGCCGCCACCAGCCATTCTGAAAGCGCTTTATATTTGGAGTAATAGGTCAACGGCTCAGGCTCCAATTGCTCATTCACATCCGCGACGTCCTTGATGCCAAACACGCTGCTCGATGACGCATTGATGACGCGTTTGACGCCGTTGGCGCGCGCGGTGGCCAGCAGCAAGCCGATGGCGTCGAAATTGACTTGGCGCGTCAACGTTTCGTCGATGTCGCCGGTGGGATCATTGGAAATGGCCGCCAGATGAATAATGGTGTCAATGCCCGCCGTCGCCTTGTTGACTGTGGTCGGGTCGCGCATGTCGCCGACAATGAGTTCAAAGCGCGGTTTCCACGACGCGAACCGGGCGTCTTTCTGCAAAGCGTCCAGGCCGGCGTTGGTGTAGAGCATCATGTCCAGCACGCGCACGCTATGGCCGAGTTCCAGCAAATGAGGCGTCAAACGGCTGCCGGCATAACCGAATCCGCCGGTGACGAGGATCTTTTTGGGAGTCATGTTCAAGGTTTATGGATGTAATCGGAGGGCTGCTTTTTCAGCTCCTCAAAATGAGTGTTGACCCAGGCGATGGTTTCGTCGATGCCCTGGTCAAGGGAAACGTGGTCTTGCCAACTGAGGGTTTGCCGCGCCTTGGCGCTGTCCAATAAATACGCCGCATCTTTGCCGGGGCGATCGCCGACCACTTCCACGACCTTGCTGAAGTCGGCGCCCAGGCGCGCGCAAATGCGCTCCACCAACTCGCGGATCGACACATAAAGATCGGTCGAAAAATGATACGTTTCCCCCGCCGGCGCCTGCCGGGCCACCCGCCAGGTGCCGTCGGCCACGTCGCGCGCGTGAATGAACGACCGCGTCGAGCGCCCGCCCCCGTGCAATTGCAGCAGTCGCCCGGTCTTGATGAAGAAAACGGTGCGCGGGACAATCCGGTAAAGCTGCTGCCCCGGCCCGTACACATTGGCCGCGCGCGTGAATGCCACCGGAAATTTGTAATTCTTGAAAAACGTCAACAAATGCAAATCGCAGCCCGCCCGGGACGCCGCGTAGGGTGTGCTGGGATTGAACGGCGCGCTTTCCGTCACATTGCCGCTGCAGCTTCCATAAACTTCGGGGGTCGAAACATGGACGTACTTTTTGATGAAACTCATCTGCCGCAGTTTTTCGTGCAAACGGACATTGGCCACGATGTTGGTTTCATACCATTGGTCCGGGTAGAGCCAGCTTTCCGCGACCATGCTTTGCGCCGCGAAATTCACCACATATTCTGGCTGAAAATCCTTGATCGCCCCGGCGAGGCGGTCGGTGTCGTGATTCAAATCGAGCTGCGAAAATTTGAAATTGCCCTTGCCGCCGCGATTCCATTTATAGGGCAAAAACGCCGGGTGCGCCTCCGCCGATCGGCTGCATCCCAGGACCTCGCAGCCCTGGTTCAGGAGGAAATCCACAAAGCTCGCTCCGGTGAACGAGTTGCTGCCAATAACAAATACTTTTTCAGACATTTCGATGCGAAAATGGCCCACACCATTATCACAGCGCAAAACTGAACGCAAGATGCGCCCAACTCGTTTTGCACCCTAATTTGAATTGGCGGCGGCTCTCAATGGGCGTATCTAAACGTGAAGAAATCCCCATGAACAAAACAGGAATAATCATTATCATCGTCGGATCAGTTATACTTGGAGGCGTGGCCTGCACTTTCCTTGTTACGCGACACATCATGCTTCCCTCATATATAATGGTTCCGTGCGAAGCAGTCGTCGCGATTACTGGGACTTATTTTGGAAGAAAAAGACCTAATTAGGATTTTTTTCCAACCCTCGGCGCCAGGCGGCGTGGTTGCGCGAAAACCGTCTCTTTGCCACACTGCGGAATGCTGATGCTGCGCGAAAAAGTCCCGGCGGAATGGACGTCCAAGGTTCTGGCGAACCTGAATGCCGTGCTGGTGGACCACGCGCACCTTGAGCGCAAAGCCGCGACGACGGCGTTGAACCTCGAGAAATATCGCGACCTTTTTCCGCGCGTCGAGGAGTTGAACGCCATTGCCATCGAGGAATTGCAGCATTTTCAACTGGTGCTGCAATTGTTGAAAAAGCGCGGCGTGCCCTTTGGCCAGCCATTTCCCAGTCCGTGGATTTCCGGCTTGATGCGGTCGGTGCGCAGCGGACAGCGGATGCAGGTGATCGACCACTTGCTTTGCTGCGCCTTGATCGAGGGGCGCAGTTGCGAAAAATTTCAAATCCTCGCGAAGGCCCTCGCGCCGGGCGAACCGGAGTTGGCCGCGTTTTACGCCAGCCTGGTGGAATCCGAAGGCAACCATTACGCCACCTATATATTAATGGCGCGCGCCATCGATGACGCAGAAACGGATCGCCGCCTGGATTATTACCTCGATCTTGATGCGCAGTTAATGCGCCAGCCCAATCCCCATTTGATTCTGCATTAAGCGGCGAAGCGTTCGAGGGTGCGCGCGAAGGCGGGAGTCTCGCATTGCAAACGCTCCGCAATGGCGCGTAAGAGCAGGCTCTGATTGTCGGTGATGCGGTGGTCCACAGCGACAAGCTTGGCGCAAGCCCAGACAATGTTTTGCCGAATCGGCGCGGTGCAACGCCGCAGTTGCTCCAGCGCCAGATGAAATTTTCCGAGGTCGCACGCCGCGTCGTCGAGGAGCGTGAGTTCGGCTCTGGGCGCGTCCAATTCCGCGACGCCTTGCGCAAACGCCCCCGGGGCTCCGGAAGGTTTGTCGGCGCCGGATCGGGCCAGCGCCGAAAACACCACGGCGCAGTCCGGCAGAACTTCGTTGATATTGCGGCAATAATTCGACGCTTGATCTGCGTCCACGCTTTCCGGCCGCAAACCGCCCAGGATGATAAACACGGTGTAATGCAGAAAGCTCGTGATGGCGTGACCGGCGAAGGCGCTGGCATTTTCCATCAGGTGATTGAAATCTTCTGGCGCCAGGTTTTTCAGGATGGGCAGGGCGGCATCCAGCAGCCGCAGTTTTTTTCCAGGACTGAGCGGAGAAATTTGCGCAGCCACTTCCTGTGTCTGCGGCGCGGCGGCCTCGAACACGGGCAATTGCGCGGCGCGTTTTGCGGGATTGTCGCTCAGGAGCAAGGCATACACCAAGGCCAGGGCGCCTGCCGGCGTTTGCAGTGTTTTTTCGTTTAGCCCTGTGCCGCCGAGTTCGCGCAAGGCCACAATCTGCCGAATGTTCTCCTCACTCCCATCGGCCGCCAGCGTGGCCGCGAGCGTCCATTCAAAGCGGTGTTCGCGTTCCCCCTGCGACATCGGCAGCATGGGCGTTTTGGAATACACGCCGTCGAAATTCGGCTCCAGCGCGCGGATTCGTTTTTCCAGAGGCGGGTGTGAGGCGAGGAACGCGAAAAATGGCTCATCCTCGTAGCTGACAAAAAACAAATGGCTCATGGTCTCCGCATACGGCGAACTCAGCCGCCCTTGCCGGCTTAGGCCGCCCACCTTCTTCATCGCATTCGCCAAGCATGACGGATTGCGCGTGTATTGCGTCGCCGCCGCATCGGCCAGCCATTCGCGTTCCCGGAAAATTGCGCTCTTGATCCAGCGGCAGAGCAATACCCCGGGAAATCCCGCCGCCCGCAAGGCGAAGCCGAGGACAGCCAACTGAGGCAGTGTCACCGATGTCGTTTCGTCATCCGCGTCCGTGTCTCCGGTCAAAATCCTCCCCAAGGTGTCGAATGCCAGAACCCCGTGGGCCAATCCCATCAATCGCATTTTCAAAATCGTGTCGCCATTGGCGATGTGGCTTAACTCGTGCCCGATCACCCCTTGCAGCTCGTCGCGGCTCAAAAGTTTGAGGCAGCCGCGCGTGATGAAGAGCGCCACATCGTTCTTATAACCGGCCGCAAACGCATTGATGCCCCGCTCGTCCTCCAGCACATAGACAGGCGGGGGTGGCAGTTGCGCCGCGAGCGACATCTCTTCCACAACGTCGCGCAGGGTGCGTTCGTCCAGGTCGCTCTCCGGATTGAGTGGACGCGCGTCGAGCGTGGCGGCGATGCTGGCAGCGCCTTCTTTCAGGTCCTGCCATTTCCAAAGGCTGGCGCCCAAAATGACCAGCGCGGTCGCGCCGCCAATTTCGCAAAACAAAGGCCAGCGCCAAACCCACCGCAGGTAATCACCCGGATGCATCATCGCCTGTCCGAAGCGATTCAGTCCATTCATCAGGAAATAGCCATGGAAGGAATGGGTTCCAAATCGATAGGGAGCGATGCTTTCCGTGGCAGTCAAATAGAATGGCGCCAGCGCCAAATAGGTCAGGCCGATGACCACGGCGAGCACGACGCCAAAATAAAAGAGGAGAAGGCTGGTGTCGCGGCGCGCTTTGGCCTGTAGCTCGAAAAAGTCCATGCGAGAGCGGAGGGCATTGTGCGCCGACTTTGCCCGATGTGACAAGCAGAACGTCTGCGTTGCCAAAATTCAATTTTCCTCGCCGCGCAAATCGGGTTAAGGTGCGGCCATGAGTTTATTGCCCTTTGGCGAATTGCCCGCGCATCGCCCGCGCCGTTTTGTCCCCGCGAAAATTGATTTGGGCGAGTGGACGAACATCGCGCCGCTGTTCGCGCAGCTTCAGGCCCGCGCGCCGCAGCTCCGCACCGTCGCGGATTTGGAGCAATGGCTCGTCGATGGCAGCGAACTCAGCGCCGCCCTCGACGAAGAATCCGCGCGCCGCTACATCGCCATGACCTGCCACACGGACAGCCCGGAGGCCGAGAAGGCGTATCTGCATTTTGTGGAGCAGGTCGAGCCGGAGCTGAAAGGCTGCCAGTTTAAGCTGGCCCAGACTTATTTGGCGCATCCGCTCCGCAGCCAATTGCCCAAGGACCGTTATTTTGTTTTTGATCGCAGCACGCAGTTGATGGTGGATCTCTTTCGCGAGGAAAACGTGCCGCTGGAAACCGAAGAATCCAAGCTCGGCCAGCGATACCAGAAAATCATGGGCTCCCTCACCGTGCAGTTTCGCGGCGAGGAAAAAACGCTCATCCAAATGGGGCGTTACCTCGAGGAAACCGACCGCGCCCTGCGGCAGGAGGCGTGGGAATTGGTGGCCAATCGCCGCCTGCAAGTCGCCGAGGAAGTGGAGACGATTTTTGATGAGCTGCTGCAATTGCGCGAGAAGATCGCGCACCACGCCGGCTTCAAGAATTACCTGGAGTACGCGTTTCGCGCCAAGGGCCGCTTCGATTATACGCCGCAGGATTGCGTGGCGTTTCATGATTCGATTGACAGTGAAGTCATGCCGGCGCTGCGGGCCTTGCAGGCCGAACGCCGCCGGCAATTGAATTTGCCGGCCTTGCGCCCGTGGGACCTCGCCGTCGATCCGTTGAACCGTCCCCCCTTGCGTCCGTTTGAGGGCGTGGACACGCTCGTCTCCAAATCACAGGAAATCTTCGATCAGCTTGACCCCGTCCTGTCAAAAGAATTCAAGCTGATGCGCGACCTGAAAGTCCTCGATCTTGCCAACCGCAAAGGCAAGGCGCCCGGCGGCTATCAATCGACGCTCTCGGAATCGCGCTTGCCGTTCATTTTCATGAACGCCGTGGGCGTGCAGCGCGACATCGAAACCATTTTGCACGAGGCCGGCCACGCGTTTCACGCCCTGGCCACGCGCGAGGAGGACCTTTACGCTTATCGCAGCGCGCCGATTGAATTCTGCGAAGTGGCGTCCATGAGCATGGAGTTGCTCGGGAACGAATTCATCGAGAAGTTTTATCCGGCAGACGAAGCCCGCCGCGCCCGGCGCGATCATCTGGAAGGCGTGGTGGAGGTTTTCCCGTGGATTGCAACGGTGGACGCATTCCAGCACTGGATTTACTCGCACCCCGGCCACTCACGCGCCGAACGCCGCGCCGCCTGGCTGCATTTGATGGATCGGTTCGGCGGCGACGTCGATTGGAGCGGCTATGAAAAAGCCCGGGAGAATGCGTGGCATCGTCAGCTCCATATTTTTCTCTATCCATTTTACTATGTGGAATACGGCATCGCCCAGCTGGGCGCGCTGCAACTTTGGGCGAATTCCCGAAAGAGCAGGGCGGGGGCGCTGGCGCAATATCATCGCGCTTTGGCCCTGGGCGGCTCGCGTCCGCTGCCGGAGCTATTCAGCGCGGCGGGCTGCAAATTTGATTTTACCACCGCCACTGTAAAGCCGCTGGTCGGATTGGTGACCGCCGAATTGCAGAAGCTGGGATGATCTTCCTGTTGCGCATTGGGCGCGACAGGGTATCTTAGCGCATGGACTGGCAAAAGATCATAGCTTCGGCAATTGTGGCGGGCACCGCCGCGATTTTTCTTTTTGCCTGGCTCCGTCCGCGCAAATTTGATTTCAAGCGTGACACTCATTGCGGCTGCGCGCCGGCCGCTCCAGGGAATTCAATTGTCTTCCGCGCCCGCAAGGGCCAGCGCCCCCAGGTGATTATGAAAATGAAGTGAAGCGCGCGCGCGGCGCAGTTGCCGCTTGCGCAATATCTCTTGATAAATTACTCTTCCAAAAAGCCATGCAACACATAGGTTCGGTTCTGCAGTTTTCCAAACGTCGGCCCGCGGGCAAAGAGCACGACACCCATTGGGCCCCCAACACCGACGTTTATCTCAGCGGCGGCTCCGTGATCATCAAGGTCGAATTGGCCGGCATGCAGCGTGAGAACCTCGAACTTTTCGTGGATGGCAACAAGCTCCGCATCAGCGGCCAGCGCCCGGACGGGTGCCGTCCGCCCCAATGCAAATTTCTCATGATGGAAATCAACTATGGCCCGTTCGAGAGCGCCATTGAGATTCCTCCCGGCTACGATCTGGGCCGCGCCAAAGCTTCCTATCAGAACGGTTTCCTGCGCATCGAGGTGCCGGGAACCGGTTCCCGCGCCATCACGGTCAGTGATGAATAGCGCTTTTCATTTTACTTCACGGGCTCTAATTCTTGGGCATGAGCGCACCGGAAACTGAATTCATCAGCATACTTGGCGCCGGCGCCACGCCGGATACCGCGGGCACCAAGGTCTGGTCCAAATCATTGCCCGAATCGCTGCCCGTTTTGGGCCTCTCCGACATTGTCATTTTTCCCGGCACGGTCACTCCGCTGTTGGTTGAAACCGCGCAGAGCATTCGCTTGATTGATGACGTCGTGGCAGGCGACCGTTTCCTCGGGCTGGTGCTGCAAAAAAATCCCGAAATCGAGAATCCCACGGCGGAGGATTTGTGGAGCCACGGCTGCATTGGGCGCGTGGCCAAGATGCTCAAATTTCCCGATGGCACGGTGCGCATTTTGGTGGAAGGCTTGCGCCGGTTTAAAATCCTCGAGTTCGCGACGCAATCGCCTTATCTCATCGCCAAGATCGAGAAGTTGAAGGACGTGGCGGATGATTCCCTGGAATTGACCGCTCTCACCCGCAACGCCGAGCGCGAGTTTCAGGAAATCATCAAACTTTCGCCGACTGTCGCCGAACAGGTCAAAGTCGCGGCCCTCAACACCGAGGATGCCGCCAAGCTTTCCGACCTGATCGCCGCCAATCTCAATCTCAGCCTGGAAGAGCGCCAGCGCCTCCTGGAAATGCCCAACGTCAAAGAGCGCTTGACGCGCCTTTTGCCGTTGTTAAGCCGGGAACTCGAAGTCCTGCGGCTGGGCTCCAAAATTCAAAACGAGGTCGTCACCTCGATGTCCAAGAACCAGCGCGACTTTTTCCTGCGCGAACAAATCCGCGCCATCCAACGCGAATTGGGCGAGGTGGATTCCGGAGCCGCCGAGGCCAAGGAGTTGCGCGATCTCATTGAGGAAAATAATTTGCCGGAGGAGCCCAAGAAAGTTGCCCTCAAGGAGCTGGAGCGCTTGCAACAGATGCCCGCCGCGGTGGCCGAGTACACGATGACCCGCAATTATCTTGACTGGCTCATCAACGTGCCGTGGGCGAAATTCACCGAGGACAAACTCGATCTCGCCGCTGCGGGTCGTCTCTTGGACGAGCAGCATTTTGGCCTGCACAAGGTCAAGGATCGTCTCCTGGAATTTCTCGCGGTCATCAAGCTCAAACAGCAGATCAAGGGCCCCATTCTTTGCCTCGTCGGCCCGCCCGGCGTGGGCAAAACGTCACTCGGCAAAAGTGTGGCCGAGGCGCTCGGCCGCAAATTTGCCCGCATCGCCCTGGGCGGCATGCGGGACGAAGCGGAAATCCGCGGCCATCGGCGCACCTATGTGGGCTCGATGCCCGGACGGCTAATCCAGACGTTGCGGCGCGTGGAATCGTCCAACCCCGTTTTGCTCCTCGACGAATTGGACAAAGTTGGCTCCGATTTTCGCGGCGACCCCGCGTCGGCGCTGCTGGAGGTTTTGGATCCCGCGCAAAACAGCGCCTTCATCGATCATTACCTCGATGTTCCCTTTGATTTGTCGCGCGTCCTTTTCATCACCACGGCGAACTGGCTGGATCCCATCCATCCCGCGTTGCGCGATCGGTTGGAAGTCATTGAGCTTCCCAGCTACACCTTGATGGAAAAGGTGCAGATCGCGAAACGCCATCTCGTCCCGCGCCAACTGGCCGAGCATGGCCTCAAGAAAAAGCTGGTGCGCATTCCCGAGCCGACTTTGCGCCAGCTCGCGCAGGATTACACTCGCGAAGCGGGCGTCCGCCAACTTGAGCGCGAAATTGGCTCGCTCACGCGCAAAGCTGCGCGGAAAATTGTGGCGCGCAACCATCAATCGCAAACGCCGCTGACCATTTCTCCGGCGTCCCTCAAGGATTATTTGGGCGCTCCGCCGTTCACCTCGGAATTGGCCGAGCGCATCACCGAATACGGCATTGCCATCGGCCTCGCCTGGACGCCGGTGGGCGGGGAAATTCTTTTTATCGAGGCGACGCGCATGCCGGGGAAGGGCGGGCTGATTCTCACCGGCTCTTTGGGAGAAGTCATGAAGGAAAGCGCGCAGACGGCGCTTAGCTTCCTGCGCAATCGCGCCGAATCCCTCAAGATCGACATGACCGATTTCGAGAAGCGCGACATTCACATTCATGTCCCGGCGGGCGCCACGCCCAAGGACGGCCCCAGCGCCGGTGTCACCATCGTCACGGCTCTCGCCTCGCTTTTGACCCATCGCCTCGTGCGCTCGGATGTTTGCATGACCGGCGAAATCAGCCTGCGCGGCCGCGTTTTGCGGATCGGCGGGGTCAAAGAAAAAGTCCTTGCCGCTGCGCGCTCCGGCTTGAAGCACGTCATTCTTCCCGAGCAAAACCGCAACGACTGGACCGAAGTTCCGGTGGAAGTTCGGCGCAAGCTCAAGGCGCATTTTGTTGACAATATCGCGCAAATCTTCCCTCTCGCGCTCCGGCCCGCCTAGGAGGATTGCATGCGCCTCTCCGCCCGGTTTTTCTGCGCGCTCCTCGTGACCGCCGCCGTGCGCTGCTTTGCCGATGACGCCGCCGACGGGCGCGCGCTCGTCGCCCAACTGTGCGCCGCCGTCCCGGATGAAAACGCGGAATTGCGCGCCACGGTGCAAATTCGCTCCAGCGCCGTTCATGCCGATGTCCCGCTGCGCTGCAACATTGCGGTGGCCGCCAACTCCTGGAGCGCCACCTACCTGGTCTCGAACGATTGTTTGACGGTGACCCATGTCACCAATGGGCCCAACCAATATTCCGTGTCCTTCAACCACGGCCCGACCAACTCCATTTTGCCGTCCGCCGCCGAAGTTCCGCTGGCCGGATCTGATTTTACCCTGGCCGATCTCGGCCTGGATTTCCTGCATTGGCCCACCCAGCGCCAGCTTCCGGGCGACATGCGGCTGGGCCAGCCCTGTTACGTGCTGGAAAGCTCCCGTCCGGCGGGAGGCGTGGTGCGCATCCGCTCTTATATTGACAAGCAAAGCGGCGGCATCATCGTGGCGGAAGGCTGTGACGCCGCCGGCAAGCTGGTGAAAAAATTTTCCTTGCACGGCAGTTCTTTCCGCCGCGTCCATGGCCAATGGCGCCTGGAAAAAATGGAAATGACAGACAAGCGAAAAGGCTCGCAAACCACGATTGTTTTCGATACAACAAATCATCAATGACGTCCGGGCGCGAGTGGGCGCGCGTCATTGGGATTTGGAGCTTAGTCATTTTATACGGCTATGTCGCACGCGTGGAATATCGTTACAGACATCCTCTCGCTCCTTTTCGTCCTCGCCTGTTTCGGTTACGCCGGCTATCGCACCCTCGATAAAAGCACGGACCCCGCCCGGCTCGTCTTTAAATGGGTCCTGACGGTCGTAGTTATTTTTACTGGCATTTACACCGTTCGCCAGTTTCCGCCGACGGGCTGGCCGGGCGTCGCCGCGGCTTTTGCCGTTGTCGTGGGCATTATTTGGGGGACGTCCATCGGTGAAATGGTGGCGGCGCCGCTGACGGGGATGTTCGATGGCGGCGGCGGCGAGGCGGAGAAAAAGCCGATGTATTCCTACGCCGAAGCCAAACGCCGCAAGGGGCTGCCGGAAGAAGCCGTCGTCGAGGTGCGCAAAGTCCTCGCGGAATTTCCCGCCGATTTTACCGGCGTGCTGTTGCTGGCCAACATCCAGGCGGAAGACCTCAAGGACCTGCCCGCCGCCGAGGCCACCATCGAGGCGTACCTCGCCCAGCCCAAACTTTCCCCGGCGGCTGTTTCCGCCGCGCTCCAAAATCTAGCCGATCTTCGCTGGCGTTGTGGCGCGGGCGCGGCTGCGGCTGCGGAAGCCCTGACCCGCATCACCACGGCGTATCCCGACACATCCCACGCGCACGCGGCTTTGCAGCGCATCGCGCATTTGGAAGCCGCCGATCAAACCCGCCAACAGCGGGTGGAGGCGCACTACAACGTTCCCACGGGCGAACGCGACGTTGGTTTGCGTGTGGGCGCCTTGTCCACGTTGCAGGCCGCCGGGCCTGAGGAGGAAGCGACGCGCTTGGTGCAGCAATTGGAGCGGCATCCCGCCGACGTGGAAACCCGCGAAAAATTGGCGATGCTTTATGCCGAGGAATATGGCCGGGTGGATCTGGCGGCCGAGCAATTGGAGCAATTGATCGCCTTGCGGCATGAATCCCCCCGGCGCGTGGCGAACTGGTTGAATTTATTGGCGACGGTTTACGCCCGTTTTGGCAACGACCGCGCCGCCGCCGAGGAAACCCTGCGTCGCGTGCTGGAGCGGTTTCCGAAAAGCACCATGGCGGAGGCGGCGCTGACACGCCTGGCGTCGTTGAATCTGGAAGTGAAGTCCCACCAGCCCACCCAGGCGAAGACCCTGGGCGTTTATGAAAAACAGATTGGACTGAAAACCAGCGGCGGGCCTTAGCGCTGCGCCATCAGTTCCATCCCGATTTGCTTCGAGATTTCCGCGGCCAGATCGACGTCGCCCGTGGCGCGCCCGCGCGCCTGCACGACCACCTCGGTCACTTTGCCGTCGAGATCGGTGACTTTCACCCACACATCGCGCTGGTCCACCCGCGCCTGGAAAGTGTTGTTAATGGAATTGTCGAGCGACAATTTGCCATTGCGGTTGAGCACGACCCGCGCGGCGGAAGCCAGTTGCGCCGCCGGTTTTTCGTAACGGCTCGTAATGGTGTCTTTCGTGAACGGCACGCCCGCCTTGCTGTGTCCGTCCGGGGTGCCAACGCATCCGGGCAAAGCCGCTCCCAACGCTCCTGCCAGGGCCAAAGAGGCCAGAAATTTCATCTTCATCGCAGCAATATGCCGTCAACGCCGCCTCTCCCGTCAAGTGGAAATGCTCCGCCGGCCGCGCCGGTTTTGCCCAGACGCGGGCCGTGGCGTTGACTCTCCATTCGGGCGCGTGATAGTTTGGGCGCATGAAGGCGGTCGCCAGCTTGGCTGTTCCACGAATCGGGAGATCGTCTCGTTTTTTGTGATCGCGTTTCTCTGGCGCAATCTCCGCTGGCACGCGCGCAGCCATCTCGGCGCGTTTCTCGGAGTTTTTGTGGCCACGGCGGTTTTGGTCGGCGCGCTGGCCATTGGAGATTGTGTGCGGGGCAGCCTCCAAGAACTCGCGCTGCTCCGTCTTGGCCAAACTCATTTTGCCATCGCTCCCGGCGACCGCTTCTTTCGCGCTCAACTCGCGGCTGATCTGACCTCGAATGCCGCGCCCGTCCTCCAGCTTCCCTGCATGGCGACGGCCCCTGACGGTTCGTCGCGCGCCAATCAGGTGCAGATTCTCGGCGTGGACGATCGCTTTTGGGATCTCTCGCCAATGGTGCCTTCGTCTCTCGCTTTCCGATCCAATAGCGTCATCCTGAACAAAGCGCTTGCCACACAACTTCACGCTCGCGTCGGCGACTCCATCCTGCTGCGGGTTCAAAAACCTTCGCTCCTGTCCGGCGAAGCCCCGCTCTCGCCGCGGGATGACGTGGCGGCCGCGTTTCGGTTGACCGTTTCTGCCGTCGCTTCTCCCTCGCAATTCGGCAACTTTGGCCTGCTAGCCAACGCCGCTCCGCCCTTCAATGCGTTTATCCCGCTCTCGCTGCTCCAAGCCAAGGCAGAATTGACCAATAAGGCGAACTTGCTGCTCATTGGCGCCGTGGCGCCCGGATTCGATCTGACCAACGCCCTCCGCCAACGCTGGAAATTGGCCGACGCCTCCCTGGAACTTCGAACCGTTCCGGATGCGCTGGAGTTGCGCAGCGACCGGGTCTTTCTCGATCCGGCCGAAGTGGTGGCGGCCGCGCCACTGGCGGCGCATGCTTCGATCCTGACTTATTTCGTCAACGAGCTGCGCGACACGGCCTCGTCTAACGCCACCCCGTATTCGATGGTTGCTGCCGCCGGGCCGCCGTGGTCGCCTGCGGATTTACGCGACGACGAAATCAACATCACCCAATGGCTGGCTGATGATCTCGACGCCAAATCGGGCGACGATCTCGCGCTCAAATATTATGTGCTCGGCTCCTCCCACCGGCTGGAGCAGGAGGAGCGTCATTTCCGGATTCACACCGTTTTGCCAATGGATTCACCTTGGGCCGACCGCACGTTGATGCCCGATATTCCCGGCATCGCCAAGGCGGAGAAAACCCAGAACTGGGACGCCGGGTTTCGCATCGAACTGCAAAAAATTCGTCCGAAAGATGAGCAGTATTGGAAGCAATATCGCGGAACCCCGAAGGCCTTCGTCACCCTGCGGGCCGGAGAGCAAATGTGGAGCAACCGGTTTGGCAGCCTGACGGCGCTTCGGTTTGCGGCGACGAACCAAAACCTCGATCGCGATCTTTTGTCCGCCCTGGATCCGGCGGCGGCGGGATTGGCGATTCGGCCCGTGCGCGCCCTGGCTTTGGCCGCCAGCAGTCAAGCGGAGGATCTTGGGCAATACTTCGTGGCCTTCAGTTTTTTCATCGTCGCCGCCGCCTTGATTTTGCTCGCGATGCTTTTTCAATTTGGCCTGGAAAAGCGGGCGACGGAAATTGGCATCCTGCTCGCCTTGGGGTGGAAACCACGGCGCGTCCGCCGCCTGCTGTTGGGCGAGGGTATCGCTTTGGCGGGCTTGGGCGGTGTGGCGGGCGTCTTCGGCGGACTGCTTTATGCCCGCGGCATTCTCTTCGGCCTGTCCACCTTGTGGGGCGCGGCAGTCAATCATACAGAACTCAGTTTTCACGTCACGCCGGAAACCCTGGTCACGGGCGCGGCCAGCGGCATCCTGGTGAGCGTCATGGTTATTTGGTTCGCCTTGCGCGCGCAATCCAAGCGCCCTGCGCGCGATCTCCTGGAGCGAGGCCATGAACTGGAGAGGCCTTCGGCGCGCACGCCCTGGTCTGGTTGGATGGCCCTCGTCTGCGGCGTCAGCGGCGCCGCGTGGCTCGCTTCAGCGGTTTGGCAGCGGCGTCATGCGGACGCGGAAGCTTTCTTCGGCTCCGCCACGCTCCTATTGGTTGCCGGACTCGCTGGGTTGGCCATGCTTTTTCGCCGGGCCGCCGCGGCCACGCCGTCGCCGCGTTTTTCGGGTGCGGCGCTGGCATGGCGCGCCCTCACGCGACGCCCGAAGCGCAGTTTGGCGACCGTGGCGCTTTTGGGGTCGGGCGCCTTTCTCATTGTGGCTGTCGCCGCCAACAAATTGGACGCCAACCAAGACAGCGCCCTCCGCAGTTCCGGCACGGGCGGTTTTGCCTTCATCGGTGAATCGGCCTTGCCCATCGTCCAGGATCTCAATTCCCCGGAAGGCCGCGAATTCTTTGGGCTCGACGATCCCGTTCTCGCCCACGTCGCGGTCGTGCCGTTCCGCGTTAAGGACGGGGATGACGCGAGTTGCCTGAATTTAAACCGCGCCCAAAATCCGCGTCTGCTCGGAGTTGACCCGCAAGCTCTGGCTTCCCGCGGTGCGTTCACTTTTACCGAACAACCCGCAGGTGGCTGGCTGGCTCTGACCAACGGCGGCGACGAAATTCCGGCCATCGGCGACGATGCCTCGCTCAAGTACGCCCTGCACAAATCGATTGGCGACACGATTGATTACGTGGATGAAACCGGACGCCATTTCAAACTAAAGCTGGTTGGCGCCCTCGCTAATTCAGTGTTGCAAGGCAATCTCGTCATTTCCGAAAATGCGTTCGTCCGGCGTTACCCCAGCGATGGCGGCGCGCGATTGTTCCTCGTGGACGCGCCTGTCAATCAATCCAGAGCGGTGTCGGCGGCTTTGACGCGCGGATTGCAGGATCGCGGTTTGCAGTTGACACCGGCGGCCACGCGGCTCAACGCCTACAACGCGGTGCAAAATGCTTATCTCGACACTTTCCAAGCCTTGGGTGGACTCGGCCTTTTGCTGGGGACGATTGGCCTGGCGGTGGTGGTGATGCGCAACGTCCTGGATCGGCGTTTTGAGTTGGCGGCTATGGCGGCGATGGGGTTTCGGCGGCGCGCGCTGTCGCATCTTGTCCTCTTGGAGCACGCGGCACTCGAATGTCTCGGGCTTCTGCTCGGCTCCGCCGCCGCGCTGCTGGCGGTGTTGCCAGTCCTGCTGCAACCCCGAGCGCAACTTTCACTGCGGCCGGTGTTGCTCATGTTGGCGGTCGTTTTTATCAGTGGCATACTATGGGCGTGGCTGGCGACGCGGTTGGCGTTGCGCGGCCCGTTGTTGGAAGCTTTGCGCGATGAATAAAAAAATCCTGATTCTGGCCGGTTTGTCGTTCCTCTTGACAACCCGCGCCGCCGTCATTTATCAAAACAATTTTGAGCAGGAGCCGCTGGATCAGCCGCCTGCTTCTTTTCTCGTGTTGGACGGTGATTTCACGGTCAAGGCCAGCGAGGGCGGCAAATGCCTCGAACTGCCCGGAGCGCCCTTGGACGCCTTTGGCGCGCTCTTTGGGCCGGCGACCAACGGCAACCTCACTGTCAGCGCGCGCGTGTTCGGCACGGGGAAGGGGCGGCGCTTTCCAACCTTCGGCGTCGGCCTGGATGGAGGCGGGGGTTTCAAACTTCAGGTTTCGCCAGCCAAGGATGCGTTGGAAATTTTTCACGGCGATGCGGCGCTGACCAACGCGCCCTTCAAATGGAAATCCGGCGTCTGGACCAGCCTGCGCCTGCGCGTGCAGGCGGAGGGCGCGGGAGCGTGGCGCATCGAAGGCAAGGCCTGGCTCGCCGGCGCGACGGAGCCCTCGGATTGGATGGTGCGCGCCTCGGAAACAAACGCGCCAGCCGCCGGCCGCGCCTCGCTGTGGGGCAGCCCCATTTCCGGCACGCCGCTGCGCTTTGATGATTTAGTCTTGACGACGGAATGAAACGGGTGGCGCGCTCCAGTCCAATGCTTCACCACGTTTGAATTGATTCGGCCTGGAAGATTTCCTCCAGGAGCGCGGTCTCGGTTTGATCCGCCAGCAGGCGGGCGCCTGCCTCTTTTAGGAGCGGCAAATAACGTGTGAAATTCTCCCCGTTCACCAGCATTTCCGCGTCATCGCCCAGCGCCCGCACGGCTTCGCCCGAAAAATAAATTGCAATCGATGTCTGTTGCCACGCGGCGAGCCCGGCGGCGATGCGCACAGCCTCGGCCGGGCGCGGGCTGGTGCGCGGGTCGCTGTAAATCAGGAAGAGCAGCCGGCGCTTCATCAGTCAAGTGAAAGCCAGGAAGCGGTCGGCCGCGGCCGTCAATTGGCTCAGCAGCGCCAGCCCGCCGAAAGTGGCCTCGCCGCTCAGGGGCCGGCCGCGTTGCTGCATGCTAAACGCGCAGCCAAACAGCTTCAGCCCGCGCCCCACCAGGCGTTGCAGCGGCGCTTCGCCGATTCCGGCCACGGCTTCATCGATGCAGTAAAGATACACCTCCACGCCCGCCGTGCGCGCCTCTTCGGCGAGGCGGAGGGCGGCGAGAAATCCTGTGGCTTCCGGCGCCGCCGCCACCAGCAGCGCCAGTTTTTTGCCGGCTGAAACCATGTCATAAAGATACTCTTCGTTTTGCTTTACGGGCAATATTTTTGGCTTACACTTTGCCTGTGGTTTTGTTGCTATGACGCCCCTGGAATCAATCAAATTGTTCGCGGATCTGACGCCGTCGGATCTGGATGCCCTGCGCAAGGTGACGCGTGAAATCACCTATGCCGCCGAGGCCCCAATTTTTCGGCAGGGCGACGCGGGGGACGGGATTTATTTCGTCAAAGATGGCCTGGTGCAGATTTCCGCCGTCGTGCCGCACGGCGACTTGCGTGTGCTTTCACGGGTCGGCCCGGGTGAACTTTTTGGCGAAATGGCGGTTTATGACAATCAACCGCGCTCCGCCAATGCGATTGCGGAGGAACCGACCACCGTTTATTTCATCGGCCGCCCGGAATTGTGGGCCGCGCTGGAGCGCACGCCGAAACTTTCCTCCGCGATGGTGCGCGAGATCAGCCGGCGCCTGCGGGATTTCAACCAGACGTACATGCGGGAAGTGCTCGAATCGGAGCGGCTCGCGCTGGTCGGCCGTTTCGCCAGCTCCATCGTGCACGACTTGAAAAATCCGCTGAACATCATCGGCATTTCTGCGGACATGGCCTGCATGCCGCAAGCCACGCCGGAGTCGCGCAGCGTTTCCAAGGTGCGCATCCGCAAACAAGTCGAGCGCATCAGCAACATGGTCAATGAGCTGCTCGAGTTCACGCAGGGTTCGCACACCAATTTCGTTTTGGCGCAGGTGGATTTCAACCAGTTCGTCACGCAATTGATCGAGGAAATTCAGCAGGAAGTCGCCCTCAAATCCGTGAAGGTCGAGTACGCCTGCCAGCCTCCTTCGGTCCCGGTGCGCATCAATCCGCAGCGTCTCTCCCGCGTGTTTCACAATCTCATCGGCAACGCCACCGACGCCATGCCCGGCGGCGGCACCGTCCGAGTTAATTTCACGCAAAGTCCCGAAGGCTTGATGACGGAATTGGAAGACAGCGGCAAAGGCATCGCACCGGAGATTGCGGATCGTTTGTTCCAGGCCTTCGCCACCTACGGCAAAGCCAATGGCACCGGCCTGGGCCTTTCCATCTGCAAGAAAATTGTCCAGGACCATAAAGGCAAAATTTTCGCGCGCAACTCGCCCCGCGGCGGCGCCATTTTTGGCTTCACTCTGCCGGTGCCGGCCCAGGGATGACGATTGATGAATCGCATTCGGCTACTGCCCGAACAGGTCGCTAATCAGATTGCGGCCGGCGAGGTTGTGGAGCGGCCCGCCAGTGTGGTCAAGGAGTTGGTGGAAAATTCATTGGACGCCCAGGCCGGGCGGCTCACGGTGGAGATTCAAGCCGGCGGACGCAGCCTCGTCCGCGTTACCGATGACGGCCTTGGCATGAGCCGGGACGACGCTTTGCTTTGCCTCGAGCGCCACGCCACCAGCAAAATCCAACGAGCCGAGGATTTAAGCTCCATTGCCACGATGGGCTTTCGCGGCGAGGCGCTGCCCAGCATTGCCAGCGTCAGCCGCTTCACGCTCACCACCCGCGAACGCGACGCCGACGCCCCGGCCGGCACGCAGGTGATCATTCACGGCGGCAAAATCATCGCGGTCAAGGACGGCGCCAGCGCGCCCGGCGCGGCGGTGGAAGTGCGTCAATTATTTTTTAACCTGCCCGCCCGCCGCAAGTTCCTGCGCAGCGAGGAAACCGAGTCGGCCCACATCCAGCATTATTTAACCCTCGTCGCCCTGGCCTATCCCGCTGTGGCCTTTGAATTCATCAAGGACGGCCGGGTGGTGTGGCAGCTTCCTGCTGTCAAACAAACGGACCGCCTGGCGGCGCTCCAGGAACGCCGCCGCGCCCTTCGCGGATCCGACGAGAAATTGCTGGCCGTCCGTTTTGCCGGAGAATTGCCGGGCTACGCCCCGGAGGAAGACAATGCCGAGGCCACGCCCGCCAAGTCGCGGTTTGAGGTCTGGGGCTTGATCGGCGCGCCGGGCGTGTCGCGTTCCACGCGGGAAGAGCAGCATGTCTTCGTCAACCGCCGGCCGGTGGACAATCGCGGGATCAACTTTGCGCTGCTCGAAGGCTATCACACCGCGCTAATGAAAGGGCGTTACCCGGTTTGCTGCCTGTTCATCGAAGTCGATCCCGCCGAGGTGGATGTCAACATTCATCCCGCCAAGCGCGAGGTGAAATTTCACCGTGAAAAAGCTGCGCGCCAATTGCTGGCGCAAGCCATTCGTGAAACCCTGCTCGCCTTTCATCAACCGCCGGAATCCAGGCCCCCGCTCGCGCCCGCGCCTGAGCCGCCGCCCTTGCGCCTGGAAGCTTCACCCCCGCCACCGCCCCCCGCGCCCACGCCTTTGGATTTGCCGGAATTTCCCAGGCTGACCAAACCGTTGCCCAATTGGCCCGCGCCCGCGCCCGCCCCAGCCTCTGCGCCCGCCCCGCGCGTGGAATCGTCTCCGGCGTTATTGCATGTCCCGTTGCGGTTGGTCGGCGTGATCGGGCGTTTGTATGTTGTGCTGGAATCAGACCGCGGGCTGGTGCTGCTCGATCAGCATGCCGCGCACGAGCGGATTTTGTTTGAACAAATGATGCGCCGCCTGGAGGAAAGCGTGGCGGCGCCATCGCAACGCCTGCTGTTGCCCGAAACCGTGGAGTTGGCGGCGCGCGATGCGGATTTCCTGCGCGGCCAATTGCCCGCTCTGACGCGCCTGGGGGTGGGCCTCAGTGAATTTGGCGAGCGCACTTTTTTGCTGGACGCGCTGCCGCCGTTTGTGCGCGTGCCCGACGCCCGGCAATTCGTGCTGGGTTTGGTCGATGAATTAAAAGCCGCCGGGCAGGGCGTTAACACGTTGCGTCTGGGTGAGCATGTGGTTGCCAAGACGGTCTGCCGTCACGCCGTCAAAGCCAACGATCCATTGGCGGGGCCGGAGCTGCAAAACCTCGTGGAGGACTTGCGGCGCTGCGCCATGCCCTACACCTGCCCGCATGGCCGGCCGACCTTGATCGAAATGAATTTTCGCGAACTGGAGCGAAAATTTGGCCGCTCCCAATAAAGCCTCGGGGATTCCCCGGTAACTCCCCGATGGTCTTCCTATGGGGATTTAAGCCTTACCTTCCCCGATTGTGGAAAACCCTTCAAATCTGGTTTCATGTCTCCAGATTCAAATATGAAAAATATCACTGACACCAAGCCCATCGAAAAAACATCGCCCGCCCCGGCGCCGATTTCCACCGCGCGCCGCACCAAAACCCGCGTCCTTATTGTGGACGATCATCCGCTCCTACGCAAGGGAGTGGTCGAATTGGTCAATGCCGAAAAGGATTTTGAAGTCGTCGGCGAAGCTGAGGACACACATCGCGCCCTCACCGCCATTGAAGTTTCCAAGCCGGACGTCGCCCTGGTGGACATCACGCTCGGCGGCGGCAGCGGCATCGAATTGCTCAAGGACATTCGCGTTCGCTTTCCCAAGCTCCTCGTGCTCGTTCTTTCCATGCACGATGAAACCGTTTACGCCCACCGCGCGCTGCGGGCTGGCGCCTCAGGTTACATCATGAAGCAGGAAGGCGCCGAACGCGTCGTCACAGCCTTGCGCAAAGTCATGAAGGGCGAGGTTTATCTGAGCGAACGCCTTGGCAGCCGCATGCTGACCACGTTGGTCGGTGGGCGCGCCACGCTGACCGGTTCGCCGATTGAAGCCCTGAGCGACCGCGAACTGGAAGTTTTCACCCTCATTGGCCACGGCCATGGCACCCGCCCGATCGCCGAGAAACTTCACCTGAGCGTCAAGACGATTGAATCGCATCGCGCCCACATCAAGGAGAAGTTGAATTTGCAGAACGCCACCGAATTGGTGCATCACGCCATTCAATGGGTGCAGAGCGAGAAGCTGGCTGTCCCCGGCGGCGCGGCGATGGCCACGGCCTAATACACGCCTTCGACGATGGTTTTTTCCATCGCGCCGAAGGGGCGGACTTCCGCCACGCCGTCCCAGGCGTAAGGAGCGCGCGGTTCGCGGCGGATCGCCTCGTCGCGCTCCAGGAAGCGCGGCATGAAGAATTCACGGGTCAGCGTTGTTAATTCGACGCGGCCCCATTGGCCGTAATCCACCACGCGGTTGGTGTCCTTAGGATCCACCACGCGCAACACGGCTCGCGGCTGCGGCGCATAATAGGTGATCGAGAATTTGTCCTCCGGCCGCAGCGGCACGCTGGCCGCCAGGCCCATCAGCGTGTTGCCATAGGTCGGATAAAAACCAATGCGGTTTTCCAAAACCTCCTCGACGATGTAGCGGACATATTGCGGCGCCATGGTGGTCCCGCCGCAAAACACCCCGCGAATGCCGCTTCCGTAAAGATCGATTTTCTCGCCCAGCGCCTCGAGCAATTTCGGCGTGGTGAAGAGGCCCCCCACCTTGCGGTTTTTCAGAATGGTGATGGCTTGATCGACGACGTGGTCCATGTAGGCGCGGGCCACTTCAAATTGCTTCGCCGCCAAAATCTTTTTGACAAAACGCGGGTCGAGATCGATGAAATAACACGAGCTGCCGCGAAAGTTCGCCAGATGCTCGATGGCCAGGCGCAACCGGCGCGGGCCGGTGGGCCCCACCATCAGCCAGGCCACGCCGCGCGGAAAATGTTCGTCGGAAATCTTCCCCGAGAATTCCTCGTAATCCGTCTTGTAATCATCCCAGCCAATGCGCTGCTTGGGCATGCCGGTCGTGCCGCCGGTCTCGAAAATATTAAACGGCCGCCCCTGAAACTTTTTCGGGACCCACACTTCCGGCTGCAAATCCCGGAGCCATTCGTCTTGAAAGTGGGGAAAGCGTTGCAGGCAGCCGGCGCATTTCACTTCGGCCGCCGGGTTCCAGCCCGCTTTACGGGCCCATTCGAGCCAGAAAGGGGAGCCGGTTTCGGGGGAAAAATGCCATTGCACGATGTCGCGAACATGCGCGTCGAGTTTGTCTTGCGCGGCTTTGACGGCGGCTGGGTCAGCACTCATAAAATCAAATTCCCGCCGGCGCCGCCCCGAAATATTTGTCCACGGTGGCGCGGCTCGGCGGAGGGGTCAGGACGGAAAAAACAATCATGATCAGCGCCGACCCGAGCACCATCGGGACGACGGGCAGGTAGCCATGCACCAGGACATTGGCGGAATTGCGCTCCAGCAGATGGCCCCACGACTCGAAAATCACCATGGCCGGCTGGCCCGGCTTGGGCGCGGTGGCTTCCGTCAGGCGTTGCAAATACCAGCTGCCAAAGAGCGTCGCGGCCACCCATAAGGTTGAGGCCAGCGCGCCCCATTTGGTGCTGCGCCGCCAGAAAAGCGCCGCGACCATGACCGGGGCCATCGCGGCAAACCCGGAAAAAGCAAAGCGCACCGCCAATTCAAATATGCTGCTTGTCGAGATGAGGGCGATCCAATACGCAATGGCGGTAATCACCAAAATAAAAACGCGCGCCAGGATGACGCTGCCTTTTTCGCCAAATCTTTCTTTGCCCCCGTAATGCACGAAAATATCCTTGGTGAACATCGTGCTTGCTCCCAGCACTTGATGCGTGTCCGATCCCATGACGGCCGAAATAATCCCCGCGCCGAGCAAACCCGCGAGCCACGCTGGCGCATAGGTCGTGAGCATGTGCAAAAGCACGCCGTCCGCCTCCGCGGGCTTCAAATCGGGCAAGGCGGCGTGGCCCAGCACTCCGAGGAAAACGCAGGGCAGCCAGATCGCCATGATCGCCAGCGGATAGAGAATCACCGTGCGCTTGAACGCCGTCACTTTGCGCGCGGAAAAACACATGATCGCCATGTGCGGAAACATGATGGAAGAAAGCGGGATGAGCGTGTAACTCCAAAAATATTCCGGCGACATTTTTTCACGAGTCAGCAGGAATCTTGTCTTATCATTGGCCGCGATTTTGTTGATGTAATCGCTGAATCCCCCCGGCAGCGCGCTGCTGATGACCATCAGGGCCACGGCGCCAAAGCAGAGAAACATGATTGTTTGCAGCACGTTCACCCAGACTGTGCCCCGCATGCCGCCCAGGAAAACATTGAGCGTCACCACCAGCCCGACAATTGCGCAGCCCAACGGATACGAAATCATCCCGCCGCTGATGTCCCGCAACACGGTGCCGCCGCCCATGAGGCTGACAATCATATAGGGCAGCAGCATGCAAATCGTCAGGATGAAAATCAGCGTGCCGATGTGGCTGCATTCCCAGCGGTCACGAAAAAACGAGACTTGTGTTTGATGCCCAAATTTTTTGCCGATCGACCACAGACGCGTGCCAATGAAAAAGATTGTCAGCGGAATCACCAGCGCGGAGGAGGAAGCCATCAAACCGAAAATGCCAATGCCCTGGCGAAAGGCCTGGCCGGAACTGCCCAGGATGGCGAAGGCGGTCATGTTGGTGGCGAAGATCGACAGGAAGAAAAACATCGAGCCGATCGAGCGGCTGGCCAGGAAAAAATCCTCCGTGTTTTCGCGTCCGCGCCGAAACGCGACGCTGCCAATCACGGCGATGACCGCCAGGTAAATGAGAACGACAACGACGGGAATCATGGTTTCGGTTTGGTGGCGGGCGTTTCAGGCTCTTCCAAATGGGCCGGCCACGCCGTTTTCACGAGAATAGCCATGAGTATCGCGGCCACGACGGTATAAGCAGCGTGATAAGCCAGGCCAATGGGCAGAAAGCCAAGAATCAGCGGATCGCTTTTGCGCCAGTTCCAGATGTCCTGATGCACGGCGTAAACGGCCGCAATCAGGAGAAAGAGCAATAATTTTTTCATAAGCGCGACCCGTGCGGCAGGATCAATGGGGCAATTCCAAATTAACCTTCGGCGCCTGGTCCGATTGCGCGCCGTTTTTCAGCGGGTTGCGAAACGCGAACAGGTTGGCATTGGAATGCACATACAGCACGCCGTTGGCGACGACGGGCGTCGAGTAAACCGGCGCTCCCAGATTGGTGACGCTGATGAGTTTTTTCTCCTTGCTGGCGGCGAAGACATAAAAGTCGCCGTCTTCATCGCCGCAATAAACCTTGCCGTCCGCCACCAGCGTGGAGCCCCACATGTGCGCCTTCAAATCCTGCACCCAATAGACCTGGCCGCTCTCGGCGTCGAGGCAATGCAGAAAACCCGAGAAATCGCCGATGAAAAGCAGCCCGTCCGGCGTGATGGAAACGGTGGAAAGGCTGCGATGAATCTTGTCGTAGTTCCACAGCTTGGCGGTCTTGGTGACGTCGCCGGTCTTGGTCGCGTCAATACAGGTCAGGTTGCCGACGCCTTCGCCGTGTTCCGGGTCCTGGCCGACGGCGACGTAAATGCGGTTCTTCCAGAACACCGGCGTGGCGTTGATCTCGCTGGGGCCGTCCGGCGCGGGATATTTATGCGCGGCGTCGGTGGCGCGGCGCTCGGGCGGATTGCAATCAAACCACCAGACTTTTTTGAGGTAATCGGTGTCGGTGTCCTCGGTGCGATTGATGGGCGCGCCGGGAACCACGGGCACGATGGGCGAGCCGTCGCCTTTTTTGGGCGCCGCGTCAAACGCATAGCAAACGCCGTCGCCGCCGCCGAAGAAGATCAATTGACGGCCATTCACGACCCCCGTCGAGGGAGAGCTCCATTGCCCGTGGAAAATGCGAGGCCCAATCCCGGCGTTGTCCTCCGCCGCCAGTTTGCCGGTGATCTTGTTGATCGCAATCAGGCTCGGTGAATTCGGCGAGGGAATATTCACATGCGTCCAATCCTGGCCGTTGGACGTGCAGGCGTAAATCAAATCGCCCACGATGAGCAGCGAACAATTGGACGCGTTGTGCGGGAACACGCCCAACTCATCCATCATATCGTATTTCCAGATGATGTCGGCGTCGTGCGGCCCGATTTTCGCCACGGGATTGCCCGGGCCGGCGACATATTGGGCTTCATCCTTGAACGGCCCGTCATTGCCGTTCGCCATGCCTTCCGCGTCGAGGCAGATCACTTCGCAACGGCTCGTGACAAGATAGACGCGGTTTCCCTCCACGTTGGGCGAGGAGAGCAGGCCGAGGTTTTCCCAATCGTTGACCTTGCCGGACGCCAATTTCGGCACCACGAGCTGCCAGAGAAATTGGCCGGTCTTTTCGTCGAAACACATGAGAATGCTGCGATCCCCCTGATGCTGCGGGTCGCGCGGGTTTTCATTGTTGGTCCCGACATACACCTTGCCGTTGGCCACCACGACGTTGCCATAACTTTGCGAGCCAACTTTGGAAATCCATTTGGCGGCCGGCAGCTTGCTCGGGTCAATATCTTCGCTGCCGGGCTTCAAATCGACGTGGCCGTTGGTGGAGGCGGCGAAATGATCGGGCAGCCCCTTTTCCGTGGAATACATATTGCGCCCTGGATCATTGCCGCCCCAGCGCGGCCAATCCGTAGCGGAGGCGAGACACGTGCCCGCGGCAAGCGCGGCGACGGTGGCTATGCGAAAATTTGATTTCATAAGCAAATTAATTGGAGGCCACGGAAATGTTGTCGATGTAAATGCGCTGTCCCTGGGCGGAGAAGCCAAAGAGGCCGGGGCATCCGCTGGTTTCGGCATGATGCACGGGCAACTCATTCAGCCACGCGGCGGGTTCGGCTTCGCCGATTTTCCAGGCTTTGCCGCGAATAACGCCAGAGCCGTCGGCGGCCACATCGACGCGCGCCTTGAGGCGATACCACGTATTAGGCTTCCAGGAGAATGGCGCCGCCTGGCGCAATAATTCCTGGTTGGAGCTGATCTGCAGGACTTGTTCATTGCCTTTCAATTCGATCAGGTAATGTTGGTTGATCACGCCCACCTCGGACATTTTGCGTTTGTTGCCGTCGCTCATCACGTCGGCCTCGATGGTGTAATTCTTCAAATCCGGTGTGCCCATGAACACCGTGGCGCGCTGAAAGAACGGATTGTCAATCGTCTTGACCAGGCATTTGTTGGTGTCGCGATCGCGCACTTCAAATTTGAAGCGCGCGCCGATCCAGGGCAGAGGCGGATAAGCAAACTTCGTGGGAGGCTCGACCTGGTTGGTGGTGACCTCGGTCAAATTCGCGCTTTCAAAATCCTGGCGCAACGGCAGGCCCGGCAAAATGCGCCCGCGAATGTAGCCTTTCAGCCCATCGACCGTCGCTTCAAAAGCGCCCGCCGACGGAACCTTGTCCGGCGCGGCCGTGAGCTGCCCTTCATCGTTGAAGCTGGCTTTCAGGGCGGCTTTGACTTTCGCCGTCGGCGGCACGTAGGACGCCCAATGGACCGACTTGGCGTCCGTGATTTCTTTCACCGTCAAACCATTGGTGTCCAGCTCGCGAATTCGAAAGGAAACCGAGGCGCCCGGCTGCAACAGTAATTCCGAAGGAATGATTTGCAGTTTGGCGGCGGCTCCTGGCGCCGGGGCCTTTTCTTCCTCCCACGCATCCACCGTCGGCGTCGCAATGCCGTTGACACTCGCATCGGTGGGCGCGGGCGCCGCGGAAGGCGTGGCGCTGCCAAAGCAATAAAGTTTCTTGCTCGTTTGCAGGTAAATCCGGCCTTCGTAAGGCGTCGGCGTGCCGTAACAACGGCCATCCAGGACGATCTTCGAGAGAATTTTGCCTTGCGTGGCGCCGGGCTCGATCACGTAGAGCGCGCCGTGGCCGCCGGCGGCGGATTCGGAGCCGACGTTGGCGGCGGTGTCGGGATCGTTCAAGATGGGCGCGTAGATTTTTCCGTCGGCGAAGAGCGGGGAGGAATTGCGCTGTTCCGTGCCCAGATGCAACTTCCACGCGATATTGCCGTCGGTGGCGTCCACGGCCACGAGATCACCCACTTCGCTTGTCACATACACACGATCACCTGAGAGAATTGGCGAACTGGCGGACGTGCGGATTTCGTTGTGCCAAAGTTCAACGGCCGAGCGCGGGACGATGACCGGGTCGGCGTTGGTGGGAGAAACGTCGGGGATTTTCATGGCGACCATCTGGCCGGGCTCATAGGGCGTGCCGTAAATGGCGATGATGGTGTCGTTGTGATAAAGCAAGAGGGACGAGTTGATGCCGGCTTTAAAAAGGCTGACGCGGAAAATTGGGTCGCCGGTGCGGGCATTCACGCACACCACCGCGCCGTCGCCGGTGGCGGCGTAGAAAACGCGCTTGCCGTTGCGCCAGGAGAGAACGGGATGCGAATACGAATTGTCCTTGGGCCGCGCGCCCGGCGTGGAGGTCCAGACCAGTTGCCCCGAGTTCTTGTCAAATGCATAAAACCGATCGGAGGCCGGGCCGTTGGCGCCCCAATTGGCGGTGATGCCGCGCGTGATGACCAAATCATCGTCCACGACCGGCGAAGCCGTGCGGCCATTGGGGAAGGTAAGGCGCCCATATTCCTCCATCATGGAATGTTCCCAGAGGTTTTGGCCGTCCGCGCTAAAGCCCGCAAAAATCCCCTGCGTGTCCTGGATATAAACATTGCCGGTCACCGGATCGATCGTCGGGCTGGACGTCGCATAGCGGAGATAAATCGTGTCGCTCAGGAAATCGCCGTATTGTTTTTCCCACAGCTTTTTGCCGGTGGCGGCGTCGAAACAGCCGACGCCTTCCGTCAAGTCCTGGCCCTCGCCGGTGTAGCCCATGATGTAAATTTTGCCGTTCCGGCCTACGGCCGTGGACATGCCGGCGAAATCGGCCGTCCATAACGGATGCGCCGCATCGAGGGCGGCGGGAAGATTTTTGGCGGCGGAAGAGCCGTTTTGATTGGGCCCGCGCCAGTTGAACCAGCCGGGAAGAGCGGCGGCGCGCAGGCCAAAAACCGCCGCCATCAGCGCGAGCAGACAACAAGTCTTTTGCTTCATAAAACCGTGCGATTCCGAGGGCAGCGCAGGACGTCTGCTTGGGATTGCCTTCGTTGAATGCGATTATTATTCTATACGCCGCGCGGAATGCAACACGAATAATACCTACACGTAGTAAATGACAAACCACGACGGCTCTCACACCCGGCGCCTGCCCATGCTTCTGCGTCATGCCTGGTTCAGCCTGAACCAGACCTTCCGCCGGCGCATCGCGCACCTGCGCCTCACGCCCGATCAATACACCACCTTGCGCACTCTGTCCGAGCACGGCGCCACGGGCTTGACGCAAAGCGCCCTGACACGCCTCATCGCCAGCGATCCCAACACCATGGCGTCCCTCCTGGAACGCATGGAAAAAGCCGGCTGGATTTCCCGCGAGCGTCACGAGACCGACCGCCGCGCCAAACGCATTCGGCTGCTGCCCGCCGGCGCGGTAAAGTTCAAACGGGCTCGCAAAGTTGCCATTGCCCTGCAAGGTGAAGTGCTCGCCGGTTTGACTGATGAAAAACGCGAGGAGTTCCTGGCGACGCTGACTTTGGTGGCGGATCGCTGCCGGGTGGCTGCGTCCAAATAATTCTGGACTTGCGCGCGAGGCGGCAAGATGTTGACGCCACTGTGGCGAAGAAACGCAAAAAATCCGCGGTCATCCTGGGGGTTGGCCTGGACACTGACGGGCACAAACGCCTGACTACCGGCCCCAATTTCGCGCTGGTCGGCGGCACCGCCGAAACGCACGAGGCGATGACCGAGAAGGCGATCAAGATCAACGAGAAACTTTCCGCCAAAGGCAAAACCCTCGAGAATGTCAGCCGCGAAGAAATGGACGAGATCGCGGATGCCGTCGGGCTGCAACGGGCGCCGCGGCCCGAGGGAAATTAGGCCGCTTTGCGTCGTTTGGCCGGATGTCGCGCGGGTTTCTTCCCCGCCTGCGCTTGATTCAGGCTCGCTTGCAGGACGGAAACCAAATCGATGACTTTGGTAGGTTTGGCATGCGCTTCCTTGGATTTCGGCAATTCCTTGCCGCCGGCCGCCACTTTCTCCTCAATGACCTTCACCAAGGCCTCGCGATATTGGTCGTGATATTTGCGCGGATCCCATTTTTCCGTCATTCCATCGATCAAGGTTTCCGCCATGCTCACCTCTTTTTTTCCGAGGTCAGCGGTTTTCGGCAGGGAAAGGTCGTTGGGATCAGCCAACTCATCTTCAAAATGCATTAGCTCCAGCACCAACGCGTGCTCAAGCGGCTTGACGGCCGCCAGATGTTCACGCTTCCGAATCACCACTTTCGCAATGCCGACCTTGCCCGATTTTTTCAACGCGTCCCGGAGCAGGGCGTACGCTTTGTCGCCGCCTTTTTCCGGCACGAGAAAATACGGCTGATCGAAAAACATCGGATCGATTTCCTCCAAGGCGACAAATTCCCGAATGTCGATCATTTGCGCGGACTTCAATTGCACGCGATTAAAATCAGCTTCCGTCACCACAACAAATTCGCCTTTTTCGTGCTCATAACCTTTTACGATGCTGTTCCATGGCACCACTTTGCCGTCGGTTTCAGCGACGCGCTGGTATTTCACCGGGCTGAGATCATCCTTGCGCAGGAGATGAAATTTGATTTCGTCGCGCCCCCGCGTCGCCGAGTAAAGAGCGACGGGAATATTCACCAAGCCAAAGCTGATCGATCCCTTCCAAATTGCAGCCATACCCACAACATCCCCCGCCGCGCGCGGGCGCGCCACTCTGATTCCAATTTGGGAAAATGCTTGAGGCAGCCTCGGGCGCTTGCCAGAACCATCCACCCCGACCAAGATGTGGGCATGAGATTGCAATCAATGCACGTGGGCATGAAGGTTCATCATGCGGATTACGGGACGGGCACGGTAAAAAGCGTGTCGGAACATTTTGCCGATATTCGCTTCGACGTCGGCCTGAAAACCCTTTCGCCTGAGCAAAGCGACATCCAGCCTGCGGAAGCTTTGGCCGAAGTCAGCGGCCTTTCCATGCCCTTGCCCGCCCTGGTCGGCGAGATCGTCGCCGCCACCTTAAAGGAACTAGGCGTGGAGCGCGACGAATCCATCGTGCAGGAACTCGCCCAGCGCTGGCAACGTGGCGCCCTCATCCTCCGCCCCTCCGACCCCGCCCTCCAAGCCAAGGACGTCCCCCTTGAAGTCTTCTTCCACAAAATCGTCATGGTCAGAAACCAATTGCGCGTGTTGGAACAAAAAATAAACGCGCACGAGAAACTCTCCGACGCCGAAAAAGTGGATATGCAACAATACATCTCGCGCTGCTACGGCTCGCTGACGACCTTCAACATTTTGTTCAAGGACAAGGAAGGGCAATTTTCGAGCAAGGGGGAATGACTCCGGTTTACTCGGAACGAGGAAAATAGGCGTCAAGATTAAAATCGACGTCTTCGTCACCTTGGCCCTCGGCATCGGTAAGCCGCTCGCCACGTTCAATAATTGATTGGAGTCTGCGTTTCACCAACTCCAGAGCGAGACTTAAAGATTGCAGAGAATCTTCGCCGCAAATGTCGCACAACCGCCCATCAAGGCCGTGGATGGCGACGGGCGTGCGCCAAGAGGCACCATCGGCGATGGGTTGGCCAATTTCGACTGTGATTGGGATTCGTTCTCCTGTTGCGGAGATACGCATCAAATTGGTCAATGCGATTGGCGCGGCGTCCGTTTTCACGACATTCAGGGTCGCACATCAAGCGCGGCGGGGCGAGCGATTCGAGCGGTTTTTTTCGCGAAACACAATCGTGATGGTCAGAAACCAATTGCGCGTGCCGGAACAAAAAATCAACGCGCACGAGAAACTCTCCGACGCCGAAAAAGTCGAAATGCAACAATATATCTCGCGCTGCTACGGCCCGCTGACGACCTTCAACATTTTGTTCAAGGACAACGAAGGCCAATTTTCGAACAAGGGGCATAAACGTGTGTTATAATTGACATTTTGGATGTTCAGGCGATTCTTGAGCCATGCGCAAGCCTTTGAAAATGATGATTTCGTTAACCGTTTTATTCGGGGCCTCAGCAGACTTTATCAACAGCTTTCTCGGGAACGATTCAGTTGCATACTTCCGCTCGCGACCCGCGAACTTGCTTTTAGTCGTGGCGGTTGCAGTTCTTGGCGGCGGCATATTCGCATTCTATAGTCATCTATCAGCTTCGGCTAAGCGGCGTGCCATTTTGGTGTTGGCTTGCTGTGCTGCTGGCATCGTTTCCGTTCTCGCCATTTCGCTCACCCAGAGCGTGATTCGACTAGCCGTCGAGCTGTGGATGTTCCCGAGTTGGGAGTTTGTTTCAGGCATCGCTTCGGCGACGTTTCTTTCGGCGTTCTTCTGGTTTTGGTTTTTGCGGACGCTAAGGGCACCGATTAATGTTAACAGCCAGCCTTTACTCCCGAATTCCTGATGTCGGGTGTTCCAGATTTGCCAGTTATTAGTCAATTGTAAAAGTAACTGTGTAGGGCGGCGGTCCCGGGCTTCCAAACGTCACCACGATATTCTGCGAGCCGGTCGGGGCGTTGGCGGGGATGTTGAATGTGGCCACTACCGTGCCTTGCGTCGCATACGAGATGCTGGAGCCGGTGATGGTTCCCGCGAGGGTGACGCTGCTGATCGGGGCATTGGCGGGCGGCCACGGCGGCGAGGAGGGCAGGGTGATTGAGACTGTGACGCTCGAGCTACGCGCGGCATTGCCGCCGGGCGCTACGGCGAGCGGGCCGGAGCCGTCGCCATCGTAGGCGGCCAACGCGATGCGGCGCGCGCGATAATATTTGGCCGCAAGGTCCGGCGCACTGTCATAATTGCTCGCCGCGATTTGCGTGGCAGCAATGTTGGTCCGCAGCGCCGACCAATTCGTCAGGTTGGTCGAGGCATCCAATTCATAACTGCCGCCCTCCACGGCGCTCCAGGTTAATGTGACCAGGCCGTTGCCATAATGCGGCGTCTGCATGACAGGAGCCGCGCTGGGGCCGCCCGCAAAATTAGTGACGACAGTTTCGCCAATGCTTGACACAGCCGAGCCGGTCGGGCTGCCATAGTAACCACGGCCAATATTATACGGATAAACCGGGACGCCATTGCTGGCGATGGCGACGAAGTAAGCGTAAATGCCAGTCGGAAACTCGGGCGTGACACACCAACGCCCGTTGAATTCGTCGAGGTCGAAATCGACTCCTTGCACGAACCCGTGATCGCCGAGGTAATCGTTGTCCTCCATGTAGCGGCCCAGAGGATAACTGGAGCTGACCGCCGGGCCGGCTTGGTTGGCAGAGGGCGCTCCGAGTCGAACGGCCCACGCGGGAATTGTGGTGCGGCCGTTGGCGGTGAGATTGCTGGTTCCATATTGCCCGTTGCGAATGACGTAGCCGGAAATCATGCGGCGTATGCCGCTTGCCGGATTGGTGGCGTTGCTATAGCCATAAGGCCCGTAAATCGGACACCCATCCGACACCCAGCCCAGGAGCGGCGAATGCTGAGTGGGGGCGGTGGTGGATTCGCTAAAAGTTTTGGCCGCGGCGTCGTAGGTGACGTGGTCGCCGAGCAGATACCGCAAGCCGATGGGGTTAGCATGATAGTGATAGGTGCCGGTGTTTTGCTGGTGCGCGTAGCCAGGATCGAAAGTGGCGCCTTCATTGACATACGCGTCCCGATTCCAATAGCCCGAACCGGCGCCGCTGACGTCCGAGGAGCCGTTCCAATAAAAGGCGTCGCAACTATTGAACATCTCGACGCCGTCCACGAAGATTCCGATCTGGCCCAAGCCCGTGGAGGAGTTCGTGACGGGGACGGTGACGGTGCGCGGGAAACGAAAAAGATTCTTCTGATTGACTGGGAGATTGGGAAAATTGCCATGCTGCCACGGGCCCATGGTGTAACTGGCCAGGCCGGTGGAGCGAACATAAATCCAATTGGCCGAGGAATAGACATCCTGCACGCCGCAGTAGGCGGGGGCAGCCTGGGTCTGGGAGCCGTTGCTCCAGGCCGTGAGCGACGAGCCGGCGCTTTGCATGGCGTCGTTTGTATAAATACGGGCGTATTGCCCGGAGAACGTGGTGAACCAGCCGTTCGTGCGCGGATCGGCCGCGGCGTTGCGCCCGACGCACATCGCGAGAGCGGTGACGAGTAATCGTGTGGCAGATTTCATGCGCGAAATTTAGCGCGCCCCGCCTTAAGGGAAGATGAAGCGCGCCAAATTATTTTTCTGCCCTTGATTTGGCGGGGCTCGGCCTTAGTGTCGGCGGGATGATGGAGACGGTTACCCAATCCACACCGAGCCGCGCCCCGCACGATAGTTTCGTGCCGCGGCACATTGGGCCTTCGCTCGCGGAGCAAGGCCAGATGTTGCAAACGCTGGGCGCGTCCGATCTGGACGAATTTATCGCGCGCGTGGTTCCTCCGGCGTTGCGCGTGAAGCAGCCGCTGGCCTTGCCGGCGGGAATAACGGAGCAGGCGGTCCTGGCGGAATTGCGGGCGCTCGCGGGCCGCAACCAGGTTTTTCGCACCTATATTGGCATGGGGTATTCCGACTGCTTTGTGCCGCCGGTGATTCAGCGGAACATTTTGGAGAATCCCGGATGGTACACGCAATACACCCCGTATCAGGCGGAAATTTCCCAGGGCCGGCTTGAAGCGCTGCTCATTTTCCAAACCATGATCAGCGACCTCACGGCGCTCCCCGTGGCCAATGCCTCGCTGCTCGATGAAGCCACCGCCGCGGCGGAAGCGATGCATCTCTGCCAAAATGCGCGGCCCGACCGCACCGTCTTTTTCGTTTCGAAATACTGTCATCCGCAGACCATCGACGTCGTGCGCACGCGGGCGCGTCCGCTCGGCATCAAGGTCGAGGTGGGGAGCCACGAGACCTTTGCCTTTCATGACCAGGTGTTTGGCGCCCTCGTGCAATATCCCTCCACGCATGGCGCGGTGGAAAATTACGAGGAATTTGCGCAGCGCGCGCACGCCGCCGGCGCTCTCGTGGCCGTGGCGGCGGATTTGCTGGCGTTGACGTTGCTGCGTCCGCCGGGAGAATTCGGCGCCGACGTCGCGATCGGCAGCGCTCAGCGCTTCGGCGTGCCCCTCGGCTATGGCGGGCCGCACGCGGCTTTTTTTGCGACGAGCGACGCCTACAAACGGCTTATGCCCGGACGGTTGGTCGGCGTATCCAAAGATGCGCAAGGCCGCCGCGCCCTGCGGCTCGCGCTGCAAACGCGCGAACAGCATATCCGCCGCGAAAAAGCCACGAGCAACATTTGCACGGCGCAAGCGCTGCTGGCCAATATGGCGGCGATGTTCGCGGTCTATCACGGGCCGGAGCGCTTAAAGCAAATCGCGCGGCGCATTCGCCAATTGACGCTGATGCTCGCCGCGGGCTTGCGCAAACTCGGCTTGGAATTGGCCGCGCCGGATCGCCCTTATTTTGACACGATCACCGTGCGGCTGGGCTCCGGGCGCAGCGCCGAAATCGTGAAACTCGCCGAGGAGCGGCGGATGAATTTTCGCGTGGTGGACGGGCACACCCTCGGGATTTCTCTCGACGAAACAACGGGCGCCAAAGATGTGCAGGAGATCCTCGCCGTCTTTAACGGCGGAACCGCGCCGCCGGATTTGGGCGAAGCGCCGGAGGCTGGCGATTTCCCCGCGCCTTGGGCGCGCACGACGCCATTTTTGCAGGAGGCGGTGTTCCATTCGCATCTCTCGGAAACGCAAATGCTGCGTTACCTGCGGCGCCTGGAGAACAAGGATTTGTCGTTGACAACCTCCATGATTCCGCTGGGCTCCTGCACCATGAAATTAAATGGCACGGCAGAGATGCTGCCCATTTCGTGGCCGGAATTTTCCCGGTTGCATCCGTTTGCCCCGCTTTCCCAGACCCGGGGCTATCAGGCGCTTTTTCGGCAGCTCGAAGAATGGCTGTGCGAAATCACGGGTTTCGACGGTTGCTCGCTCCAACCCAATGCCGGCGCGCAAGGGGAATACGCGGGCTTGCTCATGATCGAGCGTTATCACGAAAGCCGCGGCGACGCGCGCCGCCGCGTTTGTCTCATCCCGACCTCCGCCCACGGCACCAACCCTGCCAGCGCGGCGATGGCCGGCTTCCGCATTGTCCCGGTCCTTTGCGATGCGCAAGGCAATGTGGACGTGGCCGATCTTCGGGCCAAGGCGGCGCAGCATCGCGATGAATTGGCCGCGCTCATGGTGACGTACCCCTCCACGCACGGCGTTTTTGAGGAGGGGATCGCGGAGATTTGCCAAATCATCCATGAGCATGGCGGCCAGGTTTACATGGATGGCGCCAACCTGAATGCGCAGGCGGGCTTATGCCGCCCCGGGGATTTGGGCGCGGACGTCTGTCATATAAATCTCCACAAAACTTTTTGCATTCCGCACGGCGGCGGCGGCCCGGGCATGGGTCCCATTTGCGTGGCGGAACACCTGGTGGAATTTCTGCCTGGCCATCCCGTGGTGAATCTCGGCGGTGAGAATCCGATCGGAGCTGTCTCCGCGGCGCCGTGGGGCAGCGCCAACATTCTTCTGATTTCCTGGGCTTATATCGCGTTGATGGGCGGCGCCGGACTGACCCAGGCCACCAAGGTTGCCATCCTGAATGCCAATTACATCGCCGCCCGGCTTCATCCTTTTTTCCCGGTGCTCTATCGCGGCGAACACGGCTTCGTCGCGCACGAATGCATCGTGGATTTGCGCGATTTTAAATCCGTCACCGTGGAGGACGTGGCGAAACGCTTGATGGATTACGGATTTCATGCGCCCACCATCTCGTTTCCTGTGCCCGGCACCATGATGATCGAGCCGACGGAGAGCGAAGCCAAAGCGGAACTCGACCGCTTCTGCGACGCGCTGATTTTAATTCACGCCGAAATCAAGGCCATCGAGTCGGGGCAGGCGGACGCGAAAAACAATGTGATCAAGCAAGCGCCGCACACGGCCGACGTCGTGCTGGCGGACGCCTGGGACCGTCCCTACACGCGCGCCCAAGCCGCTTACCCCGCGCCGTGGACGCGCGAGAATAAATTCTGGCCGCCGGTGTCTCGTATTGACAATGTTTACGGCGACCGCAATTTGGTCTGCTCCTGCGCGGCGGCGTACTGAATGCCGCCCAGCAAATGGGCGAGAAATAGCGGCTCGCTGAAACAGGCGTCGGTGTGCCCCAGGGCCGTGAACCAGACCCGTCCGCGTCCTGCCGTGCGGCGCCAGGAAATCGGGTGATCAAGGTTCATCGGCTGGCGCAGAAACGAGCTTTCATCAACGGTGGCGAGCACATGCACGGTAGGGCGCGGGTTGGAGGCGAAAAAATACCATTCCTCCGCATGCGGCCAGCGCGCCGGAAGTTTGGCCGTGGAAAGATCGTTCGTGTCCTCCACCTTGATCACGCCCGGGACGACGGGCGTGTGCGTGACGAAGGTCGTCCCCAGCAAATCCACGTACCACGGCCAATCTCCCTCGGTCGCCTCCTTGCCCGCCAACGCCCCGTGCACCGCCACGAAGCCGCCGCCGCCCTCGACGTAGTCCTTGAAGGCGGCTTGCTGGTTGGTGTCCAGAAAGTTGCCGGTTGTGCTGAGAAAAATCACCACCGCGTAACGCGCCAGGTTCGTCCGGGTGAACACCGCCGGGTCTTCGCTCGCGTCAACTGCAAAGTTGTTTTCCGCGCCCAGTTTTTGCACCGCGGCGATGCCGGCGGGAATGGAAGGGTGGCGGTAGAGCAGCGTTTCCGAGAAAACCAGCGCCCGAAACGCCGGGTCCGCAGCCGCGCTCAGGGTGGTCCAGGCGGCGGCGAGGATGAAAAGGATGATGCGCATGGCTCGGGCATCGTCGCCAAAAACAGGGGCGCCCGCAAGTCTGCAAGATTTTGCCGCCGGCCCCGTATAGGCTTATGGCAGGGAAAACTGCCAGTTGAATAGAGACGCAAATGAAGCGTCCAATTCGACGGAAAGGTTAAACTATGAAACGGTTTGTAAAAATGTTTGCAGTCACAGGACTTGCGCTTTCAGTTTTGACTTTGACCACGCCCAAGGCGGAAGCCCATGGCGGCTTTGGCATCGCGGCCGGAGTGCTGGGCGGCCTGGCGGTCGGCACGGCCATTGGCGTCACCGTGGCTCATGCCGCCCCGGCGCCTTACTACGTTTATCCCGGCCCAACCTACGCCTATGCGGCGCCTGCGCCCCAAGCCTGCGTGCAGGCCCCGGTCGTGGTGGCTCCGCCCGTTTATGCGGCGCCCGTCTGCCCGACGCCAGTCGTTTATGCCGCGCCCTATTATCGCCCGGTCGTGCGGGTCGGGTTCGGCTGGGGCCGTCCGTATTATCATTATCGTCGTTGGTAAGAATTTCGGTTTGGAGGAACCGAGGGGGGTGGGATTGAGCCGCGGGCCTAGTTGCCCGCGGCTTTTTTTGCGCCTTGCGGGCGGCGGGTTCTCCAGCCATTTTGAGTTTCTGACATGAGAATGATTTGGTTTGCAGCGGGCTGTTTGTTGGCCGTGGTGTGGAGCGGTTGCGCGAGCAAGAAAAACCTCGGCCCGGCCTTTCATGCGGGCGATGAACAAATCCCCGAATTTCTCAACGGCCCCGCCGTCGTGCTTCTGACCAATGCGGTCGGTTACAGCGCGCACGTTACAACCGATATCCGCCGCCCTTACAGCGAACGTCCGTTGTCCGGGACTTTGTTGCAGCGTCAGGGCCGGTTGGTTTTTCAACCGGACGAAGTTGTCGTCAAGAAACGCCCGGGCGCCGGCATGATTTTTATTTGGGACGCGAATTTGCGCCGCGGTTGGGCGGTCAGCGAGGCATTGCAGGGTTATGCGCCGGTCACCGGGACGTTGGAAGTCACCAACATTCAAACGGAGCCGGGCGCGGCGATTTCAGAAACCGTGAATGGCCATGCGTGTCATCGTTCCGCGGTCACCGTGTCCCGCGCGGACGGCTCGGCCGCCGTGTATAAAGTCTGGCAGGCCGATGACCTGCGGCATTTTCCCGTGCGCCTGCAATCAGCTTCTGGAGGGCGCCCCATCACCGTGAATTTGTCCGAGTTGATTTTCGACTCGCCCTCGGAACAGTTGTTCAATCCGCCGGATGGGTTTGTCAAATATAACACGCCCGTCGCGCTCATGAACGAGCTGATCATCCGCGAAACCACCGTCGGCCAGCGCAACGAGCCCGATTTCCAAAGCACGGCTCCGCCGCCGCGCGGCGCCGAGGTTTACCAGCCGGATCCGGCGCGCTGAGCCGTGGCCAACCGCTTGCGAGCCTTGGATTACGCGGTCGTGCAACAATGCATGCACTGCGGTCTGTGCCTGCCGACCTGTCCGACCTACGACGCCACCAAACTCGAGCGCAACAGCCCGCGCGGACGCATCGCCTTGATGCGGTCGATTGCCGATGGCCAGCTCGAAACCACGCGCGTTTTCGCCGACGAAATGTATTTTTGCCTCGGCTGCCTGGCCTGCATGACGGCGTGTCCCGCCGGGGTCAATTACGCCGAATTGTTTGAGAACGCCCGCGCGGAAGCGGAGGAGAGCGGCGTCCTGGATTCGCCCGGTCGCAATTTGTTGCGCGCCTTTACGCTGCGCTGGTTGTTTGTCGATTTGCGCCGCTTGCAAGTGGTCGCGGCGGCCATTCGACTTTGGCAAGAGACGGGCCTGCAATGGCTTTTTCGCCGCAGCGGTTTGCCTCATTTATTGCCGAAACGCTGGCGCGAACTGGAGGCGATGACGCCGCAAATTCAACCGCACTTCTCCGCCGAGCTGATTGCTCCGGTCACCCCCGCCTTGGGCGCGCGTCGCTATCGGGTGGCCCTCCTCACGGGCTGCGCGCAGGACGCCATGTTCAGCGATGTCAACCGCGACACGGCGGAGGTTTTGGCGCGCAATGGCTGTGAAGTGATCACGCCGCCTGAGCAGCATTGCTGCGGCTCGCTCCACGCGCACAATGGCGATTTGCCCACGGCGCGGGAATTGGCCCGGCGCAACATTGACCAATTTCCCCCCGAGCAATTTGACGCCATCATCAGCAATGCGGGCGGCTGCGGTTCGCACCTCAAGCATTACGGCGCGCTGTTGGCGGACGATCCCGCCTATCGCGCGCGGGCGGCGGTCTGGGATGAACGCCTCAAGGACATTCACGAATGGCTGGCTGCCATCGGCCTCACTCCGCCGCCCTCGCGCGGCGCGCCGCCCTTGACGGTCACCTATCACGAATCCTGTCACTTGCGGCACGGCCAGAAAATCACCGCCCAGCCGCGCCAACTGCTCCGCGCCATTCCGAATCTGACGCTCATCGAATTGCCGGAAAGCGATTGGTGCTGCGGCAGCGCCGGCATTTATAATTTGATTCAACCCGAAATGGCCGGCCAGCTTTTGGAGCGGAAACTTGGTCGCATCGCGTCCACCGCCGCGCCGATTGTCGCCACCGCCAATCCCGGCTGCCTGGCTTATCTGGCGGGCGGCCTGCGCCAGCGCGGCCTTGAGATCCGCCTGGCCCATCCCATCACGCTTCTGGCCGAAGCTTATCGAAATCATCCCCTCCCATGAAACACTTAGCCCGCGCGCGTGAAGTCTTTGACATTGAACTGGCGGCCGTTCGCGCGGTCCGCCGCCGCCTGGATGAGACCTTCAGCGCGGCGGTCGATTTGATTGTCGAAACCCTGCGGCAGCGCGGCAAAATCATCGTGGTGGGCATCGGCAAATCCGGCAATGTCGGCCAAAAAATTGCCGCCACTCTCACCAGCACGGGCTCCACCGCCGTCGTGCTGCACAGCGTCGATGCGCTGCATGGCGATCTGGGCGTGGTGGCCGACGGCGATCTGATTCTGGCGTTGAGTTATTCGGGCGAATCCGAGGAGCTGCTGAATCTGATCCCGGCCTTGAAACGGTTCGCCGTCAAAATCATTAGTTTGACAGGATCGATGAAATCCTCTCTGGCGCGGCATAGCGATGTGGCCCTCGATGTGCAAGTGCCCAAGGAAGCCTGTCCCTTCAACCTCGCCCCCACCGCCAGCACCACCGCCATGCTGGTGATGGGCGACGCGCTCGCCATGACCGTGCTGCAGGCGCGCGGCTTCAAGGAAAAGGATTATGCGCGCCACCACCCGTCGGGCGCCATTGGCCGCGCCCTGTTGATGAAGGTGCGCGACATCATGCGCGCGGACGCCCGCAACGCCATTGCCCCGGAGGAAGTTTCCGTGAAGGAAGCGCTGCTGATCATGTGTGAAGCCAAGTCCGGCAGCGTCAGTGTCGTCAATCGGCGCGGCAAACTGTCCGGCGTCTTCACGGATGGCGATTTGCGCCGCCGCATGTCCACTGACGGCGATGTGCTGGGAAAGCCGCTGCGGAGTGTGATGACCGCGCGCCCCATTTGCATTCGCGACGACGCGCTGGCGGTGGAGGCTTTAAAAATTTTCAACGAGCGCAATATCGACGATTTGATCGTCGTCAACGGAAAAGGCGAACCGGTGGGGTTGGTTGATTCGCAGGATTTGCCGAAATTAAAGTTGATGTAACATGCGCGCATTTTTACTCTTGGCGCTTGTGCTAATGGCCAGCCGCCATGCTTCCCACGCCCAGGACAAGCCGCAGGATAAACTCCTGACGGCGCACCATTTTCAATCAGAGGAGCGGGGCTTCTCGCTGGGATACCTTGCGTACATGCCTAAAAACTACGAGACCAACTCCGGGCAGGAATGGCCGCTGCTGCTTTTTCTGCACGGGGCAGGGGAAAGGGGTGCGGATGTCTGGCGGGCTGATTTTCACGGACCCTCAAAATATATTTTAGACCATCCTGATTTTCCTTTCATTTTGCTCTCACCCATTTGCCCTTCCAACGAGACGTGGTCGAGCGATCAGCTTTTCGCCCTGCTGGCCCACGCGCAGAAGTCATGGCGGGTGGACCGGCATAGGATTTATTTGACGGGCATCAGCATGGGCGGTTATGGGACGTGGAGCATGGCCCTGGCGCGCCCGGAAAAATTCGCCGCCGTCATCCCGATTTGCGGCGGCGCGGAGATGCTGCCCGTGATTCTCGCCAAATTGAATTATGCGCCGGCGGAAAAAGTGCAGGCATTGAAGACGCTGCCGATCTGGGCGTTTCACGGCGCCAAGGATCCTGCCGTGCCGCTGGAGGAATCCGAGCGCGTGGTGCGCAGCCTTAAAGAACTTGGCGCCGCCGAAGTCAAATTGACCGTGTATCCGGAAGCCCGGCACGATTGCTGGACGCAAACCTACAGCAATCCCGAAATTTATAGCTGGCTGCTGCAGCATCGCCGTTAGGCGCCGGGATTTTTGGACTCGGGTTGCACCAGCCTGCCGTAACGCGGAATCTCCGGCCAGATCCATGCCACCGCCGCGACGACGAGGATGGTGGCGATGCCCCCCGATACGACTGAGAACAGGGCGCCGCAATATTGCGCCACAAAACCGGATTCAAATCCGCCCAGCTCATTGGACGTCCCGATAAACAAATTATTGACTGACGAAACCCGCCCCCGCATGGCGTCGGGCGTGAGCAACTGCACCAGCGTGTGCCGGACAATGACGCTGATGTTGTCCGCAAAACCGGCGACGAACAACATGGCCAGCGACAGCCAGAAGGATTTGGAAATCCCAAACACAATGGTCGCCACGCCGAAGACCACCACGGCCGCAAGCAACGAGCGTCCCGCTTTTTTCATCGGCGGCCGCGCCGCCAGCAGCGCCGCGCAGACCAGCGAACCCACGGGCAACGCGGCCCGGAGCAGACCGTTGCCGATGGAGCCGACGTGCAGAATATCTTTCGCGTACACGGGCAAAAGTGTCGTGGCGCCCCCGAAAAGCACCGCAAACAAATCGAGCGTGATGATGGCGAGGATGGTGCGATGTGAAAAAACGAAGCGAAATCCCCCCAGCAAAGTTTCCATGGAGAACGCTTCTTTCGCCGCCGGTTTATGTCGCACCGTCACAAAGGCGAACAGCGCCACGCACATCCCGCCCATGATGGCGTTGAGCAGATAGACGAGTGAGGCGCCATGCCAATCGTAAAGCACGCCGCCCACCGCCGGCCCCGTGACGGCCGAGGCCTGGAACACGCCGGAGAACCAGGTGAGCGCACGCGGGAATTCCTCGCGCGACACCAATTGCGGGAGAAACGACGCGCTGGCTGACCACAAGAAAGTTCGCGCCACGCCTGAAAGCGTCAAACAGAGGAACATCCAATTCACCGAGGCGTGTTCGTGCGAAATGAAGACGAGGCCGAGCGAGGCCAGCGCCTGGGCCGATTGCATGGCCATGATGACTTTGCGGCGTTCGCGGGTGTCGGCCACGTGCCCGGCGGGCAGGGTCATGGCCAGCATCGGCAGGAATTGCGTCAGACCCACGTAGCCGAGCAGGAGTTTGGAGCCGGTGCGCTCGTAGATTTCATAGCCCACGGCCACCTCGACCATTTGGGAGCCGAAGCTGGCAAAAAAACGGGCAATCAAGCACAGAAGCAGGTTGCGATTGCGCAACACCTCCCAGGGGCTGCCGCCCGTCCCGCTCAGAGACTCATCCTCCCCTCGAAGGTGAATTCCGCCGGGCCTGTCAAACAAACATTGGCATAGTTGGCCCCTTGCGTCTCGAAGCTGACCTCCAGGTCTTCGCCGCTTTGCACCCGCACGCGCACCGGCGATTTGAAGCCGTGCGCCGCCGCGGCCACGAGCGCCGAAGCAGTCACCCCCGTGCCGCATGCCAGGGTTTCTCCCTCGACGCCGCGCTCATAGGTGCGCACGCGAATGGAGTTCGGCCCGAGCAATTGCGCGAAATTCACGTTCGTCCCGCGCGGCGCAAAATGCGCATGCCGCCGGATTTCCGCGCCGAGCGCCTGCACCATCGCCTGGTCGGCGTCCGGGACAAACATCACGGCGTGCGGCACGCCCGTGTCCACGGAATGAAGTGTGGCCGGGCCGGATTTCAAGGCCACCGATTCGTTAAGGCGCAGCCCGCGCGGAGCCGTCAATTGCACGGTCACCGCCTCGCCATGCAACCGCGCCTGAATGATGCCCGCCTTGGTTTCAAAGGAAATTTTGTCTGATCCGCCGGTCAATTTCTGCACGTAACGCGCGAAGCACCGGGCGCCATTGCCGCACATCTCGGCCGCGCTGCCGTCGCTATTGTAAAAGTCCCAGGCCCAATCCGCGTTGCCGGTGCGGGCGGGAACCAGCAGCATGACGCCATCGGCTCCCACGCCCTGGCGCCGGTCGCACAGCCGCGTGACTTGCGCCGCGGAAAGCGCGATGGACTTCGCCCGATTGTCCATCAGGACGAAATCGTTCCCGGCCCCATTCATCTTTACAAACTCAACGACCATGCGGGCATGATAGCAGGCGGGCGCCAATCGGCAACTGCGCCGCGCAACCTTGTTCGAGGGGCGGGGTTGGATTAGTTTTGAAAACCATGGCGGCGGTGGATGATCCGGATGCGGCGTTGATGCTGCGCGTCAAGCGCGGCGATCTCGCGGCATTCGAGGCCCTGGTGGAGAAATTCAAGCAGCCGGTGGTCAATCTCCTGTACCGCATGCTGCACGATTTGGACGAGGCGGAGGACCTCGCGCAAAACGTTTTTGTGCGCGTTTATCAATCGGCGGAGCGCTATGAGGTTTCCGCCAAATTTTCCACCTGGCTTTTCACCATCGCGCGGCGCCTGTGCTTGAACGAAATCCGGCGGCGCGGACGGCATCCGGCGGAATCGTTGGAGGCCGGGATGGACGCGGAATCGGCGCCTCGTCAATACGAGGATTCCAAGGTGTTTTCACCCCCGGCGCATTTCCTGCAAGGCGAGCTGGAGGAAAAAATCCAGGAAGCATTGGACAGCCTGCCCGAAAAGCAGCGCCTGGCCATTACGTTGTGCCGCCAGGAGGAGCTTTCCTACGAGGAAATTGCCAAGGTGTTGGACTGCTCCGTCTCCGCGACAAAATCACTGATCCATCGCGGACGTGAAACGTTGAAAGAGAAATTGAAGCCCTATTTGCAAACCGGCGCCTGGGAACCGGCCGGGCCCAAGGAAAATCAGGCGCGCCCAAAATGAATTTGGAAACTCCCAATGCGAAACGGTGTTTTTAGAAAGGCGAGTATGCACGATGACGATTATAGAAAATGGCGCGAAATTAATTGGAAACGGCCCTTGAACGCGTCGGAAAAGGCTGATTTACAGGAGTTTCTCGCTGCACGCCCTCAGCTCTCGGAAGATTGGCAGGCCGAAGACAAGTTGAGCCATTTGCTGGCGCGGCTCCCGTCGGTCCCCCTTTCTTCCAACTTTACCGCGCGCGTCCTCGCGGAAGCGCAAAGAGCCGCTGCCCCTGAGCGGACCACGCCTTGGTTTTGGCGCGGCTGGCGGCCCCGACTGGCGTTGGGCCTGGCAATGGTAGGGGTGGGATTTTTCTCCTTTCACGAATTTCGCGCCATGGAGCAGGCGCGGGCGGCGCGGGCGCTGGTGGCCGCGAGCCGGCTGGCCGCTTTGCCCCCGATCGATTGGATGCATAATTTCGACACCATTCAACGCCTCGACAAAGTGAAAGTGGCGGATGAGGAATTGCTGTCCGTCCTGGAATGATGAGAACCGCGGTTTTGATTTTTTGGATAATCGGCGTCGCCGGGGCGGCCGAGGCTGCAGGGACGAACGTGGTTCCCATGCCTCCGCCTCTCCCGGCGGCGCCGCGGTATCAAAAAGTGACCTCGGCGGTGCGGTTGCGGGAGCTTTCGCCGGTCGCCTATTTCCGAGTGTTGCTGGGCATGACTCCCGCCGAACGGGAGCGCGCGCTGGCGCAACGGGCGCCGGCGGAACGCGACGCGATTCTGCGCAAGGTGGGCGAATATGAGGCCCTGCCGCTGGACATTCGCGAGACGCGTTTGCGGCAAACGGAGTTTCGCTGGACGCTTCTGGATCTGATGAAGGCGCCGCCCGCGCAACGCAGCCAGCGGTTGGCCTTGGCCGCTTCCGCCGACCGGCCCTTGCTCGAGGCGCGCCTGCGGCAGTGGGACAAGCTCCCCGCCGCGCAACAAAAGGCGTATTTGGAAAAACAGGATTTCATCAGCTTTTACCTGCGCTGGCAGGCGTCTTCCGCCGCGGGGCAGAAGGGAATACTTGACAACATGCCAGAGGAGCGCCGCGCGCAATGGACGGAGGAGTTGGCGCGCTGGCAGTCGTTTTCCGAGGCGACCCGCCAGGAAATGTGCCGTCAATTCTCCCATTTTTGCGATCTGGACGCCCCCCAGCAGCAATCAACTTTGCGCGCCTTGTCCGCGCGCGAGCGGCAGGAGATGGAGCAATCGCTGCGCATGTACGACCAATTATCGGAGCGCGAACGCCGGCAATGCCTGCTTTCCTTCGGTAAATTTGCGACCATGACCGAGGAGGACCGCACGCAGTTTTTGCGCAATGCCACGCGCTGGGAGGAAATGGCGCCCTCAGAACGCCGTCTCTGGCGCCAGATGATTCAAAGCCTGCCCGTCCAGCCGCCCTTGCCGCCGGGCTTCAGGTCGCTGCCGCCGGATGCCTTGCCGCCCTTGCCGCCGGGTTTTGACGCTCCGGCGTTTCCGCCGACGCCGAAAGGCGCGCTGGCTAAGTCAACTACAAATTAGAATTGGGCCGCTTAACGCAGCTCCAGCTCAAGATTTGGCTTGGGCGCATAAGTCAATTTGCCGTTTTCCAGCCGGGCGGCCGACGTGTAGGGATGCTCTTCCGCTTTGGTGGCGCTGAGAATATGCGTGACCTTGAGCCCGCGCGCTTTGAGCCAATCCGCCAGCAACGCCCGATGACAGCGCCACCACAGCACTTCCGCGCACATGATGGCCAGGCGTTTGGACGCCGCCAATTCCAACAGGCGGTTCATGCCCTGCGCAAATTCCGGCGTCAACATGAAATCCGCATACCCGCGAAAGGATTCATTGCGCCACAGGGAATTGGGCGAGTCCGGCGTGGGACGCCGCCGCCCGCCCAGCTCCGCAAACGACTCGTATTCAATGCCATCCTTCGCCAGGCTTTTGAACAAATCCATTTCGTTAAATTGCGGATGGCGCCGGGACACCGCGAAGCGCCGGACGTCGGCCACGGCTTGAATCTGATAGGTTTTGAGCAACGCGCTCAATTCTTCCATGGTGTGACGCGAATGCCCGATGGTCCAAATTTCTGCTGGCTCCTCCATAACGACGTCTCCAATGTATCATAAAATATGCGTTTTGTCCCGTTGCCGAAGAGCTTTTACGAGCCATCCGCCGAGGTGGTGGCTCCGCAGTTGCTCGGGCATTGGCTGGTGCGCCGCGTCGGGCGCGATTGGTGCGGCGGACCGATTGTCGAAACGGAAGCCTACTTGATGGACGATCCCGCCTCGCACGGTTTTCGCGGCGAGACGGCGCGGAATCGCGCGATGTACGGCCCGCCCGGACGCGCCTACGTGTATTTGATTTACGGCTGTCATTATTGCGTGAATGCCGTCTGCCATCCAGCGGGCCGCGCCGAGGCGGTCTTGATTCGCGCCCTCGAACCGCAATTCAACGAGGCGGCGATGCGGCTGAATCGTCCCGGCCCCCACGCCGCGGGCTTGACCAATGGGCCGGCCAAATTGTGCGCCGCCCTGAATATTGGACGCGCGCTCGACGGCGCGGATTTGGGCGCGGCGGATTCGGATTTGCGCATTGCCGCCAATCCCCAGCGCGCGGAATTTTGCGCGGCCCGCGGGCCCATCGTCACGACGACCCGTGTGGGTTTGACGAAAGCGGCGGATCGGCCGCTGAGGTATTATCTTGACAGGAGCTTGTATGTTTCGCGGCGGGTTCGCGCAGTTGCGCGGCCATCCATTTGACAATGCGGCCCGTGAGCCCGGGCAGCGCCAGAACCGTCACATGCCCCACGCGCCGGCGCCAGACCTCGGGCCCGCCCCAGGCCTGGGCCAGTTCCTCAACGGTTTCGGCGGGGACGAAAAGATCATAGGCCGCCTCGATCAGCAGAATTTTTTCTTTGGCCACCAAAGGCGGGGAAGCCAGCAGGTTCAGACGGCCGAAGGCGACGGGACGGCCATTGATCGCGGCGGCCAGGGATTGGCAGAAGGCGGCTTCCTGAATCATGCGATCGAGCCGCGACACCGGCACGACCAGGACTGCCGCATCCAAATGCGGTTCATGGCAAACCGCCAAACCGCCGAGCCAGCCGCCCAGCGAAATGCCGAACAGCCCTAGGTGCGGGCAGCCCTGTGCGCGCAGCCAGTGCGTCAAGGCGCCGATTTCCGCCACCGCCTGCGCCGCGGCTTCCGCGGTGCGCCGGATGTTCGCGCACAGAAAATCGCGCGCCACGCCCGCTTCGCGCCCGGGACGCCGCTGGAAATGGTAGGGCAATTCAAACGTGAGCGCATTCAATCCGACGCGGTTGAATTGGCGCGCCAACCCCGGAAAACGCAGAAAGTGGTTCGGCGCGTCGTTCCAACCATGGATGAGAATCACCGCCGGACGCTCCCGCCAATCCAGCCCCGACCGATACAGACGCCCAAAAACCCGATGGTTCGACGCAAACGGCGAGGGCTCGGGCGAAGCGAAGTGGAAGTCGTGATCGTTGATGAACTGCAACTCGGGGGTGACGCATTTGGCGGTGAGAAAATCCCTCGACTGCACCAGCGCCGCTGCTTCCTCGAGGCAGCAATCGACACCCGCCGCCGGGGCCATGCGCGACGCGGCAAATTGGATTGCCAACCAGTCGAGTGTCTTCCAAAACGGGCCTATCACAATATATTGAATTTAAGCCGGGCCGTCCTAAACTTCGAGCCGTGAAATTGCTTAAAGCAGCGGTCGCGTGCGCGCTTTCGGGAACGATAATGCTGGGTGGTTGCGCCTCCGGGCCTGGGTCCTCGCCGGCTCCCGCGCCGCCGTCCGCCGCCGTCACCAACGCTCCCGCCGCTCCGGCGGTGGAGACGGCGAAGCCCAGCCTGCCGTGGAGCACGGAGTGGACGGAGCTTTTCAATGGGCGGGACCTTTCGAACTGGGCCGTGACGGATTTTGTGGCGCATGGCCCCGTGAAAGTGGAGTCGGAGCAAATCAAACTCGGCGCCGGCGCCATCATGACGGGCATTAATTGGACCAACGGCGCGCTGCCGAAAACCGATTACGAAATTTCGCTCGAGGCGTTGAAATCCGATGGCGTGGACTTTTTCTGCGGGCTGACGTTTCCAGTGGGTGATTCCTATTGCAGTTTGATTTTGGGCGGCTGGGGTGGGGCGGTCGCGGGCTTGTCCAGTTTGGACGACTTGGACGCCTCGGAAAACGAGACCAGCAAACACATGTTTTTCGAGGTGGGCCGCTGGTATGCCGTCCGGATGCGCGTCACGACGGCGAAGATCGAGGCTTGGGTCGATCACGAAAAAATTGTGGATGTCGGCATTGCCGGCCGCAAAGTGTCGTTGCGCCCGGGGCCGATTGAATTTTGCAAACCGCTCGGCCTGGCCACTTACCAGACCGGCGCCGCCGCCCGGGATTTTAAATTGCGTTTGACCAAGCCTTGACCTCTCCGATCATTTTTCTGGCGGAATCGATTGTAGAGCGGCTGAATCTGGCTCCGCTCTTTCCCGTGGCGCAACCGTTGGAAGTCGAATTAGGCAGCGGCGACGGCTCCTTCCTGGCGCAATACGCGGCGCGGCATCCCGAGCGCAATTTCATCGGCGTGGAGCGGTTGCTCGGGCGGCTCCGCAAATTGGAGCGCAAATCGCAGCGGGCCGGGCTGTCAAACCTTCGCGCCATTCGATTGGAGGCGGCGTATTTTTTGGAATGGCTGCTCCCGCGCCACTCGGTCACAGCGCTGCATGTTTATTTTCCCGATCCCTGGCCCAAACGCAAGCATCGCAAGCACCGCCTCATTAACGACCGTTTTCCCTTGCTCGCGCGGGACGTCCTCGCGCCGGAGGGCATGGTCTATCTGCGCACCGACGACGCCGATTATTTCGCGCAGATGCAGACAGTGTTTGCCGCCAGTCCGCTCTTTACCTGCGCGGAAACTCCCGACGAATTGGCGGCGGTGGTCACCGATTTTGAACGCAACTTTCACAAACAAGGAGTCGGAACGCGCCGCGCCGCCTATCGTCTCAAGCCAGTCGCTCGCCAATAAATAAAGCGTGCGGAATCCCTCGGTCAAACGTGACCAATTGCAGCGAGTTTTTCCGCGCCAGTTCGAGCAGATGTCCGTCGGTGATGGATTGAGGTCTTTTCACGAAGGCCGGAAGTTGCGCCACGCCTACATCGTCTGAGATCAATTCAAATCGAACCTTGGACGAAGCCTTCAGGGCGTCGAGCGCTTGTTTGGCCGTTCCCACATCCGGCTGCAAACCCGTCATCACTGTCACCCGGACAAAGCCAATCTCCGTGATTGAACAGGTGTGAAACCCGCGGGCTCCGGCCACGACAGACATGAACCACTGCCGGGCTACGCCATGAAAGACATGCCCCGTATGCGCCAAGGCGATCAAGGCATTGACGTCCAAAAGGTATCTCATGGGAAATCCGCCAACGCTGCCCGGACATCGTCACTCGAAACCTTCACCTCCCCGGGTGATTTCGTGATGCGTAAACCTGTCGCCGGATCCATTACTATCTTCGGACGTTCCCGGTGGCGCGGCTCTAGTTTCAAGATAATGACGTCTCCCTCCACATGGCAGGTGAATTTGGCGCCCGGTCGCAATTGCAGCCGCGTGCGGGCTTGTTTGGGCAAAACCACTTGCCCTTTGCTGGATAAAGTCACAACCATCGTCTTACCGTCTTACCGTTCTTCGAGTAAGTCAAGCTCACTCTGAAAGTGATTTCTAGGCCCTGCGATGGCGCAAAATGCGGCAACCCCTAAAAATTTTCCGGGATTGCGTTTGAACAAACTGGGCTTTACTAAAGTCAATTCCATCACATGCTGTCCTTGATGGCTGAGCACGTTTCTTAATGATTAAAGTCGATAACTTGAGCAAGGCGTTCGGGCCCAAGGTGGCCGTAAACCATATTTCGTTCACCGTCGAACGGGGCGAAGTGCTGGGATTCCTCGGGCCGAACGGGGCCGGCAAATCCACCACGATGCGGATGCTGACCGGCTTTATTCCACCCACCGAAGGCAAAATTTCCGTGGGCGGCTTTGACATGCTGGCCAATCCCATCGCGGCCAAGCGCCTGATTGGTTATCTGCCCGAAAACGCCCCCGCCTACGCCGATATGACGGTGTGGGGGTTTTTAAATTTTATCGCTGAAGTCCGCGGTTTGCGGGGCGAAGAAAAAAAGCGCGCGGTGCATCGCGCCGTGGAAATGTGCTTTTTGGAGGCGGTTTTGCATCAGAGCGTGGACACGCTTTCCAAGGGGTACCGGCACCGCACCTGTTTTGCCCAATCGATCATCCATGACCCGGATGTCCTCGTGCTCGACGAGCCGACTGACGGCCTGGATCCGAACCAGAAGCACGAGGTGCGCGGCTTGATCCGCCGCATGGGCGAGCGCAAGGCGATCATTTTCTCGACCCACATTCTTGAGGAAGTGGAAGCGGCTTGTTCGCGCGCCATTATCATTGACCGCGGCCAGATCGTGGCCAACGGCACGCCCGACGAACTCAAACGACGTTCCGAGCAATCCGGCGTGGTGCTGCTGGTCGTGCGGGAGGCGAGCGGAAAAGCGGTGCAGGAACGGTTGGCCGGACTGGCGCAGGCGCGCCGCACCGCCATCGTCAAAGAAGAAAACGGCCGGGTCTGGGCGCGGGTTTATCCGCGCGGCGAAATGCCCGACGGCGATTTGGCCCGGGCGGTCTCGCAGGCGGCCAATGGTTGGACCCTCGAGGAATTGCACACGGAAGTCGGGCGTCTGGACGACGTTTTCCGCAGCATCACCCTCTCTGATGTTTCCACCAAATCAGGCACGAACGAAAGCAAGTCATGAGCGCAACCCAGAATATCAAGACCATCGCCAAGCGGGAATTGGGCGAATATTTTTCCTCGCCGCTGGCCTACGTGGTCATCGTCATTTTTTTATTGTTGATCGGCTTCTTCACCTTCAGCCGCGCCGGCGGTTTTTTTGAGCGCGGCCAGGCCAGCCTGGACATGCCGTTTTTCGCCTGGCATCCGTGGCTTTATCTGTTCCTTGTCCCGGCTGTAGGTATGAGACTGTGGGCGGAAGAGCGCCGGGTGGGGACGCTGGAATTATTATTTACGATGCCGATCACGGCGGGCGAAGCCATCATTGGGAAATTCCTGGCGTCGTGGATTTTCCTGGCGGTGGCCCTGGTCTTGACCTTCCCGGTGGTGATCACGGTCAATTACCTGGGAACGGCCGACAACGGGGTCATCCTCTGCGCCTATATTGGAAGCTGGCTGATGGGCGGCGCCTACCTGGCGATCAGTTGCATTACCTCGGCCATCACCCGCAATCAGGTCATCAGTTTCATTGTGTCATTCATGATTTGCCTGGCGCTGGTGCTGTGCGGCTGGCCGCCGGTCACGGATTTCTTTACGCGCTGGGACAAGCCGTGGCTCGTCAACATCATTTCTTCGCTCAGCGTGATGTCGCATTTCGAATGGTTCATGAAGGGCGTGCTCGATTCCCGGGACATCATTTATTTCCTGTCGATCATTGGGTTTTCCCTGTTCACCACCGGCGTGATCCTGCGCAGCCATCGGGCGGGTTAGAATTTCACAGTTACCATGAGAGAGAAAAATCTGAGCAGAATGCTTTATTCGACGGCGGGCGTGATCGTTATGTTCGCCATCCTCGTCGCGTTTTATATCGTGACCAGCGCCGTCAAGCAGCGGGTGGATTTGACGCATGAAAAGGCCTACACCCTCTCGCCGGGCACGAAGAAAATACTCGCCAAGTTGGACACGAAAGTGA
>DASZMX010000108.1:0-30196 GCA_035551475.1 Verrucomicrobiia bacterium
AGATTTATCAGGGCAAACTACCATCAACCTGCCTGGGGCGCAACACCCCTATCGCTCTTTCCAGCGCCATACCAAACGCCGTGTCGTTTGCTCCCGCAATTTAAACTTTTCGCCGATTCTAACGCCTTGCACCCAGAAAATTTCCCCGGCCGCCGTCGTCGCCAGCACGCGCCGGCGCCGTTCCGCCCGGGGCGTTTTCAGGTTGGTGAAAACGTCCTGCAACTTGCGCGGCGCTTCTGCCCCGATCGGTTGAAATCGGTCGCCTGCCTGCCAATGTCGCAATACGATGCTGTTGCCCACCTTATCGGCGTCAAATTGCTCGAGATTAAGCCCCGCCGAGAAATCCGCGCCGCACCCTCTGGTTTTTTCCCAGGCGAAAACCAACCCGCCGAACTCCGCCGAACCCGATGTTCCCCTTAATTTGACGAGCTGCGTGGCGCCTGAAAATTCAGTGGCAGGGCCGGATTCCGCCCGCAGTCTGCCGTCTTTGTCCCGCACCACGTATTTCCCTTCCGCCACGGCCACAGGCTGTTCCGCTGTGGCGCGGAGACGCTCGATCAAATCGAAATCCGCCGTCGCACCGAGGTCGAAAAGCTGCCGTTGCAGAGCCCGTCGCTGCACGGCGCGCGGCAAGGTGTTCCAGGGCGGAGCGGCGTTTTGCAGCCATTCTGCCGCGCCGTTTTGGGCGGCCTCGCCTTCGGCGCCCACGATGTCCATCGCGCGCAGGATGGTCTGGTTGAGATTGGGCTGAAATTCCGCCCGCAAGAACGGCAGCAACCGTTCCCGCACCCGGTTGCGCGCGATATCCAGGGATTGGTTGGTGGAGTCCTCGGAGAACGCGAGCTTGCGGGCGGCCGCAAAGGCGCGCAATTCCTCCTTGGCGCAGTTGAGCAAGGGGCGAGTCAAATAAATGGAAGGGTCGGCCGGCGAAGGGGATTTCGCTTTCATGCCCGCGAGGCCGTCGCTGCCGGCGCCGCGCAAGAGCCGCAGGAAAAACAGCTCCACCTGGTCATCCTGATGATGCGCCAGGGCGATCACGCCGCTCCCAGACTGCCGGGCCGCCCGCGCCAGGAACTGATGCCGCAATGCTCGCGCCGCCATTTCCACCGACGAGCCTTGGCGTCGCGCTTCGGCCCGCACGTCGGCGCGTCCGACGATCACGGGAATTTTCCAGGCGCGCGCCGTGCGGCGCACGAGCCGCTCATCGGCATCGCTGGCGGCGCCGCGCAATTGATGATTGAAATGAGCGGCTGTCAGGCGCCAGCCGCGAGGTTTGGCGAGTTGATGCAGCGCCGCCAGGAGAACCATCGAATCCACCCCGCCCGAAACTGCCGCCAAAATCCGAGCGCCCTGGTCAAATAATTTTCCCGCCGCGATTGCAGCCTGCATCTTTTCCAGAATGCCCGGGGCCAAACCCATGCGCACAAGGAAACAGACGCCGTCCGGGCGTCAAGCCAATACCCGCAGTGAAACGCGGGCAGGAAAAAGGCGAGTCAAAACCCCCGTCGACTCGCCATTTTCTTACCCCTCTGCCCAGCCCTGGACAGCGACCCTTATTTTCCCAATTTCCCCTCCGCACACCCGCGGTCTCCTCACCGTCTTTTTTTCTCCGATTTCATCTTTCTTGATGAAACCTAAATTATCCCCTGCGAACGTGATCACTATGCTTCACGGGATGTCAATTGAACATCGGGCGCGCGCCTGATTCGCAGACCCTTGAATGCCGCATGGCCTTTGGGGGCGGCCGCGCAGCTGCTTAGCGCGACAACACGCGGTAGAACCGATTGCTTGACACGGCGGGGTCGGGCGCGGACTCCATGGTGTCGTTGCCGCCGAGCAAGCTGGTCAGGCTGATCCACGCCGGGTCGCTCAACGCGTTTTTATATTGGAGGCGATACGAGCGGTCCGATTCGGTGGGAAAAAGCACGAGAACATTCGCGCCCTGGCGCACCGCCGTCGTGTGGAATTGGGGATTCGTCCACAGCGCATTGGCTGTCGTGGTGTTGAAGCCGCTGCTTAAAGTGGCGCCCGTCCCGTTGAGGATGTGCGTCATCTCGCTGCCACTTTGGCCAGTGATATAGACGTTGATGATGTCATGCACGTTGACCTGCTGCGAATTGGTCGGCGTCTCCACCGTGTCGAAACATTTCGCGGTGGATTCGGTGAACACGCCGTAAACGCCGAGCCCATAGGCTTGATGGCTGGTCACGGTGTCAGCGATTTTGTACGAAGCGTAGCCATTGATGCCGTTGTGCGACCAGGAAGTTTGCGACGGCGCGTCGTAGGGCAATTCCGATTGATAAAAATAAACGCGCCCGCCGTTGCCGTTCCACAAGGTTTGATATTGCTCGTGATGCTCCACAAAAAGGCCGTAGATCGTGGCGTTATCGCCGTTGACCACGAGGCCATTGCTGCTCGAGTTTTGCGTCCAGCTCACGCCTGTGCCGTGGTCCGCGCGCCAAAGCCACAGATTATCGCCCAGCACATCATTGGCATTGATGGTCACGCAGGTGGACGTTTTTCCCTTGGTCTGGCCGCCCACGCGGCTGCAAATGTCGTAGAGGCAAATGGGGTCAGACGCATGGGAAACCGCGCTTTTGGCCGGGCCGACCTCCAGCAGCGCCGGGGCGGCGGTCGCGCCGGCGTCAAAAATAATTCCGCCCACCTTCACGCCGTCCACGTCCGCAATCACCATCGCCGGAAATCCCTTGGCGGGAACGAGCGTGGGATAGCCCAGGCCCAGCACAATGGCGTCCGGCCGCGAGACCGTGAGGCTGTTGGTTAAAGCGTACAAACCTGGGGTCAAGATTAAATTCTGGCCCGCCGCCAGCGCCGCATTGAGCGAAGCGGCGTTGTCGGTCGCCGGTTGCGCGAGGTAAAATTGGCTCAAGGGCAGGTAAACGCCCGGCGTGGGCGCGTTGCTCCACGTGATGCCGCTGACGCCGTTGGTGGTGAGCGCCGGGACAAATACGAAATAAGCGCCATTGGTTTCCACATAGAGATACGGTTTTTCCGCGATGCAAGGCGTTTGTTTGACAACCGTGTATTTGGAGGACGGCCAGGTCCCGGACGGCGCGTTCGGCGCGCCGACGAACACCATGTTCCAGTTTTGGCCCGACCAATTTCCCCAAATGTCGTTGCGCGAGAGCCATTGCTGCTGCGAAATCGAGCTGACCGTCGCCGAGATTCTGGAGTCGGCCAGGAAGCCGCCGCTCGAATACGCGCCCGCGATGGTGTCGGCGAGATTCAAATTGCCCAGGATGTGCATGCGCCGAAGGGCCGTGCCCTGCGAAACCGCCCAGGTCATGACGTTATTGTCGGGAATCACCGCCACATTTTCGCACGAGCGCCAGAAATTGATGGTGGCGTTGTCGTTCGCCAAAACTCCTTCCGCGTGCACATTGCCCGCGATCGTCACGTCATCCGGCATGCGGCCCAGGCCGAGGACTTGCGTGTAATAGCCCAAGTTCACGTCGAGATTGCTGTAAACGCCCGGCAGGAAAAAATAGGCGTAACGGCTCGCGCCGAATTCGCTGTTTTGTTGCTGCGCGAAAACCGCGTCGAGCTGGTCTTGAATTTGCGGCATCGGCATCGCCGCATTGAAGGTCAGGACGCTGGCGCCGAAATTAGGCGGCGCCGCGGCGGAGGGAACCCGCGCCAATTGCAGCCCGCAGAAATCGCCCTCATTGTTGCCCGCCAGCGCGGTGTTGGGATTGCCGGTCCAGGTGAATCGAATCAGCCCGCCCGCGCCGACGGCCAAATTGCGGAACACCACATAATCCGCGCCCGGCGTAAATGTCGTCAAACTTTCCGGCGTGTTCACCGTGCTCTGGCTCTGCGCGCCCATCAGGTCGGTGGTGACGGAAAACGTCGTGCCGCGCGTGCCGTCGTTGTTGATGCTGTACAGATAAAGATCGTAGGAGCCGGCGGGCACGCTGTTCAGGGTGTTCGTGCGGATTGCGCCGCTATTATATTCGTACGGCTGGAGCAGCGCCGCGGGCGTTCCCTGCGCGCCTTGGGTCCCGTACGTCCCGCCGAGTTGCGAGGTCAGCGTAATCGGGCTGCTCGTTGCTCCGTCGGAAAGCAAATTCGTGGCGCCCGTCCGTCCGCCGCCCGCCACCGGATTCCAGTAGGTGCGCCCCGTATCCGGGCAGGCGCCGGCGCCCGCGAAATTGGCCGCGCCCGCTCCACCCGGCACGTTGAAATTGATCACCTGCGCTTGAATCCCGCCTCCGAGGGCCAACATGAGGGCCAAAATCCTGGCCCATCGGTGTCTATGTTCCTTTTGCAACGAGCGAAACATCGGGGAATCCGCCCCGACCGTCAAGCATGCCCGGGGAGGTTATATCTTGATTAATTCTTAAAAAACCATTTTATCAGAACGTCCGCGGCAGCGATTGCGGCGCATACCATTGCGATGGCGGAAACCCATAGCGAGCACTTTGTCAGTCGAATAATTTTCGCATTCTCAATGTGTATTTTACTTGACTCCTCAATCGCTTTTCGATCTTTAACCAAATACTCCAATCGCCCACGCACTTTCTGAACCACGTGCAATGAAGCGTTTATTCCGAGGTTGGGACCATGCACCTCGTTCAACGCATCTTCTAATTCTGAAAGCGGCCAGCCATTTACGGAGGCGTCGTCGATGGACTTTGCGATGTAGTCAAACTTTTCCGGACTAGTCATACACTAAGCAGGCAGTCTGTTCGGATTCGGATTTTCAAGAATTCACAATTTTGGTCAGGGTTTGGAAAACAACTCCATTGATCTTAATAGTTATCGCAGCAGGAGAAAGCACAATGTCGATATATTCACAGAGCCACTTCGACCTTGAGATTGAGCAACGCCTGGAGAAATTCTGAGGATTCTCAATGCGGGGTGCGCATCAACTAACAGACATTCGCAGCCAGCTTAGCCTCCATTTTTCCCACTCGCCTGCACAATTCTTTGTATCCGCATTAGAGTTGATTTTCCCCCTAGGCTGGGGGAAAGTTGTTCCGTAGTTGGTGGAGATAGTCGGAGTCGAACCGACCGCGACACGGTGTAGGGCCGGACATGCGGCGAGCCTTCTATCCCCCATCATTTAGCTAGCCTACCGGGCATCAGGTTGTGACTGAACTTCAGGCCTGATGTCCGGTGTGTTTTATATCTCAGCGCCGCACATCACCGGGCTCCGCGATGCCGCGCTCTGTATTATTACGAAGCCTTTCATTGAGGGAACCTTACGCATTTTTGTTTCCACTTGCAAGAAATAAAAAATTGCAAATCATTGATAATAAATTACTTATAAAAATGCTAAGTGAGTGGTTTTTTTGTGCTTGAAGCATTACCCCTCAATGCTAGATGAGTGTCTTTATTTGCTAGATGCAGATTTGACTAAGCTTGATGAAAGCGGCTTTCGCTAAATCCACATTTCAATGTTGCGGGCCCGCATGACTTGATATTGTTTCTGACTTCTTAGACACGCTTTTCACTTTCCGCTTCTTAATTTGCCATTGCTTTCGCCTGCGGCGCACGTCGGGGGTCCAGGATGCTTTCGCAGCTATTTTTGCCCGTCGGTTTAGTCGACTCTTCGACCAAATGCCAAATACTAAACTCCACGTTTCATATTCAGATGGTGTGAAAGACGATGTTCGTTTTTGGGAAATTATAGTGAGTGGCTGCCATTTCCCGTCTGCCATTTCAGCAGGGGTTAGGTAGTGAACTTCATCTCGCGTGTTCGCTGAGGCTAACATGTCGCGCCACCACGCCAGAAATTCCATCATATACTTGTCTCGCGCCTTAAACGTGCGTGCGCTGGCGATGGAATCTCCAACTACTCGTCGCAGAAAATCGGAATACGGCATAGGCCAGCCGGGGTGTTTCATTTCGCCATTCAGCCAGAAAGCGTGAGCTTATCAATTTCAAATTGAGCTTTGTTCCGTGCGCCTTCCCGCTACGCTTCCCGCGTGAGCGCATTCAAAATTGGCCTGCTTGGTTCGGGCAAAGGCAGCAACGCCGCCGCCATCGCCGACGCCTGTCGCGCGGGGCAGATTCCCGCCGAGGTCGCGCTCGTCATCAGCGACGTGGCGGACGCTGGAATTCTGGAGCGCGCCCGCGAACGCGGCCTGCCCGCCCTGCATATTCCGCCCGGCAAATTCCGCACCAAGCTCGATGACGTGGCCGAACCGGCTTACATCGCCGCGCTGCAAAATGCCGGGGTTGATCTCGTCGTGCTGGCCGGTTTTATGCGCATTCTTAAGGGCGAATTTCTCCGCACCTTTGCCCAGCGTGTCATCAATATTCATCCCGCGCTCCTGCCGGCCTTTCCCGGTTTGGAAGCCTGGCAGCAAGCGCTCGATTACGGCGTGAAAGTCACCGGCGTCACCGTCCATTACGTCGATCAAGGCATCGACACCGGCCCGATCATCGCCCAGGAAACCGTCCCCATCCTTCCCGGTGACACCGCCGCCACCCTCCACGCCCGCATCCAGGAAGTTGAGCGCGCCATCTATCCCCGCGCCATCGCCGCGCTGGCGCGTGGCGAAATTCGCATCGCGGGCCGCCAAACGCACCCTTGCAAGGCGTAAAGAAACAGTTGCTTTGCCCGGACAAGTGTGGATGATGTCCGACCTTCACGTTCCGGCGTGAAACCAGACAACATGAGCAAAGAGATTTTAAAGTTGGGTTTGCCGAAAGGCAGCCTGCAGGAAGCCGCCCTCGCCAAGATGGCCAAGGCGGGATTTCACATCTCCGTGAGCAGCCGCTCGTACGTGCCGTACGTGGACGACGAGCATCTTTCCATCCGCCTCATTCGCGCCCAGGAAATCAGCCGTTACGTGGAGCTGGGTTACCTTGATTGCGGCATCACGGGACATGATTGGATCGTGGAGAACGGCTCGAAAGTCCATGAAGTCGGCGAATTTCAATTCAGCAAAGCGACCAGCCAGCCGGCGCGCTGGGTGCTGGCGGCGCCGGAAGATTCCGCGATTAAATCGGTGAAGGATCTCCAGGGCAAACGCATCGCGACCGAAGTCATCAACATCACCAAGCGCTACCTGAAGAAGCATAAGGTCAAAGCGGAGGTCGAATTCTCCTGGGGCGCAACCGAGGTCAAGGCGCATGAACTGGTGGATGCGATTGTTGAAATCACCGAAACCGGCTCCTCCTTACGCGCGAATAAGCTGCGCATCATCGACACATTGCTGGTGTCCACGCCGCGCCTCATTGTCAACCATACTTCGTGGAAGGACAAATGGAAGCGGGCCAAGATCGAGACGCTGGCGCTGTTGTTGCGCGGGGCGCTCGAAGCGGAAACCAAAGTGGGCCTGAAGATGAACATTCAGCAGCAGAATTTGCAGAAATTGCTGCAGGAGCTTCCGGCTTTGCGCAACCCGACTATTTCCAACTTGAGTCTCGCCGGCTGGGTGGCGGTGGAGACCATCATTGACGAACGGATCGTCCGCGAACTCATCCCCCAACTCAAAGCCGCCGGGGCGGAAGGAATTATTGAGTATCCGCTCAATAAGGTGGTATATTAGGCAGCCAATTAACAAATTATGGGCTCATTAAAGAAACGTCGTAAAGCGAAGATCAATAAGCATAAGCGTCGCAAAAAGCTGCGCGCGAATCGCCATAAGAAACGCACCTGGCAGAAATAGCCGGGCCGCAGTGGCATCCATACGACGAAAGCAGTCCGCCTTTGCCGGCGGAGATGGGCTTGTTTTAATCTTGGCCAACGCATGAAGGCGCTTAAAACAAGAGTTTCAAACTGGAGTCAAGAGAAGCTGCGGCGAGCTGCGGCCCCGCGTTTTTCGTCTCTGGTCATTTTGTTGCTGGGGCTGGGCCTGATTGTTGGATCGGCCGGCTGCTCTTCCACCGCCCGTCCAGCGGCTTCGCATCACGCGCAGGCGGTGCCGCCGGCTTCCGCCAACTCCACGAATATTGTCAAGGGCAATCCCGATGCCCTGGCTCATTTCGCGGCGGGCGTCAGTTATGAATTTAGCGATTCCGATGAAAAGGCGTTGCAGGAATTCGACCGCGCGGCGATGGAAGATCCGGGGCACGAACCGCTCGTGCTCGAGCTGTCCCAGCGTTATCTCCGGACCCATCAGCCTGAAAAGGCGATCGCGCTCCTGGCCCATTCCGCCGAGCGCACCAATGCGTCCGCGTCCGTTTACAGCTGGCTCGCGCGCGCCGACGTGGCCGCCGGGCGCACCAACGCGGCAGTGGCGGCGGGGCGCAAAGCCATGGAAAAAGATCCACAATCCATCGACGCCTACGAGGGGTTGCTCGAGGCCTGCATGCGCAATGGGCAACTCGCCGAAGCTTCCCGCGTGCTAAACCGCGCGGCGGTGAGCGTGCGGCGCGAGGCGGCGGCCCTGATTGCGGTGGCCGACCTTTACACCGGTTACGTGCGCGCCGCGCCCAAGGACCAGGAGGCGCGCGCCCGCGCCGTGGAATTGCTTGACACGGCGTCGGAAATGAAATTCGCCTCGCCGCGCCTGTGGCAGCGGGTGGGCGAGCTGTATGCGCGGCTCGGCGAAACCAAGAAAGCCGCGGCGGTGTATGAGAAACTTTTGAGCCAATCCGTGGACGCCTCGGCCGAGCAGCAAAGTTTTCGCGAGCAATTGGCGCAGATTTATTTGCAGGCCGATGACAAGACCAATGCCCTGAAGGAACTGCGCGCGATTGTCCGCGAAGATCCCACGCGATTCCCCAACGCCTGGTTTGCGTTGGGCGAAATCGCGCAGCAGGACGGGCTGTTCGCCGACGCCGTGGACGATTTTCAAAATGCCATTCGCGCCAAGCCGGAGTTGGAGCCCGCCTATTACGATCTGGCCGTTTCACTGGCCAACTTGCATCGCACCGAGGATGCGGAGAAGACGCTGGAGACCGCGCGCAACCGCTTCAGCAATGGTTATCGTTACGAATATTATTCCGCCCTGGTGCAGCGCGAGGCCAAGAATTATCCCGAAGCCATTCGCCATTTCATCGCCGCCGAAACGATTGCCAAGGCCACCGCGCCCGTCCTCCTCGATAAATCCTTTTACTTTGAATTTGGCGCCGCCTACGAGCGCAACCATCAATACGAGGAGGCGGATCAATACCTGCAAAAAGCCGTGGATCTCGACCCTTCGTTTTCCGAGGCCGCAAATTACCTGGGCTACATGCTGGCCGAGCGCGGGGAACAGTTGCCGCGCGCCCGCACGCTCATCGAGCAGGCGATCAAGGCGGACCCGAAAAACGGCGCTTTTCTTGACAGCATGGGTTGGGTGCTTTTCAAGCTCAACCTGCCCGGCCAGGCGCTGCCGTGGATGCTTAAGGCTGTGGCCGCCGAGCCCGAGCCGGATGCCACCGTTCTGGATCATCTCGGCGACGTTTACATGGGACTGCGCCAGGTGGACAAGGCCCTTGACGCCTGGAAACGATCTCTCGCCGTCGAGCCCAACAATGACGTCAAGAGGAAATTAAACATGAATTCCGGCAGTTAGCGGCGTGTATTTCTCCAAACACTACACCCTGGCGGAGGCCCAGGCCCTGCTTCCCCAGGTGCGCACCTGGCTCGATGCCCTGGAGCTGTACCAGGCGCGTTTGCGCGCCATCGAGGAGCGCGTCGCGCCCTTGCTCGCGCGGCATGATGACGTGGGCGGCGAACTCGCCAACGACCTCGTTCGGCACGTCGCTGATTGCAAAGGCATCCTGCACGGGTTCGCGGTGCGCCAGATCCAAATCAAGGACCTGGCCCGTGGCTTGATTGATTTTCCTTCGCTCCGCCACGGCCGTGAAGTCTTTCTCTGTTGGGAAAAGGAGGAGGACGACATCGAATACTGGCACGACATTGACACCGGTTACGCGGGGCGCGAGCCGCTCTAACGCGCGGGCGGTTGGCTGCTCAACTCCACCAGAGCTTCCCGCGTCCGGATCTTTTCCTCGGCAGTCAACTTTAAAAAACGGTCGCGCCCGCCCGCTTTGGGCGTGAAGCGCGTAAACCCGTCGCCCTCCACCGTCACCGTTCCCGGCTCCGACAAATCGAAGAAACCGCGATCCGGCAAAACCGCGTATAACGCCGCGGTCAGATCCCAGGTGGGCCGCTCGTGGGGCGGGGGACGGTAGGCGTAATACGCCTCCTTCAAGGGATGGTGCGGCGTGTAGTTGAAATCCTGCGTGATGCTCGCTGCGGGAAACGGCAGCGCGATGCCGATTTCATAGCCGCTCCAAACCATCGGCGCGGGCCACGTTCGCGCCAGCTTTTGCGCCGCCGGAATGTCCTGCGTCACGTTAAATTCGCGGAAATGATGAAGATCGGCGGACTCCTGAAAGCAACCCGCCATCACCGCCAGCAGCCGCACCTTTCGTCTGACAAGCTCGCGCCCGTTGAGCGGTGAAAACTCATCGGGCTCCGTATCCAGCAAAGCGGCGAAATTCGAGAAATAGCCAACCTGCGCCAGGACGACGCTGCCGTCGGGTTGGCGCGCCAGAATTTTCCGCAAGAGCGGCAGCGCCGGCATCGCGTCGCTGCTCCTCTTCAATTGATGCGGAAAATGGGCCGCCACTTCTGCCAGGTAATTGCTCGGCCCGGCTTCCGCCGTCCCGCCGATATAACCCACGGGTATGGATGGCCGTCCGTAAAAGGTGTTCACCGCGTCCACGAAAGGGCCGGCGTTCTCGTCGCGTTTGGTGATGGTCACCGCGAGCAGTTCGCATTGTCCGCGGCTTTGCAGCGCATGCAACAATCCCAGCGCCAGCGCGTCATCCACATCGTTCCCCATGTCCGTGTCAAAAATAATCCTGACCGGCGCCGCTCCGAGCGCGCTCGCGCCCAGGAGCGCCGCGGCCAGCAACGACTGCACAAAGCGAAAGGTGATCATCCGGCTAACGTAGCCGCTACGGCGCCGGAGTCGAACGCATTTGCGCCCGTCAGCTCAGTCGTTCCCTTGCTTCTTTTCCAATTCCCCCACGCGGCGGATGAGTTCCGGCAATTGCTGGATGGCGATCATTTGGCGTTTGGCCTGGCGGTCGGGTTGGGCGGGCGCGCCCAGCCACTTGCCGCCGTCCGGGATGTCGTGCATCACGCCCGATTGGGCGGCCACGATCACGCGGCCGCCTATTTTCAAATGTCCCGCCACGCCGACCTGGCCGGCGAGCGTGGTGTAGCTGCCAAGCTTCGTGCTGCCGGCGATGCCCACCTGCGCGATGACCAGGCAATGTTCGCCGATCACGACGTTGTGCGCGATCTGCACCAGATTGTCGATTTTCGAGCCTTTGCCAATGACAGTCGCTCCGAGCGCGCCCCGGTCGATGGTGGTGTTGGCTCCGATTTCCACGTCGTCATGAATCATCACGTGCCCGACCTGCGGCACTTTGCGATGGAAACCGTTGTCAAGAACATAGCCAAAGCCATCCGCCCCGATCACCGCGCCCCCGTGGATGCGCACGCGCTCGCCCACTTGGGTCAAGGCGTAGAGCACCACGTTGGGAAAAAGCCGCGAATCGGCGCCGATCACGCAATGTTCCCCGACATGATTGCCCCCCTGCAGCACGGCGCGCGGGCCGATTTTAGCGTGTTCGCCAACGACGCAGTGCGGGCCGATATGCGCGGTGGCGTCCACGGCGGCCGTCGGGTCAATCGCGGCCGTGGCGTGGATGCCGGGGGCGAAACGGCGCTCGGGAAAGAAGAAAGGCAGCACGCGCGCGAAGGCGATGCGGGCGTTCGCCACGCGAATCAGAGTTTTGTGCGTGGAGGAAAATGCGCCATCAATCAAAATCGCCGCGGCCGCGCTTTGCTCGGCTTTCAGAAAAAACGTCTCGTTTTCGGCAAAGGTGAGGTCGCCCGCCTTGGCGGTGGTGGCGGGGGCGAAGCCTGTCAAGCGTATCGTCGGGTCGCCTGCGACTTCGCCCTGGAGTTCCCGCGCGATGTCCGCCGCGGTGTAATTGCTGTGTTGCGCATCCATCGAAATCCGTGCGGACAAGTCATCGGTTGACTTGCCGCGCGTCGCTCACTATAAAGGCCGCACAGAAAACAATTCAACCTCAAGTTTATCTTATGCCCAAAACACTGCGCGTCGGGATGATCGGATACGGCTTCATGGGCAAAGCCCATTCCAACGCCTGGCGCCAGGCGCCCCGTTTTTTTCCGCTCCAGGCCAATATTCAAATGCACACGATTTGCGGGCGCCATAAGGCGGCCGTGGAGGATGCCCGCGCCAAATTTGGCTGGGAATGGGCGGCGACGGATTGGCGCGAGGTCGTTTCTTCCCCGCAAATCGACATCATCGACATCGCCACCTCCAACTTGACGCACGCCGAGATCGGCATCGCCGCGGCGAAAGCCGGTAAACACATCTTTTGTGAAAAACCGCTGGCGATGAATTCCGTCGAGGCCAAAAAAATGGTCGAAGCCGTGCGCCGTTCGGGCGTCAAGAATATGGTGGGTTTTAATTACCGGCGCGTCCCCGCCATCGCCTACGCGAAAAAAATCATCGAATCCGGCAAGCTGGGCCAGATTCGCCATTTTCGCGCCGTGTATCTGCAATCCTGGATCACTGATCCCAAGTTCCCGATGAATTGGCGTTTGCGCAAGGAAACGGCCGGCTCCGGTTCCCACGGCGATCTCAACGCCCATTTGATTGACCTCGCGCATCATCTCGTGGGCGACATTACGGAAGTCGTCGGGATGCAGGAAACATTTATGAAAGAGCGCCCGCGCGAAGCCCAAGCCATCGGCCTCGGCGCCTCGGCGGGAAAAGGCACGGAGAAGGTCACCGTCGATGACGCCTCGGTGTTTCTCGCGAAATTTGCCGCCGGCAAAAACGTGGCGCCCGGCGCCTATGGCACGTTTGAGGCCACCCGGCTCGCGCCTGGGCATCACAATTATAATTCGTTCGAAATCAATGGCAGCGACGGCAGCTTGTCCTTTTGTTTTGAGCGCATGAATGAGTTGCAGTATTGCAACCGCACTGACCCCGCGGATCAACCCGGCTTCAAAACCATCATGGTCACCGAAGGTTCGCATCCGTATGTCGGAGCGTGGTGGCCGTCGGGGCATGTTCTTGGTTACGAACACACTTTTGTGCATGAAATCGTCGATTTTGTAAATGCGGTCGCCGGAAAAACGGCGGTCGCGCCGGATTTTGTCGATGGCGCCAAATGCGTCGCAGTGCTCGAAGCCGCCGCGAAGTCCGGGAGTTCGCATAAATGGGCCGCCGTGGCCTCCATCAAATAATTTTTATGAAAACCATCAAAGCGGGAATTATCGGCACGGGATTCATCGGGCCGGCCCATGTCGAGGCGGTGCGCCGTCTCGGGTTTGTGGAAATGAGCGCGTTGTGCGAGGCCAATGAAGCGCTCGCCGCCACGAAGGCCGCGCAACTCGGCATCCCCAAGAGCTACGGCAGCGTGGAAGCGTTGCTGGCCGATCCGGAAATCGATGTCGTGCATAATTGCACGCCGAACCATCTGCATTTTGACATCAGCCGAAAAATCATGGCGGCGGACAAGCATGTCATTTCCGAAAAACCGCTCGCCATGACCACGGCGGAGTCCAAGCAACTGGTCAAACTCGCCGCCAAATCGGGCGTCGTGAATGCGATTGATTTTAATTATCGTTATTATCCCCTCGTGCAGGAGGCCCGCGACATGGTGGCCAGCGGCAAGCTCGGCGATGTTTTTCACGCCAATGGCTCTTACACGCAGGACTGGCTTTTTCTGCCGACGGATTGGAACTGGCGCCTCGTTCCCGGCTTCAGCGGCAAATCGCGCGCCATTGCTGACATCGGCTCGCACTGGTGCGACTGCATCCAGTTTATCACGGGGCTGCGCATCACGCGCGTCATGGCGGACCTGCGCACCATTCACAAAAACCGCATGAAGCCCAAGAAGGAAGTCGAAACCTATTCCGGCAAAATGCTCACCGCCGCCGATTATGAGGCGGTCAAAATCACGACCGAGGATTACGCCAATGTCCTGTTTGAATTCGACAACGGCGCGTTCGGCTCCTTCAGCGTTTCGCAATGTTTTGCCGGGCGCAAGAACCGCCTTTTTTATGAATTGGCCGGCTCCAAGCGCGCCGTCACCTGGGACCAGGAACGGCCCAATGAGCTCTGGATTGGCTACCGCGAAAAAGCCAACGAAGTCCTGATCAAGGATCCGTCCCTGCTGAGTCCGCGCGCCCGCGCCTACGCCCATTATCCCGGCGGCCATCCCGAGGCGTATCCCGACGGCCTGAAGAATTTCATGCTCCGGGTCTATTCATATCTCGCCGGCAAAACCAAGGAAGCCGATTTCTCCACGTTCCAGGACGGCCACAACGAACTCGCCATCTGCGAAGCCATCCTCGCCAGCAGCGCCGCGAAAAAGTGGACAGCCGTCAAATATTGATTTAATCCGGCGTGAAATCGTTTTCAACCGCCGGTGACATTCGGCGCGACCATGAGGCGCGGAACCGCCTCGCCAAGAAAGGTTCGGCTTCTCTCGTGAGCAACTCGAACCAGGAATCGAAAACCCGCACAGGGATTCGGACCGCCTCCGACTACGACAGCGTGCTCCGCGGAGTCGTGGAATTGCTGGACACAGCGAGGCGCGCGTCGGCCCGTGTTGTCAACTCTCTGATGACCGCAACCTACTGGGAAGTAGGCAGGCGAATTGTCCAACACGAGCAAGCGGGCCGGAAACGGGCCGATTATGGAGACGAGCTTGTGCAACGCCTTTCCTTTGATTTGACTCGAAAATACGGTCGCGGATTTGGCGTCGTCCAGGTGGCGGTGATGCGCCAATTCTTTCTCGCCTTTCCCCATCCGGGAAGTTTTCAATCAGTGATTGAAAAATCGGTCGGTGAAGCTGAAGCCAGCCCGTCATCGCACATTTTTCAATCAGTGATTGAAAAATCGTCTGCGGATGCGCCGTTCTCCAGCTCTCTTGTCCGGATGGGCGAATTTTCCCGCCGATCGTCCGCGAAATTCGCCCGTGGGTTGGAGCGATTGAGCCGGGTCGCGCGGAGCTTTCCGCTGCCGTGGACGCATTACGTTCGCCTGTTGCGTGTGCGGAATTCCCTCGCCCGCGAGTTTTACATTCGCGAGGCGCTGGCCGGCGGATGGTCAGTGCGCCAGCTTAACCGACAAATCGGAACGCAATTTTATGAACGCACAGCTTTGTCGAAAAATAAAGCGGCCATGCTGTTGAAGGGCGAAAAGCACACACCAGAGGATGCTGTTTCCGCCGATGAGGAAATTCGCCATCCACTGCTTCTCGAGTTCCTTGGCCTTAAAGACGAATATTCCGAATGCGAATTGGAAGAAGCCTTGGTGCGGCATCTCGAATCCTTCCTGCTCGAACTTGGCCACGAATTTGCCTTCGTGGCCCGGCAAAAACGGCTCCGTGTCGGGCACGAGTGGTTTCGCGTGGATTTGCTCTTCTTCCACCGTCGGTTGCGCTCGCTGATTATTATAGATCTCAAAGTGGGCGACCTGACTCACGCTGACATCGGACAAATGAATGTCTATTGCAATTACGCCCGTGAACATTGGACGCAACCGGGTGAAAATCCACCGGTAGGATTGATTCTGTGCACGGATAAGGATGACGCCCTGGCCCGCTATGCGATGCAGGGATTGGGCAACAAAATGCTGGTCAGGGAATACTTGACGGCATTGCCTAAAGCCGCGGCCTTGGCGGCGGAAGTTGTTCGCGCCAGAGAATTGTTGGAACGCCGAGCGGGATCGCGCCGTTCCAATCGCCGGGCTCAGCGATGACGAGGGGCGGAATCGCAGTGCGCCAATCCTATCCGCCGAGATAGGCGGCGCGGACTTTGGGGTTGCGGCGGAGGTTGGCGCAGGTGTCGGCGAGGATGATGCGGCCGGTTTCGAGGACGTAGCCGTAGCTGGCGACTTCGAGCGCGAGATTGGCGTTTTGCTCCACCAACAAAATGGTTACGCCTTGCTGGCGGTTGATTTCCACGATCTTCTCAAAAATAGTTTTGACTAGAATGGGGGCGATGCCGAGTGAAGGTTCGTCCAGCATGAGAAATTTGGGGCGGCTCATGAGGGCCCGTCCAATGGCCAGCATTTGCTGCTCTCCCCCCGAGAGCGTGCCGGCCACTTGCTGGCGGCGTTCGGCCAGGCGGGGGAAGAGCGTGGAAACAAGCTCCAAATCGGCTTTTTTGGCGGCGCGGTCGCGTTGCAAATAAGCTCCCATATCGAGGTTCTCCGCGACGGTGAGATTGGCGAAGACCATGCGTCCTTCGGGGACGTGCGACAAGCCTTTGGCCACGATGCGATGCGGCGGGGTGTTGGCGATTTCCTCGCCGTTATAGAGGATTTTCCCGCTCGCCTTGACCAAGCCGGAGATGGCGCGCAAGGCAGTGGTTTTTCCTGCTCCGTTGCTGCCCAGCAGCGTGACGATCGCTCCTTGTTTCACCTCGATGGAAATGTCCTGCAACGCCGCGATGGCGCCGTAATGCACATGGAGATGTTCGACCGCGAGCATGTCAATCCTGTCCCAAATACGCCTGGATCACGCGCGGGTTGGCCCGCACTTCCTCCGGTGTGCCCTCGGCAATCTTGACGCCGTAATCCAGCACTACGATGCGCCGGCAAATGCTCATCACCACCTGCATGTCATGCTCCACCAAGAGGGTTGACACGCGATACTTTTCCTCGACGAATCGGATCAGATTCATCAGCTCCACTTTTTCCGTGGGGTTCATGCCCGCCGCCGGTTCGTCGAGCAACAGCAATTTTGGGCGCGTCGCCAGGGCCCGCACAATTTCCAGGCGGCGCTGGTCCCCGTAGGGCAGGCTTTTGGCCGGGGCGTCGCGGAATTTTCCCAGGTGAAAAATCTCGAGCATCTCCATCGCCTGCGCGTCGATCTCCCGCTCCTCGCGGCAAAAACTGGCGCCGCGCCATAAGGAGTCGCGCACCCCGTGCCGCAAATGCAAATGAAACGCCACCCGCACGTTGTCAAACACACTGAGAGAGCCGAACAGCCGGATGTTCTGAAACGTCCGCGCGATGCCGCGGGCGGTGATCTGGTGCGGTTTTCGTCCGGCGATGGAAGCCTCGTTATAGATGATGTCGCCCGAGGTCGGCTCATAAACGCCGGTGATCACATTGAACACGGTCGTCTTGCCCGCGCCATTGGGCCCGATCAACCCCACAAGATCATTCTCGTCCACCCGCATCGTCAGTTCCGACACCGCCGTCAGCCCCCCAAACTGCACGGTGCAATCCTGCAATTGGAGGAGGGGCGCGCTCATGCCGAAACCACCGGTTTGACGCGGCGACGCCACGAAAACAGCCCTTGCGGCCGGGTCAGCATCAGCACAATCAAGAGGAACGAATACAGCGCCATGCGATATTGCTCCAGGCCGCGCAGCCATTCGGGCAGCAACGTCAACAATATCGCCGCGGCCACGACGCCCAGTGTGTTGCCCATGCCGCCCACGATCACCATCACCACGATTTCAATCGATTTGTTAAAATCAAAACCCTTCGGGTCGATCGTCAGCACATAATGGCCATATAATCCTCCCGCGACGCCCGCGAAAAAAGCGCCGACGACGAACGCCACGATTTTGTAGCGGGTCGTATTCAGGCCCATCGCTTCGGCCGCGACCTCGTCGTCGCGCACCGCCAGAAAACCGCGTCCGTACGACGAATGCACCATGGTCAGAACCACGTAAGCGCAGAGGAACGCCACGCTGTAAACCCAGAATAAGTTTGTGTAAGCCGGAATGCCGTTGAGCCCCAAGGCGCCGCCGAGGGAATTGATATTGCGCACGATCACCCGGATGATTTCGCCAAAACCGAGCGTGACAATTGCCAGATAATCGCCTTTCAGGCGCAACGACGGCGCTCCCACCAACGCGCCCGCGATGGCTGCCGCCAGCCCGCCGAGAATCAATGCCGCCAGGAAAATCAGGGCGGTTTGGAGCGCGCCTTGCGGGTGCGGAAAAAGTTTCAAGGTTACGGCCGCCGAGGCGTAAGCGCCCACCGACATGAAACCCGCGTGGCCGAGGGAGAATTGGCCGGTGTAGCCGTTGATCAAATTCAGGCTGACGGCGAGAATGATGTTGATCCCCATGTAGATGATGACCCCGTAATAATAGGAGTTCATCCCACCCAGCGCGCGTTGCGCCACCCACGCCGCCAGCACAGCCGCCGCCAGACTCGCCTTCGGCCAACGTTGCCATGGAGCGCCGGCTTTCAAACTCAGACTTTTTCGATTTGGAATTTGCCCAATAAGCCCGCCGGACGCAACAGCAGCACCAGAATCAAGGCCGCAAACGCGATGGCGTCCGTGTAGGTGGACCAACGCGGGCTGCCGTTGACGAAGGACTCGATCAACCCGAGCAACAGCCCGCCGAGCGCCGCCCCCGGAATATTTCCAATCCCGCCGACGACCGCCGCCACGAACGCTTTTAAGCCCGGCAACACGCCCATGTAAGGCTCCACTTCCGGATAATTGGAGGCCCACAGAATGCCGCCCGCCGCCGCCAGCGCGGAGCCGAGCGCGAACGTAAACGAAATCACGCGATCATTATTGATGCCCACCAGCGAAGCCGCCTGGTGGTTGAACGACACCGCCCGCATCGCCGTTCCCATGCGCGTTTTCAAAACAATCCATTGCAACATCACGAGTAGAATTGCCGTCACGCCGAACACCACCAATTGGGCGCTCGTCACGCGCGCTCCGCCGAAAATCGTAAAAATATGCGGCGGAATCAGCGGGGGAAAAAATTTCGGCGTCGCATTGAACAACAGCAGCATCACGTTTTCCAGCAACAGCGAAACGCCAATGGCCGTGATGAGGATCGACAAATTCGAGTGGCCGCGCAACGGGCGGTAGGCCAGGCGTTCAATCACCATCCCCAATACCGCGCAGATCGCCATGGAGACGAGCATGATCAATAGCCCGCCGAAGATCGACCCGTGGGGTATCACCCGCGCCAGCAAATACCCCGCGAAAGCCCCCACCATGAAGACGTCGCTGTGCGCGAAATTGATGAACCGCAGAATCCCATACACCATCGTGTAACCCAGCGCGATCAAGGCGTAAATCGCTCCCAGCGAAAGGCCGTTGATCAGTTGCTGGGTCATTCCGCGGCGATCTGTTTGAGCAGATGAAATCCTCCGTTGGTCACTTCGAGGATGACCAGCGGTTTTTGCGCGTCACGATGCGCATCAATGGTGATTTTTCCCGCGACGCCTGGAAAATCCTTCGTCGCCGCCAGCGCATCCCGCAGCTTGGGGCCGTCGGTGGTTCCCGCCCGCTTCATCGCATCGGCCAGAAGCATGGCTGAATCATAGCCCAGCGCGGCCATCGCGTCCGGCACGCTGCCGTATTTCGCCTGGAACGCCGCCACAAATTTCACCACCGCCGGATCCTTCACCTCCGGCGAATAGTGCGTGGAATAAAAGCAGCCTTCCACCGCGGCGCCCCCGATCTGGATCAGCTCCGGCGCCTCCCAGCCGTCGCCCCCGAAGAGCGGATACGTCAAACCTAATTCCCGCGCCTGCCGCGCGATCAGGCCCACGTCTGTGTAATAGCCGGGCACAAACAGCGCCTCGGCGTCCGCCGCCTTGATCGTGGTCAATTGCCCTTTGAAATCGCGATCGCCGCCGCTGTATTTCTGCTCCACGGCAATTTCCCCGCCATCCACCACGAACGCCTCTTTGAAGTAAGTGGCCAGGCCCACGCTGTAGGCGGTGGCGACATCCGTCAGCACGGCCACCTTTTTCGCCTTCAACGTCTCCCGCGCAAAATGGGCCAGCGCCTTGCCTTGCACGGAATCGATAAAGCAGACACGGAAAATATAATCGCCCGTTTCCGTGACCTTCGGGTTGGTGGAAGAAGGGGAGATTTGCGGAATTTTGTTTTCCTGGCAGATCGGCGCCGCCTCCAGTGAGGCTTTGGACGCCACCTCGCCGAGCAACGCCACCACGCCGTCCCGGGAAATTAATTTTTGCGCAATGGTCTTGGCCTCGCCGGCTTTCGACTGGTCATCCTCAGTCAATAATTGCAATTTGCGGCCCAGGACGCCGCCTTGCGCATTGATTTCGTTGATGGCCAGCTCGGTGCCATGATGGGAACTTTGCCCGAAGGTCGCCTCTTTCCCGGTGAGGGAGGCGAATTCCCCGACTTTAATGTCAGTGGCGTTGTTGCTGGAATTCTTGGGGGCGCAACCGTCGGCCAGGAGGAGAAGCGACAACGCCGCCACGAAACTCCCCACGCTCCAGAACTTTGGCTTTCGTTTCATAGCAGGCCAAAGCGTGTTCATTTTCGGCGTTGCCCGCAAGCCTTTAGACAAGGAGAACGCCGAAACTCGCGTGATTTCCCGCTCAACCGCGACTTGGCCCTTCGGATTCCACCCAGCGCACCGCGTAACGAATCAATTCCGGCATGCTGGCGAGCTTGAGCTTGGCCTTGATGTTGGCGCGGTGCACATCGACGGTCTTGGCGCTGAGATTGAGGCGGCGCGCCATTTCCTTGGTGCCCAGCCCCAGGCCGATCAGCTGGAACACTTCAAATTCACGATCGGTCAGCGTCTCCACTTTGGATTCGCCGCCGCTCTCGCCGCGGCGCCCGGAGAAAACTTCCAGGATTTGCGCCGACATTTTTTCGCTTAGATAAATTTTCCCGCTCGCGACCTGGCGAATGGCTTCCAGGATTTTTTTCCCGCCTTCCTGTTTCATGATGTAGCCGCGCCCGCCGGCCCGCAGCACCCGCTCCGCATACAGAGACTCGTCGTGCATGGAGATCACCAGCACCGTCAGCGCCGGCGCCAGGGCCAGGATGTCCTTGATAAATTCCAGGCCGTTGCGGCCGGGCAGGGTGATGTCGGCCAGGACCATATCCGGGCGGAGCGCCTTGACCTGATCCAGGCCCTGCATCGCATCGCCTGCCTCCCCGCACGCTGTGAGATCAGTCTGGCTGTTGACCAGTTGCGCCAAGCCCTCGCGCATCATTGGATGATCGTCCACAATCAGAATCCGTTTCTTCGCGGAGGCGGCGGTTTTGGCTTTGGCTTTCATGGCGAAGGTCGGATCAGGAAACAAACGATGCGCGCTCCGCCGCCGGGCTTCGACTGCGTCAGAAGCGTGGCGCCGATGAGGCCTGCGCGGTATTGCATGGTGCGCAAGCCCATGCCGGGGCTACGGGCCGACGGGGCGAACCCCTGGCCGTCATCCGTCACCGTCAATAATGTTTTATCCGAAGTCACCGATAATTGCACGGTGATCTTTTTGGCGCGCCCGTGCTTGATCGCATTATTGACTGATTCCTGCGCGATGCGGTAAAGGTGCGTCGCCACCGTGAGGTCCGGCACGGTTTTTTCCCCCTCGCTGCTGAAGACGCATTGCACATGAAACATTTTTTCGGCGCTGGCCGCCAGGTCCCGCAGGGCTGAGGTCAGGCCTTCCGACTCCAAAATGAAAGGCGAGAGTCCGCGCGCCAGCGAACGCGCCTGCCCGATGGCGTCGCGCACATGGGCGGCAATTTCCTCGGCTTGGGCGGCCTGGGCCTTGGATTTTTTCGCCAGCCCCTGCGCCAATGTTTCGCTCATCAGTTCGATGCCGGTGAGCTGCTGGCAAATTCCATCATGCAAATCCTGGCCGATGCGGCGCTGCTCCAGTTCGCTGATGCGCAGCACGTCATCCTCCAGCCGCTTCCGCTCGGTGATGTCCATCGCCGCGCCCGTCAGGCCCGTGATGCGCCCGTCGCCATCGGACACGGCTTCGACAGTCAAATCAAAGGTGCGCTTTTGCCCGTGGATCAGGAGCGTCACCTCCTGCCGGATGCCCGCCCCGGTCATAAGCACGCGGTTTTTGATTTGCGTGAGCCGCTCCGCGTCTTCCGGGGGCAGCAGATCCTCGTCGGTTTTTCCGATGATGCTTTGCTCAGCATTCTCGACGCTGGTGTTATGCGACCAGGTGTAGCGCAGGCTGGCGTCCTGGCTGAAAACGCTCACCGGCGAATGCTTCAACGCCACGCGAAAACGCGCTTCGCTCAAACGCAACGCCTCTTCCGCCGCGGCCAGTTTGGCTTCCTGCTGCAGTTGTTTCAGCGCCCGCCCCACCACCGTGGGCAGGGCGTCCAGGAAATCGTTCGTTTTGACAAGATAATCGCGCGCGCCGCCTTTCATCATTTCGACCGCCACCTGCTCGTCTCCCTGGCCGGTGATGATCAGAAACGGCGGCAGGCGGCCCGCCTTGGCCAGTCGGGAGATGATCGCTTCCGCGCCGGCGTCCTGGAGCTTCAAGTCCAGCAGCAGCAAGTCGGGCGTGTTTTGTGACAGCCACTGCATCGCCTCCGCGCCGCTCGCGGCGGTTTGCACCGCATGCCCGGCGCGTCCGAGCGCCCGCGCCGCCAGGCGCAGCAAGCCTTCATCATCATCCACGATGAACAAGCGCGCGGATGGAGTCGGATCGCTCATGCCCTACGTCCGCACTTCCGGCACTTGCACGAGGGAGATGAAAAGTCCGAATTGCTTGATCGCCTCCGCGAATTTTTCGTAGTCCACCGGCTTGACCACATAACTGCTGCAGCCCAGCGCATGGCATTTGTCCACCTCCCGGGGATCATCGGTGGTGGTCAGCATGATCGTCGGAATTTTCCGCAGTTCGGCGTCGCCTTTGATTTGCCGCAGGACCTCCACGCCATCCACCTGCGGCATGCGGATGTCAAGCAGAAGAAGATAGGAGGCTTCCCGCGCCCGCACCCGTTTCCCGCGCCCAAACAGGAAATCCAAAATCTGCTGGCCGTTTTCGAAGCGTTCAATGGAGTTGTGCAGGCCCGCCCGCTGCAGGTTCTTCTCGATGAGGCGCACGTGACCGAGATCATCGTCCGCGATCAGAATCACGACTTCTTTGGTCATAACCATGTGTATGCCTTAATTTGCGGGCAAAGAAACAAAAAACGCGCTGCCTTGCCCGGCGCGCGATTGCACCCAGATCTTTCCCTCCTGCCGCTCCAAAATTTTTTGCGCAATCGCCAGGCCCAGGCCTTCGCCGTCGGTCGCCCCAGGGTTGAGGCGATGAAACATTTCGAAAATTTTCCCCTGATGCTCCGGCGCGATGCCAATGCCATTGTCGCGCATCACATAAATCACCCGTCCCTCCTTCTTCTCCCCGGAAACCTGGATTACGGGCGTCCGCTCCGGGTCGCGATATTTCAGGGCGTTGTCCAACAAATTAGAAAACACCTGGTTGATTTGCACGGCGTCCCCCCGGCAATCCGGCAGGCGCTCCACTTGCAGCGTCGCTCCGCTTTGCTTGAGTTGGAATTCGATGGTCTGGGCGATATTGCCGAGCAGGGCGTTCATATCCAGCCGCTTGAGGTTGAGCGCCGCGCGCCCGAGGCGGGAAAAGCGCAAAAAGCCGGCCAGCAGTGAATCGATCTTGCTCACGCCAGCCTGGATGAAGGACATCGCTTCAATCACATCGGTTTCCAGCAATTGCATGGCTTCGTCGCGTTGCGCGGCTTCCCAATGATCCGCAGCGACCAATTCCCGCAGCCGATCGCAGGACCGGCGCAGCTCCCGCGAAAAGCCCTGGATGTTCACCAGCGGCGAACGCAAATCGTGCGAGGCGATGTACACCACCGTTTCCAATTCCTTGTTTTTTTCCTCAAGGCTTTGCGCCAGCGCCGCCAGCCGCGCCGCCGCCGCCTTGCGCTCTGTCACATCCGTGCGAATGGCAATGTATTGATACGGCTTGCCGGACCCGTCCAGAAACGGGAAAATGGTCGTGTCCACCCAATACAAGCCGCCGTCCTTGGCCCGGTTCCGGATCTCTCCCTTCCACACCTGGCCGCTTTGGATGGTGCGCCAGAGATTCTGGAAAAATTCCTTCGGATGAAATCCCGAGTTGATGATGCGATGGTCCTGGCCCAGCAATTCCTCCCGCGCATATTTGGAAATTTCGCAGAATTTATCGTTGACCATGGTGATGCGTCCGCGCGCATCAGTCACCGCCACGATGGAGTGCTCGTCCAACGCCGCCTTGATGTCCCGCAATTCATCGCCCGCGCGCTCCCGACCTTCGGTTGACTTTTCCGGCTCGTTCATGACGCGGCGCAATGTGGCGCTGGAAGCGGGCGAAAGGCAAGGCTTACGCCGCCGCCAGTTGCGCTCGGTATTCGGTGGGCGATTGGCCGGTGATTTTTTTGAACACCCGGTTGAAGTGCGTCAGCGATTGGAAGCCCACTTCGTAGGCGATTTCGCTCACCCGCAGATTGGGATTCAACAGCAGGTTGCGCGCTTTTTCCACCCGCACGCGCGACACATACTCGGTAAAGTTCATGCCGGTGGCCTTCTTGAACATCTTGCAAAAATGAAACGTGCTGGTGTTGACCGCCTTGGCCACCTGGCCGAGTGACAGATCCTCGGACTGGTTTTCCTGGATATATTCCTTGGCGCGCTTGATCGTGGGGGACTCCTTGTTTTGCTTTTGCAGCAGAATCTGGTTGGTCACCACCGAGATGTGTTCCCCGAAAATGCTCAACAGCTTGATGATCGCGTCATATTGGCGGGAGGAAACCACCTTCGTGTCGAGATAAGCGTTTTCCACCCCTTTGCGGGTCACTTCCACTCCCCATTCCGCCACCAGTTTGGAGGTGCGATCAATTTGGGATTCGGAAACTTTCTTGCGCAAGACCTGGCCGGTCTGGAGGAAGCCGATCAATTGATCGCCCAGGCGCACCGGCACCGCAGTGTCGCACAATCCTAATTGGCAGGTCACGGTCGCCGGCTCGAAATTGGCGCTCTCGGACAATTGCTGCTGGATTTGCAGGCAAGCCGCGCAGGATTTGCTTTTTTCCGCGAGCATGGCGCACAGGGGGTTCTCGTGCCGTTTACCGTGGTTGGGCAATTGCCAGGAATCGATCGGGCGCAGCGAAACCGGCAAGCCGGTCGCGTCGCTGAACGCCCGTTCGTAATCCTGGTAAATCTTGGAGCTCGTCAGGCTTTCGATCAGCTCTTTATTGTCCTGACGCGTCATTTTTTGTTCGGTCCCGTTTGGTTGTTGCGCAAAGATTGTTGTCATGTCCGCAAAATAGCGCTTGCCGTATTTTGCGAACATTGGGAGCTTCGCCAAAGCGCGCCCGTCAAAAATAACTAGCCGGCCTAAAGAATTTCCTTAGCTGCTCCCCGCTTGGTTGCCTTTCCCGCGGCGCTGCCCTATGATCCGCGCACCGATGAAAGTTGTTATTCTCTGCGGCGGCAAAGGCACGCGCTTGCGCGAAGAAACCGAGTATCGCCCGAAGCCCATGGCGCCCATTGGCAATCGCCCCATCCTTTGGCACATCATGAAAATCTATGCCGCCCATGGCTATAAGGATTTTATTCTGTGCCTCGGTTATAAGGGCGAGATGATCAAGGATTACTTTCGCAATTACCTCTGGATGACCAGCGACGTTACGCTGCGTCTCGGGCAGAAACCCGGCGCCAAATTCCACAATCATCACGACGAAGAAGATTGGTCTGTGACGCTCGCGGACACCGGCGAGGAAACCATGACCGCCGGGCGCATCGCCAAGATCAAGCAGTTCATCGGTGATGATCCCGATTTTTTCCTCACCTACGGCGATGGCGTGGGCAACGTGGACATTGCCGCGTCATTGGCTTTTCATCGGCAACATGGCAAAAAACTCACCGTCACCGCCGTTCACCCGCCGGGACGCTTTGGCGAGATGGGGATCGCGCCGAGCGGCGCGGTGCTGACCTTCAACGAGAAGCCCCAGGCGGCGGAAGGCCGCATCAACGGCGGCTTCTTCGTCGCTTCGCGCGCGATTTTCGACCATGTGCAGGACAGCGAGACCGTCATGTTTGAGCAGCGCCCAATCCAAACCATGACCGCCGAGGGTCAGGTCATGGCGTTTCCGCACGACGGCTTCTGGCAGCCCATGGACACCTACTCGGAATTCAATCTCCTCAATCGCCTATGGGCGGGCGGGCAGGCGCCGTGGAAAGTCTGGTAGGCGGTTCTATTACTTGACGAACTCAAAGCTGCTGTGCGCCAGCGTCCAGTCCGCCGCGAGTGGGCGGAGGCACCAGCCGGTCTCGGTCGTGAACTCGTCGATGGCGCGCGGCTCGTGGTCCACATGGTCCATTTCATCGAAGTAAATCAGCGTGCCCGGCTTGAGCAGCGGGCGCAGCCAGCGCAGCACAAAAATCGTCGAGGAATAAAGGTCTGCGTCCATGTTGACGACCAGCAAGTCGTGGGCGGGCGGCGTATAGGTTGGGAGAACCTGGTCGAACCAGCCTTTAAAAAAAGTCACGCGCTGGTCATTGAGCGCGGGGGCCCGGCCTTGCGCGTCGAATTGCCCCTTGAACCAGGGCCCGTTTTGCTCCGGCAACCCTTCAAAGCTGTCGAACCCATGCAGCGTCGCCTGCGGATCTTTCAGGGCTTGCGCCCACCAGCGGATGCTGTCGCCCGCCGCCACGCCGAATTCCAGGTACAAAACCTTGCGTCCTTCTATTCTTGACACCATTTCGCTCCACACCTGGGTGCGATCGCGCTTTCGCTCGGCAAAGGTGTAATGGCGCTGCCTGGCCCAGGCGCCGATATGCAGTTGGTTGGCAAACGTCTGAATTTGATTGAGCCGGGGTTGGGACATTTTCGCCCCGGCCAGCGTCACCAGATATTTGCAATAGTCCCTTAGCATAGAAGTGAAAGCCCGCATTGAGTAGCCGCCGGGCGTCGTTCTGGCAAGAATTTAAGGGCTTTCACGCGCCGCATTGGGCCCGCTGCCGGAGCGCGTGGTCCACCAGGACGAGCGCGGTCATCGCCTCGACCATCGGGACGGCGCGGGGCAGGACGCAGGGGTCGTGGCGGCCGCGGCCCTTCAGCGTCGTGTTCTTGAACTGAGCGTCCACCGTTTCCTGCTCATGCATGACGGTCGCGACGGGCTTGAAAGCGATGCGGAAATAAATCGTTTCGCCATTGGAGATGCCGCCTTGGATGCCGCCGGATTTGTTGGTGAGCGTCCGCACTTTTCCGCCTTTCATGCGAAAGGGATCGTTGTGTTGCCGGCCTGTTTCCAAAATGCCGCCAAAACCGGAGCCTACTTCAAAACCTTTGGACGCGGGCAGACTCAGCATCGCCTTGGCCAGGTCGGCCTCCAGCCTGTCAAACACCGGTTCGCCCCAACCGGGCGGCACGCCCCGCGCCACGCCTTCGATCAAGCCGCCCACGCTGTCGCCGGCGCGCCGCATTTGTTCGATCAAACGAATCATTTTGACGGCTGTTTTGGCGTCCGGACAGCGCACAATGTTCGATTCGATCTGCCGGAGCGTCACCTTTTCGCGGTCCACCTCCGCCTTGATCCGCTGGACTTGCTGCACGAAGGCCAGCGTTTCCACGCCGAATTGTTCGCGTAAAACCTTTTTTGCCACAGCTCCCGCCGCCACGCGGCCGATGGTTTCCCGGGCGCTGGTGCGGCCGCCGCCCTGCCAATTGCGCACGCCGAATTTTGCTTGATACGTGTAATCCGCGTGCGACGGCCGAAATTTCGTCGCCATCTCGCTGTAGGCCTCCGGCCGCATGTCCTCATTCTTGACCCAAATGGAAATGGGCGTCCCCAGCGTTTGGCCCTCGAACGTCCCCGATAGAATTTGCGCGCGGTCCGCCTCCTTGCGCGGCGTCACGATCGACGATTGCCCGGGGCGCCGCCGATCCAAATCCGGCTGGATGTCCGCTTCCGTCAACGCGAGCCGCGGCGGGCAGCCGTCAATCACCACGCCCACGCCGCCCCCGTGCGACTCGCCCCACGTCGTGATCCGAAACAATTGTCCGAACGAATTTCCCATGGCCTTCAGCTTAGGTTTCTCCTTCGGGCGGGGAAAGGCGAAAAAGACAGCGGCTCGTTTGGTTTCTCGGTTAATCGGAGCGTTGCTGGCGGCGCAGCGCGCGATCGTGGTCGAGCATGGCGAGAATGACTTTCTCGGGCACGCCGTTGGCTTTCAAGGTGATGATCTGGTCGGTCGAGAGCTTGAAGGAGCCCGCTTGTTTAATGTAGCTCAGCAAATCCTCCGGCCGCGATCCGCCTGACAATAATAAAACCGCGTGCCGCGAGGGCCCCGACAGGCCGGAATAATCGCCGAGGCCGACGCCGGTTTTGTCATCGTTGCGCGGCGGCTGATAGGCCGGCTCCGCCGCCGCGGTGTTCTCGTGCGGCGCCGGCGCGGTTTCGATGCTGGCGCGCAGGTCATCGGCGCCGGCGATGAATTTGTCCCGCATCAGCGCCATCGTCTGGTCTTCGGGATAAAGGCGCGTCAATACTTTGATCATGGCATTCCAGCGCGGTTTTTCTTTGGTGAGAAATTCCGCCACAGCGTGGCGTTGAATGATGATCGATTGCTTGGCATTTTCCAGAACGCGCAAGTCGCTGTCCACGTAATCGCGCAAGGATTGCTTGTCGATTTCGGTCAGGGAGGCGTCCGCGATATCGTTGGTGATCGCGGCCACGCGTCCTTGGAATTGGTCGAGGACGCCGATGGCATGGGCCAGCCGGTTCGTCGAGGCTTCGGCCGTGGCGAAAACATTGCTCACGGCGCTCAACTCGCGCGCGTCCTTTAGCGTCTCCATGCTTTGCGCCAGGGCCCGCCATGAACTGTCCGATTCCTGTTCGCATTTCGCGGCCAGGGCGGGCGCCGTCTCCGACGCCACCCCGCGTTCCCGCCCGCCCGCGATGGCGCCCAACGGCGCCACAGCGAGCAGAATCATCAACCAGGCTTTCATAAAGGTTAAGAGCGTTTGGCTGCGGCGTCCGACAACGGCGCCGATAAGGCGGTGGAAATTTCCTTTTCCACACCGCGCAATGACACCACCAGATTGTCCACGGCTTCGCGCAATTCCTCTCCGGCCTTCAACTCAATCAGGCTCACGAAGTAAGCTTTCCGCTCGCGAAAGGCCGCGGCGTTTCGCTTGATTTGCGCGCGGATCGATTCCAGATCGCCCGCCCGGGTTTGCAGGTCTTCCCGCAATTTGCGAAAGCGCGCCGCCGATTGGCCGTAGCAAACCGCGTTGGCCGGAGACGCCGTGCGTTGGAAATCCTCCATGTTTTTTTGTTTGAGCTGATACGCATCCGCCAGCTCGCCCAATTTCGAACCAATGTCTTTGAGCTGACCGTTGCCTAGATCTTCGTAGGAAGCGATGGCCTGTTCCAATGCCTCCGCCGCGACCGCGTCATTGGTCATGCGCAGCGCTTTTTCAATTGAAGCTTGGACGCCGCTGAGGCGGGACGTTAAATTTCCATAGACATCGTCGCTCACCCCCAAGGCTTCGAGCCAGTTCGTGCCGCCGAGCGCTGTTTTCGGCGTCTCGGTGGGAGCCGCTGCGGGCGGTTCATTTTGCGGCTCGAAGCTTGCCCTTCGATCAGCGGCGAAGGAAGCTGTGGCCAGCGTGATAGTCGCCATTCCAATGAATAAGAGGCTTTTCAATTTCATAATATTTTACGCTGCCTGTTTATCAGTGCAGCTGACGGCGAATATAGCGGCTTTTCAAAGCTCGTAAACAGAAATTAACAATTATTAACGTTTTTACATGTTAATTTACAATATGGCTTGATAATTGCTGGATTATTAATACTTGAACTTGTTAAAAAGAAAGTTGAAGGTGGCGTCCATGCTCGGCGAAGAACTGCGGAAGCTATTGCTTTCCATACCTCTACCGGACGGCCAACCGCTGTTTAAAAACGCGACGACGTTGGCCGCCGAGATGGTGTCGCAGCCCAAGAACACTCGCACCGAAAGTTCCGTTGCCTCGCTTCTCAGCGCCGTATTTACAGATCAACGCGCTTTATCTGCTGAATTTCGCGCCCAGCTTTTGGAATCTGTTAAGAATACCCTAGCGGCGCGGGATTTGAAGCAGGAAGTTCCGCGAGTCACGGAAACGCTGGATGAGCTGATCGCGCGGCACAACGCCGAGATGCGCGCCGCCCGCGATCGTGTGCCCGATCCCACTGAAACGGCTCCCGACGAGATCAGCGGGATCACCTCCTATTTTGAAAAGATCACCCAATATGCCGGGCTGATTTGCGTGGAATATCGCGATGCGCCCCGGGTTTATGGCCCCGCCAAATACAGTCATCTGCTTGAGCCGTGCGCGCGCGCGATTGCTCACGGGGCTTCGGTGGCGATGTTCCAACCTTTCCAAACCCGCGCGGACGCGCCCCCGCCTTTTGCGCATGCCGAACGCCTGCATTCGTTTTTTCGCGAAGT
>DASZMX010000109.1:0-59102 GCA_035551475.1 Verrucomicrobiia bacterium
TTCACGACCGGAAAGGATGGGCGTGACGGGGCTTCGTCGGGGCGCTATTTTTAGGTTCAACACTGCCATGAAAAAATATCTGTCGTATCGAAACCTGCCGGCGCTGGCGGGGTTGTGCACTTTGGAGGAGGCGGCGCGGCCCGGGTTGTCGGTGGAAGGGTGCGTCACGCGGCTTAAGCGTTATCATTATGCCTTTCGCCGTTTGCATCAGATTTTTAATGCGCGGCTCATCGCGGAGCCGATTTACGAGCTGAAAATGGGATTCAGTTTGCACGCGCATTATTGCGCGGAACATGCGCAGGCGCTTCGCACGCGGGTGGGCGAAATGCGCGAGCCGCCCCTGGGGCTCGACGTCGTGCCGGACAAACATTTGGAAATTTTATTTGACGAAATTTTGGCGGCGCCCACCACGGAAGAGTTGGTCTCGGGCGTTTATGGCAAAGTTGTGCCGGCATTGCAAAAAAGCCTGCGGCGCCATATCGCCGACACCAACCGCCTGGCGGATGCACCCTCGGTGCGCCTCTGCCGTTTTGCGCTGCTGGAGTTGGAGGACATGGAAAAATATGGCGCGGCGTGTCTCGCCAGCCTCGTCACGAGCGCTCGCGTCCAGGACATCCGCGGGTGGCTGCAATTGCTCGACGATTGCCTCGCGGCCGCCGGCGGTCTCGACGGCGCGGAAAAGCCCTCCGGTCAAACGATCGCGCGGCAGCATTCCATCCACCCGGCGTCGCTGGATAAAATTCCGCGGCGCGACGAGCGTTTTCCCGATCCTTACAATATGGGCGTCAACGCCGAGGTGTTTCTCTACGATGAAACGATGCCCTCGGAGGCCAAGACGCTGATGATGTTTTACAAGCGGCTGCGCGAAATCGACGTCCCGGAAATGATGGCCAGCATCATCGCCGAGACTTCCGGCAAACCGTGGGCTTATTATCGCGACATGAGCCGCCAACTCTGGGACGAAGCTCGCCACGCCATGATGGGTGAGGTCGGATTCGTGCAGGCGGGCGTGGATTGGCCCAATCAGGTGATGATCAATTTCACCTGGTCGCTCGGCCTCAATACCCAACTGACGCCCAAGGAGCGCCACGGTGTGCTGTATTTCATCGAGCAAGGTTTGATGCCCAAAAATGGGAAGCGCTACGAATGGGAAGTGGGTCTCAAATCGCACAATCCGCTTTCCGCCGTCTTCCAGGATTACGATTGGGCGGATGAAGTTTTGCACGCGCGCATTGGGCGCGACTGGTATCTCAAGGAATTCAAGAATGCCAACGAGGGTGTGGAATATGGCGACAAATGCTGGTCGAAAGTCCTCGTCGGCTGGCGGCAGTGGCGCGATGAAGGCCTGACGCAGCATCGCAATTGGTGGCCGGATTGCTATCAGGCGGCGTGTCAAACATGGGGTGTAACGCCCGACCCGCGCGTCCTGGGCTACAACACCACCTACGAGCAAGTCCGGGCCGACTTGAAGAATCTTTCCGCGTCCGCTTAGTCCGATGCCTTTCAACCTTGATTCCGGAACCATTTTTGCCTCGATCCTGTGGGGCGGAATTGGCTCGGGATACTTTATCTACGGCTGGAAACAGCGACGCACCCCGGCGATTTATGGCGGCCTCGCGCTGATGGCGGTGTCGTATCTGATTGCTTCGCCGCTCTGGATGAGCGTTTCTTCCATCGCGCTCATGGTGGGGATATATTACTGGTCGAAAAACTCCGATTAAGACGCGACTAAACCGAGGCTGTAACGCCCCTGCCGCGCGCGCAAACGAAGCGGAGCCCCGAATGTTTCCGATAGGTTTCGCGAATTGAGAACCGTTTTTTTGATCCCTTGCGCCGCGACGCGTCCCGCGCGCAGCAGCAAAATGTGGCTGAAAACCGGCATGATTTCTTCGACATGATGCGTCACGAGCGCCAGAGCCGGAGCCGCGGCGCGGGCGCCGAGCGTTTGCAGAAAATTCAAAAACTGCTCGCGCGCCACCGGATCCAATCCGGCGCAAGGCTCATCCAGAATCAGCAAGGCGGGCTCTGCCATCAAGGCGCGGGCGATTAAAATGCGCTGCCGTTCGCCCTGAGAAAGATAAAGCCACGGACGTTGGGCCAACGCCTCGCACCCCATGTTTTGCAGCAAGTCCAGCGCGCGTCGCCGATCCGCCGCGCGAATCCGGCCCCAGTAACCGATCATGGCGTAACGCCCGCCGATCACGGTTTCCAGGCTCGGCTCTTCCTCGGGAATAAGCTGGCGCACCGCCGAACTCACCATGCCAATGCGCTGCCGCAATTCCCGCCAATCGCTGCGGCCGTAACGCTGGCCGAGGACGTCCACCTCGCCGGAGGTCGGTGTAAGATAGCCGGTGAGAGCGCTGAGCAAGGAAGTTTTGCCCGAACCGTTGGGGCCGAGAATCACCCATTGCTCCCCCGGATGCACCGCCCAGGAAAGCCGATCCAAGATCAGCGTGCGGTCGCGGCGGATGGTCAGTTCGGAAACGGAAAGGATGGACATGCCGCCCTATTTATAAATGAGATAGACCACCCAAGCCAGCAATCCAGAAAGGAGAATGCCAACGATGATGGAAATACGAATATTGCGCCAATACCTCTGGCGCGCTCCTCGTCCCATCCCGGGCAGCAAATAGTAGAAATCTTTTCCCTTTTTACTCACTCAGTCACCGATTACAACATCCTTTGGCAATCCGTGCACAATTCATTTGTGAAGAAAAACTCATCTTTAGGCAAGCGTTTCGTGGTTTTTTTCGGCGCTTTATGGCTCGCCAGCGCCATCGGCCAGGCGCAGGAACCCGTTTTCGGCGTTGACCTTCTGAGCATGTCGCGCCAAGCCGTCCTAATGGTTTGTGACAACTGGATGTCAACCAACGGCTGGTTGCAACGCTTCAATCTTGAGGAACAATCCTGGAAAGCCGCCGGTCCCGCTGTCCGCGTTAGCCTTGGCCGGAATGGCCTTGGCTGGGGTCGCGGCCTTAGCGCCGCGCCGCAGACCGGCCCGCAAAAAAAAGAGGGCGACGGACGCAGTCCGGCAGGGATCTTTCCCCTGCCCTATGCGTTTGGCAAAGCGCCCGTGGACGCCATGAAAGGCATTCGGATTCCCTACGCGCAAATCACCTCCGGCCTGGAATGCGTCGATGACACCAATTCCTCCCATTACAATTCCATTGTGGACCGCACGAATGCCGTCGTTGACTGGAAAAGTTCGGAACACATGGCCGCGATGACAGAATACCAGCTTGGCGTCGTCGTGGGTCACAACCTTCCCGCGCAACCGGGCGCAGGTTCGTGCATCTTTTTGCATGTTTGGGGCGCGCCGGGCAAAACAACCAGCGGCTGCACCGCCATGACGTTGGGAGATATGGAAGCGCTCGTGGTCTGGCTGGATCGCAGCGCCAATCCGCTGCTGGTCCAATTGCCGCAAGCGGAATACGCGAGATTGAAACAGTCCTGGCGCCTGCCTGAACTGTCCACCAACGCCCCGTGAACCGAACCGAACTCGTCCGCGGCCTGAATCTTGGCGCCACCACGGCGCTCGTCGTGGGCACGATCATCGGCACGGGCGTCTTTCTAAAAACGGCGAAAATGGCGCAAGTGGTCGGCACGCCTGAGCTGGTATTGCTGGCCTGGCTGGCGGCGGGATTGCTTTCGCTCGCCGGCGCCCTGAGCTACGCGGAACTCGGCGCGATGCTGCCCAGCGCCGGCGGCGAATACGTTTATTTGCGAGCCGCTTATGGAGACTGGCCGGCGTTTGCCTTCGGCTGGATGCGGCTGGTGGTCGGCTCCAGCGGATCGATTGCCAGTTTTGGGGTGGCGTTCGCGACGTTTCTCTCGAGCCTGTGTCATCTCGACGCGGTTTGGGCCACGCACACGTTCTCGTTTCTGGGGCAGACCATCGTGTGGAAATTTGGCAGCCAGCAAATTGTCGCCGTCGCCACCATTCTCGCTTTCGTGGGGCTGAATTGCTTTCGCGTCACGTTCGGAGGTTTGGTGCAATCGATCCTGACTTGGGCAAAGGTTCTGGGCATCGGAATAATTATTGTCGGCGTGTTTTTCTTCGCTCCCACCGGCTCATGGGAACACCTGCGCGCGCCCACGGGCGCGGTGGCGGGCGGTCTGTCGGCTTTTGGCGCGGCCATGCTTTCGGCGTTGTGGGCGTATGACGGCTGGAACAATATGCCCATGGCCGCCGGGGAAGTAAGCAATCCGGGTCGCAATATTCCGCGCGCTCTGATTTTTGGGATGGCGGTGGTGCTATTGGTATATGGGCTGGTCAACCTGGCGTATTGTTACACGCTGCCCATCGGCGAAATCGCTTCCGCCAGCTCCACCTTGCACGGGTCAGCGCTCCCAGTGGCAGCCAAGGCAGCCTCCGCTTTTGCGCCTCAATATGGCGTCAAGCTGGTGGCCGTCGCCGCGTTGCTCTCGACGATTGGCGTGCTAAATGGCTCGATCCTCACGGGGGCGCGCATTCCTTACGCCATGGCGCGCGACGGATTGTTTTTTGCCCGGTTCGCCCGGCTCAACGAAAAATCCGCCGCGCCGGTCGCCGCCATTCTTTTCACCGGAATGTGGTCCAGCGTGCTGGCGTTGTCGGCTACGTTTGATCAACTGACGGATTCCGTGATTTTTGCCGGCATGATTTTTTATGGGGCCACCACGGCGGCGGTGTTTGTCTTGCGCCGCAAAATGCCCAATGCGCCGCGTCCCTACAAAACCCTCGGCTATCCGATGGTTCCCGCGCTTTTCATTGTCGTGGCAGTGTGGTTGTTATTTAACACGTTGAAGACCAACGCGGTGGAATCGGTGGCGGGCCTGATCCTGATTGCTGCAGGATGGCCCGTGTATTTGGTTTTTCGTCGTGGGTTGGTTAACCGGTGACAAATCCCCGCGGCAGCACCCGAATCGCCAGCTTGGGGCCCGTCTCGAATTTCGCGAGAGGAACGGGAAAAAGTTCTCCGTCTTTATGGGATTGTGCGTGTTTCGATTTCCGCGCCGCCGACTCCGTTTTTAAGATGTCATGTTTCATAGTCTTCCCTTATTGCCCTCAAACTAGCCGTTCGCTCTCCCGGCCACAATGAGGCGCGCGCCGCTTTGCGACCGCGTAATAATAAGGTCGGCCTGTCATGGTAAAACTTTAGGAATCCGGCGGGTCTCCCTAAAGTCCATACTGGCAAATCTCCGATGCTTTGCTATTGTAAGCGAGTAACGAAGACAGCCCCCGCAAACGGCCTGTCCTTTGTGCGTTTAAATGTTCGAAAGAATTAAATGAGACTTTCTTTATTTCCGGCGGCGTGGCGTTTGACTCTTTCCCTGTTGGCGCTGCCCTTCGCCGCCGCTTCCGTTTTCGCCGATTCCACCCCCGCTGCCGCTCCTGTCACCGACGCAACCATTGGTTCGACGGACAGCACCTACGCCAACATCGCGTGGGTCACGGCGGAAATGCTCCAGTCGTGGCATTATTCCCGGCATCCCTTTGACGCCGAAATTTCCAGCAAATTTTACGATCGTTACCTGGATTCACTTGACTACTTTCACCTCTACTTTTTGCAATCGGACGTGCAGGAGTTCGAAACGTATCGCACCAACCTCTCCGACCTGACGCGCAAGAAGCACGAGCTCACGCCGTGCTGGTCGATTTTTTCGCGCTTCATGGCCCGCGCCAATGCGCGCGTTGCGTATGTCACTAATTTTTTAACCACGGAGAAAATGGAATTCAACGGCCATGACCGTTTTGTGCCTGATCGCCACCTGCTCCCTTACCCCAAGGACGAAGCAGAGGAGCGCGAATTCTGGCGCCAAGCCGCCCGCACGGAATTTCTCGACGAGAAACTGAAATCGCCCGACGTCAAGTATGAAGGCAAGCTCAAGGACGCGACCGCCGCCGCGCCTGACGTGCTGCTGGCCCGCGATAAAGCGCATCCCCTCACCTTCAGTTTTCTGCCGGCGAAATTCTATGGCAAAGACGGCCATGAAATCGCCACGGTCGCCATTTCCGCCGACCAATCCAATGCCGTCGTGCATTTGGATTGGACCTTGAATCGCGAGAAGAAGACCACCAACACCATTTTCTCCGAGGCCGGCGAAGAGCTGGGAACGGTGGCCACGCACTTCGTTGCCAGCTCGCATACGAACGCCGCCGAGGAGGCCGCCACCAATCGCGTTTACGAAACAAATCTCGCCGTCATCATCCAGCTCAACCAAAAAGACGTTCCCGAAGTGGTCAAAACGCTCACGACGCATTACGTCCAGATGCTCAAGAATTACAAGGAGCTGGACAACGATCGCGTGTTTGAAATTTACATGAATTCGCTGGCCCACGCCTACGACCCGCACTCCGATTACATGGGGCATATGCAGGCGGAGGATTTCAGCATCCAGATGAAGCTCTCCCTGACGGGCATCGGCGCGGTGCTGGGCTCCGAGGATGGTTATTGCAAGATCACCGATCTCAAGGACGGCCCTGCCATGCGCAGCGGCAAAATCAAACCAAATGACCGGATTGTCGCCGTCGCCCAATCCAACGCCGAGCCCATCAATGTCGTTGGCATGCCGCTGGGCAAAGTGGTGCAAATGATTCGCGGCCCCAAGGGCACCAAAGTCACTCTGACCATGATTCCTTCCGATGCCGCAGATAGCTCCGCGCGCAAGACAGTTTCTCTGGTTCGTGAAGAAATCAAACTTGAAGACCAGGCCGCCAAGGCCCGCCTCTACGAAACCAAGTCGCCCCAAGGCAAACCGGAAAAGCTCGGGGTGATCGATTTATCCTCGTTTTATGCGAACCCGGATGCCGAAGCGGAAAAGGCCGGCTCCAAGACGACCAGCATCGACGTCGCCCGGCTTATCAAACGCCTGAAGCAGGAGCATGTGGACGGCTTGGTCCTCGATCTGCGCCGCAACGGCGGCGGCTACCTGGAGGAAGCCATCAAGCTCACGGGACTTTTCATCGCCAAAGGGCCGGTCGTGCAAACGAAGGATTTTAACGGTGAGACCACGATTGATTCCGATCCTGATCCCTCGGTGCTTTACGATGGGCCCCTCATTGTCCTGACCAGCCGCCTCAGCGCTTCCGCCTCGGAAATCCTCGCGGGCGCCTTGCAGGATTATGGCCGCGCCGTGATGGTCGGCGATAAAACCACCTTTGGCAAAGGCACCGTGCAAACAATCCAACCGCTCGGCCCCCTGCTGGAAGCGCAGCGCCTCCACGCTTCGTTCGATCCGGGCGAGTTGAAGGTCACCATCAAGAAGTTTTACCGCGCGGGCGGCGCCTCCACCCAGCTCAAAGGCGTGGTTTCAGATGTCGAACTTCCCTCGTACTGGAGCTATGCCGACGTCGGCGAAAGTTCCCTGCCCAACGCCATGCCGTGGGATGAAGTGACCACCGCGGATTTCGATGATTTGAACCGCGTCAAACCGTACTTGGGCGAATTGCAGAGCCGCTCCCGCCAACGCGTCGAGGCCGATCCTGAATTTGACCTCATTCGCGACCGCATTGACCGCTACAAAAAGGACATGGCCGACAAGAGCGTTTCGCTGAATGAAAAGGAACGCGTGGCCGAGCAGAAGAAAATGGTGGAACGCAACGACCAGCTCAAAGCCCTGATCGCCGCCCACAAAGCCGCTCCGCAAAAAGTTTACGAGATCACACTCAAAAATGTGGACTCCCCGGGACTCTCCGCGCCGGTGGTCAAAACCAACTCCGTCGCGCTCAAAGAAGCGCACGATGAGGAATTCGACATTGACGACGAACTCTCGGCCCACGAAGCCGCCGGCGACATCGATCCTGCGCTGGAAGAAACCAAGCGCATCCTCATGGATTACATCGACCTCCGCGCCAAGGCTCCCGGCATCACCAAAGCCGACGCCACCGCCGCCTCCAATAATTAAGCGATCGAAAAAACGGCGCCGACAGGCAGAGGATGCCCCGCCAAAAACTCCGCCGCGGACATGCGGCGTCCGCCTTCGCGCTGCAATTCGTCCAGGCGCAACGCACCTTCGCCACAGGCGACGACCAGACCCGCTTTGTCGGACTGCATGATTTGGCCGGGCGTTCCGCCGCGCGTCGTGTCCAAGGCCGCCCGCCAAATCTTGAGCAAATGGCCATCGATATTTGTAAAAGTTCCGGGCCACGGCGTCAGGCCGCGCACGCGATTCCAGAGGGTTCGCGCCGGCAATTTCCAATCGAGACGTCCATCTTCTTTGGTGATCTTGCGCGCGTAGGTGGAGCGGGAGCCGTCCTGCGGCTGGGCCGTGATCCGTCCGGCCACGTACGCGGGGATGGTGGTTGTCAATAATTGAGCGCCCAGCGCGGCGAGGCGGTCGTGCAGGATGGCGGCGTTGTCCTCGGGCGTGATCGGCGTGGTAATGGTGGTCAAAATCCCGCCGGTGTCGAGGCCCGCGTCCATCTTCATGATGGTCACGCCGGTTTCCGGTTCGTCGTCCAGAATGGCCCATTGTATGGGCGCCGCCCCGCGATATTTCGGCAGCAAGGAAGTGTGCACATTCAAGCATCCAAAACGCGGCAGGTCCAGGATGGACGGCGGCAGAATCTGCCCGTAAGCCGCCACCACAATTAAATCCGGCGCGAGGGCGCGCAATTCGGACACGAAAGCGTCGTCTCGCGCCTTGGGGGGCTGCCATACCGCAACACCGGCTTGGAGGGCGCAGAGTTTGACCGCGGACGGTTGCAGCTTCAACGCGCGTCCTTTGGGACGGTCGGGTTGGGTGACCACGGCGACGACGTCGCAGCCGGGCGCGGCGAGAAGCGCCTCAAGACTGGGACACGCCAGCGGGGCGGCGCCCATGAACACTATTCTTAATGACATCGGTGTCGAAAGCGGTGGCCCCGATGACCGCGTTGAGAATGTCGCGCAACACGATGACCGGGTTTTGGGTGGAATCAATTTGTTTGACAACCTCCGGCCCGTAAAAATCAAGCACCGGCTTGGTCTCGCGTTCGTAGGTTTCCAAGCGGCTGCGGATGATCCCCATGTTGGCGTCGTCCAACCGATTCTCCCGCAAGGCGCGGCGCTGCAAGCGGGCCACGAGCTTATTCATGTCCGGGCAGCTCAGATAAAAAACGGTGCGGACGTCCAGCACCTCCTTGAGAATCTGCGCCTGGCGCGGATTGCGCGGGATGCCGTCCAGGATCAGGGTGTCGGTGGCGGGATTAAAACTGCCATCGTGCTCCGCTCCTTCGATCACCCGGCGCCAAAGCTGGATGGTGGGTTCATCCGGCACCAATTCGCCGCGGCCGGAGTAGTCCAGAAAGACACGGCCCAATTCGCTGTCTGCCCGCAAGTTGCGAAACACGTCGCCGCAGGAAAAATGATAAAAATTAGGGACGGCCCCCAGGATTTTTCCCTGGGTTCCTTTGCCCGAGCCGGGCGCTCCAAACAGCAAAATGGCGCTGTATTTCATAAAGGTGATCGATCTTTCTCAAGAGTCGGCTTGGGGCTGGGATTACGCAAGGTCTTTGTGGCGCACTTGCAGTTCCAAGACCTCGGTGAAAGGAATCATTTCGTCGGCGGTGGCCCCCTCCTCGCCCACCTGCAAGTAAAGCTCCGTGGGGGTAATGCGCGTGATGCGGCGCCCGCGAAATTCTCCGCGCGAGGACCGAATCAAAATGCGCAAATCTTTGATTTCGGCGCTCGGCACAAGGCGGAAAAACCCGGTGAGCTTGGTTTCAAAAAAACGGCGGTTGAAGGAATATTCTCCGCGCATGTACACAATTGGCGCCGGCAGCGGCGCCGCAGCCTCGGGATCAGGAGCGTTGCCCGGCAACGCGGGCACGGGCGGCACGGTCGGCATCGCCTGCGCCGGGAGCGGAGTTTTTTCGCCCACCGTCCGCCGCACGCTGCCCACCGGTAGGTCGCTCTGAATGGCGGTGGTTTGCATGTCGCTGGTGACATGCTCCAAACCATCGTCGAGAACCACTTTCGGAGGAACGAACAGAAAATAAATCGTGCTCAAAACGCCTGCGAGCGGGATCGCCGCCAGCCCGCAAACCAAACCGGGCGGATGCTTCCGGTACACGGAAACTTCGTACGCGGCAAAAATGTTCGCCGCATAAAGCGTCAGGAAAAGAAACCACCCCACCGGACTGCCGAACAAGCCGAGAATCCCCGGCGGATGCGCAGGGCGTGGCGGCAACTCCACCGGCTTGACGTTAATTTCCTTCCGTTTCGCCGCAGCCTCAGCGGACGTTTCCACCAGTGGCTCAACCATTTCGCGGTCGCTGGCCGTCTTGGCCGCATCGCGCAATTTGACGATTGAGGCCTGCGTGAATTTGTCCCAGGTGATGCGATCGGAAAACGCGGTGTCGCCTTGTTTGAAGACGATTCCGTCATCCTTGTAGGGGCTGACAGGTTCACCGGAGACACTGGAACCGTCGGTCAGGGTATAGGTGTCCGCGTGCGTCCAGGGCGCAAGGCAAAGCGCGAGACAAAAAAGGATGAGACCGAACCTTCGCATGTGCGATTGGGATAACAGAACATGATGAGAGTGACAAGCTTGTTAGCCAACCTTCACCATGCCGAGCTGTGCGCTCAGGTCTTCCACCGTCCAATTCGGACGGCTGGCCGCGAGCAGGTCGGCGGCGGCCCCATGTTGCCAGACCGCGTAACGCACCGTTTCCAAGGCGTCCGTCTGCCATGCCGGTTGCGCGAGCAAGCCCGTGATGTAGCCGCCCAACAAATCGCCGCTGCCGCCCTGCGCCAGAAATGGATTGCCCGAGGAATTGATAAAGATGGGGCCGGTGGCGCGGCCCACGAGGGTTTGATGCCCTTTCAGGACCACCAGGCAGCCGCCGAGAAGCCGCGAGAGCGCCCGCAATGCCGCGGGGCGGTCGCGTTGCACCTCGGCGGCCGAACTGTCAAGCAATCGGCCTGCCTCGCCAGGATGAGGGGTAATGACGCGAACGGCGCCATGGCGCGTTGAGCCGCGTTTCAACCAGGGCAACGCGCTCGCATCCGCGACCACGGCGAGGGGAGATGATTTCCATAGAGCGGCGGCTTGCTCGTTCAGCGCCTCCGGCAGGTCGGCAGCGGCCAAACCGGAGCCGATTAGCACCGCCGAGGTGGACTTGGGCAATTCGATTTCAGGCCGCCATGGATGCACCATGGCCGCCTGGGATTGCGCCGCGACGGCGGCATACACCTCCGGCTGCGGAAAAATGGAAACCAATCCAGGTTGCGCCCGCAAGGCTCCGTGGCTGGAAAGAACCGCCGCGCCGTGATAGCCCAGGCTTCCCGCGATAATCGCCGCGTGGCCATAGGTTCCTTTATTTGATTCCGGCGCGCGTTTGGGCGGAAGGCCGGCGAAGTCCTCGGGCAGCGTCCAGCGCCACGGAGTTTTATAGGTGCAAGGAATCAAGCCCACCTCCGCCGCCACCTCCAAACGCCCAACCTGCGGCTGGCCGATGAGCGCCGCCTTGGGCGCGCCCACGGTCAAAGTCACGGCCGCCTGGACGGCCGCCCCTTCGATTTTTCCGTTGGCGACATTCAAACCTGATGGCGTATCCACGGATAGAACAGGAATCCCCGCCTCGTTGATGGAGCGAATCAGTTTTTGCCAGTGCGCATCGAGCGGACGGTTCAAGCCGATGCCAAACAGTCCATCCACAATCCACGCGGCGTTTTGGAAATCCACACGGCGCCTGGGATCGTTGACGTTGATAAGTCTCGCGTTTCGTTCCTTCAGGTGCGGGATTGCGGCGCGCACATCGTCCCCATTATGACCCGCGCCTGCGAGCAGCAGAATCGTGTCGCCGGGCCGGGTCAACTGCATGAGGCGCTGCGCCAAACAGCGGCCGACCCGCGCGATCACTTCGGCCTCCTTGGCGCCCGCCGCCCAGGAGGCCTTCTCCCAACGGCGCATTTGTGGCACGGAAATAACCGGCGTTCCCGACATAAATGGAATGTAAGTTCCATTGCCGGAAGAGCAAAGAATTTTCCCGTTGCGCGGCGCTGGCTTTGGTTTAAGCATAGCCGCATCTACTATGAAAAAATTCGCGCTTATTCTTTGGGCTTGTGTGTCGTGCCTTTCCGCCTTCGCGGCGGACAAAGCCATCGCTGTGTGTCATCCCACCGCTGGAAATCAATGCCATGGCATTGTCCGTTTCACGCAGGACGGCGATTCCGTTAAAATTGAAGCGGACGTGGAAGGGCTTACGCCCGGCCAGGAACACGCCATTCATGTCCATGAATTCGGGGATTGCTCCGCCGCGGATGGCTCAAGCGCAGGCGGCCATTACAATCCGGAAAAACAACCGCACGGCCTGCCCGACACCGACGCCCGCCACGCCGGCGACCTGGGGAATCTCAAAGCCGACGCCTCCGGCAAGGCGCACTACGAAATCACCGTCAAGAATATCAGTGTGATGGGCGCCCATAATCCCATCATCGGCCGCAGCGTCATCATTCACGCGAAGATGGACAACGGCGGCCAGCCCACCGGCAACGCGGGTGGACGCATTGCCTGCGGCGTCATCGGAATTGCCAGCGGGAAATAGGCGGCCTTTAAGGGGCCAGCTTCACGCGATAGTAACGATTGGTGAAGACGTTGGCGTTCGTGTCCGTCAGCGTGGTCGGGAACGTCACCGGCGTATTGGTCTGGAGACCCGTCCAATTCGGCGCGGTGAGGGACGCTGAACCTTGGAGAATATAATCCGGACCGGCAGGACCGCTGGCTTGGACGGTGAACTGATTTCCGGAACGATCCGGCGCGCTCAGGGTGACCTCGGACGACAACGGTTTCACCGCAATCGTGAAACTCTGCGTCACGCTCAGGGCCGGCGTGCTGTCGTCCGTTACGCGCACGACCACCGCATTCGTCGAAGACGCAGACCCAACGCCGGGGCGCCAGGTGAATACTCCCGTGGAGGACCCGATGGCAGCGCCGGAGGGCGCGGCGTCGAGACTGAAGGTAAGCGTCCGCGCCGGGTCGTTGTCCGTGGCCAGATTCGTCACGGAAAATGTCTGGCCGGCGTTCACGGTGGCGTTGGAAACGGCCGCGAGCGTGGGCGCGTAGGTAATAACCGTGAAAGCATTGCTCGCCACTAAATGATGCGTGACCAAGTCCAGTGCATCGGTGTTCGTGACCACGGTAATAATGGTATTGGTGGCGGGCCCCAGAGTTGGCGTCCAGGTGATGATGCCGTTGGCGCTGATGCTCGCACCAAACGGCGAGTTGATGAGGTTATAGGCGAGCGTCGCGTGAATGTTGGTCTCGGTGGCCGTGTTGGTGACGGTCAGCAAAGCCAATTTGTTGACAGTTTGCGTCGGCAGCGCCGGCAAGGTGGGGGCATTGTTGACTTCCACCACGGTTACGGTGAAAACATTCGTATCACTCAAAGCCGGCGCGCTATTGTCGGAAACTTTGACTTTCACCGTGTTCACCGAGGGGCTTTGCGTCTGTGACGGCGTCCAGGTGATCAAGCCAGAACTGGCGTTGATCGTCATGTTGGCCGGCGCGGTGTCGAGCGAAAATGTCAGCACGCGCGAAGGATCGTTGTCGGCGGCGGAGTTGGGAATGGTGATGGTCTGAGTTTCGTTGACGAGGCGATTGGCGTTTGTCGCAATCGTGGGCGCATAGGTGATGACCGTGAAACTGTTGCTGGCCGCCAGGTGCGGCGTGACCAGATCAAAGGCGTCCGTGTTCGTGACCACCGCGACAATCGTATTCGTCGCCGGCCCTTGGGTGGGCGTCCAGGTGATGATGCCGTTGGCGCTGATGCTCGCGCCCGACGGCGGATTCACCAAACTGTAGGCGAGTGTCGCGTGAATATTCGTTTCCGTGGCGGTGTTGGTGATGGTGAGCAGGGCCGAACGATTCACGGTTTGCGTGGAAATCACCGGCAATTTCGGGCCGTTGTTGATTTCGACGACGGTGACCAGGAAGGAATTGGTGTCGCTCAGGGGCGGCGTGCCAGTGTCAACCACTTTGACGGTGACCGTGTTGGTCGAGGGGCTTTGGGTCTGCAAAGGCGTCCAAGTGATCACACCGGAAACAGGATCAATCCCCATGCCGGCGGGAGCGGCGAGCAGCGAATAGACCCGGCCTTGCGGCGGCAGATCGGGATCGGTGGACGAAACGCCCACCGACAAGGCGGCGGTTTCGTTGACAGAATGATTGCCAATTGCGGCCAGGGTCGGCGCGACATTCAGCACGGTCAGCGTGACGTCAGAAACGTCGTAGCTGGTCTGCCACGCCATGCGCCCGGGCAGCGCGCTATTCGTAAAGGCCCCCGCGGCCGTGGGAAACGTCAGGATCGGGAAGGAATTGCCCTCGATGGGCTGGTAGCCATGGTTCAAGGTGGCGCTGATCGTTCCATCGAAAGTTGGAGCGGAGGCAAAGGAGATGACGCCATAATCGGTGAGGCTATTGATGCCGGCGCGCAGCGTCCCGCCAGTCAAGTCGAATGTTCCCGCCACCGCAATCGTTCCCACCTGGGCATCGAGCGCGCCCCGGTTGGTCAGGGTCACGAGAATGGAGGACGTGTTGGTTCCGCCGGATTTGCGCAAGGTTCCTTCATTGATGAAGGCCGGCGACGCCGGGCCGCTGAAATCATCATAGACGGTCAGCGAAGAATCATCCTGCAAATCCACCAAGGCGCCGGGAAGATTATATAATTGGCCGGGGCCGCCGCCTTCATTGACGTACGCCAGGCAGCGCAGATCGCCGTTCTGAATGCGCATCACTCCCGCGTTGGTGAGGGTGCCGGCCAAGTCGGCAGGGACGCCGGAACTTAAATTCACCAGCAGGGAGCTGTTCGTCTGGATCGTAAGAAAAGAACCGCCGCTCAACACGCCGTTGGCCCAAGTCCAAACGCCGCTGGTCACGATGTTCGAGCCCGTCAACGTGGCGCCAGCCAGGACGGAATTGGAGCTGGTGACCGAGCCGTTGAGCGTGAACACGCCCGCATCCCATTCGTTGGTTCCAGCGCCCGTGAACGTCCCGGAGGCGTCCAAGACATAGTCCACGTTAAATGAAACCGTCGCGCCCGCATCCGTGTGAAAGACACCGCTGCCATCGCCGCCGCCGTGGAAATTCAAAACGCCCGTCTGGACATCAACGGTCCCGGAATTGTAAAAAGGCGCCGCCACATCCAACAAAGTAGAGCCCGAAGTCCGGCGGAACATGCCGCGATTGATGATCTCCGGCGTGACCGGGCCATTATTGAATTCGGCGATGTTGACATTGGTTCCGCTGGCATCGAAGACGCCGCCCGCCGCGTTGACCAGCAGCCCGGGGCCGAAACCATAAGCGTCAAAATCGATGCAACGGAGGGAGCCGGCTAAAAGGTTAATCACGCCCTCGTTCGTCACAGCGCCGCACAAATCCACCTGGATGGCGCCTGCGGTGTCGATGTCCAGCGTTCCGCTCGGAGCTATTGTCAAGGCGGCATCGCCCGCAATTTGACCCGATGTCCAAGTGACGAGATTGGACAGCACGCCTGTTCCCGAAAGCATGGCGCCGTTCAGGTAGGACTGCGCCAACTTGACCACGCCATTCGCATAAAATTCACCGCCAGACCAGGTGGCCGTTCCCGCGCCGTTTAACGAACCGCCGGACATCAGGGAAAATGTGCCGCCCGAAAAACCCACTGCGGAATTGGCCGCCACCGCGATCGAAGTTCCCTGGCCGCCACCGGTCCAGGTAAGAGCGCCTGCGGACACCGTGACAGAGCCGTCGCTCAGAAACGGCGCATCGATGGCGCTCGGATCGGTTCCCAGTTTTGTCAGGCTGCCATGATTGATGAAAGCCGGGGAAGCGGCGGTGTCGTTGTAAAATTGAATGCCGCTGCCGCCCTGCAGCATCACGGCGCCTCCGGCCTGGTTGACCAACAGCCCAAGGCCGCCGCTGTACCCTTGCGTCCAGGAAATGCAGCGCAAGTTTCCAGTCAGCAAATTGATTTGTCCCGCATTGGTGATCGCCCCCGCCAAGTCCACCGTGCTCCCGCCGACAGCGTTCACCGTGAGAGATCCGCCCGCCGCGATGCCGAGGCTGGCATCGGGCCAAATAACCCCTGCGCTCCAATCGATTTTCCCCGCCACTGCCAGGCTGCCCGGCCCGCGCAAATTGCCGCCCGCGAGCTCAAGGATTCCGTTGGCGCCCACGGAGCTGGCTTGGTCCAAGGTAAGATCGGTCGTCACGGACAAGGTCGCGACTCCGGCATTGCCGCCGACCACCAGGCTGGAAACCTCCGTCGCCGCATCGAGAGAAACCGTGTACGCGCCGCTGGCCGTAATGCGGGCACTGTCGCCCGCTCCGGGGACTTGATTGGGATCCCAACTGGAGGCGTCACTCCACGCGCCGCCGGCGGAATTGGTCCAGGTGATGGTGGCGGAAGAACTGACTTGCGGCAGGACGCAGGCGGAAGTCAAGACTATCAACAACGAGGAACGGACAATTCTTTGATGCATTTCAGGAGTTTTGGTTTCACGGAACGGTGACCTTTTGTAGCCCAAAAATCCGGCGGTGTCAACCCGATTCCAGCGGCGCGCCGAGCGGGCTTGGTTTTAAAGCGCGGCAATGGTTGAATCACGCCCATGAGCCCGGACGACATTTACCAAATCCGCACGAAAGCGGCGGGGCCTGGCGGAAAGCTGCCCATCACTGCGGACACCCTCCTGCAGGAGCCGAGCGGAAATTTATTTGGTTTGACGCAAAATGTCGGCATGGGCTGGCGGGCGCAGGATTTGGGCGGCGACCAATTTCTCATCATTAGCACGCAAGGCGGATTGCGCGCGCCCACGGGCGAGCCGATCGCGCTCGGCTATCACACCGGGCATTGGGAAATCGGGCTGCTGGTGGAAGCCGCGGCGCGGGAACTCCGGCGGCTGGGCTCCATTCCGTTCGCCGCCTATTGCTCCGATCCGTGCGACGGCCGCACGCAGGGAACAACTGGGATGTTTGACAGCCTGCCGTATCGCAACGACGCGGCGCAAATTTTCCGGCGCTTAATCCGCTCCCTGCCCCAACGGGCCGGCGTCATGGGCGTGGCGACCTGCGACAAAGGATTGCCGGCCATGATGATGGCGCTGGCGGCGATGCGCGATCTGCCGTGCGTATTGGTTCCGGGCGGTGTGACCTTGCCGCCGACCAACGGCGAGGACGCGGGCGCGGTGCAGACGCTCGGCGCGCGCTTTGCGCACGGGCTGATCACGCTGGAGGAAGCGGCGGAGCTGGGCTGCCGCGCTTGCGGAACCCCTGGCGGCGGCTGTCAATTTCTGGGCACGGCGGCGACGGCGCAAGTGGTGGGCGAGGCGCTGGGTCTCTCGCTTGCGCATACCGCCCTGGCTCCTTCGGGAGAATCAGTGTGGCGGGAAAACGCGACACGCTCCGCCGCCGCGCTGCAACATTTGCGCCGGCGCGGCTTGAAAATGCGCGACATTCTGACGGACGCCAGCATTCACAACGCGATGGTCACGCACGCGGCGTTCGGCGGCTCAACCAACCTTTTGCTGCATGTGCCGGCCATTGCGCACGCCGCAGGGTTGCGCCGCCCCACCGTGGAGGATTGGACCGACATCAATCGCCGCACCCCACGCCTGGTAAGCGTCCTGCCCAATGGCCCGGTGCATCATCCGACCGTGCGCGTTTTCCTCGCGGGCGGGACGCCGGAGGTGATGCTGCACTTGCGGCGGCTGGGTTTATTGCGCACGGATGTCCTCACGGTGAGCGGCGAGACCCTGGGCCATGTGCTTGACTCTTGGGAAAAATCGGAGCGGCGGGCGCGGTTTCGGCAGATTCTGCTGGAGCAAGACGGGGTGGAAGCCGACGAGGTTATATTCACGCCGGAACGGGCGTCCGCGCGCGGCCTGGGCGCCACGGTGGCTTTTCCGCGCGGCAACCTCGCGCCGGAGGGAGCGGTGGTGAAAACAGCGGCCATCGATCCCGCGCTTCTGGACGCGCACGGCGCGTATCGCAAGGAAGGGCCGGCGCGCGTGTTCGCGAGCGAAGCGGCGGCGATGGCCGCCATCAAGAATCGGCAGATCAAGGGCGGCGAAGTGCTGGTTCTCGCGGGCATCGGACCAATGGGCACCGGCATGGAGGAGACATACCAGGTGACGTCTGCCTTGAAACATTTGCCGTTTGGAAAGACCGTCGCGTTAATTACGGACGCGCGTTTTTCCGGCGTGTCCACCGGCCCCTGCATCGGGCATGTGGGGCCGGAAGCGCTCGCGGGCGGCCCGATTGGCAAAGTGCGCGATGGCGACTTGATTCGCATTGTGATTGACACGAAGTCCCTCACTGCCAGCGTGGATATGGTGGGAGCCGAGGGCCGGACATTCAACGCGGACGAAGGGACGCAGGTCCTGGCCGCGCGCCCGATGCGGGAGGATTTGCGGCCTGATCCCCGGCTGCCTGACGACACGCGTCTGTGGGCCGCGCTGCAAGACGTCAGCGGCGGAACGTGGGGCGGCTGCGTGTACGATCCCGAAATGATCCTCGCGCGATTGCGGCGCGCCTAAGCCGGTTCGTCGGTTTCGAGGAAGCCGGAAAGCTGCCGAATGCGCGTGGGATGCCGCATTTTGCGCAACGCCTTGGCCTCAATCTGCCGGATGCGCTCGCGCGTGACGCGAAATTGTTTGCCCACCTCTTCCAGCGTGCGCGAATAACCATCACCCAAGCCAAACCGCAGTTCCAGGACTTTGCGTTCACGCTCCGTCAAGCTGGACAGCACGTCGCCCAATTTGTCCTTCAGCAAGCTGTAGCTCGTCATGTCGGACGGATTCTCGGCGGCCTTGTCCTCGATGAAATCGCCGAAGTTGGTGTCCTCGCTGTCGCCCACCGGCGATTGCAGGGAAATGGGCTGTTGCGCCATTTTCAGGACGGCGCGCACGCGATCCACCGGCATCTGCATTTCGTCGGCGATTTCGTCCGGCGACGGCTCGCGCCCGAAATCCTGGATCAACTGCTTTTGCACGCGCATCAGCTTGTTGATCGTCTCGATCATGTGCACCGGGATGCGGATGGTGCGGGCCTGGTCGGCGATGGAGCGCGTGATGGCCTGGCGAATCCACCAGGTGGCATACGTGGAAAATTTATAGCCGCGGCGATACTCGAATTTCTCGACCGCCTTCATCAAGCCCATGTTGCCTTCCTGGATCAGGTCGAGGACAGAGAGGCCGCGGTTGGTGTATTTTTTGGCGATGGAAATGACGAGACGCAGGTTCGCCTCCACCATTTCGGTCTTGGCTTGGATGGCTTTCTTGGTGAAGTGCTGCAACTGGCGATAAGCCTTCAGATATTCGGGCGCGGGCAGGCGCACGAACTCCTCCAAGGCCCGGACTTTGCGATGCTCGGATTGGAGGATTTGCTGGCGCTGCGCGCAAGCCGGCGTGGGCTCGATTTCGCCGATGGCGCGCATACTGAACTGAATCTTGTCGTGAATATTGTCCGCGACGAGCGCCATTTCCTCGATGACCTTCTGCTTGTAATAAAACTTGTGGAACGTGCGCTGCAGCTTGTCGTCCAGCTTGCGGAATTCCTTGGCGCCTTTTTCAAATTGCGGCTTTTTCGCTTCCGGGATGCCCTGCCACTCCGTGTATTTGTCGTCCACCTGCTGATCGAGGATGCGCACGTGTTTGACGAGCTTGCGCAAATCCTTGATGTGGTTGTCGCGCCCCTCGATTTTCTTGTCCACGATCACGCGGTCAAACCGCTCCTTCGGCGGCTCTGAGACCAGTTTCTCGGCCAGCGCGATGTGCTCCTTGCCCGCGAAGCCGAAGCTGTAAATGATCCGCTTCACTTCGTTTTCGGCGTCCTCGATGCGTTTGGAAATTTCGACTTCCTGCTCGCGCGTCAGCAATGGAACCTGGCCCATTTGCTTGAGATACATGCGCACCGGGTCGTCCAGAATGTCGAGGCGGCCCTTGTCTTCCTCCTCATCCGGTTCGGGCTGCTTGACGCGATCGACCTCGGCCTGATCCACGATCTCGACTTCAAGATTGCGCAGTTTGCTGTAAAGGTCGTCCAGGTCGTCGGGCGTGATGACCGCGTCGCCCAGCGCGTCGTTGATGTCATTGTAAGTGAGGTAGCCTTGCTCTTGCGCGAGACGCACCAGCTCCTTCACCTTTTCTGTCAAGTCGAGCGTTTTGTTGCCGGGGGCGGAAATGGACAGGCGCAAGTCAGGGGCGGCCTTGGTCTTGCCGGAGGAGCCGTTGCCGGCTGTGGGGGATTCATCTTCAGGATGGCGCATGGATTGGGCGTTGGTATGCAGGGCTTTGGCGGCAGCCAGTCGCGCGGATTTCTTGTCCTGTTTCGCGGCTGACTTTTCCTTTGGTTTGACGGTCGGTTTTTTACTCGCTTCTCTCAAATTACAAATGGCTGACAATATGGTTATCGCACGCCGTCTTCGTCAAGGAAGACGCGGAGTTTTTTAATATTTAAATTCACAGCGCGTTCGTCGATTGGCACAAGGAATGCGGTTAAATGGAGAGGAGAAATTTCTTGATTTCGTTCAAGCGCGCCGGGGCCGTGGTTTTTGCGAGCCGCGGAAATTTGCCGCCCACCATTAAAAAATCATTGTGACGCGTCAGCATCAGTTTTCCCTCCTTGGCTTCGACCAGCGAAATGGCGCGCTGCGCCGCCAGGATTTTCAGCTCCGCCACTTTCAGCGCCAGGTCCACCGCGTTCGGCAACGGGCCAAAGCGGTCGCGCAGTTCGTTCTTTAAATCACGCAATGCCTCGGGCGTGGCGGCCTGCCCCAGCTTGCGGTAAACCTCGATGCGCTGCGCCGGTTCCGGGATATAACCTGCGGGAAAATACGCCGGCGCCAAGCCCGTCGCGCCGCCGTTCTCGGTGAGCGCCAGGAAATCGAGGCGCACAATGGTTTCGGCGGGCGGCGGGACTTTCTCGCCTTTCAAAGTCGAGACGCTCTGCTTGAGCAATTGGCAATAGAGCTCAAAGCCCACGGCGGCGATATGCCCGCTCTGTTCGGGGCCCAGCAGGTTGCCGGCGCCGCGGATTTCCAAATCGCGCATGGCAATTTTAAAACCGCTGCCCAGGCTGGAATATTGCTTGATGGCGCTGATGCGTTTGCGCGCGTCCACCAACAGGCCGGCATGGCGCGGCAGGAGCAGATACGCATATGCCTGGTGCTTGTAACGGCCCACGCGCCCGCGCAACTGGTAAAGGTCGCTCAAGCCAAATCGGTCCGCGCGGTCGATGATGATGGTGTTCGCGTTCGGAATATCCAGGCCGCTTTCGATAATCGTCGTGGACAGCAGCAAGTCGAGCTTGCCGTCCACAAACGCGGTCATCACTTCTTCCAATTGATCGCTTTCCATTTGCCCGTGGCTCACGCCGATCCGGGCGTCCGGAACCAGGGCCCGCAGCCGCGCCGCCACCGATTCAATGTCAAATACACGGTTATGCAAAAAGAACACCTGCCCGCCCCGATTCAACTCCCGCTGGATGGCGTCGCGAATCGTCCGCTCATCGTAGGACGTGACGACCGTCTCCACCGGCAGGCGGTCCTGCGGCGGCGTTTCGATGGAGCTCATTTCGCGCGCCCCGGCCAGCGCCAGGTAAAGCGTGCGCGGAATCGGCGTGGCGGTCAGCGTCAGCACGTCAATCATGGTGCGGAGGCGCTTAAACCGCTCTTTGTGCATCACGCCAAAACGCTGCTCCTCATCGATCACGACCAGGCCGAGATCCTTAAATACGATGTCGCTTTGCAACAACCGATGCGTTCCGATGACAATATCGACCGCTCCGGCGGCCAGTTGCTTGATGACCTGCGCCTGTTCGCGCCGCGTGCGAAACCGCGAGAGCAGCTCAATCCGCACCGGATAATCCGCCATCCGCTCCCGAAAATTGTTGAAATGCTGCTGGGCGAGAACCGTGGTCGGCACCAGCACCGCCGTTTGCTTGCCGCTCAACGCCGCCTTGAAGGCCGCGCGAATGGCCACTTCTGTTTTCCCATAGCCAACGTCGCCGCAAATCAAGCGGTCCATCGGTTTGGGCGCCTCCATGTCTTTTTTGGTGTTGACGATGGCTTTCCACTGGTCGGGCGTTTCCTCGTAGAGAAAACTGTTTTCAAATTCGCGCTGCCAGCCGCTATCCACCGGGAAGGCATAGCCCGCCTGCGAAGCGCGCGCGGCCTGGATGGTCAGCATTTCACCCGCGAGGTCGCGCACGGAGGCCTCGGCTTGCGCCTTTGTTTTGGCCCAGCGCCCGCCGCCCAGCACGTTCAACGGCGGCCGTCCCCGTCCGGCCCCGACATATTTGCTCACCAGATGCGCTTCGCTGACGGGCACATAAAGTTTGGGAGAGGGATCGCTGGGATTGGCCGCGGCATATTCGATCACCAAACATTCGGCGCCCGTGTTGGCGACAAATTCCTCCCCGGGCAAACCCTTGCGCCCATGCGCCGCCGGCATCGGCTGCAAGCCAAGGTATTTGCCAATGCCATGCTGCAAGTGCACAACGTAGGAGCCTTCCTCCAACTCCGAAAAGTTGATGTCCAACAGCGAACGTGTGAATTGCGCATGCGGCGATTTCAACCGGCGCGGACGCTGCGCCTTGTAACGCCCAAAAATCTCGGCGTCCGTCATCACCACGAGCCGCGCCGCGTCGCACATAAATCCACGGGCCAGCGTCCCCAGATGCAGCCGCATGGCGCCCGGATTACCCAGGCCATATTCCCACCAGATTTCCTCGAACCGCTGCCGTTCGCCGTCGTTGTTGCAGAACAGATGCACCGTGTAATCCTGGCGCAGCCAGCGATGCGCCTGGGTGAAGAATTCCTTGCGTTGCGCCTCCGCAATGTGCGGCTCCGGGCGATGATCGCCAATCGGCCGATACACCTCCAACCCTTGGAAAGCCAGCAAAGCCTGTTTGCGCTCGAAAGGCAAATCCTCCACCAGGTTGGCCAACTCTTCTGTCAATTCAATGGTAATCCCCCCGCGTCCGCCCAGCGCGGCGCGAAAATCCTCCCAGGACGCCAGGAATGGATCTTCTCCCTCCCCTTGCCCCTCGTAACGCCGCGACTGCTCTGCCAAAGCCTCCGGATCGCACAGCACGAAAAGCGCGCCATCCGGCAAATGATCGAGCAGGCTGCCAGGCGGACTTTTTTCCGCGTCGCGCTTCAGAAGGCCGAGTTCGCCGCCCGGTGGAATGACAATTTCCTCCAGCGTCTCGTTGGAAATTTGTGTGACAGGATCGAAGCGGCGCAGCGATTCCAACTCATTGCCAAAGAATTCCAGGCGCACCGGCCAGGCATGGGTCAAGGGCCACAAATCGAGGATGCCGCCGCGCAACGCCATGTCGCCTTTTTGCGACACTTGCGCTTCCGGCTCGTAACCCGAATCTTCGAGGAACTCCACCAGGTCCAGCGGATCACACGCTTCACCCTTGGCCAGCCGGCGAATGCGCCGCTCCAATTCCGCAGGCGCGAATGTTTTCTGCCGCAACGCCGTCACGCTCGCCACCACCAATTGGTTTTTGCGCGTGCGAAGTGCCAAGAGCGTTTCCAGGCGATCACTCACCACATCCGCGTGCGGCAGGCGCGCTTCGTGCGGCAGGATTTCCCAATCGGGAAAAAAATGGGGACGCGCCTCCCCGGCCAGCGCCGTCCACGTCTCCAAATCCTGAAACACTTGCTCCTGTTTCCGCAGCGCGTCGGCAACCACCACGACCGCGCGTCCCGGAAAGAGCCGCGCCAGCAAAAGGGCGAAATAAGGCTGGGCGGAAGGATGGACGGCGTCCAGTGACAACGATTCTCCCGCTTCCACGCGCCGCTGCAGGTCCTGCACGGCGGGAAGAGAACATACGACCGAGAACACGTCACCGGCCGCGGCATCTGACCGGCTTTCAGCCAACGACGAGAAAGTCGTCCCAATCACTTCCAGCGTCAAGTGGAAGCGCGGCGGACAAGCGGGCTATTTGAAGGCGCTGGGCGGCGGCGGCTGGTTTATGGCCAGCCAATAGTAGCCCAATTGGCGGATCACTTCCTGGAATTCGGTGAAATTGATCGGCTTTTGGATATAGCTGTTCACGCCGCAATTGTAGCTCTCCACCAAATCGCGCTGCTGCTTCGAAGACGTCATCACCACCACCGGCACGGCTTTCGTGCGCGGGTCGGACTTGACGGCGCGCAATATTTCCATGCCGTCCACCTTCGGCAGCTTCAAATCAAGCAGCACCACCTTGGGCGGGCTGTCGAACGTGCGCGCGCTGAAGGCGCCGCGGCAAAAAAGAAAATCCAAAGCCTCCTCCCCATCGCGCACGATATGAATTTTGTTGGCAATGTTGTGTTTTTCCAAAGCGTGAAGCGCCAGCTCCAAGTCGTTGGGGTTGTCCTCCACCAAAAGTATTTCAATCGGCTCGCTCATGCTGTTTTCTCCGCTGCGATCGGCTGGCCCAAAGTAAAATAGAACGCGGCCCCTTTGTCCAGTTCTGCTTCCGCCCAAATCCGGCCCCCGTGCAGCGTGACGATGCGCTGCACCGTGGCGAGCCCCACGCCCGTGCCTTCAAATTCGTCCGGGCGATGCAGCCGCTGGAACACGCCAAACAATTTATTGGAATACTTCATGTTGAAGCCCACCCCGTTGTCGCGCACAAAGATCGCCGGCATCCCCTCCACCGCCACCGTCCCGACCTCGATCATCGCCGCCGGGCGCGGACGAGTGTATTTGACAGCGTTGGAAATCAGGTTGGCGAACACTTGCTTGACCAGGCCCGGATCGCAATTCATCGCCGGCAACGCCGCCACGCGCCAGTTGATCACGCGGTCCTTGGTTTCCGGCTTCAACTCCGCAATGACTTCGTCCACCAGCGGATTCAAAGGCGTCATTTCCTTTTGCAATTCCGCGCGGCCCACGCGGGAAAGATTCAACAGGTCGTCCACCAGGTGGCCCATGTTCTGCACGCCTTGGCGGATGCGGTCGATGCAGCGTTTGGCCTCGGTGGAGATTTGCGTCTTCTGCTCTTCCTCCAGAATTTGCGCATAGGCGTCGATGTGCCGGAGCGGCGAGCGCAAATCGTGCGAGACGGAATAAGTGAACGCTTCCAGCTCGTGGTTGGCGGAGCGCAATTCGGCGGTGCGATTTTCCACCCGTTGCTCCAGCTCGGAATTCAAGGCGCGCACCGCGTCCGAGGATTTTTCCGCCTCATTCAAGGCGCGCTCCAATTTTTCCTGGTTCTCGCGCAAGGCGGCGTCGCGCTGGTGAATTTGCGTGAGCATGTGATTGAAGGCGTCGGTGAGCGAGCCCAGCTCGTCCTTGCCCAATTTCTTGGCCCGCACCAGGTAATCCTTTTGCTCCGAAACCGCCCGCGCCGTATCCGCCAACTCCAGAATGGGGCGGGAAATGCGGTCTTGCAGCCATTGCGACAGCAGCAGCGCGATGACGCTCGACCCAATCAGCACACACAATCCCATCGCGGCATAAAGCCGGAATCGTCCATAGGCCGGATTGAGGTCCCACTCCATGTATAATGTGCCCATCGGCTGGTTCTCCACCTCGATGGGCGTGAACATCCGCAAGGCGCTGGCTCCAAAACTGTATTGTGCGGGCTGCGGGCGCGGGAATTCGGACGCGGCCACCGACGCCGGATGGCTGGCCAGGAGCACGCCGCTTTTGTCATACACGGCGGCCCGCATGATGGTTGGCTCCGCCCGCAGCTTGGACAAGATGTCCTGCGCAGTTTTTTCGTCATCGAACGCCACCGAGGCGCTGGTCTGGGCGGCGGTGATTTGCGCGATGGTCTGCGCGTTCTGGAGCAGGTTTTTGCGGAAGGACACCACTTCGTAAGCCGTGAAAGCCCCAGCAGTCAAGACTAACGCCACGGTGCTGGTCAGCATCATGACCGTGGTCAGCTTGCGCTTAATGGGGACATCACTGAGCATCATGGGGCGCCCACTCCCTCCTTCACAACATCGGCTAGTTGCAACAATCGTGAACTAATCGTCAACTGGCAAGCCCGCGCGGCCTCCAAATTGATCCGGAAACGGACTTTATTGTTGTCGGTGAAAAACCGAATGATTCCTCCGTGCGCGGTGAAATTATTAAGGTCGCTCACCGTGAGCATTTGCCGCCCTTGCAACTCCCGCATGATCGCCGCCAGCTTCGGCGCTTCGGAGGGTGAAACAAACAGCACCTGGCATTGCTTGATTTCGTCGGGCGAGCTGAAGCGGCGAATTTGGATCGCATGCCCATTGCTCTTTTGGCCTTCGGCCACTTCATCGAGCGCGCCGCCAAAGGGATCAGGCCCCAGCACGCCAATCACCAGCGGACTGTTGGTGGAGGGAAACGCGCTCTTTGGCCAATCGACAAAATCCACGAAACGGCAGAGGTACGCAGCTTTGAGCTTATACTCCGGAGATTGCGCCCGCGCGTGCGGCGCCAGGGCCGCCAGCGCCACGGCCACCGCCAGGATGCGCCTTAAAAACGCCATGTCACCTTTCCCAGCAGGCTTCGGACGATCGCTTCCTGTGCGGCATTCGGATAGCCGAACTCCACATGATGATTATGAAGCAGATTTTGCCCCACGAGGGAAAGCTCCAGGTTCGGAGTGGCCCGCCATGCCAGGCGCGCGTCTAACTCAAAATACGACGGCACTTCGCCGGGCACATTGCCGGAGATATTGTGAATTTGATCCACGAAACGCAAACGGGCGTCCAGCGCAATGTCATGGGGCAAATCCATCGACGACCGAATGGAAAATTGATGCTCCGGATCCGCCGTCTCGCCAATGGCGCCGCTGTAATCCGCCGTTCCCGGCTTGCTGCGGATGTGCTCTTCGAGGAGGTCGTAGCCCGCCCGCAACCGCCACCACTCCAGGACCTGGTAGGCAGCGGTCAATTCCATGCCGTAGGTTTCCCCCGCCAGGTTGTTGGCAATGCGCAGCGGCAGTCCGGGCGTGATGCTGCGCAAATGGTCATAATTGTTATAATATATGGAGGCGGACCCCGAGAATTGGCGCGTCCACTGCGCCCGATAACCGGCCTCATACGCCATGAGCGTTTCCGAGAGGAAAGATTTGTCGCCGACCGCCAGGCTGCCGTCGGCCGGAAAAACCAAATCCTCGTCGATGCGCGAAGGCGTCCGCACCGCGCGCGACACCGCGGCCCAAACGGATTGCTTGGGCGTCAACGCCCAGGCGAGACGCCCGCTCGGTTCGACTTCCCAGCCGCTGTAATGGTTGTGCTCCACCTTGCTGCCGAGTGTCAAATGAACATCCTTCACCAGCGTGATTTCGTCCTGCGCGAACGCGCTGTAGATGCTTTGGTCCAAATGCGCCGGCAAAAAATTGATCAGCGGTCCATTGGCCACCCGGTCATTGAGCAGGCGATAGCCCAGGCCCCAAATGACATCATGCCGCTGCGCCACGCGCAGCCGATGCTGGAAATCCACGTCATACGTGCCGAGCGTTTCCGCAAACGAGCCCGGAATGTCGCGCCCGGTCTGGTCGTAATAGAGCTGCAGCGTCACATCGGACTCCTCGGAAAAAGCGTGCGTGAAACGTGTCAACAAATTTCCGCCGCTCACGTGGGTGTAGCCGGCATTGAGGATCGATTCCGAGCTGTCGTAATAATCGCCTTGCAGCGTAACGGTGTTTTGCGCGGTCGGCAGCCAATCGCTGCGAAAGCCGGTCTGGCCGAAACGCCACGCGTCCCCCGCCCTTTCGCCCGTCGGCAGAATCTCTGACTCGCGGTCGAAATATTTTCCATAGACGCGCACAAACAAGTTGGACGCCGCCGCAAATCCGAAGCGCGCGCCGGTGAAATCCTGCCATTCATTGCCGCCGCCCGCCTCCAGATAAAGCCCCTGCGTGTCCTTGGCGCTTTTACTGGTGATGTTGATCACGCCATTGACGGCGTTGGCGCCCCACAGCGTTCCCGCCGGGCCGCTGATCACTTCAATGCGATCCAGGTCGGCCAGCAAATAATCCTGCGCATCCCAAAACACGCCGGAATAAAGCGGCGTGTAAACGGTGCGCCCGTCCATCAGCACGAGCAGTTTGTTGGCGGTCGTGCCATTGAAGCCGCGCGAGGAGATGGCCCAATCGTGGGAATTGATCTGCGCCACTTGCAAATTGTCCGCCAGGCGCAGCGCCTCGGGAATGTTCTGGGCGCCGCCGCGTTGCATATCGTCGGCCGTGACCACCTGAATGGCCGCGGGCGCGAGCGCAAAGGGTTCGGCTTCCTTGGAGACGGACGTCACATCCATCTGCATCAAATCTTCCAGGCTCAGGCGTTTGAGTTGCGCGGTGGGGATGGCATCGACGTCGCTGGGCTCCGCAAACAGCCCCGACGCCGCCAAACAAAAGCCCATAGCACACACTCTCGCGATCCGGCCTCCGCGACAGGCAGCAGCACGTTCACTCATAATTTCTCAGACCTACGAACGCAGACACTGTTGTTTGGCAGCGTCAATCAAACACCATTTCCCGCATCGGCACAAGCGGAAAAGGCGTTTTCAGATTGACTGCCCGCGCGTTTTTGCGATTGTCATGCCGCACCGTCTGCCGATGAAATTTCTTTGCTCTCTTGCCCTGGCCCTCGCCTTTGCCGGCGCGCGCGCCGACACCGTCACTTTTTCCGAAACGTACAACGACGTGCTCGTCAAAGATCCGCTTTACGGCTACTACGCTTTGCCCACGGCCACGACCACGGCGCGGGCGTCGCTGGCATGGAAAGGCGGAATCGACATCACTTCCTTTGACTACGATACGGCGGTGTCGGTCGATCTGGATGGAATTGGCTTTTCGCAATATTCCCTCGGCGATGACCCCTCTTACCAGCCCGGCAAAAAATCAGCGGTCTTCACAGAAACCGATTTCGACACCGGTTTATCCGACCGGCTGGCGCTGAGTTGGACGGCCACGACGCTCTCAATCACCGCCACGTTTTATTACGATATCGCCGATCTGGAGGACGCCGTTTTCGGCGGCGTGGGCCCATTCTCCATCCCGCCGCTCCATCTGGAATTCACGATGGGAACCTTCACCTCCCAGGCGGTCACGCTGACCCTTCCCGTGCGCGACACCATCCAAAAAGTTCGCATTCCATCCAGCGATCCGCTCATTCTCAACCACGCTTCCGTGAGCGGCGCGGCTCACGATCCTTTGAATCCATTTTTTGACGCGCAAGGCGTGTACAACGGCCTTTTTGTCAATGACACAGTGGCCCCGGACAACTCCGGCGCGGCGACCTTCACGCTGACCACTTCCGGCGCCTATTCCGGCAAACTTTTGCTGCAAGGCGTCGCGTGGCCATTCACCGGGCAATTCACCGTGAATGCCGACCATACAATTTCCAGCGCCACGACTGTCAAGCGCAAGAAACTCGGCGATTGGCAGCTCAGTCTCAATCTTCTCACCAACCTCCAGCCGACGGCGCTTACGGGCTCGGTCGCTGCCGCGGAGTGGGAGTCCGGCTTGTCCGCCAACCGGACGGTTTACGATTCCGCCGCCGCGCCGGCGGGTGTGTTCAATTCCGCCCTCGCTCCGGCGGGACCGGATTCGGCCGCCGCCCCGGGCGGGTACGGCTACGGCAGGACCACTGTTTCCAGCAAAGGCGCCGTGACGCTGGCATGGAACCTCGCCGACGGCGTGGCGGGGCCCGTCACATTCGCCGGCAGCGTGGCTCAGGATGGCTCGTTTCCCTATTACTTCTCCCTCTACAAAGGCCAGGGCGTCCTGCTCGGCTGGGGACAATTCGGCGCCGCTTCCACCCCAGCCTGGGTGAAAAACCCCACCAGCTCGAAATTTTATCCAGCGGGCTTTACGGCTGACTTTCAGGGCGATTTTGCTTTAGCCGCCGCGCGTTACACCGCGCCCAAAGCCCGGGCCAATCTCTTCGGCCAAACCTCGGTCACGCTCAGCTTGCAAGGCGCGGACATCCCGGCGGTCACGAATTTCCCCTTTACCTATAACCCGGTGAAAAACACTTTCGTCGCCGCCGCCGCCAACACCAACGCGATTTCGCTGGCCCTGAATCTGCAGACAGGCGTCTTCAGCGGCAGTTTCAATCCCGGTGGCGGAAAAGTCCTGTTTCACGGGGCATTCCTGCCCGACGCGGACGCCGGTTATGGATTCTTCGACCGTGTCAATCAAACAGGATCGGTGACGCTGCTTATACCCAAATAAAGCCGGGATATTTTTTTTGCAGGGCCGCCCGCAGCTTGGGGTAGGTGTTGGCTCGAAACGCCGGCCAGTTAAACGTCGCTTCCAGCCGCTTCCCGTCCGGCGCCGCCAGCCAGATTTTGACCGGCAACTGGCCTTCACAGATGTGCGGGTGCTCTTTTTCGGCGAAAACTTCGTGCAGCTTCACCTGAAACTCCGGCGCATTGGGCTGGCCATCCTCATCCAGGCTTTCCTCGGCGTACAGCAGCTTCGATTTTTTTCCCGCCGGCCAAGTGACGGCCAGTGGCGCCAGCTCGTGCAGCCATTCCGTGCGTTCCTTCCCCAAAAAATCGAAGAACAAATCACGCAGCGGCGCCGCCTGCGCCTCCTTGACGAGCGTCAGTCCGGAAAAAGCGCGCGCCAGGAACGCGGTCACAAACGCGTTGTCCGCCTTGGGAAACTCCAGTTCCGGCAGCGCCGCCGCGATTAAATTCAGGCGCGCGAGCGCTTGCTTGATTTCGTGGTTGAACAGCGGCAATTCGAAATATTGCTTGACGTAAGCCTCAGCCAAACAGCGGCCCGACGCCGCCTCGTCCGTTTCCCTCTGATGCTCGTGATGAATCACCAGATCATGGAAACGAACCAATTTGACCGCTGCCACCCGCTTGTGCGTCCGGTCAAACAAATGCTCCACCCGCGTCTGGATTTGTTCGGGAAACATCTCCTCCACCCACTCCCGCTTGATTGCCGTCGCCAACCCCAAAAGCGTCATGGCGCCCGTGCGCCCCGCCACCTCGCGCAAACTCGCCGCCACCAGCAATGGCGCCTGTTGCACCACGCTCTCCCGCATCAATGTGCCGGAGCGCCCTTCCGTCAAATCGCATTCCAGCGAACCTTGATCGCGCCGCCGGCAAAGTTGGTCAATGAAGCCCGCCATGAGGCAGCGCAGCAATGGATCTTCCCCCGCGTCCGGCTTGGGCGCATCCTCCCGCACACCTGTCAAATGCACAATCTGCTCGTGCGTCTGCTGCACTTGCCGCGCAATCGCCGCATGCACGCCATAACGCCGGCAGCGCTCGGGGTTGAAATCGTTCTGGCGCGCGAACTGATACGCCCGCATCAAGGTGTAGAAATCCGAGTCCGCGCTCGCCTCGAACAATTCCCGCGCTTCCGCGATGTGTTTGTCATCCCGCCCCAGGCGCATCAGCAAATCGCGCCCGCTCACCAGCGCCGCGCACAAGGCCGCCGCGGGCGCGCAACCCCGTTCCTGCGCCTCCACCAGCATCCGCGAATAGCGCGGGTGCATCGGCAGCCGCAGCATTTTCCAGCCGATCGGCGTCAGATCCGAGTTCGCGCCCTGCCCCGGCAACGCCAGCGCGCCCAGCATCCGCAATAGTTTTTCCGCGCGCTCCACCGCCGCCGGCTCGGGGCGATCCAGCCAGTCAAACGTTGCCGCCTCCCGAATACCAAGGGAGTGCAGCAGCAAAACCACTTCCGCCAAATCGCACCGCTGAATTTCTGGCGTATTCTTCGCCGGCCGGTTCAAGTGCGCGCCTTCCGTCCAAAGCCGCTCGCAAATTCCCGGCGCCGTCCGCCCCGCGCGCCCGGCCCGCTGGTCCGCCGAGGCGCGGCTAATTGGCTCCAGGAACAGCGTCCCGATCCCTCGCTCCGCGTCGTAGCGCGCCACCCGCGCCACGCCGCCATCCACCACAAAACAAATCCCGTCAATCGTCACCGACGTTTCCGCCACGTTGGTCGCCACCACCACTTTCCGCAGCGGATTCGGCGCAAACGCCGTGTCCTGCTCCGCGGGCGGCAGTTCGCCGTGCAAAGGAATAAATGCGACGCGCTCGCCCAGGCTTAACGCGCGGCAGGCGTTGATGGTCGCATTGATTTCGCCCATGCCCGGCATAAAAACCAAAATATCGCCGCTGACCCCGCGCCGCACTATCCGCTCCACCGCGTCCGCCGCCTGCTCCGTGATCGGCCGCTCATCCGCCATGTCAAGATAACGGATTTCGACAGGAAACGCCTTCCCCTCCGAAATCAGAATGGGGCAATCGTCCAGGTATTGCGCCACCGGCTCCGCCTCCAGCGTGGCCGACATCACGAGCATCTTCAAATCCGGACGCCGCGTCCGCTGCAAATTCTTGACCAGCGCCAGGGCCACATCGCTGAGCAGGTTGCGCTCGTGAAATTCGTCGAACAATACCGCGCCGATGCCCTTCAATTCCGGATCGTCCTGCAGCCAGCGCAGCAAAGTTCCTTCCGTGACGAAGCAAATCCGTGTGCCCACGCTGGTGCGATCGTCAAACCGAATTTGGTAGCCCACTTCCGCGCCCAGGCGCCCTTTTCGTTCCCAAGCGACGCGCGCCGCCACGGTTCGCGCCGCCACGCGCCGCGGTTGCAGCACCACGATTTGCTGGTCGGGCGCCACTACGCCGCCATCGAGCAGCATTTGCGGCGTCTGCGTGGTTTTGCCCGAGCCCGTGGGAGCCACCAGGACCAAACGGTTCCCAGCGCGCAATGCGCCAACAATTTGGGCATGGATTTGCCAGATCGGGAGCAATGTTTCCACGCGGCAAGATACGCGCGCTTAGCGCAGGAGCCAAAGCGCCGCCAGCGCGCCCAACGACAAGACCACCATGAACCCCGCCGGCATGAATTTACGGCCCTTGGCAAAACGCATGATGAACACCACCGCCAGCAACCCAATCAACCCATACGCCACCGCCGCATATTTGACAATCCCCAGCGCGCACAGCGCCAGCGCCGCGGCAAACGCGGCCGACGTGATCAGCGAAATTTTGCTTTTCGCCTTCACAAAACCCATGACGCCGCCTGCCAGCAGCAGCGCGATATACACCCACAACACTGTGACCGAAGCATTCGACATAGCCGCCACTCTTGCCCAATTCCCCGCCACAACCAAGCCAGAATGTTGCCCTCATTTCCTTGACCCTCGTCCGTCCCGCGTTATCTGTGTAGGCATGGATTCCGTCCTGAATTACTTGGCCGATAACAACGATCGCTTCCTCGACGAACTCTGCCGTTACCTTCGTTTCCCGAGCGTTTCCGCCCAACCCGCTCATGCCGGCGACATGACGGCTTGCGCCGAATGGCTCGTCGATCATTGCCGCAAAATCGGTTTGGAAGCCCGGCTCGCCCCCACGCCCGGCCATCCTGTGGTCGTGGCCAAAACCCCGCGCCGCGGCTCCGCCCGCAAACCTCATTTCCTGGTGTATGGCCATTACGATGTCCAACCGCCCGAGCCGTTTGAACTCTGGAAAACGCCGCCGTTCGAGCCGCGCATCGAGGGGCGCTCCCTTTTCGCCCGCGGCTCTTCCGACAACAAGGGCCAGAATTTCGCGCATCTCAAAGCCATTGAATCCTACTTGCGCACGGGCACGGAATTGCCCTGCGACCTTACCTTTGTCATCGAAGGCGAAGAGGAAGTCGGCAGCAGGAATCTCGCTTCCTTCCTCACTTCCAGGCGCGAAGAATTGAAGTGCGCCGCCGTCATCATTTCCGACACCGGCATGCCCTCCCTCAACACGCCCGCGCTCACCTACGCCTTGCGCGGCATCATCGCTTTTGAAGTCACGCTGCACGGGCCGTCGCGCGATTTGCATTCGGGAATTTACGGCGGCTCCGTCGAAAATCCCGCCATGGCCTTGAGCCAGATGCTTGCCCAATTGCGCGACAAAAACGGGCGCGTCGCGATCCCCGGATTTTACGACGACGTCGCTCCGCTCTCCGCCTACGAACGCAAGCAGGCCGCCCGTTTTCCGATGAGTGACAAGGCGTATTTAAAACTTCTGGGCTCGCCCAAACTTTTCGGTGAACGGGGCTATTCCTGGGTCGAGCAACGCAGCTCCCGGCCCACCATCGAGATTAACGGCCTGACCAGCGGTTACCAGGGCGCCGGCAGCAAAACCATCATCCCGGCCCGCGCCAGCGCCAAACTCACGTTCCGCCTCGTCCCCAACCAGGATCCGCGCAAAATTCGCGCCGCCATTCTGAAACGGCTCCGCGCCCTCTGCCCGCCCACGGTGCGCCTCGAGGTTGTCGCCGGGCATGGCGGCGATCCTTACATCGTTTCGCCCACCAGCGCGATGGCGCAAGCCGCCCTCAAGACGCTGCGCGCCGCCTTCGGCCATGAACCCATCATTATGCGCGAAGGCGGATCCATCCCCATCGTCACGCAATTCAAGAAAATCCTCCGCGCCGATTCCCTGCTCCTCGGTCTCGCCTTGCCGGACGACAATGCCCATTCCCCGAACGAAAAATTCAATCTCGATTGCTTCGAGAAGGGCATGCGCATGAGCGCCCTGCTCTGGCCTGAGCTGGCCCGCGCCTGATCAGCGCGCCGGCTCCGCGCCATTCCACAAAAACGATTGTTGCGAGGATACCTGCGTGGCGCCGTCCCACAAGCTGACCCGCCAAGCCACCAACTCTCCAAAATCCTTGTAGTCATCCCCTGTCAAGCGAACTTCAATCCAGTTGCTGAACCAGCCGTTTTTCACCGCCGGCTTCTCCAGCGTCACGCGACGGAGGGTGTTGCCGCGCAGCCCGCGCATTTCCACCCGCACTTTCAAATTCGACCAATCCCCTTTTTGCGCTTTCCACTGCACCGCGACCCGCATGCCGCTGCGGCGCGAGGGGGTTTTCCGCAGGATGGCCTGGTACGCATCGCGCGCAAACAAACTCGGCGCCAGCGTATGCCGCCCCTGCTCGTCCAAATACTGCGGGAAAACCTTGAGCACTTTCCCCTCCAGCGCGCGCGCCGACGGCGCCCAGAAAAGTGTCAATAGAATGAAACTCGCCAAAATCCGCTGCATCCCCGCGAACATAACAACGCCCCTTCGAAAGTAAATCCTTTACCCGGCCTCACTTCTTGCTCGGGGACGCCACCGGCCCCGCTCCCGCGGCAGGCGGCGCGTCGCCCATCGAGCGGAGGGTGTGAAACGGCCGCAGCAGCATCATCAGCGGCGCCGGAATGAACACCGGCTCCTTTTTCGGGCTGCGCAAATCGCCCGTCACCCGATACTCGAAGAGTTTGCTCAAGGGCGAAAAAAGCGCGCCCAGCAGCGGGCCCAGCACCCGCGTGTCCCGCAGCACTTCCGCCTCGACCCGCGCATCCATGCGTTTATCGACCGTGTCTACCGTCCCGCGATACAACAGCCGAAACCCGGTGGAGTGCGCCACCAGGTCGTCGGTGGCGATAACGCCGTTGGTGATCACGAATGACGCCGAGGCATCGTAGCCGGAGCTATTGCCCGCGCCCGGAACAATCGCGTTCAAAGCGGGCGACAAAATGCCGAACATCTTGATGTCCCACAGCAAGGCGTTGTGCACATGCACCGAGCCGGAGCCGTTCCAGGTGCGACGGTCCTTGGCGCTGGCGCAATCCATCGTCAATTGCCCGTCCAACATGCCCTCCAGCTTATTCGTGCGGCCCGTCAAGCTCCGCGCCAGCGCGGGCAAATCCACATCCTTCGCCGTGAAGTCGCATTGAAAACTTGTGCCCACCTTTGGCACGTAATCAAACGTGCATTTGCCCACCAGCGAGCCGGTGTTGTAAAGCCCCGCCTGCACATTCGTCAGCACGACGTGCCGCGCGCGCCAGTCCACCGACCCGGAAATCGCGTCGGTCACCAAATTTGTGTAATGAAAATTCCGCCCCGCCACCGCAAACCGCATTTGCGTCGCCTGAGGATCGCCAATGGTGAACGTGCCGGAAACGCGCACCGCCGGCGCCTGGTCAAATTGGATGAGCTGCAAAAATTTCGGCGTGCGCGGCGCGGAAATCCGGCGCACGAAATCCACATCCACCGCTCCCAGGGCGTTGGTGAAAAACACGCGTTTGGTCGCAAAATTGAATTCCGCCAGATCCGCCGCGGCATATTGTTTGCCTTTTACAAAACGAACATCGTGCGCCACCGCCAGCTTGTTGGTGTACTCGATATTGGCTGCCAGGCTGTCCACCGACTCGCCATGCGCCACGAAATTGCTCACCGCTAATTGCGCCTTGATCCCCGTCAACTCCGGCGCATGCCAGCGCCCCCAAATGTCCGCATGCACATGCGGCGGCGTGGCAAAGCTCGCTTCGTCCAGCCAATGCCTTTTCTCTTCCGGCAGCAACGGCGCGGCCGCTTTGGGATCGACGTCGCTGTCCACCAAAAAATGGTAATCATGAGTTTCATCGCTGCCCGCGTACGAAAACTCTAATTGTCCGTCCGGACGCACCGCCCGCAAATGCGGAATGCTCCACGTCCGGTTGGTGTAACTGAAACTGCCGCTGGCGGATTCCACCGCCACACCGCGAAAAGCGCCGCCGCGCCCCGTAAACTCTCCAGTCAAGCGCAAGGTGGGCCGCAGGGCGGCTTTCCAATCCGGCGGGCGATTCGTCCAGGAGGGCACCGCCAATTGCACATGCGCCGACACCTCGGGCGGCTGGTCCCATGCAAATTGCGCAAACCAGCGCTGCGCCGCCGGTGTCAGCCAGGGCGTGATGCGCCGTTCATCGAACGTGGCCCGTCCGTCCGCCTCGATGCCGCGCGTGGCAGCGTTCACGCTTGCGCGGCCGTCCAACCGTCCGCCATAGAGAGTCGCCGAAACTTTCCCCACCTCCAGCAAGGGCGCGCGCCATTTCCCGCTCAATTCCATATGCTTGACTTGGAGGTTCGTGGCCGTAATTTGCGAACCCGCCACGCCCCAATCGAAACGATAACGCGCCAGTTTGGACCAAGGCCCCCAATCCGCTCCCGCCTCCGGAGGAGTCTCCGCGACGTCACCCGCCAGATGAAATTTCAAGGCCTCACCCGCGCCCCACTTCGATGATGCCCGGCCAATCTTGCCGTCCCCATTTGCGCGCAGCAGGTGGAAATTCGTTTCTTGCAGGGTGGCGGCGCCATTCCATTCCAAATCCGAAGTGCGAATGGCATTGGTCGAAATATTTCCATCCAACGTGGCGGCCACGAACTGCGCCGCCGCCAGATAGTTCGATTCGGGATCGCGTGAGACAATCGTGGTCAAGGAAATGCCCGCGCCCTGCGCCCAGGGCGTCGCCACATCGTCCGCGCCGAACGCCACGCGCACGATCGGCTCGTTCGTGGAGAGGATGCGCGCCGCCGCCGCCTCGATCAAAATTTTGCGCGCGTCGCCCCACGGCGTCGTCACGTCCGGCGCCACGGCGCTCAGATGCGCGCGTATCGAGTTCAAGTCGAGGGCGTCCGCCGTGAAATCCAATTCGATGCGCGGCGCGCGCGCGAAATGGATTTGATCCAGGATATCCGTCGTCTTCGAGAGGAGGGTTTGCCAGGCGATTTTGCCGTGGCTCGGCCGGAGCGATTTCCATTCCCGCACGGCTTGCGCGTTGGTCAGTTCGCCATCCACATTCAGGCGCACGCCGCGAAAGGCCGCGCTGGTGTTGGTCAGCCGCACAAAATTGGTCGAGACGAAAAATAATTGGAGCTGGATATTGTCCAGCGAGAGCGCATTGCTCGACTCGCCCGCCGGGGGAAATTGTAAACGCGCGTCCGCCACCTCCAGCGACCCGATGGCCAGACGAGCGCGGGCCCAATCGCGCCACTGCATTTCCAATTCCGCCCGCGCCGCCGTCAGCTTCGGCTCCGGTTGGTCGCTCGACCGCTGGAAAGAGGCGTTCTCAATGATGATGGAGGGCCCAAAACCCAGGCGCATGCGGCTGAAGCCCGCCTCAAACCCGCGCGCGCGCAGATGGCTCAGGATCGGGCGCTTCAAATAATTCGGCAATCCCACCAGATGCAAATAACCCACCGCCGACAACGCGATGAACAACAGCAGCCACACGCAAATGCGCGTCCAGCGAAAGACCACCCGGCAGATGCGAACCGAGCGGCGTTGGAAAAAAGCGTGCATCCTCAATGGGGCCGCAGCGCCGCGGGCAGCGTGAATTCCGGCAGGATAAAGCCGTTATAGAAATCCACCGGGAATTCAAAAATCAGCCGCTGCCCATTCTTGACCACCGCCGCGTAGGCGTGGCGATATGGCGAGCGATGGCCAAATTCAATTTCCAGCGTCTCGGTATGATCGCCCTTTCGCACCTCGAGGGTCACGCGATGGTCGGCGGCTTTGAAGCCAAAGTGATCGCTCGGATCGTCCCCCATGCCATCCCAATACACGGCGCGCAATTGCCCAAACCGATAGAGCGCCTCTTCCAGCCGCGGCGCATTGAAGTACGGCGGGCCGTGAAATCCCGGCGCAAACGTCCAATCGCCGTTGGGATCGCGCAAATATTTTCGATCACCTCCCAATTGATGAATCGCCACGCTCACGACATTGCTGCCCGCAAAATCCCAAATTCGGCGGTCGCGCATCTGCCAGGAAACCCGCGGCAGGCGATCGAATTCCGCCGCGTCCATCACGTTCACGGCCGATTCATCCGTGCGCCGCTCAAACGTCCGCCCGTCCCGGGTGGCGCCAAATTCGATTTGCGCCAGTAACTGATTGGAGCCGCCGCCGGCCCCCTGCAACTTGTAAACCAACTGCGGCTTATCCAGCCCGTACGCCGCGAGATCGGCCACCACCATTTTCTCAATGTCGAGCTGCGCGTTGGTGAATTCGCCTAGCCAATCGCTCATCAAAATGGCGTCAGCCGGAAAGGTCGCGTTGGTGGCTGTCACCTGCCACGATTGGTCGGCCTGGCGGCGCACCGTAAAATGATCGTCGCCTGCGGCTTCGATAACATCCAATTGCGCCAGCGGCAGGCTGAACATATGCCGATCCAGAAAGTTGGTGGAGTCTCCTTCCCATGGCAGCAGGTTGCCAACCGGGATCAGCACCACGTTGCTCGGATCCCCGCGCCGCGCGAAAGCCGTGCCCGCCAGGCCGGTGGCATTGGAGCTGACCACAAGATTAAAAACCGTGTTCGTGTCGCGCAACAACGACAATTCCAACTGCGGCATTTGCGCCGGCGCTTGCAAGCCGAAGCGGTCCAGTTCGTACGGCCCGTCCTCCGGCGCAAACCACATGACATGGATCTCGCTCAACTGCGCCAGCCAATGCTCGATCTTCGGGCTGTCCGCGCGGGCTTGCACCGGCTTTTTCATTTGCCACAAATGCGTCGCCGGATCGCGCTGCGCCTCGAAGCCGCGCCCCAGCGACCGCACCTGGATGCCATCAACCGGAGGCGCGCCCAACACCGCCAGGGCGGTGTCCCGCCAATGGTCCTTGTTGCGCGGAAACGCGTTCGTTAATTCTGCGCTCACAAGGTAAATATCGTAGCTCCCCACCACTTGCACAAATAATTGATCGCCCAGCGCGGAAGTCGCGCCAATAACCAGGTGGCGGCTGCCGTTGGCGCCATCCAGTTTCACCGTATATTGCGGACGCGCGAAACCATAGGCGGAGCCGGCGTCCGGGCGGCGCTGCAATTCGGCTGCCGTGATGCGGTCCTGCCATTGCACTTCCGCCAAGGCCTTGAGCAATCCCTCAATCGGCGCCGCGGATGCCGCATAAGCAATTGGCTGCGTCAGCCTCCAGTCATGGCTGCGGGCCGCCGGGCGGCGGGCTTCGATCAATTTCTGCCCCCACGGCGTCAATTCCACCCGCGTAATCGATGCCGGGTCCAAGCCGGGGAGAACGAAGCGCGAAGCCTCCCGCGCCCGCTCCTCGCGCCACGGTTCCTCGATGAACATGATCAATGCCAGCAAAGCCCCCGCCAGCGTCAATAATACCCATGTGGACCTCCAATTCATGGCCGCTTCCTAGTTGCGCCGCCGCAGCCAGACCAGCCCGCCCAAGGCCAGGACGGCCCCCGGCATCGCCCCCAAAAACAGCCAGTGCACCGCGCGCGACTGGGCGCGTGTCAAATAAACACGATATTCGCGAATGGGATGCGGCGGCACGCCCGCCACCGCCAATTGCGGCCGGTCCAACAGCCAGTTCATTGCACGGTCGGCGAACGTGTAATTCGCCGACGTGTTCAAATTGCGGTCATCCAGAAAATCGACATCTCCCGCCACCACCATGCGCGTGCCGCTGCGTTGCGCGCTCACGCCGGGAATGACCCCCTGCTCCACCGCCGCCAGCAGGCCGAACGACCCGTCTTTGGCCCCGTAACGGCCCGCCTCGCTGGTCTGCGCTAAAATTTTCACCTGCGGCGCGCCGGGCACGGTGGACGCGGGCGGCGCAAAAATGGGGCGCGGCGCCGACATCCGAATCGCGCTATCCTCTTCCATGAGCGAATTCATGATGGGATGCGCGTTCATCAGGCCCGTCAGAAAATCGAACCGTCCAATCTGGTAACGCTTGTCTGTGTCAACCACATAGGACTCGCCCAGCGCCAGGCCCCACGGCTTCAAAAGCCGGTTTAACCCGGGATCGAAATCCGGGCGCGTCTCCAGCGGGTTTTGCGCCAGCACAAGGAGGCGCCCGCCCTGGTTCAGGTAGCCGTTGATTTTCTCCATTTCCTCCGGGCTGATTTCCGCCACGGACGGCCCGGCGATGACCAATAATTGACAATCTTCCGGCAACGTGTTTGTTCCCAGCAACGACCATTTGGCCCAGTCGCAATTCAGCCCATTTTTCAACAGCGCCGCCAACCGCGACACGCCCCCACCATCAGTCTGCGGATCTTCCCCCGGCTTGCCGGGGTCGCGCTCGCCGTGGCCCGTCAGGAAATAACTTTTCGCGGGCTCCCCATAACTCACCGCGTAAATGGCGCTGGTAAACAAAAGCTCCCCCCGAAAGGCAATGCGCCGGACATATTTGCTGCGGCCGGACACCAACCCGCTAAAATCGTAATCCGCCAGGTCGCGCGCGTACATCACCTTGGTCTGCCCGCGCCCTTCCACCAGCACGAAGTCCTTTTCCTTGGCCGCGTCCAACCGCAAACGATTGAGCAGCTCGCGCGCCTCGGAATCTTCCCGCGAATAATCCAGCGTGCGCACGCGGACATGGTTCGGGCAGGCGCTGCGATACTCCTCCAGCAACGAAGCGGTCAGCTTGTAAATCTCCTCGTTCTCGCCGTGCGGCTGGAAAAAAATCGTCACCGTCACGTCGTTGGTCAGGCTTGCCAGGACCGCGCGCGTGGGCGCGGACAATTTCAGCATCGAATCACCCGCCCATTGCCAGCGCTTGAAATGGCCCGCCGCCAAAAAATTGAGCATCACGACAATCGCCAGGAACGCCGCAATCTTCAGCGTGACGTTCAGGCCGATCAGCCAGCGGCGCGCCGCGGAAAAACTGGATTGAGGTTGGTCGGGTTCGGCCATGCTATTTCCAGCGGCGGCTTTCCACCACCCGATATGTCAAGAATAGGAAAAACAGGCTCGCCGTCGCATAATACACCAGGCACCGCGTGTCCACCGTGCCGCGCGCAAAATCCTCCACCTGCTGCCGCATCGCCATGCAATTCAGCGCCGCCGCCATCCACGAGCCGTCCGCCGCGGTTTGGTCCGCCAAAAAACTCAGCAGAAACAAACCCATGCCGATGGCCAGGCTCGTGATCGCCGCCACGATCTGGCTCCGCGTCAATGCGGATGCAAAACAGCCAATCGCCACATAAAGCGTTCCCAACATGAAAATCCCCAAAAACGTGCTCCCCAGCGTGCCCGTGTCCGCCAACCCGCCGCCTTTCGTCAACGCCCGCAGAATAAAGACGCAGCCAATCAGCGGCAGCCACATCACCATGTAAAAAACCAACGCCGCTGTGAATTTCGCCAAGACCACTTCCAGGTCGCCCACCGGCGCCGTCATCAACGTTTCAAACGTGCCCGAGTACTTCTCCTGCGCAAAAAGCCGCATGGTGATGATCGGCGCCGAAAACAACAGGATCAGCCAGAAGCACAGGCTCAGGAAAATTTCCGTGATGGGCATCGGCGTCGCTTCGCCCTGCAATTTGTCGAGGATGCTGATAAATCCCAACCCCATCAGGAACACCGCGCCCGCGATCACAATGTAGCCGGTCCACGAAAAGAAAAATGTCCCCAGTTCACGCCGGGTCAGCGTCACGTAGGCGCTCATCCGGAGCTTTCCTCCTCGCTTTCCGGGCGCGTCAGGCGGATGTAAATGTCCTCCAGCGAGAGCCGCCGCCGCGACAATTCGCGCAACTTCCAACCGCGCTCCACCACCAGCGCAAAAATCTGCGGCCGCAAATCCTCGCCTCCGCCCACCGACAACGCGCAACGATAATACTCCCCGCCGCTGGCGCTGATGTTATAGGTCTGCACTTCCGGCATTCGTTCCCAACATTCCTTCAAATCCGCCGGCGCCGCCGCGATTTCCGCAATCACCTGCCCGTGGCGGCCCATGCCTTTTTCCAGGTTTTCCGGCGTGTCGTCGGCCAGAATTTTCCCTTCGCGCATGATCAACACGCGGCGGCAGGTCATTTCCACCTCCGGCAGCAAATGGCTCGACAGCAAAACCGTGTGGCGCTGCGCCAGATCCTTGATCATTTGCCGCACGGCGCGAATCTGGCTGGGATCGAGCCCAATCGTCGGCTCGTCAAGTATAATCAATTCCGGCTCGTGCACCAGCGCATCCGCCAGCCCCACCCGCTGCCGGTAGCCCTTGGATAGCTGCCCGATGATGCGCTTGCTCACATCGTTCAAGCCGCATTGCTGCACCACCGCGTCCACCCGCTCCCGGCTGCGGGCGCGCCCCAGTCCTTTCAGGCGCGCGCGGAATTTCAAATACTCCCGCACCCGCATCTCCGCATGCAGCGGGTTATTTTCCGGCATGTAGCCGATGCGCCGCCGGACATCATCCGCATGATCGAAAACGTCCATTCCCGCCACGCGCACCGCCCCGGAGGTCGCGGGCATGAAGCACGAGAGAATGCGCATGGTCGTCGTTTTGCCGGCGCCATTCGGCCCCAGCAATCCCACGATGTCGCCGCGCGCCACGGAAAAGGAGATTCCCGCCACCGCCGTCCGGCCCGCGTAGCGTTTCGTTAAATTGGTGACCTCGATCATTATCTCCTGTTTTCGAGCTTAAGCTCGGCTAACGCATGGCGATAGCCTAAAATGACATTCCCCCGCGTCTGCGGAATCAGCACGGAGATTTCCACCACGCCGCCTTTTTGCGCCGCGTCCAGGGCGAGAAACGCATGATAATAGTCCCCCACCGGGTTGCCATCGATGCCGTTGATCACAAAATTCTCGCGCAACCCCGCCTTCGCCGCCGCCCCATCGTCGTCGATGCTTGACACGAGCAAACCGTTCGGCACCCCCAAGCGTTGCGCCATTTGCGGCGTCACTTCCGTCACGTTCGCGCCCAATCGCTGGTGAAAAAAGGCCGCGAAGGATGCCATGTTGACCGTCAGTGGAATCCGCTCTTTGCCCCGCAACGCCGTCAGCTTGACCGTCATGGAGTCGCCGTCCCGCAACGCCCGGTTGAAATCAATGAAATCGCCGGGTTCGCGCCCGTCCAACTCCACGATCTGGTCTCCCACCTTTAAGCCCGCCCGGTCGGCTGGCCCGCCCGCTTCGACCGACTCCACCGTCAACGGCGCGGCCGCACGCACGCGCGCGCCGAACCAGCGCGACGCCGTTTCGGGCACGAAAATCTCCCCCAGCGCCTGCCGCACTTCCTTGATCGGAATCGCGAAGCCAATCCCCTGCGCTCCTTCCATGATCGCCACATTCACCCCGATCATGTCGCCGTGCAAATTGATCAACGGCCCGCCGCTGTTTCCCGGGTTGATCAGCGCGTCGGTTTGGAGCCAGTTGTCGCGCGTCAATTCCTCATTTTCCTTTGGCGCCGCGCGGCGTTTTGAGCTGAGAATGCCCTTGCTCACCGAGACCCCCAGGCCAAAGGGATTGCCCAGCGCAATCACCGATTCGCCCAGCAGCAAATCATCGTCCGCCGCGAATTTGACCGCCTTGAATTTTTCGCCTTTTTCGTGCGGAATGATTTTCAACACCGCCACGTCCGTGTGCGACACCGCGGAAAAAACCGGCTCCACATCATAAATTCCGCCGCCCGCTTCATCCGACAACTTAACCTGAATGCGCGTGGCGCGATTGACGACATGCAGGTTCGTGAGCAAATAACCGTCCGGCGAAATAATCACGCCCGAGCCAATGCTGCTGCTCACTTCCGAGCGCGGGCGCGTGTGATAGAATTGGCGGAAGAATTCATCAAAAGGATCGCGCGATTGCACAACCGTTTCCGTCGCGACGTTCACCACCGACGGCAGCGTTTCGGCCACCGCCTGCACCACGGCGTCGCGCCGCACATCCGGTTCGCCCTGGGCCGCCACGGCGAGCGCCACCAGCGCCCCCGCCCATTTTCTTAGGTTTGACATTCGCTCTCGCTCACGTTTGGCGCCGCCGCTGCGTCAACACCGCGACGACAATGATTACGCCCGTCAGCATGAGGCGCCCCGCCTCGGGCACGGCGTTGATGCTGAGAATTTTGTCCAGGTATCCAATCGTCAGGACGCCCAGCAGCGTCAACCCCATCCCGCCGCGGCCGCCCATCAAGCTGGTGCCGCCAATCACCACCATCGCGATGCCGATCAGTTCATAGCCCGTGCCCGCTTCCGGGTCGCCCTGCTGCTCCTGCGCCGCCTGGCACAAACCCGCCACGGCGGCGAATATTCCTGAAGCGATGTACGCCCCGGCCTTGGCCCACTTTGCCGGCACGCCCGACAGCCGGGCCGCCTCCTCATTCCCGCCAATGGCGTACAAATAGCGCCCCCAGCGATGCCGCGAAAGCGCCAGCCACGCCACGCCCACGCACGCCAGAAAAATCAACGTCACCACGGAAAGATTTCCGCCCGCCACCCGCGCGTCGATGGCGCGAAAGATTCCCGGCACATCGGCATAGTGAAATGTTCCATCCGCATTGCGCACCGCCGTGGAAATTTTCGTTCCGCCCGAGAGAAATTTCGCCAGCCCGCGCGCCAGCGCCATCATCGCCAGCGTCGCGATAAACGGCTGAATGCGCAACCCCGCCGCCAGCCAGCCCGCCACCGCGCCGCAACCCGCTCCAACCGCCAGGCTCGCCGGCACGACAATCCAGCCCGACCACCCCCAATGAATCGCCATCTTGGACGCGCACACCGCCACCAGCGCCAGCACGCTTCCCACGCTCAAATCGATGCCCCCGGAAATGATCACCAGCGTCAACCCGCACGCCAGCATCCCGTAAACGGATGCTTGACGCATGGCGTCGCGATGCGAGCCGATGCGAAAAAACGCGCCGTCCGCGTTGCACACGATTCCCACCACCAACACCAGCGCCAGCGCGAGCAACGCGCGGCCCGCCGGGCTGCCCACAAATTGTTTCATGCGTCCCGCCGTCATGCCGCCGCCCCCATCGCCGCCGCCAGGATCTTCTCCGGCGACGCCTCCGCGCGGCCGAACTCGGCCGTGATTTCTCCGCGATGCAACACCACAATCCGGTCGCTCAATGTCAATAATTCAGGCATTTCCGAGGTGATGAGCAAAATGGCGATCCCGCGCGCCGTCAAGTCGTCAATCAATTGGTAGATTTCGCGTTTGGCCGCGATGTCGATGCCGCGCGTCGGCTCGTCCAGGAGCAAAACCTTCGGCCCCGTTTGCAGCCATTTGGCCAGGGCCACTTTTTGTTGATTGCCGCCCGACAACGCGCCGACCTCCAGCTCGAGCGAAGCCGCGCGCAAATGCAGCGGCGCCGTGGACTTCTCCGCCGCGGCGCGCTCCGCCTCCGGCGCGCGCCAGCCGTGGGGCGACAATTCACGCAACCCCGCCAGCGTGGCATTGGCGATAATCGAAAGCGATAACACCAACCCCGTCGCCTTGCGGTCGTTCGTGAGCAGCGCCAGGCCCGACGCAATCGCCGACCGCGGCGCGGTGAAATGGATCGGTTCGCCATCGAGCGCCGCGCGGCCTCGGGTGGCGTCCCCGTAGGCGCCAAATAAACCCAAAAACAACTCACTGGAGCCGGCTCCCTGCAAGCCCGCCAGGCCGACAATTTCCCCGGCGCGCACTGTCAAATCAATGTCCTGCGCCGCCGCGCGCTGGGCCAATCCTTGCGGATGCACGCTGAATTTCTCCAGGCGCAAGCGCTCCTTGCCCGGCGCGGCGCTGCGCCGCGGAAATTGCTCCGTCAACTCGCGCCCCACCATCCAGGCAATCAACTTGGGCGCCGGCAGTTCACGCGCCGGCGCCGAACCGACGAGCCGTCCATCCCGCAGGACCGTGATGCGGTCGGCAATGCGCTCAATTTCCTCCATCTTGTGCGAGATATAGACGATGCCGCAGCCGCGTCCCTTCAAGGTTTGAATAAGATCGAAAAGCCGTTTGACTTCCGGCGCGGTCAGCGCGCTGGTGGGCTCGTCCATGACCAGCACGCGGGCGTTCTGGCTCAGGACTTTCGCGATCTCGATCAATTGCTGAATCCCCAGCGCAAATTCTTCCACCGGCCGCCGCACATTGATCTCCAGCCCCAATTGCCGCACCCAATGCGCCGCTTCCGCCGCCTGTTTCTCCTCCTGCACAAAGCCGCCCCGCGTCGGCGCGCGCCCCAAAAAAATATTATCCGCCACACTCATTGCCCCAATGAGCGACAACTCCTGATGGATCACCGCAATCCCCGCCGCACTCGCCGCCTGCGGCGAATGCAACCGCGTCGGGCGTCCGGAAATCTCGATCGTTCCTTCGAAATCGGTATGAATCCCGGCGAGGATTTTGATCAACGTGCTTTTGCCTGCGCCGTTTTCGCCGGCGAGAATGTGCGTTTCCCCGGCGCGCAACTCAAAATCGACGCCTTCCAGGACGGTAACGCGCCCAAAACGCTTCGTGATCCCGCGCAATCGAACCAGCGGCTCAGTCTCCATTGGGCAGCGCGGGGAATTTTTGGTGCGGCTCTTTTTGATACCAGTAGGCCACCGACGAAATGCTGTCCTTCAAGGGCAAATAACGCCCGCCGGATTGCCAGCCGAGCGCCTGAATGGTCACCTTGAGCCCATGCTCGAACCGGATGGGATCGTTCAAATGCCAGCGATACAACCCAAATTTCTGGCCGGGCTGATAAATTTGGTCGGCGGGCAGGACTTGCGCGAGGCCGGAGTAAGGGGTGGAAAATGTTTGATACCGTTTGGTGTCGTGATTTTCAAAATTATAGGAGCCGCAGAAATAATCCTCCGTCCCCGTGCCGCAGATCGTGGGAAAATCCTGGTCGCCATCCAGGTAAAATTTGACCTCGCCCTCCCCCCACCAACCGGAGTTGTGCGTTTCCCATGTCAAATAAGTGCCCACATATTGCCCCCGCCCGCTGACGCCATCGAGAATCGTGTAAACCGCCCGATCCCCCAGCGGCGCCGCGCGGCGAAACTGCGCATGCAAATAAGCCGCATCCTTCGGCACGTCCTCCAGCGCATAATTAACCTGGTAATACACCCACATGTCTTTCTCATCGATGTTCTCCATCGTGATGCGCGCGGATTTGTGGAACGGCATCGGCCAATAACAATTGAACGCGCTCCCCGGATTGACGCACACCGCCAGCGAATTGATCTGCGCGTACTTGCCCAAGCCGCATGCGAAAAAATCCCCGACCGGGCATTCAATCGAGGGCTCCGTTTCGTCGTCCCAATAAAACCGCAGAATCGCATGGCGAAAATTCCCGGAAGGCGTCATCCAGATTTGCTGGATGCGGCCCGGCCCTTTCATCTCCGCGAGCGTAAAGGTGGTTTTCGCTTTGATGACCACCGACGGCGAAACCTTCCACCCCATGCCCAATTCGCGGCTGGCGTAGCTCCCTGTCCCGTTGGTCGCGCGACCGCCCTGCCCTTTGGCGCCCGTAAAATTCTCCGGGCTGATGGAGCGCGATTTGGCGTCGGTGACCATGTAGAGATTGGCCAGATCGGCCCGCGCGAACCCGGCGCCGAGCAATCCCAGGCAAATCCAAAAGCGGAAAACGTGCATCCGCCGAGAATGCCGGTGTGGCGGGCGCAAATCCACCCCAAATTTCGGCAAACCATTTGACAGAACGCCCAAAACGGCGGAACGCTAATTATGAAAATTCTGCCTTTCCTTTTGACGTTTCTGTGCGCGCTGGCGGCGCCCGCGCAATACATCACCAACGCCCCGCTCACCCGCTTTGAGCTGTTCAAGCTCCAGCCCGGCGTCACGCTCGTCCGCGGCATGTCGGTGGCGCAGGGTCAGGAAGCCCTCTTCGTCGAAGTCCGCGCCGAAACCCTGATGGATATGCGCACCTCGAACTCCGTCCGGGCCGTCTCCCTGCGCGGCCGCGCCTCGAATTACACCGATGTTGATTATATTGACTACGACGAATTGCCCGGCTTAATTCACGGCATCCAAATGATCTCCCAATCCGGCCACGCCATGTCGCCCATGGACGATTTCGAGACCCTTTACCGCACCCGCAGCGGCTTCGGCATTTCCAAAATGTCCCTCGGCAACGAAATCCGCATCATCGTCAAATCCGGCCGCGAAGACGCCCAGCGCGTGCAAATCGAAAACTACGTGCTGGACGAACTCGCCCAGGCGCTGGCCGCCGCGAAAGCCAAACTCGACGCTTTGCCCAGATAAATTATGAAATACCTCCTCCTTTCCAACTTGATCGCCGCTATTTTGCTCGCGGGCCACGCGCACGCCGGTGACGCGCCGAATATTGGTCTCGGAACAGACCAGGCCATCGCCGCCATGAAAAAACGCGCCGCCGAATTAGGCATCCAGGGCGTCGCGGTGATCGCGTTCAGCCCCGGCGAAAGCATGGAATCGTGGACTTCAAAAATGGCGGTGGTCGGACGCTTGAAAAAAGATCCCGCCGGCGATTACAAAGGCGATAACTTCCTCGCCTGCGCCTACGCCAAGGCCTCCGAAATGGCCGCCACGCTGCGCGACAGCGGCGAAGCGGGGCGCCTGCCGATGGCCGGCGAACTGGGCTGGCATGGCGGCAAAATCATGAAGGTAAAAAGCGGCCTTCTCATCGCCGCCTTCAGCGGTGGAAAATCCGAGGACGACGTGAAAGTTTCCGAAGCCGGGCTCGCGGCGCTGGCGGCGGCTCTATGAGGCCAAGGATTCCCGCTCCCCGCCGCGTCTAAGGCTTGCGCTCGGATTTAATCGTGGCGAACATGCGCCGCATTGCATGTCGAATTGGCGGCTTTTCATCGCGGCTTGGGCGGCAGCGTGGCTGTGGCCCGCGCTGGCCAATGCTGCCCCGGAAGGGCTTTTCGATCCGCGTTTGGAAGAGGCGGAAGGTCAATACTACCGCATCGAAACCGTCCCCGGCCCCATCAATGCCCCTTTGGAAATTGGCGGCATGGGATTCCAGCCGGATGGGACGCTTCTTGTCTGCACTCGGCGCGGCGATGTGTGGTCGCTGCATGATAAGGAATGGAAGCGCTTTGCCACCGGGCTCGATGAGCCGCTCGGTTTATGCGTGGTAAACTCCAACGAAATTGTCGTGGCCCAGCGCTCGGAAATGACGCGGCTCATCGACGTGGATCATGACGGCGTCGCCGACCGCTACGAAACGCTGACGTCCGCCTGGAATTACTCGGGGCACGGCTACGAATTTGCTTTTGGACCCGTGCGCGATCACGAGGGAAATTTCTTTGGCGCGCTGGCGTGCTGGTTTTTTTCGCCCAAAGTTTACGAGCGGCCGCCCTACATCGGCTGGGAAATGGAGCCTCCCGCCAGCTATCGCCCAAACACCAATGCGGCCTGGCGCAGCTGGTGTTTCAAGGTGACGCCGCAAGGCGAATTCATTCCGTGGGCTTCCGGCTTTCGTTCGCCCAACGGCCTCGTGATCGATCCCGAAGGCGAGCTGCTGGTCATGGACAACCAGGGCGAATACATCGGCTCCGATCAATTGTATCATGCCGCGCGCGGCTCATTCCAGGGCTTTCCGGTGTCGATGTTTTGGGGGACGAACGCCGTGGAGGACCCGTTTGCCGTGCCGATTGAAACGCTGGACGCGCGCCGCGCGCCGCCGATTTTAGTCTTTCCCTACGATCTCATGGGCCGCTCCGCATCCGAGCCCGTGTTCGACTTGACGCAGGGAAAATTCGGCCCGTTTGCCCGGCAGCTCTTCGTGGGCGACGTCACCCAATCCAGCGTGATGCGGGCTTCGCTGGAAAAGGTTGGCGGCGAATATCAGGGCGCGTGTTATCCCTTTCGGCGCGGCTTCGAGTCCGGCAACAACCGCGCCGCCTTCGGGCCCGACGGCGCCCTCTGGGTCGGCGAAACCGCGCGCGGCTGGGGCTCCATCGGCGGCAAAGCGGGCGGCTTGCAAAAGCTGGTGTGGACGGGCGCCGTGCCTTTTGAAATCGAAAAAATGGAGCTGACGCCGGAAGGTTTCGACTTGACGTTCACCAAGCCGGTGGATCCCGCCGCCGCCCAATCCGCGCGGACCTTCCAATTCCAGCATTATTATTACAAATACGACCGTCAATATTTCGCGCCCATCATGGCGAACCTCCCGGCGGAAGTCCTGTCCGCCAAGGTTTCCGCCGACGGCCGCAAGGTTGCGCTGCGGCTCTCCGCCCTGATCCCGCAACGCGTCTATCAACTAAATATCTCGGGGCTTAAGGCCGCGGACGGCTCCGAACTCCTGCACGGCGCCGCGTATTACACCTTGAACCGTTTGCGCGCGCCATGACACGCCTGTTGCGCATCCTGTTTGCCGCGATGCTCGCCGCCTGGACCTCCGCCGCGGCGGAGATGCCGGGCATTGTCTGCACGGCGACTGATGGCGAGCGGACGGTCACGTTCGTCGCGCCCACCGCGAATTTTACGCTGGAGCCCAGCCAATCCATTCATCCGCAATTAAAACCTGATTTTAAAGCGGAGTGGTCCGGCTTCCTGAAAATCGCGCGCGCCGGAAAATACCGCCTCATTCTCACAGATGGAAAAGATGTTTTGGGCCAGCAAACGCTGAATTCCGAGCGCGGCCTGATGCCCGTGCACCTCACCTATGAGCGCAAGCCGGGGCAAGTGGAGCAGCAGCTTTGGTGGGAATCGGAAACCTTTCGCGCCGAACCCATCCCCTATTACGCCTACGCGCACACCAACGATCCTGCGGACACGCAAGCGGCGTCGCAATCGGAGCGCGCCCGGGAATTGATCGAGAATTTAAACTGCGTCGCTTGTCACCGGACTGACAATCCTATTTATCGCGGACGCGCCGCGCCTGATCTTTCGCAGGCCGGCGCGCGCCTGCAAAAAAACTGGATTTATCACTGGCTGAAAAACCCTCGGCATTTCCAGGCGGCCGCCGCCATGCCGATTCTGTTGCGCACCGATCAGGAATGCGCCGACGTGGCTGCTTACCTCGCCACCCTTTCGTCCGCGCCGCTCGCGAAACCGGCGGCGCCCATTGGCGAGACGGGCAAAGCTGTATTCGATCGGCTGGGTTGCGTCGGGTGCCACGACGCCCGAGGCGTGGTCCTCGGCGGCGAAGGCTCAAAATATCAGCCGGGCGCCTTGGCGAATTATTTGCTCGATCCGCTGGCCTGCGATCCGAGCGGGCGCATGCCGGGCCAATTCCTCTCCACCAATGAGGCCTCCGCGCTGGCCCAATTTTTGATGGAAAGCCATGCCGCGGAATTTGAGCAGCCCGGCCCAGACGGCGACGCGGCCCGCGGCAAAGCGCTCGCCGCCTCTCGCGGCTGCCTGAATTGCCACACGCTCATCGGGGGCGCCTCAACACTAACGGCCACGCCTTTGCTGTCGTTGCACGGAACGGGCGGATGCCTCGCCGCCGCGCCCGATGGCAAGGCGCCGCACTTTGATTGGACAACCGACGAGCGCGCGGCGCTGGCCGCTTTTCTGGCGACGCCCGATGTGAGCGCCGCGCCGGTGCAGGATGTGTCGCGTTGGATTGATCAATTTCGCTGCGCCGCCTGCCACGCCTGGCATGGCAAGCCGGAGCTGAACTTTGGGCGCAACCAGGAGCCGCCCGCGTTGTCGGACGCCGGCGCCAAATTGCGGCGCAGTTGGCTGGAAGAAGTCTTGACCACCACCAACCGCGTCCGCCCCTGGATCACGGCGCGCATGCCGCATTATGGCGCGGATAACGTTGCCGGCTTCCTCGACGGGTTTGCGGAGCAGGCCGGCGCCTCGTTGGGCGAAGGTTCGCGCATCACGAACCCGCGCGTCGATCTGGCCGATGAAGGCATGCATTACATTGGCACGGATGACGAGGGCCTTTCCTGCATCACCTGCCACGATTTTCGCGGCGAACCTTCGCACGGGGATTTGCATTCGCCCGACTTGACGGGGATCGACGACCGGCTGCGAACCGATTGGGTGCAACGCTGGCTATTCGAGCCCAGCCGCATCACGCCGGGCACCGCCATGCCCGATATGCTCGCGAGCAAACCGTCGTGGGAATCGGAGAAGATTGTGCATCGCCTGCTCCAGGCGCTCGCGATGGGCCCGAAGATGGCCGATCCTCCCGGCTGGCACGAAGCTCCCGGCGTCTATCACATCATCGTCGGCGACAAACCCGTCGTGCAACGTTGTCTCTTGCCGGACGTGTCGGCGCGCGCCATCGCGGTCGGTTTGCCCGGCAAGGTTTCCTACGCCTTCGACGCCGAGACCTGTCAACTACGCTACGCCTGGACGGGCGAATTCCTTGACGCCAAACCCACCTGGACGTGGCGCGGCGGATTGCCGCCGCGGGTGTTGGGCCGGAAATTCTCCGAGGCGCCCTATCCCGGCCCCTTGCGTTTCCAAAAACGCGCCACCCCCGTCCCGAAATTCCTCGGCTACGATCTCGCACAAGGCTGGCCGCGATTTAATTACGAGATCGATGGCGTGAAGATAAACTTGTCGGTCACCAACGAAAATCAATCCCTGATCTGCGCCTATGAAGTCATCCAGCCGCGCGACGCGATTTGGTTCAATGCCGGCGCCGAGGCCGTCGTCACGGCTGATCCCGCCCCCGCTCGCGGCGAGGATGATTGGTGGAAAATTCCGCCCGGCAACACCGTAAAATTCAGCGTGCGCCTCCCGATTAAATGAAGCAAAGCCGCCGCCGTTTTATCCAGTCCACCGCCGCCATTGCCGCCGCGCCGTGGTGGTTGGACGCCAAGACGACGGGCGCGCTGGCCGTCGTGATCGATCCGGGGAAAAAGATCACGCAGGAAAAACCGGCGCAATGGGCGGCGCAGCAGCTGCAAACAGCGCTCCAGGCGCGCGGCTTGACGGCGCCAATATATGAAAACGTGGCGCAGGCGCCGCGCGGCGTGGAGGCCATCGTGCTTGAGGCGCGGCCAGGCTTCGCTCCGGAATCGTTTTCTTTGGCCCGGGAAGGCCGTCATTTATTTGTGCGCAGCGCGGATGCGCGCGGCCTGGTTTACGGGGCGTTGGAGTTGGCGGATCGTGTCAAGTATGCGCGCGATCCCCGCGGTGAACTCGCCGCCACCCCGCCGGAAACCGCGCAACCCGCCAATCGCGTTCGCAGTTTGATGCGTTTATTTGTCAGCGATGTGGAGGACAAGCCGTGGTTCAACGACCGCGCCTTTTGGCGGGAATACTTGACCATGGCCGCCACGGAGCGGTTCAACCGTTTTAATCTGGCGTTCGGGCTCGCATACGATTTCACCTCCGGCATCCGCGATTGTTATTTTCATTTCGCGTATCCGTTTTTGCTCTGCCCAGCCGGCTACGACGTGCGGGCGGCTCCTCTCCCGGATGCCGAGCGAGACTCCAATCTCGCCATGTTGCGGTTCATCAGCGAGCAAGCGGCGGCGCGCGGCCTGCAATTTTTCCTCGGCCTTTGGACGCACGCCTGGCATTGGACGGACAGCCCGCACGCCAATTACACCATCACCGGCTTGACCCGCGAAAATCAGGCCGCGTACTGCCGCGATGCCTTGCGCGCACTGCTGCAAGCGTGCCCGGCGATCAGCGGCTTGACCATTCGCACGCATGGCGAAAGCGGCGTCTCGGAAGGCAGCTACGATTTCTGGCGCGAAGTCTTCGCCGGCGCGGCGCAATGCGGACGTCCCGTGGAGCTCGATTTGCACGCCAAAGGCCTCGACCAAACCATGATCGATGCCGCCCTCGCCACCGGCCTGCCCGTCACGGTCGCGCCCAAGTTTTGGGCGGAACACGCGGGCCTCCCCTACATGCCGTCGTCGATCCGGGATTTGGAGCTGCCGCCGCGGCGGGCCCAGGACTCGGGTTTTTTTGGCAAGAGCACGGGCTCGCGGAGTTTCTTGCGCTACAGTTACGGTGATTTGTTGACAGAGGGGAGAAAATACTCCGTGCTGCACCGCGTCTGGCCGGGGACGCAACGGTTGCTGCTATGGGGCAGTCCGGAATGGGCGGCCGCCTTCGGGCGCAGGGGTTCTTTTTGCGGATCGGACGGCGTTGAGTACATGGAACCGCTCTCCTTCAAGGGCCGAAAAGGATCGGGGCTGCCCGGCGGACGCGATGGCTACGCGAACGAAGCCCTGCGCCCCGCCGGCGGCGATTGGACCAAATATTTATACACCTACCGATTGTGGGGCCGTCTGGCCTACGATCCCGACGCCGCGCCCGACGCGTGGCGGCGGATGTTGCGCGCGCCCTGGGGCGCCGCCGCCGCGCCCGCCGAAGCCGCGCTCAACGATTGCAGCCGCATCCTGCCGCTCGTCACCACCGCCCATTGCCCCTCCGCCGCCAACAATAATTACTGGCCGGAAATTTACAGCAACATGGCAATCGTCGATGACCGGCGCCCTTTGCCCTTCGACGATACCCCCACCCCAAAACGCTTCGGGACGGTCAGCCCATTGGATCCGCACCTTTTCGCCGGGGTGGACGAACATGCCCAATTGTTATTGCGGCAGGAAACCAGCCACAAATATTCCCCGCTCGAAGTGGCGCAATGGCTCGAACAACTGGCGCAAAGAGCCCGCGCGCATTTGGCGTCCGCCGAAGCTCAGGCGCCGTCGAAAAGCGCCGCCTGGCAACGCTGGCGCGCCGATGCCCGCATCCAATGCAGTTTGGGCCTGTTCTTCGCCTGGAAATTTCGCGCGGGTGTGCAGCACGCCATCTTTCGCGAAACCGGCCACGCGCCGGCCCTCGCCGCCGCCTTGGCGGCCTACCGGCGCGCGCGCGCCGCCTGGGCGGAGGCAGCCGAAACCGCCCGGGGCATTTATCGCGCCGATCTCACTTTCGGCTACGACGCGCACCTGCGCGGCCATTGGTCTGATCGCCTCCCCGCCATCGACGCCGACATTGCGGACATGGAAAAACAGCAGCATGCAGCCCAAGACGCCGGGCCGGAAGCTGCCGCCGCGCTGGGCGCCACACTCATTCCGCCCGTTCGTCCAAATGGAGCAACGCAGCATTCTCCTCCCCCAAACTTTCGCTCCGGGCAGGCCGTGGCCTTGCAGCTTAAGGCGCCCGCTTATCGAACCGCGCGCCTGTGGTATCGGCGCGTCAATCAAGTCGAGCCGTGGCTCTCGGTCGCAATGAGCCTGACCGGCGATCACTTTGCCGCTTCCATTCCGGCCGACGCGGCCAGCGGCGTTTTTCCCCTGCAATACCATTTCGAGTGTCGCGATCAAGCCGGCGCCTGCAGCCTCGTTCCCGGCTTGGGCCCCGAGTTGTCCCGCCAGCCCTATTATATTATGCGCCCCCAGGCGGCGTGATTTTGAATTTTTGCGCCCCCTCGTTGTCAGATAGTGCGAAACCGGCATTAACCCATTGCAATTGAGCGCGGGTTTCGTAATCTGACTGACTTTCGCCGCAGCTTGAGGCTGCGAGAAACGATGCGACAATTCATCACCATCGCGGTCAACGCGTTTATGGAGTTGATTCGGCAGCCGATCTTTCTGCTGCTGATGACGACCTCCGCCCTGTTCGAAGTTTTCCTCGCCTGCATCAACTATTTCGGCTTCGGCGACGAGCCCAAACTGGTCAAGAACAGCGCCTTGGCCGTGATGCTGCTCGCTGGATTGTTCGGCGCCGTGCTCAACGCCTCCGCCTCCGTCGCGCGTGAAATTCGCAATGGCACCGCCCTCGCCGTCCTGTCCAAACCGGTCGGTCGCGCGCGTTTTCTGCTGGCCAAATATGTGGGATTGGCCGCCGCGCTGGTGGTGCTGAGCATCGTCGATTGCATCGCAGCGCTCCTGGCCTCACGCATGGCCTTCGATGCCTATGGCGATGTGGACACGCCCGCGTTGAGTATTTTTTGCGGGGCGTTGCTCCTGGCTTATTTGATCGGCGGCTTCACCAATTACTTTTTGCGGCGCCCGTTTGTGTCGGATGCGGTGTTTGCCGTCGTCGCCCTTTCCATTTTGGCGTTCGCGCTTTTGCAGGGCTTCATTCCGCGCGACCCCGGCCGGATGGGCGTCGATTACAAAGGCATCGACTGGCGCATCATTCCCGCCGCCGTGCTGATCTTGATGGCGCTGCTCGTTTTGGCCGCGGTGGCGCTGGCGTGCTCTACGCGAGTGGAAGTGATCCCGACGCTCGCTATTTGTTCGGCGGTTTTCCTGATCGGATTGGTGTCAGATTATTTTTGGGGTGTGCGCTCGAAGGAAGGCGTCTGGTGGGCGACAGCGCTTTACACCGTCGTGCCGAATTGGCAACAATTCTGGATGGCCGATTTGCTGGAAGGCGACAACAAGATACCGTTGACGTATCTCTGCAAGGCCTTCGGCTACGCGGCCACCTACATTGGCGCCGCGCTGGCCGTGGCCCTGGTGATGTTTGAAGATCGTGAGCTGAGTTGAGCAGGATAGACAACATGGAGAACAACGCGAAAAAGATCGGTTTGCTCAATTGGGTGGCGCTGCTGGTGGCGACCCTCGCCCTCCTGCTGCTCACGCGCTACACCAACTCCGCCGCGTGCGCCATGGCCACCGCCGTCGCCGCCTTCGGCCTCCTCGCCTCGCTCGTGAGTTATTTCCAGATGGGCATGGTGGAGCGCGAACATTTCGAGCGTCTGGAAATCGAAGAGTTGAGCAAAAGCCGCGGCGGTCAATCGCTCTTCACCACTTCCGGCGAGGACACCTTTCCCGCGCGCCGCTCGCGCGAACAATTCGAGCGCATCGTCGTTCCCGCCTTCACCGGCCTGCTTTTCGTCCTGCAACTCGGCGTGGCTTATTGGCCGTGGCTGCGTCTGGGCTCGATGGATTTGTTCATGCGCGACCACGCCAACCTCGCGATGGCGCTGCTCGGGTTGCTGGGGATGATCCTGTTTTTGCTCGGCAAATATTCCAGCGGACTCGCGCGCACCCCGGAGCGCCGCCTCCTTCGTCCCGGCGCCGCTTATTTGCTTTTGACGGCTTACTCCTGCTTCGTCGTCACGGCCACCTTCGCCGCCATGCTCGCGGATTTCCCGCGCGCCGATTTGCTGGTGGGCCGCGCCTTTTGCGTCGTGACGGGTTTGATCGCGCTGGAAACTTTGCTGGCCCTGATCCTGGAAATTTACCGCGTCCGCGTCCGCGGCGGCGAAGCCCGTCTGCTTTATGACAGCCGTCTCGTGGGCTTGCTGGGCCAGCCCGAGGCGATCTTCACCACCGCCGCGCACGCGCTGGATTATCAATTCGGCTTCAACGTCTCCGAGACCTGGTTTTATCGCCTGCTCCAAAAGGCGCTCGGCTGGATGATCCTGGCGCAATTCGCCGCCCTTATTTTATCAACCTGTTTTGTGATGGTCGAACCTGGCGACCAGGCGTTGCTCGAGCGCTTTGGCAAACCGGTCGGCGAAACCGGCGTGATCGGACCCGGCCTGCACGTCAAGCTGCCCTGGCCCATTGACACGGTGACGAACGTCCACACGGAGCAAATTCAATCCTTCACCGTCGGCGCCGAACCCGAGCCCACGTCGGTGGTGCAATGGACCGTCTCACACGGCAAGGAAGAGAATTTCCTCGTGGCCAGCCGCGAACGCGATCGCCTCGGCGCCACCAACAGCGTCGCCAACGCCACCAACACTCCGCCCGTCAATCTCCTTTCCGTCAGCATCCCGGTGCATTATCAGATCACCAATCTCTCTACCTGGGCTTACGTCAACGAGGATCCGCCCAATCTGCTCCAGGGCATCGCGCAACGCGAAGTCATGCATTACCTCGCCAGCGCTGATTTCGATGATCTCATGTCGCGCGGCCGCGAACGCGCCGCCGACGCCTTGCGCGCCAACATCCAGGCGGAAGTCGATCGCCAGCAACTCGGCGCCAAAATCGTCTATGTCGGCTTGCAGGATATTCATCCCCCCGTCAAGGTCGCCAAGATTTTTGAGCAAGTCGTGGGCGCCGGCCAATTGCGCTCCTCCCAAATCCTCGAAGCCGCCACGCATGCCTTCAGCACCAATGCCTGGTCCCGCGCGGAGTCCAACAAAGTTGTCGCCGCCGCCGTCGCCAGCCAGCACCGCGCCGTGACCAACGCCATCGCGCGCGCCGAATTGTTTCAGAGCCAGATGCTCGCGTATGCCGCGGCCCCGGGCGACGATGGCATTTACGAGCAGCGCGCATATCTCGAGGCGCTGGTCAACAATGCCGCCCAGGCCCGCAAATATTTTTTGCCGAACACCAACCACCCCGAAATCCTCATTTACGATTTGCAGGACAAATTGCGCCCCGACCTGGTGGATAGTCTGCGGGCGCCGACTGAGAAAAAATGACCAGATATGAAACGTAGCCCCTTAACGATTGCCATCGGCGCAGTCCTCATCCTGATCTTCGGATTGTTGCTCTTCATGTATCAGGTGCGCAAATCCGAGGTCGCGGTCGTCACCCGCTTCGGCAAGGTGGATCGTGTCAATAATCAGCCCGGCCCCGGCTTCCGCCTCCCCTGGCCCATCGAGAATGTTTATAAGCTCGACCAGCGCGTGCAAAACTTCGACACCAAGCTCGACGAAGTCAATCTGCCCGACCAAAACATCATCTCGCTCATGGCGTATGTCGGCTGGCGCATTGAAACCCCGGCTGATTTCTTCCCGAAATTTGCCAATGGCAGCATCGCCACCGCCGAAAGCATTCTGGAAAATGTCGTGCGCAGCGCCAAGAACGAGGTCGCCGGCCAGCATCCCTTCTCCGATTTCGTTTCCGCCGATCAGCGCAAGATGGAATACCACACCAT
>DASZMX010000110.1:0-19329 GCA_035551475.1 Verrucomicrobiia bacterium
CGCAAGTGATGAACCTGCCCGAGAGTGAAGTGCATTTTTTATGGAAGCAGGTGCGCGCCGAGTTCGGCGAGCGCCACGTCAAGCCGCTGCACTTCCTGCGCGGCCGCTACGATCAGGTCAAGCATAATTTACCCACCGACCGCATTATTTCCGAGGAGCGCCAGCTTTTGCTCGGGGCCTATTTCACCCACGAATATTCGCTGGAGGCGGCCGCTCTCTTTAATCCCTCCATCGTGCCGCATCCCGACCAGTCCGATTTGCCGGACGGCTCGTTGCGTTTCATTTTGAGTTTGCGCGCGACCGGTGAAGGGCATGTTTCGTCCATCACCTTCCGCACGGGCGTGGCGGATGCGCAGAGCCGCATCTCAATCAATGAGCCGACGCGCTTTTGTTACGAGCCGGAGCAAATGCCCCATGCTGCCTACGAAAAAGCGCTGTTTGAGCGGAAGCTGCACGAGTTGGGCCTGCCGGGGGATTTCAGCCGCGAGACGCTGCGCGATTTGGGCGAGCATTTTACGCTCGACGAATTGCGCGCCGGCGCGAAACGGGCGGCAGACCAATTCCGCGCGCGCGACCAGGAAAACGCCACCGTGGCGGACAAAATCGTGATGCTCGCGCAGTCGAATTACGATGTGCAATTTCCGCCGGATTCACGCGTGTCCGAGCGGGTGCTGTTTCCCACCACGCCGTCGCAGCGCAACGGCATTGAAGACGCGCGGTTTGTGCTCTTTCACGGCGACGATGGCACGAAAACGTATTGCGCCACCTACACGGCTTACGACGGCAAAATGGTTCTGCCGCAGTTCATCGAGACGCAGGACTTTTTGCACTTCAAGTTTTTCACGCTCAACGGCCCCGCCGTGCAAAACAAAGGCATGGCGTTATTTCCGCGCAAGGTGGGAGGACGCTACGTGATGCTGGGGCGGCAGGATTACGAGAACATATACATCATGTTTTCGGATCATCCGCACTTTTGGCATTCCGCGCAGAAACTGTTGCAGCCGAAATTCTCGTGGGAATTCATCCAGATGGGGAATTGCGGATCGCCCATCGAGACGGAAGCGGGCTGGCTGGTGTTGAGCCACGGGGTGGGCGCCATGCGAAAATATTGCATCGGCGCGTTCCTGCTGGACTTGAACGATCCCGCCAAGGTGATTGGGCGCACGCGCGAACCCTTGATCACGCCGAATGAAAACGAGCGGGAAGGTTATGTGCCCAATGTGGTGTACACCTGCGGCGCGCTGCTGCAAGGGCGCCGCCTTATTATTCCGTACGCGATGTCGGATTACGCCACCACGTTCGCCACGGTGTCGCTCGACAGCGTGCTGGCGGCGATGGAATGAGCCCGGAGGGGGGGGCTAGACGTCAGCGTAGCGCGCCTTGAGCATGGCGGTAAAACGCGCGGCTTTCTGTTTGCGGCGTTTTTTGGCGCTCGGCTTTTCAAAGCGGCGATGCAAGCGAACCTGCTGCAACGTTTGTTCGCGATCCAGTTTTTTCTTGAGACGGCGCAAGGCCTTTTCGACCGGCTCGCCGCGTTTAAGTTTAATTTCAGACATAGTTTGCGTTGAATTCAGCCGCACCCAGCAAGGACGGCCTCAACAGGAGTCCCGATAGCTTGGTTAAAAGCGCGCGCATTATAACGAAAGCCCGCGCTTCCACAACCCCAATATTCTCCGCATAAAAAGGCGGTTGTCCGGCGCCCGGAGGGCAATTAGAGTGGGCGCATGTTTGATGCATTGAGCCAAAAGCTGCAGAACGCCTTCAAGAATCTGCGCGGCCTGGGAAAAATCTCCGAGGGCAACGTCGCGGATTCGCTCCGGGAAGTGCGCATGGCGCTTTTGGAGGCGGACGTGAATTTCAAGGTGGCGCGGGATTTCATCGAGCAGGTCAAGACGAAAGCCCTCGGGGCGGAAGTGGTGCAAAGCATCCAGCCCGGGCAGCAAATCGTCAAAATCATCCATGATGAGCTGGTCAAATTGCTCGGCTCCTCCCACGCGGCGCTGACGCTGACGGGCAATCCCGCCTGCCTGATGATGGTGGGGTTGCACGGCTCGGGCAAAACAACTTCCAGCGGCAAGCTGGGGCGTTGGTTGCACAAACAGGCCCGCACGCCGCTGCTGGTGGGCGTGGACGTGTATCGGCCGGCGGCGATGGAGCAACTCGAAACGCTCGGCAAACAACTGGACCTGCCCGTGTTCGTGCGCAAGGGGGAAACCGATGTGTTGAAGATCGCGCGGGAAGCCTTCGACTTTGCGCGCGCGAACAATCGCAACACGCTGATATTTGACACCGCCGGCCGGCTGCAAATCGACGAGCCCCTCGTGCAGGAATTGGTGCGCTTGCGCGACCTGGTCAAGCCGCAGGAAATTTTGCTCGTGCTGGACGCCGCCACGGGCCAGGAAGCGGTCAATGTCGCCACCCATTTCGATCAGGCCCTGAACATCACCGGCGCCATTTTAACGAAGCTCGATGGCGATGCGCGGGGCGGCGCGGCCTTAAGTTTGATGGCGGTGACGGGCAAGCCGATCAAATTCGCGGGCGTGGGCGAAAAGCTGGAGGATTTTGAGCCGTTTCATCCTGAGCGGATGGCGTCGCGGATCCTGGGAATGGGCGATGTGGTCAGCCTGGTCGAGCGGGCGGCGGAAGCGGTGGATGAAGCCGATGCCCGGCGGATGGAAGAGAAAATGCGCAAGGGCCAGTTTACGCTGGAGGATTTTCTCGAGCAATTGCGCCAAATGAAAAAGTTGGGTTCGCTGGAAAGTGTCGTAGGCATGCTGCCGGGCGGCGCCGACATGCTCAAAGGCGCGGACATGGGCAAACAGCAAAAGGAATTCAAGCGGATGGAAGGCATCATTTGCGCGATGACGCCGAAGGAGCGTCAAACACCGCAAATTCTCAATGCCAAGCGCCGCATGCGCATCGCAGCGGGCAGCGGTGTCAAGGTGGCGGACGTCAACACGCTGCTGAATAAATTCACCCAGATGCAGCAAATGATGAAGAAGATGGGCAAGTTCCAAAAGATGCTCGCCCGCGCCGGTGGGATGCCTCGCCCCAAGTTTTAACGGGCGACGCCTATATTATTCTGCAAGCAATACGCCGCGTTCGCCGCGTATTTTTCCGCCCAGCGCTTCAGATCGCCGCGTTCCTGCGCCGTGAGGGCGCGCACCACCTTGGCCGGGGCGCCTAAAACCAGCGAGCCTTCGGGAATCTTGCAGCCTTGCGTGACGAGAGCCTTCGCGCCGATCAGGCTTTGCCGCCCGATCTCCGCGCCGTCCAACACCACGGCGCCCATGCCAATCAAGCATTCGTCATGCACCGTGCAAGCATGGACAATCGCCGAATGGCCAATGGTCACGTAATTGCCCACCACACACGGCAGTTCATCCGCCAGATGCAGCACGGCATTGTCCTGTATGTTGGTGTAGTGGCCGACCGTAATGCGGTTAATGTCGCCCCGCAAAACGGCGTTGTACCAGACGGAAGCGTGGTCGCCGAGCGTCACATCCCCAATCACCACGGCGCCGCGGGCGAGGAATACATTTTGCCCGAGCGTTGGCGCTTTGCGCAAAAACGTGTCAAGTTGTCCTATAACCGGATGCGCCGAGCTTTGCATAAATAAAGGCTAACACAGGCGGCCCGGAGTTTTGAACTTTAAACTTTTGATTGGGTAAGATGGAAAAGCGCTTCACGGAAGGAATTGGCCGGGCGAAGCCCAAGCGGAAACGGGCGCCCTTGCCGCGGTCGTTCAAGGATCTCACGCCCAGCAAACACTTCAATCCGCGCACGTTCTTCTATGAGATGATCTGGAAGACGCTGCTGACCCCGCGCACCGGCGAGCATTTGCGCCCCAAATATCCCAAGCTGCAAAAGGGGCAGGTGGCTTTGACGTGGATTGGGCACGCGTCCTTTCTCGCGCAATTCACGGATTTGAATGTGTTGATCGACCCGAATTTCGCCAATTGGCTTTTTTTGCTCAAGCGCCTTCGGCGCACCGGGATTCGCATCGAAGACTTGCCGCCGATCGACCTGGTGCTCCTGAGCCATGCGCATTTTGATCATTTCCACAAACCGACGTTGCGCCGGTTGCCGACGCAGAAGATTGCCGTCGTGCCGTGGGGCGTGGGCGATTTGGCCAGCGACATCGGTTTTGAGCGCGTGATCGAATTGCAATGGTGGGAAAGCTTTACGCACGGCGATTGGCGGGTGACCCTGACGCCCTCCAAGCATTGGGGCGCCCGGATGATCCGCGATGATCATCGAGGTTACGGCGGGTTCATTCTCGAGCATCAAAAACGCAGTATCTATCATGCGGGGGACAGCGCGTATTTCCCGGGGTTCAAGGAAATTGGCCAATGGGCGGCGCCGGAAATCGCGCTTTTGCCGATTGGCGCGTATTATCCCGACACCTTTCGCCACGTTCATATGGGCCCGGATGAGGCGGTCAAAGCGTTTCGCGACCTTAAAGCGCAGTGTCTCATTCCGATGCATTATGGCAGTTTTCGTCTTTCGTTTGAAGATATGAACGAGCCGCCGAAGTGGCTGAAGGAGCTTTGTGAGACCGATGGCTTAAGCAAACATCTGCATATTTTGCGCGAAGGAATGCCGACGGTTTTTTGACGAAAATCGCTCCCAAAAAGAGGGGCGAAAAACGCGTGTTTTTGACGCCTTTTTAGGCGGGTTCCCGTTCTTACCTGTTTCTTATCACGCTTATTGAGAGCAACTTGCGCCAGCAAGTGAAAAATAAGCGAAAAAAACCATTGTCAAACAAGGACGAAACTCATATCGTCCGCCCTAATGCACCGTTTTTGGTGCGGCGGGGGCGAACTGTTTTTGCCCCATGAACGCTGAAAACGAACTCAACTCAAACACAACACTCAGGAGGAACATGAATATTAATAAATGGACATTGGGTTTGGCCGCCGTTGGGCTGGTCAGCCTCGTTCCAGCAGCTCGCGCCGATGACGCCGCGAAGCCCGTACCGTTGACGACCGCGCTTTCGGCCACCACGATCAGTGGTTATGTCGATACCTCGGCCGTGTGGAACCCCGGCTCTGGCAACGCCAACCCGGCTCCCTACTCGTTTAATGGCGGCAAACAAGACGGATTCAATGTCGATTCCATCGACATCCGCTTGCAAAAAGCGCTCGAAGAAGGCCAATGGTCTGCCGGTTATGTCGCCGAACTGATGTTCGGGCCGGACAGCCAGGGCATCACCGGTGGCGCCGGCTTCCTGCCGGAATACATCCGCCAGGCGTATGTCGAGTTCCGCGTGCCGATCGGCAACGGTCTCGACTTCGAGATGGGCCGCTTCGACAACCTCATCGGTTATGAATCGAGCGACAGCTATAAGAACCCGAACTGGACGCGCTCCTACGGTTATTCTTTCGAACCCACCGAACACACCGGCTTGCTCGCGACCTATAAGTTTAGCGACATGATCACCGCGCAAGCGGGCGTGGCGGACACTGTCTCCACCGTCCCGATCAATGCCCGCACCACTGGCGTCGCCGCCAATGGCTCGCCCGAAGGCAAGAAAGCCCTGATCAGCTTGGTCACCTTGACCGCGCCTGATAGCTGGGGATTCCTGAAGGGCTCCAGCATTTACGGCGGCGTGGATTGGGGCCAAGGCCCTGCCGGCGGCGCTCCTGCCCGCGTCCACACTTACTTGGGTGGCACGCTCAATACGCCCGTCAAGGATTTGACGCTCGGCGGCGCCTGGGATTACATCGCTCACGAAGACTTCGCGGGCGCCGACACCGGCCACGCGTATGCGATCGCGGGTTATGCCTCCTACAAGATCACCGACAAGATGACCCTCAATGGTCGCGCTGAATACGCCGAAGGCGGCGTCCTCGCAGCGGCTTCAGCTGATCCTGGTTTCCATGAAGTGTTCGCGCTGACCGGCACCCTGCAGTATGACCTGTGGGCCAACGTCATCAGCCGCCTGGAAGTCCGTTGGGACCATGCTTGCGACGGCGGAACGCCCTTCGGCGGAACGGTCGTCGGCTTTGGCGCCAAGAAGAACGAAGTGTTGGTCGCGGCCAACATCATCTACAAGTTCTAATCTGATTTAGAATTCATGACCCCTTCCCGAGTGGGAAGGGGTTTTTGTTTTATTGGGTGTCCCCGCGGGTCACGCGCAGGAAGACTTCTTCCAAGCCCAGTTCATCCTCCCAGAGGCCGGTAAATTTCACGCCGCCGTGCACCAGGGCCTCGGGCAAAAACGAGGGGTCAATGTCGTGGCTCTTAAAGGTGATTTTCACCTGGCCATCCACCGGGACGGCCTCGGTGATTTCGGGGCGCGCCTTGAGCAAGGCGATTGCCGCCGTGGAATCGCCGGGGACAGTCACCCAATACACCAGTCCGCTGCCGGCCTGGTCGCGCACGCCTTGCACGGGGCCGCTGTAAATCAAACGGCCCTTTTCGATGATGGCCACGCGATTGCACAAGGTCTGCAGTTCGCTGAGGATGTGCGAGGAAATGATGATGGTTTTGCCCAGGCGTTGCAGTTCCTGCAAGATCGCCATCATTTCGATGCGCGCGCGGGGATCAAGGCCGCTGGCGGGTTCATCGAGGAGAAGCACCTTGGGGTCATGAATCAGCACGCGCGCCAAACCCAGGCGTTGCTGCATGCCGCGGCTGAGCGCCCCGATGATGGCGCCGCGTTTTTCCGTCAAGCCCACCAGCTCCAGGACATCGCCGACAGTTTTCTCGCGTTGGGCCGTCGGGATTTTGTAGCAGGCGCCGAAAAAATCCAGGTATTCGGTCACCTCCATGTCTTTGTACACGCCGAAGAAATCCGGCATATAACCAATCACATGCCGCACCGTATCGGCCTCGCGCACGACGTCGTGCCCCAGAATTTTGGCGGTTCCGCCGGAGGGGGCGAGAAAGGTGGCGAGGATGCGCAACGTGGTGGTTTTGCCCGCGCCATTGCTGCCGATGAAGCCAAAGAGGTCGCCGCGGTTGATGGTGAGATTGAGGGAGTCAAGCGCGGTCAAGTTGCCGTAGGTGCGGCTTAGTCCGATCGTTTCGACAGCGGGAATGGGCGGGGCATCCATAATCTTGTCAAATAGTTGGCGGCAGCGGCGTCACCAGGCGCAACAAAGTGCGGCGGTGCGTCCGGGTGGTCTTGAACTGATCGAGGTGCGGTGTGAGGGAGTCATTGTCGTCCCACGCCAGCAGCACGCCGTACCCGGAGCGGGCGTAGCGGGTCAAGTCGAGGGAAGAGGGGGCGCCGTATTCGCCTTCGTTGCCGCCGCCGACGACGCTGATGAAACAGGCCGCCATCGCAGCCATCGCGACATCGGGAAGCGGGTCGGCGTTATTGCCGAAATTGGATTGCCGCCGTTGCACGGCCTCGCTAAAGGGGCCGCCGAAACGCTGCGCAAAAGCATCCACGGCGTCGCCCTGCGCGCGCTCGATGAAATTGGTGCGGCTCTGGTTGGCGGTGAGCGAGCCCACGTCGTAAATTCGCCCCTCGATGGCCAGGCGCAAAGGCCCGAGCGCATGATTCAGATTATTTTCCAGAATGACGGACCAGCCGCCATTGGTGCGTTCGATGGAGCAGGCCACTGGCGGTGAGCCGCGCTGGAGCCAATCGGAAACAAATAATTGACTCGTCCAGACCGGCACGTACGCCTCCGCCTCGAAGGCGTTGCCGCGCTGCACGACGGAGGCGCGGGAGCTTTCCTGCATGCCGTAATTCCCGCCAAACTCGCCGCGCACGGTGGCAAACGGCCCGTCGCTGCGGAGCTTGTAATTGCCATTCACGGGCGAATAAATGGAGATGTAGGTCTGGCCTTGCAGGAGAGTGGTTTCGCGCGAATCCATGACGTCCACGACATTCAGCTCGTTCCATTCCAACTCCCCGTTGCGCAGATGGAAGCCGATCCAATAGATCAACCCGGAAAACAGCACGACGTAGCAGGGGAATGTGATCCAGGTGAGCATCTGGCGGTTGATCTTCTTGAGCCAATATTGGTCCAGCGGGCCGATCACAATCAAATAGGCGGCGAGCAGGGCCAGCAGCCAGCCCAACGGCAGCTTATGCACCTGCTTGCTGTCAATCATCGCGCCAAAAATGGCGTCGGAGCCCATCCGGCCATAGCTATAATTGGGAACGTCGGACTGCTGCTGGTCGAACATGGCCGGCGGCAAACCGGCCAGGCGCATCCAGAATTTGGGGCGGCCGTTCCAGGACAAAAACGGCTCGCGCTCCGGATTGAACGTCAAAACCGTGATTTGCCCCCGCCCGTGTTCCGCCTGAATGGCCAGGGGCGAAGCCGCGGGGCCGATCAGGACTTTGCCGTCACGCAGGCTGGCGGCGGACACCTGCAAAGGCGCGCTGTCAAGCAAAGCAATCTCGGTGGAATTGGTGGACGGCGGCGCGAGGGCGCTGGCGGCGGCGTTGGAGACGGCCAGCGCGCGCAGCGCCAGCAAATTGGTCAGGCCGGCAGGGGTAAGGCGGCTGAAACCGCCATTGGTGTTGCTCAACCAATATTGCCGCGGCGCAAAATTGCCGACGCCCGCATTGGTTTTATAAGTGACGCCATTGGGGCCAATGGTGACGACGATTCCCGGCAAATTCTGCGTGCTGGCCGAAGGCAGGTTGAAGTTTCTGGGCGCCCCCTCGCCGCGGCGATGGGGGACGGGCTCAGGCACGATGAGAGGAGGAGGGGCGCCCTCCAGCCAGGCTTTCAGGCTGGCGCCCGCCGCCACTTCCGTCATCGAATTCAAAGTGCAAGGCAGCAAATTGCGCAGCCAGGGCGTGGCGTTCACGTCGGTGGGTTGATCGACTCCCACCACCAGCCGCCCGCCGTGCTCCACCCACGCCACGAGCGCGGTGACTTGCGGCACCGTCAGCTCCAGCGCCTTGCTGGAATTGAGGTAGAGCATGTTGATGCCTTCCAGCGCGAGCGGATTGTCGGAAAAAAAGGCGGTTTGCAAACGGGCGGCGCTGAATTTGGCGGCGGCGCCCTGCCGGGTGATCACGTCCGGGAAGACAGGCATGCCGCTGACGCTGTGCGCCAGGGAGGCGATAATGGGAAAGCCCCGCAGCGCCGGCTTGAACGCGCGTTGCATGGTTTGTTCGGACAGCGTTTTGCCGCTTTCATCCACCAGCCGCACATCCCAGGTGTTGCCGGACGAAAACACCGGCAGAAAAATGCGTTTGCGAGTGCCGGTCGGAAGATCGACCGGGACGCGGCGCAACGGGGTGGTGTTCAACCCTCCCGCGCTCACCTCAATGACCGCATTGAAGGCCGGGCCATCATTGTAGAGTTCGCAGGTGATGGGAAACCAACTGCGCTCGGGCACAAGGTCGTCAAAGCCGAGAAAGACGTCGAATTGCAGGACGGCGCGGGCCGAAGGAACGAGGCAAAAAAAAAGCGCGGCCAAAACCGAAACAACCATGGACTTCCAGGGCCGGGCCGGGCGGAAGGTGACCTTCATGGGCGCCATACGTTGCAGACAACGGGCCTTATATAGCATGCCTCAAGGGAAGCAAAGCGGGAAAAGTCATGGCGCTCGCGCCAGCTGCTCTTTGACCCAGAGTCCCGAGGGATTGAGATCGGAATCGCGCCAGGGCCCATTGATGTCGGCGTGCGGTTGCAAGGCCGCGCTGGCTTCGGGCGCGGCGCTGAACGACCAATTGAGCCAGCTAATCTTATGTTCGTTCATCCAATCCATCCATTTCCTGCCTTCGTCCAGGTCCAAGGGGCCCTTGCCGGAATAATCTGTCAAGCCCCACTCGGAAACGAAGATGGGCAGCTTGGCGGCGAGGGCGGCGTCCGCGCTTTGGCGCAACGCGGCGCGATGCGTGCCGGCGTAAAAATGCAGCGCGTACACGACGTTGGAAAAACTTAACGGCGCCTGGGCCGCGGCGCGCACTCCCTGGCTCCAGGTGTCCGTCCCCACAATAATAATGCTGCGCGGCGCGGCGGCGCGAATCGCCGGAATCACCGCTTCGGCGTAGGACTTGATCACGGGCCAGGTGACGGCGTGGCCATTGGGCTCGTTGCAAATCTCAAAGAGGACATTGGGCCGGCTGCCGTAGGCTTGCGCCATTTCCTCAAGAAAGGCCCGGGCCTCTTTTTCGTGTTGCTGCGGATTGCCATCCTGCAGGATGTGCCAGTCGATGATCACATAAATCTGTTCGCGCAACGCCGCGGCCACGATTTGTTTGACTCGGTCCTGGACTTCCGGCTGGCGCAGGTAGCTGGAGCCGTAGCTGTCCACATACATGGCGGCGCGCACGATGTTGACGCGCCAATCCCGCGCGAGGCGGCTGACGGTGTTGGAGCCAAACGGGAAAAACTTCAAGTCATGCGAGCTGAAGCCGCGGAGTTGCGCCGGGCGTCCAGACGAGTTGCATAGTTGCCCGTCTTTCACTTGCAGCCAGTCGCACTCATTCCCGGCCCAGGCGGTCGTCGCATACAGCAGGCTGGCCGCTGCCAGGCCGAAGACCCTTGTCATAAGCATGCCGGAATTGAATCGCAGAAGCTGCGCGTGGGACAGCGCAAATTGCAGCGGCGCGGGTATGCGGCGGCATTGCGCGCGGTTCCGGCTGGCGCTATGCTGCCGCGTCCGGTGGATACCAAGCATTGAAAGCTCTCATCTCGACCACGAAACGAACCGAGCGGGTCTTCTTGATCGGCCTCGAATTAAAATCCAGCTCCTCCTGGGAGACGCGCGAGTCCCTCCAGGAATTGGCGGAGTTGGCCGCCACCGCCGGCGCGGCCATTGTGGGCGAGGGCGTGCAAAAACTGGAAACGCCCGTGGCGGGCACGTTCATTGGCACGGGCAAAGCGGCGGAGTTCGCGGCTTATTGCAAGGCCAACGACGTGGACACCGCGGTCTTTGACGATGAACTGAGCCCGGCGCAGACGCGCAATTTGGAAAAGGTCTTCGGCTGCAAAATTCTGGATCGCACCGCGCTCATTTTGGACATTTTTGCGCAACGCGCCCGCACGCGCGAAGGCAAGCTGCAGGTGGAGCTGGCGCAGCTCCAGCATTTGCTGCCACGCTTGACGCGTTTCTGGGGGCATCTTTCACGCCAGTCCGGCGGCATCGGCATGCGCGGCGGCGAAGGCGAATCGCAGTTGGAATCCGACCGGCGCCGCGTGCAGGAGCGCATCGAAAAAATTACGTCGGATCTCGATTCCGTCCGCCGCCAGCGCGCCACGCAGCGCGACGGCCGCCAGCGGCACGCGTGGCCGCTGGCCTCCATCGTGGGTTACACCAATGCCGGCAAATCCACCTTGTTGAACGCGTTGACGGGCGCGGCGGTGTTGGCGGAGGACAAGCTGTTCGCCACGCTGGACCCGACGACGCGCCGGCTGCGGCTGCCCACCAATCAAAACGTATTCTTGACGGACACGGTGGGCTTTATCCGCAAATTGCCGCACGGGCTGGTCGAGGCGTTCAAAGCCACGCTGGAAGAGGTGGTGCAGGCGGAATTGCTGCTGCACGTCGTGGACATCAGCCATCCGCAGGCGGCCGACCAGATCGCAGCTGTCAATACAGTTTTGCAGGAGATCAAGGCGGACAACAAGCCGACGATCATGGTGTTTAACAAAATGGACCGGTGCAGCGGCGATGGGCTGCTGGGCAAATATCTGGAGCAATATCCCAATGCGGTCGCGATTTCGGCCAAAACCGGCGAAGGCATTCCCGTTTTGGTGGAGGCGCTGGGCGCCGCCCTGCGGCCGATCCGGGAATTTGTGCAGTTGACAGTGCCGCACGACAACGCGGCGGTGATTGCGCGCCTGCACGAGGTCGCGCAGGTGGTGGAGCGGGATTATTCCGGGGCGGCGGCGCGGTTCAAAGCCCGCATTCCGCCGCACTTTCGGCCCGAATTTCAACCCTACCTGGCGCCGGAGCGCCGCAACGGCAAACATCGCGCCGGCTGAAGATCACGCCGCCGCCGATTTTTTGGAGCCGGCCAGAATGGCAAAGGTTTTCAAAAATTGCGCCATGGCGTCTTTCTTCTTTTCGCCCGTGGCCAGCACGTCTTGATGCAGCAGCGCGCCGCCTTTGGGATCGCCGCCGGCGATATTCGTGATGCAGGAAATGCCCGCGACCGGCAGCCCGCATTGCCGGGCGACAATCGCCTCGGGCACAGTGCTCATGCCGACGGCGTCGGCGCCGAGGGAACGGAAGGCGCGAATCTCGGCGGGCGTTTCATAATTGGGGCCGGACACGGCGAGATAAACGCCCTGGCGCAGTTTGATGCGGCTTTGCTTGGCGGCCTTTTTGGCCAACTCGATGAGCGCGGGGTCATACACGCGGCTGAGATCGACAAAGCGCGGCAAGCCAGGCTGGGCCGGGCCGCGCAAGGGATTCGCTCCCATGAAATTGATATGGTCGGTCAGGGCCATGAAGTCGCCGGGGCTGAAAGAGCGATTGATCCCGCCCGCCGCGTTAGTCAAGAGAATGGATCCCACGCCGAGCTCCGCCATGACGCGCACGGGAAACGTGACCCGCTCCATCTCGTGCCCCTCGTAATAATGGGCGCGCCCTTTCAGGACGACGACCGGGACCTTGTCAAAATAACCGAACACCAGCTTGCCGGCATGGCCGCTGACGCCCACGCGCGGAAATCCGGGCAGCTCGCCGTAGGCCAATTCACGGGGTTGCTCGAGGTAAACGAGGGCGTGTTGGAACCCGCTGCCGAGCACCATCGCCAGCGCGGGGCGGGCGGCGATTTGTTTGCGGATGAGGGCGGCGGTTGATTTTGGGGAGCAAGTCATTTAATCTGGTTCGCTTTATGCAATTGGATAACGACGAAATTCGGCGCTACTCGCGTCACCTGATCCTGCCGGAAGTGGGATTGGCGGGTCAAAAGAAAATCTGCGCCGCGAGCGTTTTGTGCATCGGCGCGGGCGGGTTGGGATCGCCGATCGCGATGTATCTGGCGGCGGCTGGCATCGGGAAGATCGGCATTGTCGATTTCGACACGGTGGATTTTTCGAATCTCCAGCGCCAGATCATTCATGGCACGGCCGACGTGGGGCGGTCCAAGGCCGAGTCCGCGCGCGACACGATTAACGAGATCAATCCCAACGTCGAAGTCGTCCTGCACAACACCCGCATCACGAGCGAGAACGCCCTGGAAATCCTCGCGCCCTACGACATCGTGGTGGATGGGACGGACAATTTTCCCACGCGCTACCTGACCAACGACGCCTGCGTGCTGCTGAAGAAGCCGAACGTGTACGGCTCCATTTTCCGTTTTGAAGGGCAGGCCAGCGTGTTCGCGCCGCATTTGGGCGGGCCGTGTTACCGTTGTCTTTATCCCGAGCCGCCGCCGCCGGGGATGGTGCCAAGCTGCGCGGAGGGCGGCGTGCTGGGCGTGCTGCCCGGCATTGTCGGAACCATTCAAGCGACGGAGATTTTGAAATTGGCGTTGGGCAAAGGCAGCTCGCTCGTGGGGCGCTTGTTGCTCTTCAATGCGCTGGACATGAAATTCCGCGAGGTCAAGCTGCGGCGCGACCCGGCCTGCCCGATTTGCGGTGATCATCCGACAATCAAAGAATTAATCGATTACCAGATGTTTTGCGGCATCGCTCCCGAACCCACCTCGCCTATGTCCAATCCTGATGAAGTGACCGTGCAGGAAATGAAACGCGCCCTCGACGATCCGAAGCTCGGCATCCGGGTGCTCGATGTGCGGGAGCCGGACGAATATCAGATCGCGCACATCAAGGGTGTGCCGCTCGTGCCGTTGAGCGTCCTGCCCCAGCGTTTCACGGAGCTGGATCCGAACACGAACATCTACATCCATTGCAAGAGCGGCGTTCGCTCTTTAAAAGCGCTCTACTTTTTGCGCGAGCAAGGCTTCAAATACGTCAAGAGCGTCAAGGGCGGCATTAACGCCTGGTCCGACGAGATTGATCAAAACGTTCCGAAATATTGATCAGCGATCCTGGTTGAGTTTGCGCGCGAGATAGGCGGGCCACATCACGGGCAGCCGGCGCGACGCCATGATCATCAGTTTGTTGAGGAAGCCGGACACCACAAACGGACGGCCCTGCCGCATGGCGCGATAGCCGGCCTGGGCCACGGCGCGGGGCGACATCGGACGCAGTATGCCCCCGGAAAAAAGACGGCTGTGCTCCATCCCGGCGCGTTTTTGGAATTCGGTCGCCGTGCCGCCGGGGCAGAGCGAAGTCGCGGTGACGCCTGTGCCTGCCAATTCCACGGCCAGCGCGCAGGTGAAGGAATGGACGAACGCCTTGGTCGCCGCATACAAATTGAGGCCCGGGCCAGGCTGAAAAGAGGCGGCGGAAGCGACGTTCAGGATGCGGCCTTCTTTTCGGGCCAACATTCCGGGCAGGTAAATTTTTGTCAACTGCACGACGGCATTCATGTTGACGTGCATCATGCGCAATTCCTCGTCCAGGCTCGTTTCCGCAAACGGACCGTAAACGCCGAACCCGGCGTTATTCACCAGGATCGAAATCTCCCATCCTTCGTGCTGCGTTTCCGCGAAAATTTCCGCGGCCGCCGCCGGCCGGGCCAGGTCGCGCACAATGACGTGGCATTTCACGCCGTGCCGCTGCGATAGTTCGCGGGCGCGGTCGGCCAGGCGCGGGCCGTCGCGGGCCACCAGGACCAGGGCGGCGCCGTCGGCGGCGAGCAGATCGGCCAGCTCAAAGCCAATGCCGGTGGTGGCGCCGGTGACCAAAGCACGATGTTCCATGCCGGGAGCGTAGCGGAGGGCGCGCCTGAACGCCATCCGGCAACTATTGGCTTCACGAGGCGGGCGGCTTGGCCCAACATTCGGGGCATGAGTTTATTTGATTTGACTGGCGAAGTGGCGGTGGTGATTGGCGGCACGGGAGTGTTGGGCGGGAAGATTGCGGAAGGACTCGGGCAAGCGGGCGCGAAGGTGGCGGTGCTGGGGCGCAACGCCGAGCGCGGCCAGGCCTGCGCGGAGCGGATTCGCGCGGGCAAGGGTGAGGCGATGTTTTTCTCGGCGGATGCCATCGCGCGCGCATCGCTGGATCGGGCGCGGCAGGAAATTGAGAAATTTTTCGGGCCGGTGACGACGCTCGTGAACGCCGCCGGGGGCAACGACCCCAAGGTCACGGTCACGGACACGCAGAAGATGGAGGAGATCGCGCTGGAGGATTGGCGGGCGAATTTCGACATGAATTTAGTGGGCGGGGTTTTGCTGCCGTGCCAGGTGTTCGGGCCGGGCATGGCGGAGCGCAAAAACGGGAGCATTATTAATATTGCCAGCGTGTCCGCGCATATTCCGCTCTCGCGCGTGGTGGCGTATTCGGCGGCCAAGGCGGCCGTGCTGAATCTGACGCAATTCCTCTCGCGCGAATGGGCGGGGCAAAAGGTGCGCGTTAACTCCATTACGCCCGGATTCTTTCCGGCCGAGCAAAACCGCCGGCTGCTGTTTAATGAGGACGGCAGTCCGACGGCCCGGGCGGCGGCCATCCTGTCGCACACGCCGATGAAGCGCTTTGGGCAGGCCGAAGAGTTGATCGGCGCGGCGGTTTTCCTGGCGAGCGCGCGGGCCAGCTCGTTCGTGACCGGCACGGATATCCGGGTGGACGGCGGATTTTTGTCACAGACGCTTTGAGATAAATCATTCCCAAACGGCGCTTCGGCGTTACTCTTTTATATATGACGCTGGCAGACTTGAGACGCGAATACACCCTGGCCGGGCTGCGCCGGGCGGATGTGCTGGCCGACCCGCTCCAGCAATTTGAGAAATGGCTGAAGGACGCCGTGGAGGCCAACGTCTTCGAAGCCAATGCCACGTCCCTGGCCACCGCCGGCAGCTCCGGCCAGCCCACGGTGCGGACGGTGCTGCTGAAGGGAATTGACGCGCGCGGCCTGATTTTTTTCACGAATTACGAAAGCCGCAAAGGGCGTGACCTGGCGGAAAATCCGCGCGCCTCGCTGCTGGTTTACTGGCGGGAATTGGAGCGGCAGATCATCACCTGCGGGACGGTGACAAAGGCGCCGCGCGCGGAGTCGGAAGCGTATTTCAAGAGCCGTCCGCCGGGCAGCCGACTGGCCGCGTGGGCCTCGGCGCAAAGCCAGGTCATCCCGGATCGGGCGTTTTTGGAGGCGAAACTGGCGGAGGCGACGGCGCGCTTTGCGGGGCAGGAAGTTCCCACGCCGCCGCATTGGGGCGGCTACATTCTCGCGCCGGAAACGGTGGAATTCTGGCAGGGCCGCGTGAGCCGGCTGCATGACCGGATACGCTATCGCCGCGCGGGCGAAGCGTGGAAAATCGAGCGGCTGTCGCCCTGACGGCGGGCGGGCATTTGAATTCCTCGCCGGATGGGGTTATCTTTCGGGTGAAACCGATATGATGCAGGACACAATTTCCAAGATCGAAAGTCGTTTGCAGAATTCCGGTTCCCTCCCTGACAACACGCGAGCTGAATTGCTCCATTTGCTCGCGCAGCTCAAATTGGAAGTCGCCCGTCTCGCCGCCACCCATGCGGAACAAGCGCAAAGCATTGCTTCGTTTGCCGAAGTCTCGGCGTTCGAGGCCATGCGGGAAAAGAAAAACCCGGCATCGCTTGCGCATTCCATCGGCGGGATGGAATCGTCGGTGACGGAGTTCGAGGCGAGCCATCCGCAATTGGTGGCGGTGGTGAATCGATTGTCCAATATGCTGTCAAATATGGGCATTTAGACCGAGGGAGGTTGCCGTGCAAAAATTATTTCGGATGATCTGGCTGGCGGTGGACGGCCTGAAACGAGGCTGGGCCAACGTGTTCCATCGCGAGGAAAAATCGCTGGCGGCCAAGAGGCGCCAGCAGGCGGCGCCCAAGGGCGAATACGCCAAACTGCTTTCCGCGGCGAAGCACGGAAATGTCGACGCGCAACTGCGCCTGGCGGCGAATTACGCCGAGGGCGTGGGCGTCGTGCAGGATTATGCGGAAGCGGCGCATTGGTACAGCGAAGCCGCCAAGCAAGGCAACCCGGACGCGCAATACAGCCTGGGCATTTGCTACGCCAATGGCCAAGGCGCGGCCCAGGATTATGAAGAGGCCGTGAACTGGTTTCGTTTTGCGGCGGAGCAGGGGCACATTGGCGCGCAGGTGAGTTTGGCGATTTGTTTGCAAAAGGCTTTGGGCGCTTTTGCCAGCCCGGTGGAGGCCGCGAAGTGGTTCAAGGTGGCGGGTGAGGCCGGCGACCCGGCGGGAGAGATGGGTTATGCGGCCTGTTTGCTGCATGGCAACGGTGTCAAACAAAACGAGACCGAGGCGGTGGCGTGGTTCAAGAAGGCGGCGGACCAGGGCCTGGGCGAGGCGGAGTTTAATTTGGGCAAATGTTACCAGGACGGCGTGGGGGTGGCGCCGGACGCGGTCGAGGCGTTTCGGCGTTTTCGCGCGGCGGCGGGGCAGGGATTGCCGCAGGCGGAATATGAGCTGGCGTTATGTTACGCGCATGGACGCGGCACGACGGCGGACATGGTGTCGGCCTTTCAATGGATCACACTGGCGGCGCGGCGCGCCATCCCGAACGCGGAAGCGATGAAGGAGGAATGGCGGCGCCAGATGAAATTTGAAGAGGTGGCGGAGGCGGAAAGCCGTCTGGAAAAAATGGGCGGCGCGGCGAAAATTTCCGCGCCGGTGGAAATCGAAGGGGACGAGGTGATTTTGCAGGCGCCGCAGGAGGCGGATGTTTAAAACATCTTGATCTGCTGACGCTCTTTTTCGACGCCGTCGGCCAACCCTTCGAGACGGCCTTTGCGCCGTTCCATGATGCTTTTGTCCAGCATTGGGTCGTAGGGCGAGGGATAACGTCCGTCAAAACACGCCATGCAAAAGGCATTTCTGCCCAGGCCGGTGGCGCGGACCATGCCGTCCTGTGAAAGATAGCCGAGCGAATCGGCGTTCAAATACTGGCGGATTTCGTCGAGAGTGTGATTGACGGCCATCAGCTTGCTGCGGTCGGGAAAATCAATGCCATAGACGCACGGGTTTTTGTGCGGGGGGCAACTGACGAGGACATGCACCTCCTTGGCGCCCGCTTCCTTCAAATTATTGACGCGCGCCTTGCAGGTGGTGCCGCGCACGATGGAGTCGTCCACCACGACCACGCGCTTGCCTTTCACCAGCTCGGTGATGAGGTTGAGTTTTACGCGCACGTCAAAATCGCGGATCAATTGCGAGGGCTGGAGAAAGCTGCGACCCACGTAGTGATTGCGCACAAAGGCCATTTCGAACGGGATGCCGGATTCGAGCGAATAGCCGAGCGCGGCGCAATTGCCGCTGTCCGGCACGGGGATGACGACGTCCGCCGCGCGGGGATGCTCGCGGGCCAGCTCGCGCCCCATGTTGACGCGGACCTTGTAAACATTGCGATTGGCGATATTGCTGTCCGGCCGCGCGAAATAGACGTACTCGAACATGCAAAAGGCGCGCTGGGATTGCTCGGGAAATGCCTGGAGGCTGCGCGGGCCGTCTTTGTCAATTACAATGATTTCGCCGGGCTCGATGTCGCGAATGTGCTTGGCGGAAATCAAATCCAGGGCGCACGTTTCGCTCGCCAGGACGTACGCGTCATCGACCTTGCCGAGGCAAAGCGGACGGAAGCCGTAGGGATCGCGCACGCCGATCAGCTCGCGCTCGGTCATGATGGCCAGCGAATAGGCGCCCTCGAGGCGGCGGACCGTTTGGACGAGATTGTTTTCGCCGTTGTTCGTCGGCTGGGAAAGGAGATGCAGAATGATCTCGCTGTCCACGGTGGTTTGGAAAATGGCGCCGCGATCTTCCAACTCGTCCCGCAACTGCGCGGCGTTGGTGAGATTGCCGTTGTGGGCGATGGCGATTTGCCCGCGTTTGGAATCGCCGGTCAGGGGCTGGGCGTTGCGGAGCAGGGAGGAGCCGGTGGTGGAATAGCGCGTGTGGCCGACGGCCATCGTGCCTTTCAATTGGTGCAAAATTTCGCCGTTGAAAATTTGGGAAACCAGCCCCATGCGCTTGTGCTCGTGGAATCCGCGCCCGTCGCAGGAGACGATGCCGGCGCTTTCCTGGCCGCGATGCTGGAGCGCATAAAGGCCGTAGTAGGTCAACTCGGCCGCATTGGGGTGGCCATAAATTCCGAAGACGCCGCAATAATGTTTAGGGTAATTCTGCATGGCAGTTCCAGCAGCCTCACCATTGCGTTGGTTGCGGCTTTGCGCAAGGCAAATCAAATCGGCGGCCCGCCAGTTGCGCCGCGGCTTCAACGTGCGAAAATGGAGGGCATGAGGGCATGGGTCGCGGCTGGATTGGCCGCATTGTTTAGCGCCGGCGCCGTGCGCGCCGCGGCGGTGGACTTGGATCGCAATTACTCGCTGCACAT
>DASZMX010000111.1:0-19569 GCA_035551475.1 Verrucomicrobiia bacterium
CCTCGTTGTCCTCCACCAATAGGATGGGCTGCGTGTTGAAGGGGGTGAGTTTGGGCATGATGTTTGGCGTTCAAGCGGCCGGCAGTTCGATCCAAAAACGGCTTCCGTCGCCGGGCGCCGATTCCACACCCGTGCGTCCGCCCATGCGTTCAATGCCCTTGCGCACGATGGCCAGGCCAATGCCCGTGCCGCTAAATTCAGTGGGGCGGAGCCGTTCGAACATCTGAAAAATCCGTTCGTGAAATTCCGGCGCAATGCCAATGCCATTATCCTCGACCCAAAGGCGAACGAGAAGGCCATGCCTGGTCGCGCGCAGGCGGATGACTGGTTTGACTTTGGGCCGCACAAATTTAAGCGCATTGCTCAATAAATTAGCCAGCGTCTGGCCCAACGTCGCCTCTTCGCCGCGCACCGGGGGCAGATCGCCCGCGATTTCGACGCGCGCCCCGGATTCGCGCAGCAGGCGCTCATTTTGACTGATGGCGGCGGCCCAGGCGTCGGCCACGTTGACGGTCGCGAGCTTGATTTGAGATTGCGAAATTTGCCCGAACGCGAGCAAGTCGAGGACAAGCTTGTCCATCGCCTCGGCGAGGGAGGAAATTTTCTGCGCGTGTTGCCGCCCGGCGGCGTCCAAGGCCTTGGCGTAATCCTCCAGCAATATGCTCGAGAACGCCTGCATGGAGCGCAAGGGCGCGCGCAAATCGTGCGCGATGGAATAAACCAAAGATTCCAATTGCGCGTTGACGTCCAGCAATTCGGCGGTGCGCGCGTGCACTTGTTTCTCCAGCTCCGTGTTCAATTGCCCGAGCTGTTTCTGGGCCTCGCGCAGGGCGAGATCCGTCCGCTTTTTTTCGGTGATGTCCCGCGAAATATTGGACGCGCCGATGATCGAGCCGTCCGGCCCTTTGACCGGCGAAATGGTCACATCCACGTCCACCAGGCTGCCGTCCTTGCGGCGCCGCCTTGTTTCAAAAGATTCCACCTGTCCACCTTTGCGAATGCGCGCCATGATCCGCACTTCTTCGTCGTACAGCTCCGGCGGCAGCAGGAGGAGCATGGACTGGCCAATCGCTTCTTCCGGCCTGTAGCCATAAATCCGTTCCGCGCCCTTGTTCCAACTGGTAATCAGCCCGTTCAAATCCTTGCTGATGATGCCGTCCACGCAATATTCGATAATCGCCGCCAATTGCGCATGCTCGCCGGCCGCGCGTTTGAGGTCGGTGATATCAATGAAGGTGACGACCGCGCCCTGCACCGCGTGGTCCACCCCGAAATACGGGTTGACGCGCACGATGAACCATTTGCGCCCGTGCTCCACCGCGACCTGTCTTTCGGCATGGAGTTGCGTGCGCATGACTTCATGGATCAGGGAATCCCACTCCGCACCGTTGGAAAAACGCCGCGCCGTTTCCGGAAGGTCGCGGCCCAGGTCGCGCTCGGTGATGGGGAAAATCTCGGACAGCGCGGGGGTGAAACGCTTGATGCGCAGCCGCCGGTCCACGAACACCGCAGGCACGCGGGCGCTCTGGAAAAAATTCGACAAATCGCTGTTCGCGGCGTCCAGCTCATCATTCTTGCGCTGCAACTCATCGTTGGCGGAAAGGACTTCCTCCTTGGAGGTTTGCATTTCCTCGTTGGTGGATTGGAGCTCTTCGTTCATGGAGAGCAGCTCCTCGTTCGCCGATTTCAAATCCTCGTTGGAGCTTTCCAACTCCTCGATGGTCGTCTGCAAATCCTCCCGGGTGGAGCGCAGTTCATGCTCCAACTGTTGCACCATCGGACCGTGACCTTCCGCGGGGCGCAGGCGCGGGGCGGCGCCGCCCTTCATGGGAGTCAATTCCTGAAACAGCACGATGAAGCAATCGCTGTCTTTGCCGAGCTCCGTGAGCGGCCGCACCACCAAATTAAAGTGGATGGTTTCACGCCCATGCTTGATGCTGAGATGGGGCCGGATGACTTCCTCGCGATTGGCAGTGGCCAAATGAAAGGCGGACCGTAATTCCGCGCGCAAAGGTTTTCGCGCCATGCTCACCAGCTTGTTGCTGGGCGCGCCCGCCGGCGGCTCCAAAAACGCGCCGGTGGGGCCGGAGAAATAAATCACTTCCCCGAGCGGATCGACAATGACGCTGGCCGGCGCGTATTCCTCCAGAATGACGCGCTCGATGGTGCGCACCTGGTTGTGGCCGCGCGGCGCCGCGGCTTGCGGCAGCGGCAGGAAATGTTTGGCCCCGCGCTCGCCATCCATCGGGGGCAGATAAAGGCTGGAGTGCAGCACGCTGGGCTTGCGCTGGTAGAGCCGGTGCCGCTTGTCCACCGCGCGAAATAATTCGCTGCGGCTGGCCACGTTTTCGGACGGGCCGAGAAAAAGAAAACCCGACGACACCAGGGCATAGTGAAAGAGCGCCAGCACACGCTTCTGCAAATCCAGCTCCAGATAGATGAGGAGGTTGCGGCACGAGATCAAATCCAGCCGGGAAAATGGCGGGTCCTTAATTAAATTGTGCGGGGAGAAAACGCACATCTTGCGAATTTCGTCCTTTACTTCGTATTCCGCGCCGTCCGCGATGAAGTAGGCAGCCAGGCGTTGCGGCGAGACATATTCCTCGATGGATTTGGGATAACGCGCGCGCCGCGCGCAGGCGAGCGCCTCTGTGTCCAGATCGGTGGCAAACACATGGGCGTGCAGCGGCTTGCCGGTGCGGGCGCAATATTCGGCGATGAGAATGGCAATGGAATAAGCTTCTTCGCCGGAGGCGCATCCCGGAACCCATGCCCGCACGGTGGATTCGGCCGGTTTTCCCTGGAGAATTTCATTCAGCGCTTTTTCCTCCAGAACTTTGAAAGACGATGGATCGCGAAAAAATTGCGTCACGCCAATGAGCAGATCCTTGAACAACGCGTCCACTTCCTTGGGCTCATGCCGCAGCACGCGGATGTAGGAGCCAACCGAATCGAGAAAGCGCATTTGGATGCGGCGCTGTATGCGGCGGATCAGCGTGCTTTGTTTATAACGGCTGAAGTCGTGGCTGGTTTGCCGGCGCAAAATCGGGAACACATTTTTCAGGTGGCGCGGCGCCTCTCTCTGAATGCGCTCCAGCGCGCGCTGCTGCAAGAGGCGGTTCAAATGCTGAACATATTCCACGATTTTTTCCGACATCTGCTCCGCCGGCAAAATGAAATCCACCACGCCGGCGGTAATCGCGCTGCGGGGCATGCCTTCGTGCCGGGCGGTTTCCGGCGCCTCCGCCAAAGTCAAACCGCCCGCTTCGCGAATCGCCTTGAGCCCCAGCGTGCCGTCGCCATCCATGCCGGAGAGCACAATTCCCATCATCCGCGAGTCCAGGGCTTGCGCCAAATCGCGGAACAAGCGGTCGATCGGCATGCGATTGGATTCCCGGTCCGATTGTTTTGTCACCGCAAACGCGCCGTCGCTCAGCGTCAGCTTCGAATTCGGCGGCAGCACATAAATTTTATTCGACTCCGCGCGCAAACCGTCCTCCACCTTGATGATGGGCATCGCCGTGTTTTTCGTCAGCAGCTTGGGCATGAGCGTGACGTGATTGGGATCGGCGTGCTGAATGAGAATGAAGGAGGCGCCGGTGTCGCCCGGCATTTTATCGAAGAATTTCTGAAACGATTCCAAGCCGCCCGCCGAAGCGCCCAAGGCCACCACGGGACATTCGTCCGTGGCGGAGCAGAGAGAGGGCTTCGCGCGTGGGGACGTCTTGGGTCGGGGCTTCATTAAGCTGGGGAAATTTTTCCGTGTTTCATAAGGCCAATGCAATGAACATTTTCTGAAATCATGGCAGGGAAACCCTGAGGTTTTTCTCAGGTTCATGTGTCATATCTTCATATCACGATATATTGATTTTAGAGTTGCGCCAGAGGATTGTCCATCCTACGCTGGCGGCATGTCGGATTTTGCGAAGGTTCCTGATGGGTCGGACGCGCTGCAATGCCTTTTGCGCGAGCGCATTGTCATACTTGATGGCGCGATGGGCACGATGATCCAGACTCACAAGCTGGACGAAGCCGCCTATCGCGGGGAACGCTTTAAAGATTGGAAGCGCGATGTCAAAGGAAACAATGACCTCCTCAATTTGACGCAGCCGCACATCATTCAGGGAATTCATCGGCAATACTTTGACGCCGGCGCGGACATCGTCGAAACCAACACCTTCAACAGCACCACGACTTCGTTGGCGGATTACGGCATGGAAGAGCTGGCTGCGGAGTTGAATCTCGCCGGCGCCCGCAATGCCCGCGCCGCCGCGGAGGCCGTGATGGCGGACGAACCGGGGCGGATTTGTTTTGTGGCGGGGGCCATTGGGCCGACCAGCAAGACGGCGTCGATCTCCGGTGATGTCAACAATCCCGCGGCCCGTGGCGTGACCTATGATCAGTTGGTGGCGGCCTACGCGCAGCAGGCCCGCGCCTTGCTGCAGGGCGGCGTCGATGTGCTTTTGATCGAGACGGTTTTTGACTCGCTGAATTCCAAAGCGGCATTGTTTGCGGTGGCAAAAGTGTTCGATGAAATCGGTTTTCGCCGCCCCGTAATGTTGTCATTCACGATCACGGATTTAAGCGGACGCACGCTTTCCGGTCAGACGGTGGAGGCGTATTTGAATTCGGTGTCGCATTTTCCGTTGTTGAGCATTGGCATCAACTGCGCGCTGGGGCCCAAGGAGATGCGGCCCTTCATCGCCGAGCTTTCCAGCATCGCGCCGATGTATGTCAGCGCCTATCCCAATGCCGGGTTGCCCAATCCCATGCTGCCCACGGGATTTCCTGAAACGCCGGAGACGCTCGCGCCGCAATTGGCGGATTGGGCCAAGTCCGGCTGGCTCAACATTGTCGGCGGTTGCTGCGGCACCACACCCGGGCATATTGCGGTGATTGCGCAGGCCGCCAAAAAATTCGCGCCCCGGAAAATTCCGGCGACGCCGCGGCTTTTGCGCCTGAGCGGGCTGGAAGCATTGACCGTCCGGCCCGACGCCAATTTCATCAACGTGGGCGAGCGCACGAACGTCACCGGCTCGCCGAAATTCGCCAAGCTCATCCTGGGCGGCAAATTTGACGAGGCCCTCATCGTGGCGCGGCAGCAGGTCGAAAACGGCGCCCAGATCATCGATGTCAACATGGACGAAGGTATGCTGGACGGCGCGCAGTCCATGACGCATTTTCTCAACCTCATCGCGTCCGAGCCGGACATCGCGCGCGTGCCGGTGATGATTGACAGCTCCAAATGGTCGGTGATCGAAGCCGGGCTCAAATGCGTGCAAGGCAAACCGGTCGTCAATTCCATCAGCCTGAAGGAGGGCGAAGCCAAATTTGTGGAGCAGGCGAAGCTGGTGCGGCGTTATGGCGCCGCCGTGGTGGTCATGGCATTTGATGAACGCGGGCAGGCCGACAACCTGGCGCGCCGCCAGGAAATTTGCGCGCGCGCCTACAAAATTTTGACCGAGCAAGTTGGATTCCCGCCGGAGGACATTATTTTCGATCCGAACGTCCTCACCGTCGCCACCGGCATTGAGGAGCATAATAATTATGCGGTCGATTTCATCGAGGCCACCCGCTGGATCAAGCAAAACCTCCCCGGCGCGCACGTCAGCGGCGGCATCAGCAATATTTCCTTTTCGTTTCGCGGCAACAATCTCGTGCGCGAGGCGATGCATACCGCCTTTCTTTATCATGCAATCAAGGCCGGCCTGGACATGGGCATTGTCAACGCCGGCATGCTGGGCATTTACGCGGACATCCCGGCGGACTTGCGGGAACTCGTCGAGGACGTGCTGCTCAACCGCCGGCCCGACGCCACGGAGCGGCTGGTGAGGTTCGCCGATTCCGTCAAGCAGAAGGACAAGGTGGAAGTGGTCGAGGACGCCTGGCGCCAGGAAACCGTCGAGCGCCGCCTGGAGCACGCGCTTGTCAAAGGCATCGTTGACTTCATTGAAGCTGACACCGAGGAAGCCCGCCAGAAATACGCGCGGCCTCTGCAAGTGATCGAAGGTCCGCTGATGGCGGGCATGAGCGTGGTGGGCGATCTCTTTGGATCCGGGAAAATGTTCCTGCCGCAGGTCGTCAAGAGCGCCCGCGTCATGAAGAAATCAGTTGCCTATTTGCTGCCGTTCATGGAACGCGAGAAGGCGGCGGGCGGAGCCCAGCGCGCCCAGGGAAAAATCCTGCTCGCCACCGTCAAGGGCGATGTCCATGACATCGGCAAAAACATCGTCGGCGTGGTTCTCGGCTGCAACAATTACGAGATTATCGACCTGGGCGTCATGACGCCGTGCGAAAAAATTCTGCAAACCGCGCGCGACGAAAAAGTGGACATCATCGGCTTGAGCGGATTGATTACGCCGTCGCTCGATGAAATGGCGCACGTCGCCGCCGAAATGCAGCGGGAAGGTTTCACCGTGCCTTTGCTCATTGGCGGGGCGACCACCAGCCGCGCGCACACCTCGGTCAAAATTGCGCCCCATTATAACGATTCCGTGGTCCATGTGCTCGATGCTTCCCGCGCCGTGGGCGTGGTGGGCCAACTGATTAATCCTGAGCTGCGGGTGACGTTCGCCGCGCAGAATCGCGCCGAACAAGAGAAAGTCCGGCAGCAGCACGCGGGCCCCGCCGCCAAACTGGTCCCGCTGCCCGAAGCCCGGCGCCGGCGTCCGGCTTTGGAATATGCCGATTTGCCGCAACCTGTTTTCACCGGCCCGCGCGCCCTCGAGGTTCCGCTGGATGAGTTGGTTCCTTTTATTGACTGGTCGCCGTTTTTCCACACTTGGGAAATGCGCGGGCGTTATCCCGGCATTTTTGAGCACGCCACTTATGGCGAGCCGGCGCGCAAATTGTTCGCCGAGGCGCAAGCCCTGCTGGCCGAAATTGTCAAAAATAAATCCCTCACGGCCCGCGGTGTGTATGGTTTTTTCCCGGCCAATGCGGCGGGCGACGACGTCCAGCTTTTTGCCGATGCCGCGCGCCGCCAGCCGTTGGCGAAGTTCCATTTCCTGCGCCAGCAAATCGTCAAGCCCGACGGCCAGCCCAACTTTTGCCTGGCGGATTTCATTGCGCCCACGGGAGCGGATTATATCGGCGCCTTTGCCGTCACAACTGGCCTGGGCGCCGATGCGCTGGTCAAGAAATACAAGGACGACCACGACGATTACAACGCCATCATGACCGAAGCGCTCGCCGATCGTTTGGCCGAGGCGTTTGCGGAATATCTCCATCGCCGCGCGCGCCTGGAATGGGGTTACGGCGCCGGCGAGAATCTGACGGTCAACCAGCTTATCGATGAGGAATATCGCGGCATCCGCCCCGCCGCCGGTTATCCCGCCTCGCCCGACCACACGGAGAAATGGACGCTGTGGAACTTGCTCGACGTCGAAAAACAAGCCGGCATCAAGCTCACCGAAAGCTGCGCGATGTGGCCGGGCAGCAGCGTGAGTGGCCTGTATTTCGCGCATCCGCAATCGAAATATTTCGCCGTTGGCAAACTCGACCGCGATCAGATCCTCGATTATCAGGGGCGCAAATCCATGCCGCTCCCGGAAGTCGAGAAATGGCTCGGGCCGTATTTGAATTATAAAACGTAGCGGCTATTTTCCGACGCCGCGCGGCATTTGAATTCCTGCTTGCGGTGGAGCGTCTGTTCATGGCTTGCTGGAGATAGTTTCATGAATAAGAACGAGAACTCATCGGATTTCGACCGTCGGGATTTTATCAAGAACAGCTCCCTGGCGGCGCTCATGGCCATGATGGGCGGCACGGAGTTGAAGGCGCAAACCAGCGCCCCTTCCACCGGCGGCACAGTTTATACCGAGATTCCGGTGGGGCCCACGGTGAAATTCGGCGTCATTGGGTTGGGGGAATGGGGACGCGAGATTTTGAAAACCCTCGCCTTGCTGCCCAATGCGCCGGTCGTGGCGCTGTGCGACACGTACCATGCTTCGCTGCAACGCTCGGCCAAGGAAGCGCCCAAGGCGGAAAAATTTGAAGATTACCAAAAACTGCTGGCCTCCAAAGATGTCGAGGCGGTGGTGATAGCCACACCCACGCATCTGCATAAGCAGATTGTGCTCGATGCGCTGGCAGCGGGAAAGCATGTGTATTGTGAGGCGCCGCTGGCCACCACGGTTGCGGATGCCAAGGCCATCGCGGCGGCGGCGAAGGCGGCCGTCAAGGTCGTTTTCCAGCCGGGATTGCAGGAGCGCTCGCATCCGCAACGCGGGTTTTTGGTGCCGTTCATTCGCGGAGGCGCGATGGGCCAAAACATCATGGCGCGCGCGCAATGGCACAAAAAGGGAAGCTGGCGCCGGAGCTCCACCAACGCGGAGCATGAAGAGGAATTGAATTACCGGATTGGCAAAAACGGCCTGGGCCTGGCGGGGGAATTGGGCGTGCATCAATTTGATGTGACCAGTTGGTTTTTGAAATCGCGCCCCACGGCGGTGACGGGTTTTGGCTCGATCATGTTGTGGAAGGATGGGCGGACCGCGCCGGACACGGTGCAGGCGGTGTTTGAATATCCCGAAGGCGTGCGCACCATGTACGACGCTTCCCTCTGCGCCTCGTTCGAGAATGCCTACGAGGTTTATTATGGGGTGGATTCGACCATCATGGTGCGCGACGAAAAAGCGTGGCTTTTCAAAGAGGTGGACGCCGCGCTGCTCGGCTGGGAAGTGTACGCGCGCAAAGATCAATTCTACACGGAGACCGGCATCGCGCTGGTGGCCAACGCCACCAAGCAATCGGCCATCGGCCAAAGCGCAACCTCCAACGCCTTTGCCTACCAGCCCATTTACTACGCGCTGGCGAGCTTCACCAACAATGTCGGCATTGTCGCCCGGGAAGTCTCGTCCTACACGGAAAATTATGGCGATGATTTGTCGGGTTTGCCCGAAACCCTGTCGCATTTGAAGTTGCAGCCGGCGGCCAGTTGGCGCGAGGGGTTGGACGCGACCGTCGTCGCCATCAAGGCCAATGAAGCAATCCTGGCCCAGCAAAAAGTCGCCATCGACAGTCAATTATTCGATTTATGAAAAATGCCATCGTGTTGCTTGCGTCCATCGCCCTGGCGACGAACGCCGGCGCCCAGACCCGGTTCAATTCGCAGCCGGGCAAAAGTTCGGTCAAACTGCAGGGCTCTTCCACGTTCCACGATTGGGAGATGGAAGGGCGGGTTATCGGGGGATATTTTGAACTCGGAAGCGGCGTGGCCATCGATGCCGCCAAAGGCGCCATCACCGGCTTGAAAGGGGAGGTCTTGCCCGCCACCGTGCGCGCGAATATTTCACTCACCACCATTCACAGCAAAGCGGAGCATTTGCCGGAGGTCATGGATAATTTGATGCTGGGGTATATGAATGCGACGAATTATCCGACCATTCGGTACATTTCCTCCAGCTTGACCGTCACCAATTCAGGGCCAGGCAAGCCGTTTGAGTGCAGCGCGACCGGCGACCTCTCCATTGCGGGCGTCACCAATAAAATGACGTTCCCGGTCACGCTGGCCATGCCCGATCCCACGCACCTCGAGGCGGCCGGCACCGTGCATTTCAAAATGACCGATTTTAAAGTCAGCCCCCCGGCGCCGCATCCGCTGGGTTTGCCCACCATGAAGTGCGGAGACGATATTACAATTATCTTTGACTGGGTTTTGCAAAAGCGGTAGTAGTTGGGGGCAGATTCTCTATGAAAACCAGATTCCTTGGGCGGATGGTCGCGGTGGCGGGCGCGGCCTTGGCTTTGACGATCGCTTCCCGCGGCATGGCGCAAGTGGCGGAGAATGTCACCATCACGTTGACCGCGTTGGAATCGGGCGCGACGAATGACAATGGAACCACCACCACGGTGCGTCCGCCGGTGCGGCGAGTGTTGACCTCGGGAGAGCTGCTCAAACGTCTGGCGCTCGATGAAAATGTCGCGGGGCATTATCCAAACACGAATTTTCCCGCCGGGGCGCATTTGTCCTATGACGGGGCGTTTCTTGTGAACGATCGGAAGGGAAATTTACTGTTGAATGTTTCCGATATTCTGACTTTGCAATTGGGCCAGCAGAATATTCACTGGGGCAGCGGCAAGGACAGTGGCGATCCTCCCTATTCCCACGCTTCCCGCCAATTGGTGACGCTGACCTATGACGCCACCGGCTTGGGCGGGACGATGAAATTCTCCGCCTCCGGCCTGGGCGCTTTTATTGACATCGCCGGCAAGGCCAATGCCCAAGGAACCTCGCATGAGGTCACTTCCATGAGCGCCTCCCTGGCCGGAGACGGGGTGGATGCCAAAGGCAACGCCCTGGTGTTAAGCGGCGGGATCGTCGGCAGCGGTGCGGGTCCACGCTTGACGGCGGTGGTGGCGTCTTCGGAACCTTCGGGCGGCTATGAGTTTTTCAGCGACGGAGCAAGCGATGTGATGATAAGCGCGCCAGGGCCTGTTTCCAGTGTCGGACTGTTCGAATTGGATAACTCCTTGGTTGAGCCCGCGCTTACCTCTCCCTAGCAACCCTCTCTGCGCCGCATCTCTCTGGCCTTGCGAAGATGAGGCCACGATCAGGCTTGTCCGTATATTGCCAAAGCAACGGTGGCGCCTAGCTTATGGCGCATGAAAAATATATCTTTGTTTCGTTTTATATGGGCAGCCGGCATCGCAGTGACTTTGACAGCGTCTGCGAGCGTCCAGGCGCAGGTTTCAGAAAATGTCGCAATCAGTTTGGTCGGCCTTGAATCGGGCGCGACGAACGATAACGGGACCACGACCACCATCCGAACACCGGCTCGGCTTGTTTTGACGACGCGCGAGTTGCTGCGCCATCTGGCAGCGGACGAAAACCGCGCGGGACATTACGACGCGACGAATTTCCCCGCAGGAGCCGTCTTGACCTATAACGGGACGTTTTCGGTCCATGATCGCAAAGGCAACCTGTTGGTGGATGTGTCGGATGTCCTGACTTTGAGTTTCGGTCAGCAGATTATCCGTTGGGGCAACGGCCGCGACACGGGCGGCGCGCCGTTCTCGCACGCTTCCCGCCAATTGGTGACGTTGAATTATGACTCTACGGGCTCGGGCGGAACGACAAAATTTTCTGTGACGGGCATGGGCTCCTTCGCGGATGTGGCCGGGCGTCCAAATTCCCGCGGCAATGCGCGCGAAGTCGCATCGTTCCGGGCGTCAGTGGTGGGTGAAGGGGTTGATTCCAGTGGCGCCGGGGTGGTGTTGAGCGGTGGCATCGAGGCCGCGGGCGCCGCCACTCTGAGCACGGCTCAATAAGAGGCGGTTGGCCGGCATGAACTGAAATCCGTCGCTGACCAGGTGGCGGAAAAGTCTTGGTGGCAGGCGGAGCGGACTCTATAGTGCGCCACGATGGTTCATGTCGGCATCGGTTATGACGTTCACCCGCTGGTGGCAGGGCGCAAGCTCGTCCTGGGCGGCGTGGAAATTCCGCATCCCACAGGGTTGGAAGGACATTCGGACGCGGATGTCCTGATGCACGCGATCTGCGACGCGGTGCTGGGCGCCATTGGGGAAGGGGACATCGGCAGCTTTTTTCCCAATACCGACCCACGCTGGAAAGGCGCGCCCAGCAAGGTCTTTTTGCAGGAAGCCGCGCGGCAGGTTACCTTTCGGGGCGCGCGCATCGTTAATATTGACGCCACATTGGCCGCCCAACAACCGAAAGTGATGCCGCACGCGCATGCGATGAAAATCCATATTGCGGAAGCGCTGGGAATCCCCGTCGGCAAGGTCGGCATCAAAGCCACAACCAACGAGCGCCTGGGATTCATCGGGCGCGAGGAAGGGATAGTGGCCATGGCCGTGGCCGGGGTGGATATTCCGGAAAAAGAACATGCCTAAAGCCGAGATCAGTTGGACGCGGGAAACACCGGAGGGAGAAAAGCTGCAATGCTACGCGCAGCATGTGGGCAAGGACTGGGTGTTTTATCGGCGCGAAAAACGCTTCGACCGCTGGGAGCGCATCGCCGAGCCGCCCGAGGAGGATTGGCAGGCGTTGCTGGATTCAGTCAAGCGCCGCATTAACCGCCGCTTGCTTCGACCCGAGGAAGAGGTGAAGCTGGTCAAGATCATTTCGGAGCGATTCGGCTCCACGCAAAGTTCAACATGACGCAACGCCCCATCATTTTAGTGACGCCCTGCACGCAGCCGAAGGGCGCGGAATTTTCCGATAATTCCATCAGCCTGTCCAATCGCTACACCGACGCGGTGCTGGCCGCGGGCGGGCTGCCGGTGGTTTTTCCGGCAACCACCGACACCGCGGTGATCGCCGAGATGGTGCGGCGCGCCGACGGCGTCATGATGACCGGCGGCGAGGATTTGGACCCGGAGCTGTATGGAAAGGATTTGCCGGAAGAGCTGAAAAAAAAGGCCGGGCCGCTGGAGCCGGACCGGGATGTGTGGGAGCAGGCGTTGGTGACCGAGATTTTTCGACAGCACAAGCCGGTCTTTGGAATTTGCCGGGGGCACCAAATGCTAAACGTCGCCCTGGGCGGAACGCTGTTGGTGGATATCCCCACACAGGCGCCGGAGGCCCTGAATCATCGGCGGATGGACCGCCGGTCTGAGCCGGTTCATGCCATTCAAATTGAGCCCGACTCCATGCTGGGGAAAATTGTGGGCGGCCCGACGCTGCCGGTGAACAGCACGCACCATCAAGCGCTCGGCCGGATGGCGGAAGCGCTGCGGCCCGTGGCGCAAAGCGAGGATGGAATCATTGAAGCGGCCGAATTGCGCGACCCTTCGCGGCTGCCCTTTTTTCTCACCGTGCAGTTTCACCCGGAGCGTTTGGTTGACATAGGGCCGGCATATCGGCAATTGTTTGAAAAATTTGTCGCGGCGTGCGCGACCGCGCGGCCGCAAAGACTATGAAAGCGAAAGTGATGGTAGTGGACGACACCGAAGGGGTGCGTGAGCTGATCGGCATGATTTTGCAGCGCGCCGGGCACGAGCCCATGCCCAAGGCCAGCGCCGCGCAATTGCTCGCTTCCTTCACCGAACCGCAACCGGATGTCATCCTGCTGGATTTGGTTTTGCCCGATGGCGATGGCTTGGAGCTTTTGCCGCAGATTAAAAAGCAATGGCCCGACACCGAGGTTATCGTCTTGACTGGCCATGCGAGTTTTGATGTGGCCGTGGAGGCGACCAAACGCGGCGCGTATCATTTTCAAAACAAGCCGTTCGACCAAAAAATTCTGCTCCTGCAAGTGGAGCGTGCGCTGGAGCATCGCCGTCTGAATCAGGAAACCAAGGCGCTGCGCACCGCCCTGGTGACGATGAGCGGCGGCTCCGCTCCGATTTTTCAAAGCCCCGGGATGAAGAGCGTCGTGCGGACGATTGAGCGCGTGGCGCCCAGCGACGTTTCCATTTTGATCACGGGCGAGAGTGGCACCGGCAAGGAAGTGATTGCTGATTTGATTCACACGATGAGCCCTCGCAGCAAGGGACCGCTGATCAAAATCAATTGCGCCGCGCTCCCGCGGGAATTGATTGAGAGCGAGCTGTTCGGCTCGGTCAAGGGCGCGTTCACCGGCGCCAACGTGGACCGTGAAGGCCTCTTTCGCCAGGCGGAAGGCGGGACGCTGTTCCTCGACGAAATTTCCGAAATGCCCATTGACACGCAAAGCAAACTGCTCCGTGTCTTGCAGGAAAAAGAAGTGCGGCCGGTGGGCGGGCGCACGAGTTATAAAAGCGATTGCCGCATTATCGCCGCCACCAACCGCCCGACCGACGAGGCGATCAAGGCGGGCAAGCTGCGCGAGGATCTTTATTATCGCATCAGCGCCATCTCCGTTTATCTCCCTCCGCTGCGGGAACGGCGCGAGGACATTTTGCCTCTGGCCAATGCGTTTTTGAAACGGTTCGATGCGCAGGCCGGCCGGAACATCAGCGGCTTCACGCCGGAAGCGGCGGAAGCGTTGCGGACCTTCGACTGGCCCGGAAACGTGCGTCAACTGCAAAATGAAATCCAACGCGCCGTCCTGATGTCGGAAGGCTCCTCCGTCGATGCCCGTGACCTCGCCATCACCGCCGCCATGACGGCGAAGGAGGATTCCGACCTCACCTTAATGGAGGCGATGGAGCGCAACACGATTCTGCAAATGCTCAAGGACACGGGTGGGAATAAGTTGGAAACCGCCAAGCGCCTCGGCATTGGGCGTCAGACACTGTACAATAAAATCAAGGTGTACGGCATCGAGGCCTGATCGCCTCACTTCGACAGCGCGCGCTGGTGGCGGCGCAACCGGGCGGCCAAGGCGCTGTCTCCAGATTTCTCCGCCAGTACAGCCGCGCGCTCCAGGGCAGCGGACGCTTCGTGGGTTTTTCCCTGGCGCTCCAGCACAATTGCCAGATTCATTTCGATCGCGGGCGTCTCGGGCTCGAGCGCGGCGGCGGCCCCATACGATTGCGCCGCCTCCTCCAGGCGGCCTTCCGCCAATTGCGCGTTGCCGAATTGAAAATGCGCCTCGCCGGATTGGGGGTTCGCCTGCAATGCCGCGGTAAAATGGGCGGCGGCGTCAGCAAACCGATGTTGGGCGGCGAGCGCGGCGCCGAGGCTGGTTTGCGCTTCCGCCAGATCCGGTTTCAGGCGGACGGCGGCGCCGTAATGCGCGATGGCGGCGTCGAGATTATCCTGGGCGTCGAAAATGCGGCCCAATCCGAATTCCGCGTAGGGATTTCGCGGCGCCATGGCAATGGCGTCGGACAGCGCGGCGGCGGCCTCATTGGTTTTTCCTTCATGCAACAAGGCGAGCCCGAGATTCACGGCGGCTTCATCAAACTTCGGCTCCGCCCGCAACGCCGCGCGAAAACATTCGACCGCCTCGGGCGCGCGATTCTGCGCGAGCAACGCTCGCCCCAAACTACACTGGGCGAAAGCATTTTCGGGCGTCACCGCAATGGCGTGCGCAAACAGAGTCGTGCTGTCGCGCCAGTAACTTAACTGATGCGACGCGGTCGCGAGGCAGCCGAGAAGCGCCACCGCCGCCGCCCACGACAGCGCCGCAGGATGTGCGCGGCCTCGCTCGGCGATCTCCCAAATAACGATGATGAAAATCCCGAGCGCGGGAAGATAGGTGTACCGATCCGCCATGGATTGCGCGCCGACCTGGATTAACCCAATGACCGGCAGCAACCCGACGAGAAACCAAAACCAGCCCACGAAAGCATAAGGCCGACGGCGGGCCCCGAGGCAGACCGCGATGGAAAATCCGATGACAATCACGGCGCCGAGCAGCGCCGATCCCCACGCGAGCTGACGCGGATAGGGATAATACGCGCTCAGGCGCACGGGCCAGAATATTTTTTCAATATAATTGACACAGGAATGAAGCGCGTTCGCGGCGCGGACCGGAAAGGGCAGGGCGGCCACGCTGGCGACGGCGCCGCCTTGCTTTTGCGCCCAAATGGTCACGGCGCTGGAGGCGGCGCTTAAGGCGAGCCACGGCGTTTTTTCCAGGATTAATTGTCGCCAGGGCCCCGCGCGTCGCAGCGGCCAAAAATCCAGCAGCAGCATGAGAATGGGCAGGGTCACGAGCATGGGCTTGGACATTAACGCGCAGATGAAGCCGAGTGTGACCAGCGCGTAACGGCGCCCGCCCGGCGCTTGCGCGTAAAACCAATAGGCCCAAAGCGTGGCGAGCCCGAAAAAGGCGCTGAGAACATCTTTGCGCTCCGCGACAAATGCCACCGATTCCACATGCAAGGGATGCCACGCGAAGAGCGCGGCGAGCAGGGCGCTCCGCCAAAGTTGCCCCGTCATCCGCCGCCACAGCCCAAACAGGAGCAGGGTGTTCAAGGTGTGCAGCAAAACGCTGCTGGCATGATGGCCGCCGGCGCGCAGGCCGTATATCTGACAGTCCAGCATGTGGGACAGCCAGGTCAGCGGATGCCAATTGCCGGCGTAATGGCTGGTAAAAGCCCATTCAACATTCGCGCCGCTCCAACCGTCCTGCAGGCGGACGTTGCTGGTGATGTATTGGGCGTCGTCGTAATTATTGAATTCAAAGCCCAACGCGGGCGCATACAGGGCTAGAGTTAGCAGGGCCAGCAGGGCGCCGACAACCGCCGGAAGACGCGCGGCGGGAGGGAGTTTCAAGGCGGCCATGCGGTCAGAGAGTAGGCAGATTCAGGCCATCTCCCAATAGGAAAAACCAAATATCGATGTTGACATTGGCATATGGTTTGCTATACGTGAGGATGCGGACTGCGAAATGCAATACGTGAACGATTGTCTTAATATTAAATGGAAAGCGTTTCGTGGTGTTCACTCCGCACACAGAAAAACAGCATAAAACACTATGAAAAACAATAAACGCAAAGCAGGTTTCACCCTCGTCGAAATCATGATCGTCGTCGCGATCATCGGCCTCCTGGCCGCCATCGCCATCCCGAACTTCGTGCGCGCCCGCGCCACCTCGCAGCAAAATGCCTGCATCAACAATCTGCGCCTGATCGACGCGGCCAAGCAGCAGTGGGCCCTGGAAAAAGGCCAGCCTCCGACGGCCACCCCGACGGCGGACGCGAATGCCAACACCGGTCTCCAGCCCTACCTGGGCCGCGGCACGGGCGGCGAATTGCCGACCTGCCCCTTGGACACCACCAAAGTGTTCGCCACCAGCTACACCATGGGCAATGTCAGCACCCCGCCGATCTGCAACATCAACGGCACCGGTCAAGTGGACAACAACGCCAAGCACGTTCTGCCCTGATCTTAGGTAAAATTTGCACTGCCCGCGAGGGTTGTGCCTAGCCCAGGCCCGGAGTTTTACTCCGGGCCTGTTGTGTTTTCCCTTACAACGGTATTATGTTTACACTGGCATGCGAAGTGCTAACTTCGGGATTGCGGTGGCCAAAGCGCATATATGAATCAATTAAGTTTTACTTAATTAACCTGCGCCTGGCTGGTTCACACCGTGTGTTAAAAAATTGCTGAATTATATGAAGACCATTGCCAAACGCAAAGCTGGGTTCACGCTCGTTGAGATCATGATTGTGGTTGCGATCATCGGCCTCCTGGCTGCGATCGCGATTCCGAACTTCGTGCGCGCGCGTTCCACCTCGCAGCAAAATGCCTGCATCAACAATCTGCGCCTCATCGACGCCGCCAAACAGCAGTGGGCGCTCGAGAAGGGCCAGCCGCCGACGGCCACCCCGACCGCCGACGCCAATGCCAACACCGGCTTGCAGCCCTATCTGGGACGCGGCACCGGTGGAGCCTTGCCGACGTGTCCCTTGGACACGACCAAGGTGTTTAGCACGAGTTACACCATGGGCAACGTCAGCACCCCGCCGGTTTGCAACATCAACGGCACGGGTCAGGTGGACAACAACGCCACCCACGTCCTGCCTTAATTCGAAACGCTTGTCTTTCATAAGGCCCGGGCTTTGCCCGGGCCTTTTTTGCTTTCGCCCGGAAAACCTCTTGCCCAGCCGCCTTGCCCCTTGTTACTGTGACGGAACTTCGGTGGCCGATGTGGCGGAATTGGCAGACGCGCTGGACTCAAAATCCAGTACTCGCGAGAGTGTGTGGGTTCGACCCCCTCCGTCGGCACCATTGAGGGGTTTCCCATTTTGCCCGCAAATCGTGACAGGGCGCTGTCAAATTAATAGACAGATTTGCGGCTTTTCACCGATCCCCAGACGAGGCGCGGAAAAATATTTTCCATTTTTCGCGGGACAGGGAGGCGCAAGAATCAGGCGGCCGCAGGGGGAGGGGACGGCGAACGCGGAGCGGTTTCGAGTTATTTTGTCGGAAGTAAGAGAACATGGACGCAGCACATATTAGAAATTTCAGCATTATCGCCCACATCGATCATGGAAAGACGACGTTGTCGGATCGATTGCTTCATCGCACCGGCACGATTGCCACCCGGGACATGGAGGCGCAGCTCTTGGATTCCATGGACTTGGAGCGTGAACGCGGGATCACGATCAAGGCGCACCCGGTCACGATGATGTATAAGGCGCGGAATGGCGAAACCTACGAGTTGAACCTGATTGACACGCCGGGACATGTCGATTTTTCGTATGAAGTCTCGCGCAGCCTCAGCGCGTGCGAAGGCGCCGTCCTGATAATCGACGCCGCCCAAGGCGTCGAGGCGCAGACCGTCGCGAACGTGCATCTGGCGATGAAAAAGAATCTGCTGATCATTCCGGTGATCAACAAGATCGACCTGCCGCATGCCAACCCGGACATGGCCAAACGGCAGATGGAAGACATCCTGGCGTTGCCCGCGGAAACAGCCATTCTCGCCAGCGCCAAAGAAGGCATTGGCATTGAGGATATTCTCGAAGCCATTGTGCAGCGCGTGCCGCCGCCGCAACCGACGTGCGCGCCGTCGGTCCAAGCTTTGGGGTTTGACTCCTATTTTGACACCTATAAAGGCGTAGTAACGCATGTCCGGGTGTTCAACGGCGAACTCAAAGCCGGCCAGCACGTCATGCTGTTGCATTCAGGCAAGTTGGTGGAGGTGAAGGAAGTGGGCAGCTTCAATCCGAAACCCTACATCCGCGAGAAGCTAGAAGTGGGCGAGACCGGCTACATGACCGCCAACATTAAGAGCCCCAAAGACGTCAAGATGGGCGACACCATCACCGACGCGAAAAACCCGTCGCCCGTCCTGCCCGGCTTCCAGGAAATCCATCCCATGGTGTTCAGCGGGATCTATCCCATTAACACGGCCGATTATGAGCACCTTAAAGCCAACCTCGGCAAACTTCAGTTGAACGATTCGGCTTTCGTCTATCAGCCTGAAAGTTCGGTGGCCCTTGGTTTCGGATTTCGCTGCGGGTTCCTCGGTTTGCTGCACCTCGAGATCGTCCAGGAACGGCTGCGCCGGGAATACAACATGGACATCATCGCCACGTACCCGAGCGTGGTGTATCGCGTCGTTTTGTCCGACAAGACTGTCAAAGAAATTGACAATCCGGCCTTCATGCCCGAGGTCAACTATATCGAGAGAATTGATGAGCCGATGGTTTTCGCGTTTGTGATTTGCCCGAATGAATACATCGGCGACCTGATGGCGCTGGTGGCGGAGAAGCGCGGCGTGGTGGACCACACCGAGACCCTCGACACCCGCCGCGTTATGCTGACCTGCACCATCCCGCTCGGCGAAATTCTGATTGACTTCCATGACCGCATCAAGAGCATCACGCGCGGGTTTGGCTCGATGGATTATGAGCATGCCGGTTACCAGGAATCCGACATGGTCAAGCTCGATATGCTGGTCAACGCCGAGTCTGTGGACGCTTTTTCCTGCATTGTGCATCGCTCCAAGGCGGAATCGCGCGGACGCATCCTGGCGGCCAAGCTGAAGGAGGTCATTCCCAAGCAGCAATACCAGGTGGCCATCCAGGCGGCCATCGGCGGCAAAATCATCGCGCGTGAATCGGTCAGCGCCATGCGCAAGGACGTCACCGCCAAATGTTATGGCGGCGATATTTCGCGCAAACGCAAACTTCTGGAAAAGCAAAAGGAAGGCAAGAAACGCATGAAATCTTTCGGCAGCGTCAATATCCCGCAGGAAGCATTTATTGAAGTGCTGAAAGCTT
>DASZMX010000112.1:0-22964 GCA_035551475.1 Verrucomicrobiia bacterium
GAGAGAGCTGATATAATGCCGCGCCAAATGGCGGGGCAGCCGGTAGGGATGGAATTGGCCCCCTTCGCGGCACAACACCGAGTCGTCACCCGCGCCAATCCAGAGGCGTCCCGCATGATCCACCAGCAGGCAATGCGGATCCTGCAATAATCGGTCGTAGGCCGGATCGCGCAAAGCGGTCAAGCCCTCGGCGCGCAATTGAAAGACGCCCGCGCCGCGCACGCCAATCCACATCCCGCTTTTGCCGAACGCGAACAGCGCGGTGATCGGCTGCCCGGCCAACGCCTTGGCGCTGGGCACCGCCTGCAATTGACCTTCATCCCACAGCGCCAACCCCTCCTCGGTGCCGACCCACAGGCGCCCTTCAGAATCTTCCACGAGCGCATTGACTGAATCGGATGGGAGCCCGTTTTTCGTGTTGAACAAAGCGAACCGCCCATCCTGCCAGCGTCCCAGCCCGCGGCCCACGCTTCCAATCCACAGCGCGCCCTGGCTGTCGCCGAGCAGCGTCTGCACCGGCCCGGCTTTGAATCCCTCGGGCAAACCGAATGAGACGAAACGCACGCCGTCGAAACGGCTGACTCCGTCGTCGCCGCCCACCCAGATATAACCATCACGCGTCTGGCCGAGGGCGCGCACGAGATTCTGCGGGAGGCCCTGCTCGCGCTGCCAGACGCGGAAAGTGAAGGGCAATTGTCCGCGGCCCACCGTGCGGCCCGCGGCGCCGCCTGCGGGGCCGCTGTCGTCCATCACGAAATCGCTGAATGAAGTGGCGATGGCCATTTCGCTGAACGTCCAGCCGTCGCCATTGCCGCCGTGGCGCAAACGCACCTGGTTGAAGGAAGCGTCCGCCGTGAAATGCGTCGTCAAGCCGGGCGGTTGATTCTCCTCGGTGGCGTTGGAATTGAGATTGGGATCCAGCCAGGCTGTGACCTGGCCTTTGCCATCGGCTGAATATTGCACTTTGAAAACGATCGTGCGCTCGATGCCCTTGCGCACCAGTTCGTATTTGAAAAATCCGCCCGCGCCGTCCGGCGACGGATTGGACGATTGCAAGTCGATGCCCCAGTTGCCCGCGACGTTGTTGGTTTTGCGCCAATCGGCGGTGTCAATATTCGTGCTGCCCGTCTCGAACACATTGAAGTTCGTCTTGCCCGTGTCATCGACATTGAAAGCCCCATAGCCCCACGCCTTAAGCGCATTGCCCACCGCCAAACGCTCCGAGTCCCCCTCGTACAACTCGAAGGCGGCGAAATATTCCTCGGTGCCCGCATCCGACAGCGGATTGACGTGGAATTTGAAATACAACGTGTTGGTCGAACCCCCGCCGCCGCGCACGGCGCCGCCCAGAATGTCATGGCCCGGGCCGGTGTTTTTCACGAGCGTCGCTCCCAGGTCGCTCCACAAAATCGTGGCGCGGACGGAGCCGGCAGCCGCCCCCAGCAGCGCGAGCAAAAACACGGCGATGTGTCGGCGCAAATTCAAAAGGTTGTGGCGGAAACGCTAGCGCAAAAAAATCGCGATTGCGACTAATTAACGACCCGCTCCGCCGCGTGGGATTCCTTACGTAACTGTAATGATCCAGAAAGTTTCGCGTCATGGGGCCGTGGCAAGTTCTTCTGCAGACAGTGGAACCGAAATACACATTTATGAAATTGAATCAATTATCCAAACAAGCCGCCGCCATGTTTCTGGGCGGCGCCGTGATGCTCGCCGCCGTGGCTGCCGTTTCGACGGTCCACGCGGACGAGCACGCGCTCAAATCCAAGTCGCTCGGATTAACGGTTGACGAACATCCGCTCGTGCGCGACGCGCGCGCCGGCACGAGTTACGCGGAGGTCGTCAAGAAAGTTGCGCCCAGCGTGGTGCGCATCGAAGTCTCCATGGAGGCCAAGGCGCAACCCGAGATGCAGCGTTTTCAAGGCGGCCTGCCCGATGATCCGTTCTTCCGGCGCTTCTTTCCGAATATTCCGCAGCAAGGAGATCAGGGGCAAAAATCCTACAGTCCCCGCGAACATGGGGTGGGCTCGGGCGTAATCGTGTCCAAAGACGGCTATATCCTGACGAACAATCACGTCGTGGATGATGCCGACCAGGTCAAGGTCATCCTGACCGATGGGCGGGAATTCACGGCGAAAGTCGTGGGCAAAGATTCCAAGTCGGATATTGCGGTGGTGAAGATCAACGCGAAAGACCTCCCGGCCATTGCGCTGGCGAACAGCAGCAAGACCGAAATCGGCGACGTGGTCTTGGCCATCGGCAATCCTTTTGGCATCGGCCAATCGGTGACGATGGGAATTGTCAGCGCCACGGACCGCAGCGCGATGGGATTGGATTATGAAAACTTCATCCAGACCGACGCCGCGATCAATCCGGGCAATTCGGGCGGCGCGTTGGTGGACACTGATGGGCGTTTGATCGGCATCAACACGGCCATTTACAGCCGCAGCGGCGGGAACCAAGGCGTCGGTTTTGCGATTCCGACCGACCTGGCGCGTTCGGTAATGGTGAGCTTGATCGACTACGGCAAAGTGACGCGCGGTTACCTTGGCGTGATGATTCAGGATGTGAATCCCAGCCTCGCGCGTGAATTCAAATTGAAAGACGCCAAAGGCGCGCTGGTGGGCGACGTCGTCCCCAACGGCCCCGCGGACAAAGCCGGCCTGAAGAGCGGCGACGTGGTGCTGGAATTCGACAAGACGCCGGTGCTGGACAGCCGCCATCTGAAGCTGGAAGTGGGCGCGATGGCCCCGGGCGAAAGCGTGCCGCTGAAAGTGCTGCGCGACGGCGAGACCAAGACGTTCACCGTCAAGTTGAAGGAATTGCCCGGATCCGAGGCGCTGGCGAAGGCGGACAGCGATGCGCCGGATAAATCGGACACGTTGCAAGGCGTGGCCGTGGCGGACCTCGACCAGCAAGCCCGCGAACAATTCAACGTGCCGACGCACCTCAAAGGCGGCGCGGTGGTCACCCAGGTGGACCCGAATTCGCCGGCGGCGGAAGCGGGGCTCAAGCCCGGTGACGTTATTACCGAGATCAACCGCCATCCGGTGAAAGGCGCGGATGACGCGGTGCAATTGACCGAACACGCCAAGGAGAAGACCACCCTGCTCCACGTCTGGAGCGGCAATGGCAGCCACTACCTCGTAGTGGATGAAAGCAACAAGGGCTAAATAAACAATGATTCCGTTCGGGATCAGAGCCACGAAATCGGGCTCTGATCCTGTTTTTTTTTACCGGGCCATTTTTTGCTGATTCTGATTTCGATTGCCCATGCTTTTGCTTACCGTGAACCCCGAGATGCGCATTCTGGTGGTTGAGGACGACAACAAGATCGCCTCGTTTGTGGTCAAGGGGCTGAAACAGGCGGGCTATGCCGTGGATCGATGCGCCGATGGGGAGGAAGGCCTGGATTTCGCGGCCACCACGCCCTACGACGCCGCGGTCATCGATGTCATGCTGCCCAAGCTTGACGGCTTGAGCCTGATTCAACGCCTGCGCGCCAAAAAATTGCGCACGCCGGTGATTGTCCTGAGCGCGCGCGCCACCGTGGACGACCGCATCAAGGGCCTCCAAGCGGGCGGCGACGATTATCTGACCAAGCCATTTGCCTTTTCAGAGTTGCTCGCGCGCTTGCAGGCCTTGATCCGGCGCGCCACGCAAAGCGCTGAGCCGACGCGCCTGGCGGCGGGCGATATCGCCCTGGATTTGCTGACACGGGAAGCCACCCGCGGCGGCGAAAAAGTGGAGTTGCAAGGGCGGGAATTTGCGTTGCTCGAGTATTTATTGCGGCACGCCGGGCGGACGGTGACGAAAACGATGATTCTCGAGCATATATTTGACTACAGCTTCGACCCGCAAACCAATGTCATTGACGTTTTGGTGCATCGGTTGCGGGCGAAAATCGATCCGGAGAAAACGCGGCTGCAAACGATTCGGGGTGTGGGCTATGTCCTTAAGGCCGGATAATTTGCTGCGCAACTTTGCGTTTCGCCTGAGCCTGCTCTATGCGGCGATTTTTATCGTGAGCACGGCCGCGCTACTGGCGCTGGTGTACTGGCTGGTGGCCCACACGCTCCAGCATAAGGACGAGGAAATCATCATGAGCAAGCTGCGCGAATACGCCACTTCCTACCTGGCGGGCGGCGCGGGGGAATTGCAGCTGCGCGCGCGGCAGGAAAATGATCCGGCGGACGAACGCTCGTTTTACGTGGGGCTGATCCGTCCGACCGCCCGCATCATCGCGCCGGTGAATGCGCCGAACGAATGGCAGCAGTTCCAGCCGTTCCGATTGAAATTGGACTGGGAAACCAATTCGATTACGCGCGTGCCCAAAAACACCGAGAAGGATTTTGCGCTGGCGCGCGTGCAGTTCCCGGACGGGTCGGAATTGCTGGTGGGGCGCACGACGAACAATCGCGATATTTTGTGGCAACCCTTCCGCGCCGTCGCCCTGCCGATGGGCGTGGCGATTGCGGTTTTGGGATTTTTAATCGGCGGATTCTTTGCGCATCGCGCGCTCTTGCCGGTGCGGCAAATCGTGTCCACCGCCCGCGGCATTATCCAAACGGGAAACTTGGACGCGCGGGTGCCGACCCGGCCGTTTCGGGATGAATTGGACGAACTGGCGCTGCTGTTCAATACGATGCTGGACAAAAATCAGGCGCTCATTCGGGCCATGCGCGAATCGATGGACAACGTGGCGCATGACCTGCGCACTCCCCTCACCCGGCTGCGCGGCTCCGCCGAAATGGCGCTGCGGCAAAGCGGCGATCCCGTCGCCACGCGCGAAGCGTTGGCGGATTGCGTGGAGGAATCCGAGCGCGTTCTCAGCATGATCCGCACGATCATGGACATTGCGGAAGCGGAAGCCGGCACCATGCACCTGGACCGCCAGCCGACTGATCTATGCCGGCTGATTCGCGAAGTGGCAGAGCTATATCAAATGGTGGCCGAAGAGAAAAAAATCACGCTTACCACTGAACTGGCGGATGATTGCACAGCGCCGGTGGATGCCAATCGCATGCGCCAGGCGTTTGGAAATTTGCTGGATAATGCGATCAAATACACTGGCGAGGGCGGAACCGTCACCGTCACCGCGCGCCGCAGCGGCGAGCAGGCGGTCGTGAAATTTCGCGACACCGGCATGGGGATAGCCGCGGCGGAACAGGCGCGCATCTGGGACCGGCTCTATCGCGGAGACAAAAGCCGTTCGCAGCGCGGGCTCGGCTTGGGCTTGAGTGTGGTCAAGGCCGTTGTCGAAGCGCACGGCGGAGCGGCGACGGTGGCCAGCGCGGAAGGAAAGGGCTCGGAATTTACGATCACACTTCCCACCCAGGGCGCCAGCGCATGAACATCGGCTTTTTTCCCAATTCTCTTTATTTTGGCGGAAGGCGGATTATAACATGAGCAACATGGGCTCAACGCCGCCAGAGCAGTATTACAGACTCAAGCCGTTCCTGGATTTTTTCCAGGAAGGGACGCCGATTTTGATGTATCATAAGATTGGCTTGCGCCCGCGCAAGGTGCGGCTGAAAGGGCTTTACGTGAGACCGGATGCGTTTGAGCGGCAAGTGGAGGAGTTTGCCCGCGAGGGTTTCCAGACGGTGAGCCCCGCCGAGGCTCGGACGCCCGCGGCGCGGGCATGCCGGCGGGTGGCGCTAACGTTTGACGACGGCTTTAAAAATGTGTTTGACAATGCCTTGGAGCCGCTGGCCCGTCATAAAATGCGCGCGATGCAATTTTTGGTGGTCAATTCGATCGGCAAGTTAAACGAATGGGACTTGCGGGACGGCGAAGCGCCGGAGCCCCTGATGGACGAGGCGCAGGTGCGTGACTGGCTGGCAGCCGGGCATTGGATTGGCTCGCATTCGCTGACGCATGCCCGGTTGACGCGGTTGACCGCGCGGGATGCGCGCGAAGAAATTGTGGCGAGCAAAAAGCGTCTGGAAGATATGTTTGGTCTGGCCGTGGAAGACTTTTGCTATCCGTACGGGGATTTCAGCCCGGCGGTGCGCGACCTGGTGATGGAGGCCGGTTATCGGACCGCCTGCACCACGGAATATGGGCTGAACGGGAGCGAAACCCCCGCCTTGGAATTGCGGCGGATCACCGTGCGGCACCCGACGCGCACGCTCAAAACCTTGACGGCGGCATTGAGCGAAGCGGCGGCGGAATTTGGAGCGTAAGTTAAAGGAGAAAACACTTGCGGGCACAGGCGGCATTTGCTTTTTTGCCCGCGCCATTTTTTACAAGGTTGAGCAAATAAAGGAATAAAGGAAATTCAATGCCAGGTTCGCATTCACATCCATTGGCCCGCCATCCCGCGCGCAAGACCATCAAGCCCATCAACTTCATCTGCAACGCGCCCGACGCCAAACGCGTCACGGTGGTCGGCGATTTCAACGATTGGGATCCCAACGCCCATCCGCTCCGGCGGCAGGTCGATGGCACCTGGTCGGCGCAGGTGACCATCGGCCACGGGCACCATCACTATCTGTTTTTGGTGGACGACAAGCCGACGCTCGATCCGCGCGCCCAGGGCATTGCGCGCCATGAGCAAAACGAGAAAGTGTCGCTGCTGGCCGTCAGTTAAAGGAGCCGCGCCTTGACTCAAGGCGCAAAGCGGAATTCATTAGGGGCGCGATGAGTGTCTCTCGATTGCAACTGGCGCCGGGCGGCCCCGATTTTTCGCGGCTGGCGCTGGGCGCGTGGCGGCTGGCCGACGCGCGACTGGAAGCGAAGGAAATCCTCGCTCTGGCCCACGGCGCGGTGGAGGCCGGCATCACCACCGTTGATCACGCGGATATTTACGGGAGTTACACCTGCGAAAAATTGTTTGGCGACGCCTTGGCGGCTGAGCCGGCGTTGCGCGCGCAATTGCAATGGGTCACCAAATGCGGCATCAAGCTCGTCTCCGCCAACCGCCCCGGGCATCGCTTGAAGCAATATGACACCAGCCGCGCGCATATCACGGCTTCGGTGGAGAATTCCCTGGCGCAACTGCGGATCGAGCGAATTGATTTGCTGCTTATTCATCGGCCCGATCCGTTGTTGGACGCGGAGGAAGTCGCGCAAACCTTTGTCGCTCTAAAACAGGCGGGCAAAGTCGCGCATTTTGGAGTTTCAAATTTCACGACGAGTCAATTCGAGCTTCTGGCCTCGCGCCTGCCCTTTCCGCTGGTGACGAATCAATTGCAATTTTCCACGCTGCACCTCGACGCGCTGGACAACGGCACGCTCGACCAATGTCAGCGCCTGCGCATTTCTCCGATGATTTGGTCGCCGCTGCATGGCGGACGCCTGCTCAAGGAAGAGAGTGCGCGCGTCCTGACGGTGCGGGAAGCGCTGGGAACCATCGCCAAGGAATGCAACGCCACGCCGGAGCAAATCGCCATCGCGTGGATCCTGATGCACCCATCCAAACCGCAACCGGTCGTCGGCACCACCAATTTAGCGCGGCTGCGGGCGCTGGCTGAGTCCGAAAAAATTGCGCTGACCCGCGAGCATTGGTTTCGCATCTGGACAGCCTCAGTCGGCCACGAAGTGGCCTGACGTCACCCGCGCCTTTTCAAAGCCACCGCGCCGCTTGTGGCGATGGCTTCCTCCAGCGCCGCCGGCGGAAATGGTTTGCGGAGAACCGCGCAGAATCCGCCGCGCGCCGCGCTCGCGTCCGTGAATTCCCCGCTGCCGGTCGCCACCACGACTTTGACGGCGGGCGAGAGGGCGCGCAGGGATTGGCAAAGTTCCAGCCCGTTCATGCCGGGCATGTCAAAATCCGTGATGACCAATTCGTAAGCGTGCGGCGCCGATGTGAAGGCGGCCAGCGCCGCGCGGCCCGAGGAAAAACACTCAATTTCCGCCACGCTTAGGCGCGTCGCGGCCATCCGCATGGAAACGAGAATATCGTCATTGTCATCCACAATCATCCAGCGCGGACGAAATACGCCCGCCTGATGGCAACAAGTTCCCAAAATCATTGGGGGCGACAATAGGGGCGCGAACCTTAAGAACAGATGAAGAAGCTCAGTTTTCCGCCAAATTCTTTTCCGATGCCGGGGAAAACTGCCGGTCGGTCAGCGTGCGTAAAAACGCCACCAACGCGCCGCGATCCGCCTGGTTCAGAGGCAGCCCCGCATCCGGATGCTTGGCCAGATTGGGATCCAGCGTGGCGCTGCGCTTGACAGCCCCGGCGTAGTGCTCCACAACCTCCTCCAACGTGCGGAAACGGCCATCATGCATGTAAGGCGCCGTCACTGCGACATTACGCAACGAGGGCACGGCAAATTTCCCGCGGTCGTAATCCTTCCCCGTGATTTTGGCGCGGCCTATGTCCGAAAAATCCGTGTCCAGCCCATTGTTGGCAAACGCCTGGCTTTGAAACAGCGGCCCGCCGTGACAATGAAAACAATCCGCGCCGAATTGCCCGCGACGCGGATCGTACTCGGTGGAAAACAATTCGAACCCGCGCTGCTCCTCGGCGGAGAAGGATTCTTCGCCGCGCAAAACCCGGTCAAACTTGGCGTCGCAGGAAGTCAGTGTCAGCAGATAATTCTCCAACGCCAGCGCCATCTTTTCCACCGTGATGTCAGGCGACCCGAACGCTTGCGCAAACAGCGCGGGATAATCGGCGCCGGCGCCGCGCAGTTTCGCGGGCAGGTTCGTCAGCGATTCGTGCATTTCCATCGGATTTTGCATCGGCTGCAGAACCTGTTCCCGCAAAGTGGCCGCGCGCCCGTCCCAAAAGAACGCGCGTTTCCAGGCAAGATTGAAGAGCGGCATCGCGTTGCGTTCGCCGAGCGCTCCTTCGGCGCCGCGGCTTTGGCGGCGGCCATCGGTGAACGCCAGGCGCGGCGCGTGGCAATCCGCGCAAGACTGGCGGTTGTTGACAGAAAGGCGTTTCTCGAAAAACAAAGCCCGCCCCAGCGTGACGCGCTCGACCGTCAAAGGATTGTCGCGCGGCAAATCCGGTTGCGGAAAGCTGGCAGCCATCTGGAATGGAAAAGACGTAAACTTGGCCGGCAAATAAAGAGGCGCCGGATGGGCGCGCGCGACTTCGGCCTCAGTCAGCGTGCGGACAGCGCGCACGCGAAAGGCGCCCGGCAAGTTTTGCAGCAAAGCCGCCGCCACCGGATCGTCGTCGCGGGAATGGGTTGAAGAACCATCCACGCCGAAGGACAACGGGCGCGGGGCGTTGAGAAGCGCGCCCAGATCGAAATCGAGCTCCAGCTTCGCTTCCTCGCGCAAGTCCAGCCCGAGCGGCAGAACGATGCGCGCCACATGGCCATCGCGCGCCAGGTGGTAGGCCCAGCCATCCAGTTCGCCCGCGCCGTTGCGCCACAAGCCTTCGAGCGCGAGAAAAATATACCCGCCTTGCCAGCTCCAATGGAGGCCATTCAGGTTTGGATTTAAGGGGTGATGCGATGGATAGGAAGCCGGATCAACATGATTCAAGTTGGTGTTCAGCCCCATCGCGAAGCGCAACGAGCGATATTCGCCGGGCGGGATTTGCCCGAGCCGAAACGAATTTCGATTCTGCTCCAAATCAAGCCAGGCGACGTCGTTGGAGCATTCCAGCCATGATCCGTCCGCCCGCTGCAGCGCCAGCTCGCTCACCAGATAACTGACGCGCGTCACCGAAAACTTTTCGCCCGCAGAGGTCTCATACCGCAATGAAGCTGGCTGCAAAGCCTGTCCTGCCACTTGAGGCGTAATTTCAATCCGCAACGCGGAGCCAAAAACCCCTTCCACGCCGCCGCACCAAGCCAGGATGAAAATCAACAGCCGCATGTGACGAGGCATCCTAGCGCGCGGCGCCTTAAGCGAAGATGAAGAAGCCCCGGCGCGCCCTTCATCTCGGCTTAAGGTGAGGTGTGGGAGAGTGACGTTGCCGCCGGTTTCTGCTAGAACCCGGTCGCGTCGATGCGAATTCTGATTATCGAAGACGAACCCGATTTGCAGCGCAGCCTGGCCCAGGCGCTGCGGGAGGAGGGTTATGCGGTGGACGCGGCGAGCGATGGAGAAAGCGGGTTGTTCAATGCGGAAACCATCGACTACGACGCCATTGTGTTGGACATCATGCTCCCCAAACTGGATGGCTGGGAAGTCCTGCGGCGCCTGCGGACAAAAAAGAAAACGCCCGTCCTTATGTTGACGGCGCGGGACGCCATGCCCGACCGCGTGAAGGGCCTCGACACCGGCGCGGACGATTACGTGATCAAGCCGTTCGACTTGCCCGAAATCTTTGCGCGCTTGCGGGCGCTCATCCGGCGCAGCGTCAATCTCGCGGCGCCCCATTTGGAAGTCGGCGGTGTGACAATTGACACCGCCGCGCGGCGCGTTTCCCGTGGCGGCCGGCCCATTGACCTGACCGCGCGCGAATACGCGCTGCTGGAATATTTGATTTTGCGCCGGGGCGAGGTCGTGACCCGCACGCAGCTTTACGAGCATTTGTTCGATGAAAACGACGAAACGATGTCGAACCTGCTCGATGTGCATGTGTCCAATGTGCGCAAAAAGCTGGGGGCCGAATTGATCGCCACGCGGCGCGGGCAAGGCTACACGATCGAATGAACCTGTTTCATTCCATCAAATGGCGTCTGCAAATCTGGCATGGGCTCATTTTGGTGGCCGTGCTGGCCAGCCTCGGGTTCACCGCGTATCAGCTTGAACGCAATCGCCAAAACCGCCGTCTCGACGATGATTTGGAGCGCCTTTTTCCCCCGCTGGCCAACGCCATGCATCCGCCGGGCGACCGTCCGCCGCCCGGAGAATTTCCCGACGAAGGACCGCCCCCGCCCCGCCGCGCGTTTCACCTGAACCTCCCGCCCAATGCCGCCGAATGGTTTGCGGCCTCAGATTCCAATCGCTATTATTATGTCATCCAAAGCCGCGACGGGCACGAGCTGGCGCGTTCCACCAATGCCCCGGCTGAAGGCATGTTTCCGCCGATCCCGCCCACGGTCAGCGAAGGGCCAAATCATCGCCAGCCGCCGCCCCGTATGCGCACCTCGGGCCAGGTCCGCGAACTCGTGCATTTTCTGCCGCCAGGCGACGTCATCCGCGTCGGCTGCTCCACGGAATGGGAGGCCCGCGAACTCACGCGCACCGCTTGGAAACTCGCCGGCGCGGGCGGCGTCATTCTGCTCTTCGGCCTCGCCGGCGGATGGTGGATCACCGCGCGCGCCATCCGGCCCATTCACGACATCAGCGCCGCCGCCGTCAAAATTTCCGCGGGGGATTTTTCGCAGCGCATTGACATGACGGAGCCGGAAAGCGAGCTGGGCCAGATCACTGCGGTCTTGAATTCAACCTTTGCGCGCCTCGAATCCGCCTTTGCCGAACAGCGGCAGTTCACCTCCGACGCCGCCCACGAATTGCGCACGCCGGTTTCTGTCATGTTGACACAAACTCAAACCGCCTTGCAACGCGAGCGCACCGCCAAGGAATACCGCGCCAGCCTCGAAGCCTGCGAGCGCGCCGCCCAGCGCATGCGGCGCCTGATCACCTCGCTCCTGGAGCTCGCGCGCCTCGACGCCGGGCAGGAGCATTTTCGGCCGGCGGTCTGCGATTTGGCGGAAATTGTGTCTGACGCCGTCGAATTGGTGCGTCCGCTGGCCGAGCCGCGCCGGATCAAATTCCACGCAAAATTAGCCCCGTCCCTCGTCACGGTGGATGCCGAACGTTTCGGGCGCGCTGTCATCAATCTTCTGACCAACGCCATTCAATACAATCGCGAGGACGGAGAAATTTGGCTGACGCTGGAAACGCAAAATGGACTCGCGATTCTCACGGTGCGCGACACCGGCCCGGGCATCGCGGCGGAGCATTTGCCCCATGTTTTCGAGCGTTTCTATCGCGCTGATCCTTCGCGCTCCGACGTCACCGCGCACGCGGGTCTCGGCCTGGCCATTGCCAAATCCATTGTGCAAGCCAACAGCGGCACGATCGAGGCGGCGAGTTCCGCCGGCGAAGGGGCGGCGTTCACAATTCGTCTGCCGCTTTGCCGCGATTGAATTTCGCGCGCACAATAAACTTGCAAATCAAACGGCGGTCGCGTTTTTGCAGGGCATATGCACAGAAAACTCGCCGCGTTCCTGCTGATTTGCGCTCCCCTGCTCCTTGCCGCGAAGGAAAATCATTTCACGGCCGCGAGCGACGTCACCTGGAACACCCTCGGCACAAACGAAAATGACTCCATGCCGCTGGGCAACGGCGATCTCGCGCTCAATGCCTGGACGGAACAGAATGGCGACATCGTCCTGTTGCTGGCGAAGTCGGATGCGTGGAGCGAGAATGCCCAACTCCTCAAGCTCGGGCGCGTGCGTGTCAAATTAACGCCGAACCCATTCACCACGGCGGCGTCTTTCCAACAAACCCTGAAACTGGAAAGCGGCGAAATTGAAATCCGCGGCGGGGACACGACAGCGCGGATTTGGGCCGATGCCAACCATCCCGTCATTCATCTCCAAGTGGAATCCAAGCAACCCGTGGCAATGGAAGCGACGGCAGAGCTTTGGCGCACCAACACGCAACACCTGAACCACGAGGCGGTCAGCCGCGCCGGGTTTTTCGAGTGGGGCAATAACCCGGATGGTCTGACCTTCGATCCGGATACCGTCGGAGCCGAGACTTCGAATCGCGTCACCTGGTGTCATTTCAACACCCGCAGCATTTACCCGCTGGATTTTGAGAAACAGCATTTGGAAGCGCTTCTGCCAAAATATCCAGACCCCATCTTGCATCGTTGTTTTGGCGTCGTCATGCAAGGGCCTGATCTCGTGAGCGCCGGGCCGCGCGTGCTCAAAAGCACGGCGGCGGCGCGCTCTTTGCGCCTCGATCTTTGCGCGCTCACGCAATCGGCGGACAGCCCTGAAGCGTGGCAGAAAGCGGCGATTAAATTAGCGGATGACACCACAGCCGTTTCCCTTTCGAAGGCCTGGAAGGCGCACGAACATTGGTGGAACGAATTCTGGAATCGGAGCTGGATCCACATCACGGGCGGCGCGGAGGCGGAGGAAGTTTCCCAGAGCTACGCCCTGCAGCGCTACATGACAGCCTGCGCCGGACGCGGCGCGCAGCCGATCAAATTTAACGGCTCGCTTTTCTGCGTGGGGCACGACCTGCCCGCCGGACAAAGCTCCACCGAAAAATCGCACGACCCGGATTACCGGGCCTGGGGCGCTTCCTTCTGGAACCAGAACACCCGCCAAATTTATTGGCCGCTTTTGGCGAGCGGCGACGACGACCTCCTTGATCCTTGGTTTGACATGTACGTTCTCGCCCTGCCGCTCGCGGAAGACCGCACTCGCGCGTATTTCCACCACGGCGGCGCCGCCATTATTGAAACCATTTATTTCTGGGGCCTACCCAACGTGAACGATTTCGGATGGAATAATCCCGGGCTGGACCTGCAAAGCCCGTGGATGCGCTATCACATTCAAGGCGGCTTGGAAGTGGTTGCGCAAATGCTGGACCGCTACGACTACATCGGGGACGCGGCGTTCGCGAAGAACAAGATCGTGCCGCTGGCGTCGTCACTCGTGGCCTACTACGGCCAGCATTGGCCGCGCGGCGCGGATGGAAAGATTCACATGACACCCGCGCAATCCATCGAGACCTACCAGGAGAACGCGGTTAACCCCACGCCGGACATCGCCGCGCTGAAAAGCGTGCTGCCGCGCCTGCTCGCCCTGCCGCCGGCTTTCAGCACGGAAAGCCAGCGCCAGGTATGGACGGAAACGCTGCGGGATCTGCCCGCCATTCCACTCGGCACAACCGCCCACGGCAAACTGCCGCCCGCGGGTAAAGGCGATCCCGATGGAAAACGGACCATTCTGCCCGCGGAGAAATATGGCAGCACGAAGAACTCCGAGAATCCTGAGCTTTACACCGTTTTCCCATATCGCCTTTACGGCGTCGGCAAGCCCGATCTGGAACTGGCCCGCGACACGTATCATGCCCGCCTCTTCCCGTTCGCCAAATGCTGGGGCCAGGACGGCATGGAATCAGCGCTGCTCGGCCTGACCGACGACGCGCGGAACGTGGCCGTGAAAACCTTCACCTCGTACGGCAACGAGCGTTTCAAATGGTTCTGGTCCAAAAACAGCGATTGGATTCCCGACATGGACAATGGCGGGGTGGGCATGGAGACCTTGCAATTCATGCTCCTGCAATGCGATGGCCGGCGCATTCTCTTGACACCCGCGTGGCCGAAAGATTGGACCGCTGATTTCAGACTGCGCGCCCCCGCCCAAACCATCGTGGAGGGCCATGTGGAAAACGGCAACATCACCGGCCTGAAAGTGACTCCCGCCGCCCGGGCCAAGGACGTGGAGATAATGGCGCCCGCCAATTAGATATTCTTGACGAAAAGCTTGCCGGGCAATTGCCGGATCAGCCGCTTCATTTCCAAGCCCAGCAACGCCACGGAAACGGACGACGGCGGCATCCCGCTGGCGCGGATGATCTCGTCAATGGCGCGTTCGGTTTCGCTCAGGGTGTCATAAACCGCCTGCTCGTTTTCCGACAACGTAAACGCCGGCGCCGCCCCGCCGTCCTTCATGGCTGTAGGGCGGTTGCTGGTGGGAAACAAATACTCGAACTCGCTCAAAATGTCCTCGGCGCCTTCACAGAGCTTGGCGCCTTTCTTGATCAGGTCGTGGCAGCCTTTGCTGCGCGGGGAATCGATGCGGCCTGGCACGGCAAATACTTGACGTCCGTTTTCAATCGCCATGCCCGCGGTGATCAAGGCGCCGCTGGTGAGATTGGCCTCCACGACCACCGTGCCCAGCGTCATGCCGGCGACAATGCGGTTGCGAATCGGAAAACTCTGCTTGTCCGCCTTGCGGTTGAAAGGAAATTGCGTGATGACCGCGCCGCTGGCGGCGATGCGCTCGAACAGTTCGGCATTCTCGGCGGGAAAAATTAAATTAATGCCCGTCCCCATGACGGCGACGGTGCGGCCCTTGGCGCTGAGCGCGCCTTGATGCGCCGCCGTGTCGATGCCGCGCGCGCCACCGCTGACGATCGTCACGCCAATGTAGGCGAGTTGATAGGAAAGTTTGCGCGCCGTCTCCACACCATAGTGCGTCGTCAGGCGCGAACCCACCACCGCCACACCATTTTTGTCCTTGGGGAGCAGCTCCCCTTTCACATAAAGCACGACCGGCGGATCATAAATCTGCCGCAGGGATTCTGGATAATTCTCGTCGGATTGAATGACGATGTGGCAGCCGAATTCCTTGATGCGCCGCAATTCGCCGATGAGATCGACTTTTTGCTCCCAGCCTTGAATGGCGCGGGCCAGCTCCGGGCCGATGCCGTGCACGCGCTCCAATTGCGCCTGGCTGGCGGCGAGAATGGCGGCGGGATCGGCGAAATGCTCGAGCAACGTGCGCACCCGCACCGGGCCCACGCCGTCAATCATATTTAAAGCGACCAACGCTTCCCGCGCATCCATGATGGCGCTGAGGTAACGGGTTTTCGCGCCACGCGGCAAGCCCTATCCTCCGGCCCAGCGGTTTCAGTTGCGCCCCGGCCCCGCCCAACGCAGGTTAAAGCGAAAACAGCGTGAGCGCGGAGCCCTACATTCCCATCGCAGAAAAACAGCGCCAGTTGGAGCGCGCCCTGGCAGATTTAAAAAGCCCGCAGGACCGCCTGGCTTGGATGACGCAGCGGGGACGCGCGGCGGAGGCGCTGCCGGCGGCGCAGCGGACCGACGCCCATCGCCTGGAAGGCTGCCTGGCCCGCACCTGGCTGGCGGCGGAATTCGACGAGGGCCGCTGCCGGTTTCGCGCGGATTCGGAGTCGGCGATCATCAAGGGCATTGCCGTGACGCTGTGCGAATTTTTCAGCGGGCAAACGCCGGAGGAAGTGGCGTCGGTTGATCCGCGCTTTCTGGAGCGTTTCGGCGTGAACCAGCATTTGACGCCGAATCGCCGAAACAGTTTGTCCCGGATGTTCGAGGAAATTCGGCGCTTCGCCGCGCAACAGCGCCCATGACCTTTTACGACTCGCACAATCATTTGCACGACGACCGCCTCAAGCGGCATCTGCCCGGCGTGCTCAAGGCCATCGCGGCGCAACCCATCGGGAAGATGGTCGTCAATGGCGCGTGCGAAAACGATTGGCCGGATCTCCTGGCGCTGGCCCGATCCTGTCCGCAAGTCATCCCGTCCTTCGGCTATCATCCGTGGTATGTCGGCGAACGCACGCCGCAATGGCAGGAAAAATGGACGGCGTTGCTGGCGCAGATTCCCGCGGGCGTCGGTGAAATTGGTTTTGACAAGTGGATCAAGGGCCACGACGTCGCGGCGCAGACGGAGGTGTTTCTCTGGCAATGGCGCCAGGCGGTGGAGCGGAACCTGCCGGTCAGCGTGCACTGTATTCAGGCGTGGGGCCTCCTCCTGGACACGCTACGCCGCGAACGCCGCCCCGCGGTTGGGTTCATGCTGCATTCGTTTGGCGGCCCGGCGGAAATGATTCCGGAACTGGTGAAATTGGGCGCTTATTTTTCGCTCCCGGGTTACTTCGCGCACGAGCGGAAACTGCGCCAGCGCGAAGCATTTCGGCGCGTTCCGCTGGATCGTCTGTTGATCGAAACTGACGCGCCTGATCAACCGCTCCCCGCCGCGCGCGTGCGCTTTCCGCTGGCCGACGACCTGAATCATCCCGCCAACATCGGCGCCGTCTATGAGTTTGCCTCTGAATGGCTGGACGTGCCGCTGGAAAAATTAAGCGCGCAGGTCGAAGAAAATTTCATGCGCCTTTTCGGGGCGCTGTGCGGCGCGCGCTGAGCGATCGCAGGGTCGCAAGGTTCTCGACATCCTCATGCAGGTCGTCGGATTTGAATGTCTCCAGGCAGCCGGGCGTGTTTTTAAAGCGCGCGTCGTTGAGCAAATAACGGAAAGCTTCCCGTCCGATTTTCCCTTTCCCGATGTGGTCGTGCCGATCCACGCGCGAGCCAAAGTCTGTTTTGGAATCATTGAGATGAAACGCGGCGATTTCTTTTCGCCCGATCAATTTGTCGATTAAATCAATCGCGCCCTGCCAACCGCCAGGCTCGCGCACGTCGTAGCCCGAGGCAAAAAGATGCGCGGTATCGATGCACAGGGCCAGGCGCTCGGGAGATTGCACCGCGTCATAAATGGCCGCGAGATGCTCCACCCGATGCCCCAGACAGCTCCCCTGCCCGGCGGTGTTTTCCAAGGCGATCCGCACCGGCGAGGAGCTCGTGGCGCGAAAAATTTCATTCAAGCCTTCCACAATGCGCTTGATCCCAACTTCTTCGCCGGCGCCCAAATGCGCGCCCGGGTGCATCACCAAAAATGGCAGCTCCAAAGCGGTGGCAAATTCAATTTCCTGCTGCAGCGATTGCAACGACTTGTCGCGATTGGCAGACGGCGGCGCCCCGAGGTTAATGAGATAGCCGGTATGCCCAAAAACAGCGGCCAGCTTCAGGCGTTTCCTCGCGGCGGCAAACTTCGCGACATCCGAGTCCGAATGCGCGCGGCCCAGCCATTGCATGTTATTCTTCACGAAGATTTGGCAGCTTTGCGCGCCAATGGTCTCGGCACGCTCCAAAGCCTTCCAAACGCCGCCTGCCGTTGAACAATGTGCGCCGAAAATCATCTTCGCTCAGGGCGCATTAACGCATGACCCGCAAAATTCTCAAGGTTAACGTGCCACCGCATGGCGCAAATATTCCTTTACATTTCTTGACCGCCTGCGAACCTAAAAACGCTATGACGGACAGCGATTTGAATATTTGGGGTGAATTGGTCGTTCCGGTGGGCTTGCTGATTTGCTTCGGCCCCGCGCTTGCCCTGTGGTTTGTCGAGGAATTGAAGGCCTCCAAGCAGGAGAAAGCCGCCGCCCGCGCCGAACGCCCTGAGAATCGCCGCCGTTAGTTCGTGTCTCTCCCCTGCGGGCTGATGTCTCGGAACGGGACATTTCCCCGATCTTCTTTTGGGTCTTTCCCCGAGGTTTTGCTGCGGCACACGAGTTGCTAAGTCGGGTGCATTACGGGCGCTTGACACCGCGCTCATGACCGCTGCAATGAAACGCTATCTTGTTTTTACCTATTACGTGGGCCGCCCTTTGGGTGGGATGAAGGATTTTCTCGACGGGTTTGAGACCGTGCCCGAAGCGCTGGACAACATCCTGAGCGAGCGCAATCGCTATTACCAAATCGTGGATAGCGAATCGATGGCCGTGATCAAGGAAGGGCTTTCGGTTTACAAAAACTTCGGCCCCGACAAAACCTCGCTGCCGCGCAAGGCCGAGGGCGAAACCGGCCTCGAAAACCACCGCTAGGCCGCCTCACTGGCCGGGGGTCAGGATCATCGATCCGGAATTGGTCGCCCCCAGAAAAAACCCGCCGCCAATATCCCCCAAGTCCGGAGTTTGCAGAATGACGCCTGCGGCGTTGTTCGTCGCAGTGGGAGTTCCAAACCGGGCGGTAAATAATCCGTTCTTCGCATTCAACGTCCCCAGGAAATAGTTGGTGGGCACCGTGCTGTTGGTTTTGACCAGGAACGTCCGATCCGCCGGCATCACCCCGAAGGTCAACGGCGCATCCAATCCCCCGTCCGCAAAGGACACCACGGCATTGCCCGTCGGCAAGTTGATGGCGTCCGAGCGCGCTGAGGGCGCTTTCCATACCGCGTTTTCTTGCGCCAGAAGATTCGTGAAGCCCTGCGGAAAAAGTCCACCCGCATTGGTGGGTTTGATCCAGAAGAAATTCGTCTGGTAGCCTGAATTCAGGAAAAACCACCCGGCAATCACTCCTGTGTTCGTGTACAGCGGAACGAATAATGGCACCTCGCCTTGGCTGGCGGCTCCGACGGATTGGCTGAAAGCCGTTCCGTCCGCCAGCACGCCGCTCAGGGCCACGGCGCCCAACCGGTCGGTCATCTGGCCGTAACCAATGCCTCGCGCAGCGTTGTCGGGCAACGGTTCCAGCAGCATCGTGTATTGCGCGCTGACATTGGTGCGCACGGCGCGCTCCAATCGCAACGGCGAAACGCCGTCAGCGATGGCCGAACCAGTAATGTTGCTGCCGGTGTATTGCAGCTCGAGCGTGAACGCATTCGTGCCCAGCACGAAACTGTTGGTGGCCGCGGCGCTGTTGGGATTGAGGACGCCGGTGATCGTGTGGTTGGTGCGAAATCCCCAGGCAAAAACTTTTGCGCTGTAAGCGCCCGTGCGCGCCAATGTAAATCCGCTGACGAATCCAATCGGCCCGGAGGCATTGGTTTCCATCGGATAAAAAAGCCCGTTATACGTGCCGAGCGAAGCCAGGAATTCATCGGGGATAAAGGTGGCGGTGATTTCGGTGTCGGCTTCCATCAGAAAGCGCAACGTCCCATTCTCGGCATGCGCAATTTCGCTGACACCATTGGTCACCACGTCCCAATACCCAAAAAGCGAGCGCGTATTGGGATGCGCCACCAACGTGTACGTCTGACCGATATTCAGCAGGGAACCGTTGCGGGCGCCAGCCACCGCGCCCACCCCGTCCCCGGCATAACTCAGCGAGAGAGGCGCGCGCTGGATGGAAAAGAATTTTCGCGTCACGATGGGCGACAAAAATCCGCGATCATCCGAGGCCTGCGCGGCCAGGACATTGGTGCCAGCGTCCGGTTGCACCGTCGCCGACCAGGTTGCGACCGTGGAGCGCCCGAAGCGCAGATCGGTCGGAACGGTCACGACACTTCCGTCGTTCAAATTTGTCATCCACAAGGTTACATTCGTGACGACGTCCGCATGGGTGACAGTTCCGCGCACCGTCACAAAGGTGGCGCGCGTGGCGACATTCGCGGCCGGCGCCGTGAACGCGACGGCCCCAAGGTTGGTGACCACGACAGTGAGGACGGCGCTGGTTTGCGCATAAGCCAGGGTCGTTCCGGCAATCACGGTGTAGTCGCCCGCAGCGGTTTTCTGAATATTTTTCAGCACAAGATTGCTGGTGGTCGTGCCGGAGAAAAAAGCATTGTCAACTAGATTGGTGGAATTCAACTGCCATTGGAACCCGAGGCCCGGCACGTTCGTGTTGACAGAAGCGATAAAGGACGCGCCCAGACCCAGCCCGACAATCGACGGGCCGGTGATGCTCGGAACAGGGATATTGGTCGCGAAATTATTCGTGGAAACGCCCGGGCTGCCAATGCTTGTTTGGGTAATGGTGACGTTGGTCGTGTAGAGAAAATTGGTGAAAATTTTGTCGAATGGATCGAAGAACATCAGGTTCGTCTCGCCGTTGGTTAGCGTCGTAAGCGTGTAGTTGGTGACGTTATCATATTCCGCCGGCAGGGCGATGACCGAGGACGGATCCACGACCAGGATTTGATATTTGTTGGGGGTGGCGCCGACACTCGTATTGAGGCTCGAAACAGCGTTGGGGTCGTAAGCGCCAATCGCCGTCGGCGACACGCGCAAAAACAGGCGCTGATCGGTCAGCGGAAAACTGATGCCAGGAATCCCCGGAATGAATCCTATGGCTGGACTGGCGTTGCTCAACGCCAGCGTCGGCGTGGGCCCGCCATTGTTGCTGGCGAGGAAATTCGTGGTGAACGTGAAGTTCGTCTGCGCCGCTCCGCTCGTATTTGTGTACGAATAGCTAAGGATAATATCGTAGCTGTAGCTTTGCGGGCTGAGGATGGTGGCGAGGTTCGTCACGAGGTTGATAAAGTTCGTGATCGTCGGGTACGTAAAACTGTTGGTGCCCATCGTATTCGTCGTAACAGGCGGAACAAAATTGGTGGTGGGAGAGGTGGAGCTTGTCACGAAAACACCATTGGTCGTCAGGCTGAAATTTGTCGTCACGACCGCCACCGTGGCCAAAAGCAACGGATCACGATTCGCCAGGCTCGTCGGTTGCGAAATGCCGCTCGCGTCGGAGCTCAGGTTGAAACCCGTGTCCCCGCCACCCGATGCATTAATCGCGGCCCCACGGCGGCCGCCCGCGAGAATTGTCCCCAGCAGCCGAATGGAACCGGGAGAGGCATAAACCTCCGCGCCAGCCACTGGGCCGGCCGAGCCATTGTTTCCGCCGGCTTGCGCAACTCCCCCGGCGCCGGCGGTCGAAAAATTGGTCGAAATCGTGCAGTATGAAACTTGGATCGTGCCTGCGCTGGCGATCGCAGCCCCAAAAGCCGCCCCGCCGTTGCCCGAGATATCCGCCGAGCCGGAAGCCGTTCCGCCGCCGGCGCCGCCCTGGCTAAAATTTCCGAGCATGGTGCAATTGCTGATCGCACTTCCGCTCGCTCCCGCCGCCAGAAAAATCGCGCCGCCCTGGGCCATCCCGCCCAAACTGCCATTCACCTCGCTGCCGGAGGCGGTCGTGCCGCTGGGGCCGCTCGCGCCCGCGGCCACGCGGTTCAATTGAAAGAAAGACGCGCCCATCCACAATTTGCCCGCGCAGTAAATGGCGCCGCCATTGCCGCTCGCTCCTGATCCGCCACTGCCCCCAATCCCGCCGAAAATACCGGAAGCAGCCAAGCCACCGGCTCCACCGAGGCCGCAAATGCATTCGTTACGCTCGAAGAGTGAAGCATAAATGACGTTGCTCGCCCCCAAGGCCACTATCGCCCCGCCGTTGGCGCCGCCGCCGTTGCCACCCTTGCCACCATCACCGCCGAAGGTAAACGTCGTGATTCCATCCCCACCGTTGCCACCGTTGCCGGCGTTCACCGTGTTGTTGGTGAAGGTCGAAAAATAAATCGCCAAGGGGCCTTTGCTGTAAATCCCCGCGCCCGAAGCGCCCAAACCGTCCCCTCCATTGGAGCCATTGCCGTTTTTCGCCCCGGTCGTGCCGGGAATCCCAGTGGTGTTCGTGGCCACATTTCCCGCGACGACACAATTGGAGAGCATCAAGCTCCCTTCGTTGAAAATTGCGCCCCCGGCCGTGGAAAGACCGTTGTAAAGCTGCAAGCTGACCAAGGAGAGCGAGGCGCCGGCGTGAACATGGAAAATCCGGGTGACATTGCTGCCCGAGAAAACCACCTGATTGGAGCCCCCATCGACGATCAGATTGGTGGCGACTTCGAGGCTCACCCCGCGTGGGACGGTGACGCGGGAATTCGCGAGAAAATTGGTGATGACATTATTGGAGGACGCAATGGCCTGGGTGAACGTGGCATAGTTGGAAACAACAAAACTCTGCGCCCGGGCCGGACTGGCCGACGCCAACATCATCCCCGCCGCCAGCCACGAAAGCCACCGCCTTAACATCACAGTTATAAACGTCGATTTATCTGAAAGTTGCAAACAAAATAAAAAAAGAGCCGAAACGAAGACGTCTCGGCTCTTTTAAGAAAGATCTGGCGGCAACCTACTCTCGCGGAAGCTATACAACCACTACCATCGGCAAGACTGTGTTTGACGGCCGTGTTCGGGATGGGAACGGGTCGGACCACAGCTTTATGGCCACCAAAAAACCATGCGGTAGCGGACGCCCTGCGGCGCCCATGAGCAGCCCGCAGGCCGCTCCTACCTAGATTATCAAAAGAACTCTGGAACCGGATCACCGGGAAGCTCCCTGAAAACTACACATAGACATCCGAGGATATGTCTTCCAATTCGCGAGTCGAAATCGCTGTTTTCCCCGAAGGGAAAAAAAGCGATCAAGCCGCACGACCGATTAGTATTAGTCCGCTGAACGAATTGCTTCGCTTACACGCCTAACCTATCAACCCGGTAGTCTACCGGGGGTCTTTAGGGACTTGCGTCCGGGAAACATTATCTTGGGACGAGCTTGGCGCTTAGATGCTTTCAGCGCTTATCTCTACCGCACATGGCTACGCAGCGCTGCCCCTGACGGAACAACTGCCACACCAGAAGTGCGTCATTCTCGGTCCTCTCGTACTAGAGAATGAACCCCTCAAGTTTCCTGCGCCCACAGTGGATAAGGACCGAACTGTCTCACGACGTTCTGAACCCAGCTCGCGTACCGCTTTAACCGG
>DASZMX010000113.1:0-35588 GCA_035551475.1 Verrucomicrobiia bacterium
ACGAGTTTGCCCTCGGCTTCCAGCGGGGAGCCAGCCACGACGACGCCGCGCTCGCTCAAGCCCTTGAACCAGGCCATCCATTGGCCGGCGACCTGTTGCATTTCCTCGGGGGAAAGACCCTTTTGCCAGTCATTGCCGCGAAACAGCAGCATGTATTTTGATTCGTTCGTTGGTTCGCTCATAATTCAGATGATTTGTTAATGTTATTTGGCCCGTTCAGATAGACAACGAATGGCGCGACGCGTTCTGGACAATTATTTTTTGCCCGGACGCTCCACCGGAAATCTTCCAGACCAAACTACTGCGCCCCAAGGCCAGGGCCAGGGAACGGCCCGCCGGACCATGGCGGAATTCCTCAGGCGCTTTCGAGAATAAGATTGGCATACGGCGTGGTGTCCCCGGTGCGGATCAGGCCGATCGCGCGCGGGACGAGTTTCTTGAATTCGATGTGCGGCAGGCGTGTCAAATTAATTCCCTGCAACCCGGCGGCCAGCGCCTGCTGGGCGGCGGCGCCATTTTTTTGAAATTCCTCCGCCATCCACGCCTGCCCGATGACGAAATTCTGCCGCACCGCCGCCAGCGCCTGCAACACCGTGGGCACGTCGTCCACCAGCGAAATATCCACCGTCTCGATCATCGGCCAGAAGGGAAATCCGCGGTCGGCAATGACGAGAGTGTTGGTGTGGCGCACCCGGCTCAAGAGCGCGTTGAGGTGCGGATTGAGGATGCCCGTTTTCAGCATGACGCAGCCTATGCCAGGCGCGGGCCGGACACAATCGCCCAAAATCAGCCCGGTTGCAGGCTTGACGGTCGCCCCCTCCATCCGTAATTTGTCCAGCTCGCGCGCGGGCTTCCGCGGCGAGAGATGGATTGTAAACTGAAAGGCTTTTGTGAACGTAACGGTTGAAACTCTGGCTCCTTGCAAACGATTGGTCCGCGTCGAAGTCGAACCCGAAAAGGTCGAAGCGGCATTTGAAGAAATCACGCGCGATTTCGCCAAGGAAGCGCGCCTGCCCGGCTTCCGCCCCGGCAAGGCCCCCAAGGACATGGTCGCCAAACGCTACGAAAGCGAAATCCAGGACGAAGCCAAACGCAAATTGATCGGCGATTCCTACCGCAAAGCCATCGCCGACCAGAAACTCAACGTCGTCGGCCGCCCCGATGTCGAAGAAATCCAGTTCAGCCGCGGCCAGCCCCTGCAATTTGCCGCCACACTGGAAATTGCGCCGGAATTTGAGCTGCCCAATTACAAAGGCCTCACCGCCCAGCGCGACCCCACGCCCGTCACCGACGCCGACATCGACCGCGCCTTGAACATGCTGGCCGAACGCCAGGCCAAGTTCGACACCGTTACGCGCCCCCTCCAGGAAAACGACATCGCCGTCGTCAACTACAAAGGCACGCTCGACGGCAAGCCCCTCACCGATTTCGCGCCGGCCGCGCGGGGCTTGACGCAAAAGGACAATTTCTGGATCAACGTCGATAAAACGTCGTTCATCCCGGGTTTTGGCGACCAGCTCATCGGCATGAACGCCGGCGAGAAACGCACCATCACCGTTGATTTCCCCGCCGATTTTGTCACGCCGCAGCTCGCCGGCAAAAAAGGAAGCTACGAAGTGGAATTGGTCGAAGCGAAACAAAAGACCCTGCCCGCCATCGACGAGGCTTTCGCCAAATCATACGAAGCCGAGAGCCTGGAAAAGCTGCGCGAAGGCGTGCGCGCCGATTTGCAGAATGAACTGAACCAGAAACGCACCCGCGACCTGCGCAAGCAAGTCATGCAGGCGTTGCTGGATCCCATCACCTGCGACCTCCCGGAATCCATCGTGGAGCAGGAAACGCGCGGCATCGTGTATCACATCGTCAACGAAAACCAGAGCCGCGGCGTGCCGAAAGAAGCCCTGGACGCGCAGAAAGACGGCATCTACGCCACCGCCGCCACGGCGGCCCGCGAACGCGTGAAGGCGTCCTTTGCCTTCCAAAAAATTGCCGAGAAAGAAGGCATCCGTGTGGAGCAATTGGAGATTGCCGGCCGCCTGCAAGCCATGGCCGCCCAGCACAAAATGCCCGTGGACAAACTCGTCAAGGACCTGGAAAAGAACGGCGCCCTCGGCGACATTTACCAGCAACTCCTCCACGAAAAAGTCGTCGATCTCCTCGTGCAATACGCCAAGATCGAAGACGTCGTCCCCGCCCAAACCTGACGCTAATTATTGGCGCTTGCAAATTTTTGCCGGCGCCGTAATCTCGTCGGACTTGCAGCAAGCGAGCGTAGCTCAGCCTGGTAGAGCGTCACCTTGCCAAGGTGAATGTCGAGGGTTCGAATCCCTTCGCTCGCTCCATTTTTTACCTCACAGACTCCTTTTTTCTTTTCTGTTCTTGGGGCGGTTTTTCACTGGATTTTCCGGCAAGCAGGAGAAGCGTGCTTTTAGAAAATGACTTGCTCATTCGCTATTCGCGAATAGAATATCCTTGTGATTGCCAAGAGCTTGGATGTCGTCGTTTTGCTTAAGCTGCTGCTGGAAAGAAGATTGCGGCCTTATGCGGAAATCGCCAGGGAATTGCGCATAAGCACATCTGAGGTCCATGCGGCGGTGCGCCGCGGCGTCAGGGCTGGATTGATTGATCCGCAAACTCGAAAACCCCTTCGGCGGCCGCTCCAGGATTACCTTCTGCATGGGGTCCGATACGCATTTCCAGCATGGCCGGGCCCGGTTGCCCGTGGGCTGCCAACCGCGTACGCAGCCGCGCCATTGGCGGATAAGCTCGCTTCGACTGACCTTCCTCCAGTCTGGCCTGACCCAGAAGGAACGGTTCGCGGTGTTGCGATCGAACCATTGTACAAATCCGTGCCCGCAGCGGCGCGAGCCGACTCGGGATTGTATCAGCTCTTGGTCTTGGTGGACGCTCTGCGTATAGGACGCGCGCGAGATCGGCAACTGGCAGAGGACGAATTGAAGAGCCGATTGAAACATGCCTACGCCGCGTGAAGAGATGCGCATCGTGGCGCGGAGATTGATCCCGCTGAACGTGCCGTTTGCGTTCGTCGGTGGCGCCGTCATGCACTATTTAGTCGACCAGCCTGAGCTTGCTGAGTTTCGGCCGACCAAAGATGTTGACGTCGTGGTGGCGATTGCTACATACGGTGAATATGCGGCCTTTGAGGAACGCCTGAGGGTCTCGGGATTCGATCACGACACCTCCGAAGGCGCTCCAATTTGCCGATGGATGGTGGAGGGGTGTCGCGTGGACATCATGCCTCAGGAGCCCGCGAATTTAGGGATGAATACCCGGTGGTTTCCGGAAGTGATTCAATATGCCACAGCCACAGATCTAGGCGATGAGTGTCAGGCGCATGTAATCGCGGCGCCTCTTTTTTTGGCCACGAAATTGGAGGCGTTCAAGGACCGCGGAAAGAACGACTGTTATGGCAGTCACGATCTGGAGGACATCGTTACCCTGATTGATGGTCGTGCCAGCATTGTCGAGGAGATAGCGACCGCGCCGGAGGCGATTCGTAAATTCGTGGCTGAGCGCTTCGCGACGTTGCTGCAACACCCAGATTTCGCGCAGGCCCTTCCGGGTCATCTTTCGGGAATGCTCGGAAGTCGCGAACGAGCGCCGCTAGTTAAACATCGTTTTGAGGCCATCGCCGGCCTTTGATGGAGGCCGCTGTGAAAATCTAGCCGCCGCTTTCCTCTTCCTTCCAAGACCATCCCCAACACTGGTGCACAGATTTCGTTCAAGTGGCCCTTAAATAGGCGAATGATTGAACGAGTTCCGTGGGGGAATTTCGGGGCAAGTAGGGCAGCCCGCTTGCGAAATCCATGCATTTTTATGCAAGTTCTCCGCATCTTGCAGGATGCGCAAGTAGCACAGAGCTTCATGGTTACACGATTCCTGTCAAATCCAAGATTGATTCGAATCCCTTCACTCGCTCCATTTTTTTCCCGATCTTCAACAGAATCGAGGGTTTTCTTCGTTCGCCCATTTCGATGTCAATCATTACGTGGCCGCAGCCCGGACGAATTGCGCCAAAATTGCGCCAACCCGTGGTTTGACATCTGCGCGCTATGGCTTCATCGGGGCATTTCTCTCCTGAGTTAACATGGGGACATTTCTAAAGAGTTTTGACACTTCTAATCTCCGATGGACAAACTGGCTTTCCATGGTAAGCTCTGCGGCTCGTTGTCGCAGATAGACCAATTCTTCGTCTTCGAACTTTGTTTCCATGCTGACGATTCGTGATTTGAAAATGACTTTGGGCGGGCGTGTTCTTTTCGAGAACGCTTCGCTCCAGATCAATGCCGGCGACCGCGTCGCGCTCGTGGGGCCCAATGGCGCCGGGAAATCCACCCTCTTCTCCATCATCCTCAGACAACGGGAACCTGATAAGGGCGAAGTCGAAAGGGATATTTGGACGAGCGTCGGCTTTCTGCCCCAAGAAGCGGAAACCTTGGGCGAGGAAACCGTTTTGGACGTCGCCACGGGCCGGGTGGAGGAATTGCCGCGCCTGGAAAAACGTTTGCAGGAACTTGAGGCGGCGGGGGACGTGACGAGCGCCGAATATTTTGAAGCCCACGCCAAGCACGACGCGCTGGCCGACCCGCAGGTGGAAACGAAGGCCAAGAAAATGTTGCGCGGTTTGGGCTATCGCGATGCGGACGTTAATCGCCCCGCTCGCGACCTCAGCGGCGGCTGGATCATGCGCGCCCGCCTGGCCCGTCTCCTCGTGATGGAGCCGGATTTGCTCCTGCTCGACGAGCCCACCAACCACCTCGACCTCCTCGCCCTGCTCTGGCTTCAGGAGTATCTAAAGAATTACTCCGGCGCCGTCCTGCTCATTTCCCACGACCGCCAGTTCATGGACGAGATCGCGACTGAGGTCCATGAAATCTCAGAGAAGAAACTGATCGCCTATACCGGCAACTACACCGATTATCTCCGCCAGCGGGAAGAACGCTACGAACAACAGCTCGCCGCCTACAAAAATCAGCAGAAGGAAATCCAGGCGCTCCAGGAGTTCGCCGATCGTTTTCGCTCCGTCACTTCCAAGGCGTCCCAGGCCATGAGCAAGCTCAAACAAATCGAGCGCATGGAACTGATTGAGAAACCCGTCGCGCCGAAGAAGCCGTTCCGTTTCCAGATTCCACAGCCGCCGCGCGGCGGACAGAGGGCAATCAGTTTGCGCGGCATCCACATGGCTTACGGCGCGCACAAAGTCTATCAAGGGCTCGATTTGACGATTGAACGCGGCGAACGCACGGTGTTGGTCGGGCCGAACGGCGCCGGAAAATCTACTTTACTTAAAATCCTGGCGGGCGTGGTGCAACCCCAGCAGGGGGAATGCGATCTCGGGCACAACGCCAAGATCGGCTATTTCAGCCAGCATCGCGCCGCCACACTGGATCCGAACAAGACGGTGCTCGATGAGGTTGTGGCCAGCGCCCCCACCCTGCGCGAAGAAGAAGCCCGGGCCATCCTCGGCTCCTTTCTTTTCCGCAAGGACGACATATTTAAGAAAACAGAGGTCCTCAGCGGCGGTGAAAAGACCCGGCTCAACCTGGTCAAATTTCTGGTTGATCCGCCTAATCTGCTGCTCATGGATGAGCCAACCACCCATCTTGATCTCCAAACCGTGGAGTCGCTGACGCTCGCCTTGGAACGTTACGAAGGGACACTGGTATTCATCTCCCACGACGTGCATTTCATCCGCCATCTGGCGACCAAAGTCCTTCATGTGAATGCGGGCCGGATCACGCCCTATGTCGGGGGTTATGATTATTTTCTGGAAAAAACCGGCGCGCTGCAGGATGAGCGGGCCGCGCTCACGGCGGCATAGGCGGATCGGGACACATCGCGCTCTCGAGGGGCAGGACGTTGGTTCGGGGATTGAGATTTCGCACGGGGAGAAAACTCCGCCGGCAAAAGCGTCCGAGAAGCCGCAGAGTGTGAAGAGGATGCCATCAGGCGGCCCTCGCGATTCCGAACGGTCCGCCCGACATTATTTTGTAGGCGAGTGGAAAAGCCGCGGTCGCGTGGTCGGTTCACTCCCACTGAAATTCCAAGCCGGTCAAGTTCGACAATTTCTGCTTCATCGCCGCGTCGCCGAAGCAAATTAATGAATCCTGGCCCAAGGCAATGATGAAGAATTTCTTTTCCGACCGGACTGACACCAGTTCCTGTATGCGAGAATACAATTCTGGAGCCATCCAATCGTCCGCCACCTCCAAGTCCCAGTGGATGGTTTTGCCTCCAAATCGAATTCCACCCATGCCTCGCCTTTATCCACTGCCACATGATCACGGATATTATTCAACGGGAGTAATCCCTTTGTCAGAATCGCGAACCGCTGCACCAGCCGGACGTAATCGCCGTGGTCTTCAATGCACTCCGCGTCCACGTGCCAAATGTCGTCCGAAATACGCTCAAAATCGCCGCGTTCCACTTCGCCGCCAAGGACGCATAATAACAAAGTCCAATTCACGGGCGAATCCAGAGAGCCGCCGAGCGACAGCGCCAAATCATCATTTGAGATTTGGGCTCGGGCGCGAACGCCGATGTCCGCCAATAATTCCAATGCTTGTGTCACGGACATTTTCGGTCCGCCTTGCTTCTTATCGGAGAACGGCCACATAGCTTCGAGGCGGATCATTTAGCCCTGAGACAAACAGATTTGCACGTAGAAAGCCATGAGCCCAGTCTCTGGGTCTGACACCAAATCGTCACGAACCAAACACAGCAAGGCAGCGGCCGCCGTCGGGAAGTCCACCCTTGGAAAAATCATCCATCTTTGCGCCCGCCCAACGGTCTTTTAAGCCGATGAACTCCGTGAGTTACCACGGCGGGCCGCCATTTTAAACCGGGAACCGCCGTTTAAGGACCCTGCGGTTATCGATGCTGACCGCAAATGGGCAAGGCGACTTGGCCTTGGTCTATCCCCAATGGTAGGAAGCCCTGAGGAAAAAATCCTGAAGACTTGACCCACGTCAATTTATGAGGGCCGAATTCCGACGATAATGCTGGCATGAATGCAATCATCGAAGATCTTCCGGCAGCGCGCGCGGCAACCTGTAAAAGCGCCAATGACCTTTCGGCCAATCGCCTGGCGCGTGAATGGAAAACGATGGCCGCGATGGTTCACATTTATTGCCGCGATCTCCACCAGCCTTCCGGCGCCCTATGCCCTGAATGCTCCAAGTTTATCGATTACGCCCACGCACGCCTGGAGCGATGCCGGTTCGGCGAAGAAAAACCGACCTGCGCGAAATGTCCGGTGCATTGCTACCAGCGCGCCCGCCGCGACGAGGCCCGCGCCATCATGCGCTACGCCGGCCCGCGCATGTTGTGGGAGCATCCCATGCTAAGTTTGCACCATTGGCTCGATGGTTTTAGGGAAGCCCCCCAGGTTTCCTGAACGAGCCTGTCGCGCCGGATTTTCCCGCCCAGAACATTCCACTGTTGGCCTTAGCCAATCGGCGCCTGGCGCCTGCCGGGCGCGTCCGGTGCAGAATGAATCCTTCACGTGACTAACTTTTGGGTTAAGGTCTAGCGTCGTGGAGGCTAAAAATTCCAATAAGTCTGCGCCCGGTTTGAAAGACGAAGAGTCGAAGGCGACCAGTTCGCCAGCGCATTTTACGCGGGGAAGAATCGTCCGATTCGCCGCGATCGTGTCGCTTATTTTGCTCTCGGCGAACGCGGTCGTGTGCGCCACTTGGAGCCACTTCTTCCATGTTCCCGGATGGATGGTTTGGCAGGCGCTGCCGGGCGCGCTGGGCGTCGCTTTTATTCCGACGACGATGCTGCGCTTTCGCTCGGCGCATCCCGCCTTGCGCCTCGCCTACGCGCTGCTTGCCACATGGCTGGGGGCGTTGAACTTCGTATTCTTCGCGGCTATCGCGTGCTGGGTCGTCGCGGGAATAGGCTGGCTGATCGGGCGGCAGCTTCCCCGCTTCCAAATTGCGGAGATTTTGTTTGGTCTGGCCTTTCTGGCCACCGCTTATGGGCTGGTGAACGCCCGGCGGATTCGAGTCAAGAAGATCACCGTTCAATTGCCGCATTTGCCGGAATCCTGGCGTGGCCGCACCGCCGCCTTGATCACAGATCTTCATTTGGGTCCACTGAACGGCGCAAAATTTCTGCGCCGCGTCATTGAACGGCTGCGCTCCTTGCAACCGGAGGCGGTCTTCATCAGCGGCGATATGTTTGACGGTCCGACACACGGCCTGGATCGCCTGGTGTCGCCGTGGCGCGAATACACACCGCCGCTCGGAATTTATTTCGTGACCGGAAATCATGATGAGTTCGCAGACAGAAGTTTGTATTTGGATCCCGTGAGGCGTGTGGGCATCCATGTCCTCCACAACGAGATGTTTTCCATCGAAGGCCTGCAATTAGTCGGCGTCCATGATTCCGAAGCCGGCGACCCGGTCACATTGCGCTCCATTCTGAGCGCAGCCCGCATCAATCGCCAACGCGCGAGCATACTCCTCGCGCATCGTCCAATTAATCTGGCCATCGCCGAGGAGCAAGGCATCTCGCTCCAGCTCTCCGGCCACACCCACAACGGCCAAAACTGGCCTTGGAACCTGCTCGTCGCTCGAATCTACAAAGGCTTTGGCTACGGCCTTAATCGCCTGCGCACTATGCAAGTTTACACCAGCAGCGGCGTCGGCACGTGGGGCCCGCCCATGAGAGTAGCCACCCAATCCGAGATCGTGCTGATCCGATTCGAAAAGGAACCAGCTTAAATGCCCCTCCGAAGGATGGCGCGACGCCATTCAAACATGGGCCTCATGGCACGCTGCGGATGTTATTTTTTAACTTATGAAAAACTGCAACAGGAGGAAGCAGAGGCCACAGAGAAAATCTGGAAGTCAAACCTCTGTTTCCTCTGCTGCCTCCTGTTAAGATAATTACCCCGTCTCTTTTCCCATTTTCAGATTCCCCGAACGTTAAATGTTAAGATGTGCTGACCGATGCGTTCCCCAAGGGCAAAGCACGCCCTGTTCCCGGAGCAAGACATCGTTCGAAAAATTGGTCAGATTCACACTTTACAGTTAGACGTCTATATGTAAAGTAGAGTTCAATGATTCACCGGACCTTTTGGATGGAGCGGGTGGCGGCGGCGTGGCAGCAGGCCACAGTGGTGTGGCTGACCGGGCCAAGGCGCGCGGGTAAGACGGTGCTGGCGCAGAGTTTCCCGGACGCCGAGTTTCTGAACTGTGACCTGCCGAGCGTGGCGGAGCGGTTGCGTGATCCGGAAAGCTTTTATCACTCGCTCAAGCGGCGGCTCGTTATTTTTGACGAAGTGCATCAGCTTCCCGACCCAAGCCGGCTGCTAAAGATTGGCGCGGACGAATTTCCGCGATTAAAAATTCTCGCCACCGGTTCTTCGACGCTGGCAGCCACCCAGAAATTTAGCGACAGCCTGACAGGGCGAAAACGCGTGGTCGAGCTTGTGCCGGTGCTGCACGAGGAATTGCCAGCTTTCGGTGTGACGGATGTGCGGGAGCGTTTGTGGCGCGGGGGATTGCCGCCCGCCCTGCTCGCCGCCCAGCACACGCCGGAATTTTACGCGGAGTGGCAGGATTCCTATTTCGCCCGCGACGTGCAAGAGTTGTTCCGATTGGAGAAACGCGCGGGATTTCTACGGGTGCTGGCGCTGCTGTTGCGGCAAAGCGGCGGAATGGTGGACGTGGCCAAGTTGGCTGCCGAAAGCCAAATTAGCCGTCCCACGGTCATGAACTGGCTGGATGTCTTTCAAATCACCCATGTGGCGCATTTGGTGCGTCCGTTTTCGGGCGGCGGACGGCGTGAGATTGTGGCGCAGCCGAAGGTGTTCGGATTTGACACCGGGCTGGTCTGTTTTGCCCGGGGATGGGATCGGCTGCGCACGGAAGATTGCGGCATCTTGTGGGAGCACCTCGTGCTGGACACGCTCATTGCCGCCGGGTTGCCAAAGATTCATTTTTGGCGCGATAAGCAGCAGCGGGAAGTGGACTTCGTGGCGCCGCGCAGCCGCGACGCCGTGGACGCCATCGAGTGCAAATGGCAACCACAGGCCTTTACCACTCGCGGATTGGCAGCGTTTCGTGAAAATTATCCCAAAGGTAAAAACTATGTCGTTAGTCCGCTGACGACTCCCGGGTATCAGCGGGTTCAAGATGGGCTGAAAATTTCCATTGTCTCTCCCCGGGAATTGCGTTTGGCGCTAGGCTAATCAGGCTCCAGATACTCGGGTTCGCGACTGGCCTTAATGCTTAATCTATTTCGGACTGTTCGCGGCCAGCCATACGGTCATTTCGGCGCGGCCTCGGTTGGCCCAGGCGTAGTAGGGGATGGCGCGGAAGGGGCCGGCGCGGAGGGTTTCTACGCCGTTGAGGAGGTCGGGCTGGAAGGAGGCTTCGAGCGGGGTGGTGTCGGGGAGGGTCGCCTCGCGCACTTTGATGCCGGGGTTGTCGGGTTGCTCCAGGCAATAGACGATGGGGCCGCGCTGCAGGGCCACGCGATCGCGGTCGGCGGCCACGGCGGCGTTGGCAGCCACGCGGCGGGCGGGCATGGGCAGGTTCAATTCTATCACGTCGCCGTCTTTCCAATCGCGGGAAAGTTGTGCGTAGCCTTGAGTCAGGTTTAGTTTTTGCCGCTCGCCGTTGACGGAGAGGGTGGGGGCGGGGGCGGGTTCGTCGGTGAAACGGTAGAGGTCGCCGGGAACGACTTGGTTGCGGGCCCAGCCGGGGATGCGCACGTTGATTTGCAATTTTCCGGGGTGGTCAGGATGAAGTGTTAGCTTGACTGCGCCATCCCAAGGGTAACGCGTTTCTTCCGTGACTTTGAGGGTTTGGCCGTTATCGAGCTTGATCTCGGCGTTGTTGGCGGCGAAGAGGTTCACGAAAAGCGCGTCGCCTTTTTCGGCGTAGAAATAGCCGGGCAGCGAAGGAAGAAAGCGCGTGATGTTTCCGGGGCAGCAGGCGCAGCCAAACCACGGGCTGCGCTCCTGTTTGCCGTCGGATTCCAGCGGGTTGGGATAGAAAAACTTTTTTCCGTCGAGCGACACGCCGCTGAGCAATCCATTGTAAATCGTGCGCTCCAGCACATCGACGTATTGGGCGTCGCCATGCAGGCAAAAGAGGCGCTCGTTCCAATAGGCGTTCGCGACGGCGGCGCAGGTCTCGCAATAGGCGGTCAGATTCGGCAGAAAATACGCGGGGCCGAACGCCTCGCCGTCGGCCTTGGCGCCAATGCCGCCGGTGAGGTAAAGTTTCTTATTGACGACGTCGCGCCAGATGGCGTCGATGGCGGTGACGTAACGCTCGTCGCCGGTGAGCGCGGCGACGTCCGCCATGCCGCTGTAGAGATAGCCCGCCCGCACCGCGTGCCCGACGGCTTGCCGTTGCTCGACGGGCTTGATGCGCGATTGGTGATAGTCGTCGCCGCCGGGGCCGCGCGCGTCGATGAAGAATTTCGCCAGGCGCAAATACCGCGCGTCCCCCGTCACCCGGTAAAGCTTGGCCAGCCCCATCTCGACAATCTCGTGCCCGGGCCAGATGTGGCTGAGCTTGTTGGTTTCGGGGCCGAAGGTGTCGCACAGCAAATTCGCCTCCTTGATCGCGATGTCCAGCAGAGCGCGTTCGCCCGTCGCCTGGTAATTGGCGGCCGCTGCCTCGAACAAATGGCCGGCATTATACAATTCGTGGCTCAGGTCGGGATCCTTCAGCCAGCGCTTGGAACCCGACCACGGGTGCGGATGCTCGGGGTTGATCGTGCGGGCGGTGTAGAGATAGCCGTCCGGCTCCTGCGCCGCGCCGATCTTGGCGATTAACGTGTCGAGATAGGCGTTCATTTTCGGATCGGGCGCCACGCTCAAGGCAAACGAGGCCCCTTCCAAAACTTTGTAGGGATCAGTGTCGTCGAAGGGAAAGCCCGGCGCGCGCCGGTCCACGTTGGTGTCGCCCTGCAACACCCGCGCGGCCCGCTCGAAATTGTCCATGCGCCCGGACTTCTCGCATTGCTCGAAGGCAAACGGGATCGTCACGAGCCGATTGGTCTCAAGACGCGGCGCCCAGAACGCATCTGTCAAATGCACGGATGTAAATGGCGCCGGCTTGAACGGATAATCGCCCGCCGTCTCGGCCCGCGTCTGCGGGCTGAAAAGCAGGCAGGTGATCGTGAGCAGAAAATCCAGGCGAATTCGCGGCATGGCGGGCATAAGTTCCGTTCTACTACAGTTTTCCGCCTTGTAAAGAGGGCGGCGTAAAATGGCGATTATTTTACGCAAACGGGCGTTTTCCTCCCTCGCGCCACGCCTCATTATTCCCGCTGAACAGCACGACCATGTCATCATCTCTTATCGATTTGCCGCAACTTGAAGTTTGGTTTCTCACCGGCAGCCAGCATCTTTACGGGCCGGAAGCGCTCAAGAAAGTCCAAGCCAACGCCCGAGAAATCGCCGCGGCCCTCGACGCCAGCAGCGAAATTCCGGTGAAGATCGTCGCCAGGCCGCTTGTCACCGGCCCCGCCGAAGCGACCGCCGCGTGCCAGGCCGCCAACGCTGATCCCAAATGCATCGGCCTCATCACTTGGTGCCACACGTTTTCCCCGTCCAAGATGTGGATCAACGGACTGAAGGCGTTGCGCCGCCCGCTTCTGCACCTGCACACCCAGCACAATCGTGATCTCCCATGGTCTTCCATCGACATGGATTTCATGAACCTCAACCAGGCCGCCCACGGCGACCGCGAACACGGCTTCCTCATGACGCGACTGCGCCTGCGCCGCAAAGTGGTGGTGGGGCATTGGGCGGAGAAGCTGGTGCACGGCCGCATTGGCGCCTGGGCGCGGGCGGCCGCCGCGTGGCACGATTGGCAGGACGCCAAATTCTGCCGCTTCGGCGACAACATGCGCGAGGTCGCCGTCACCGAGGGCGACAAGGTCGAGGCGCAAATCCAATTTGGCTATTCGGTCAACGGTTTCGGGATGGGCGATTTGGTGGAATCCATCCACGCCACGACGGAGCGGGAGATTGATCAATTGGTGGCGGAATATGATGACTCTTATTCGGTCGCGCCGAAGCTTCGCCGTGCTGGCGGCGCGCGCAGTTCGCTCCGCCAGGCCGCGCAAATTGAGATTGGCCTGCGGCGTTTTCTGACGCGAGGCGAGTTTCGCGGCTTCACCGACACCTTCGAGGATTTGCATGGCCTGAGCCAATTGCCGGGCCTGCCGGCGCAGCGTCTCATGGCGGAGGGCTACGGCTTCGGCGCGGAAGGCGATTGGAAAACCGCCGCGCTCTTGCGCGCGATGAAGGTCATGGCTTCCGGCCTCAAGGGCGGCACATCCTTCATGGAGGATTACACCTACGATTTAAATCCCGATGGCGCCAAGGTCCTCGGCGCGCACATGCTGGAAATCTGCCCCAGCATCGCACAGGGCAAACCCTCCGCGGAAATCCATCCGCTGGGCATCGGCGGCAAGGCGGATCCGGTTCGCCTTGTATTTGACACTCCGTCTGGGCCGGCCCTCAACGCTTCCCTGATTGATCTCGGCAACCGCTTCCGCCTCCTCGTCAATGAAGTGGATGTCGTCGCGCCGGACAAGCCGCTGGCCAAGCTGCCGGTCGCCCGCGCCGTCTGGACGTGCCGCCCGGATTTTGAAACCGCCGCGCAGTCGTGGATTCTTGCGGGCGGCGCGCATCACACCGGGTTCAGCCAGGCCGTCACCACGGAAATGCTCGAGGACTTCGCGGAAATCGCGGGCCTGGAATGTGTTATAATTGACGCTGAAACCCGCGCCCGTGATTTTCGCCGGGATTTGCGTTGCGGAGAAGTCTGCTTCGGGTCCGACGCCCGTCCATGAAGCCGGCCTACGCCATCGGATTGGACTATGGGACCAATTCCGTCCGCGCCCTTTTGGTTGACACGCGGGACGGGCGTGAAATCGCCGCTTCCGTGTGGAATTACGAGCATGGCGACGCCGGGGTCATCCTTTCGCACGACCCGAATCTGGCGCGCCAGCACCCTGCGGATTACCTCAAGGGCGCGGCGGAGACCTTGCGCAAAGTCGTCGCGCAAGGACGAAAAAAAGAGCGCGGCTTCCAAGCTGAACTGATTGCCGGCATAGGCGTGGACACGACGGGTAGCACGCCTTTGCCGGTCGATGGCGCGGGCCAGCCGCTGGCTTTCGACCGGCGTTTCCGCAAAAACTCCGGCGCCATGGCGTGGCTCTGGAAGGACCACACTTCCGCCGCCGCCGCCGCCGAGATTACGAGCGTCGCGCAAAACCTGCGTCCGGCCTACCTCGCCAAATGCGGCGGCGTTTATTCCAGCGAATGGTTCTTCAGCAAAATTCTACATTGTCTGCGGCATAGCCCGGAAGTTTTCAAAGCCGCGCATTCCTGGATCGAGCTGGCGGACTACATCCCGGCGGCGCTCACTGGAACCGAGGCGCCCGGCCAGCGCGTGGCGGGCATCTGCGCGGCCGGCCACAAGGCCATGTTCAACCGCCAATGGGGCGGGTACCCAGATGAAGAATTTCTCGGCCGCCTGGACTCCCGCCTGGCGGGCTTGCGCAAACGCCTTTGCCCTCGTGTTCTGTTCATCGAACGCCCCGCTGGCTATTTGACAGAGGCGTGGGCGCAGAAGACCGGGCTTCCCGCCGGGCTGCCGGTGGCCGTGGGCGCATTCGACGCGCACCTTGGCGCCGTGGGCTGCGGCATTGCCCCGGGCGCGCTCGTGAAAATCATCGGCACCAGCACATGCGACATCGCCATCGCCCGCAACCAGCAGCCGCTGGCGGACGTTCCCGGGTTGTGCGGAATCGTGGATGGCAGCGTGCTTCCCGGCTTTTTCGGGCTGGAGGCGGGCCAGTCGGCCGTCGGCGATATTTTCAACTGGTTTGTCAACTATATCCAGCCGGGCGGCAAGGCAGGTTCGCACGCGCGCCTGTCCGCCGAGGCCGCCCAACTTCGGCCCGGCGAATCCGGCTTGCTGGCGCTGGATTGGAACAACGGCAACCGCACGGTGCTCGTGGACCAGCGCCTGACCGGCTTGCTGGTCGGCCAGACGCTTTACACGCGGCCTGCGGAAATTTACCGCGCGCTGATCGAGGCCACGGCGTTTGGCGCGCTCGTCATCATCAATCGCTTCGAGGAATTTGGCGTGGGCCTGCGCGAAGTCATCAATTGCGGCGGCATCGCCGAGAAAAATCCCCTCGTCATGCAAATCTACGCGGACGTCACGGGGCGCGCGATGAAGGTGTCGCGCTCCGCGCAAACTTGCGCGCTCGGCTCGGCCATCGCGGGGGCGGTGGTGGGCGGCGCGCACGCCGGGTTTCCGGCCGCCATGCGCGCAATGACGGGCATCAAGTCCAAAGTTTTCACGCCCAACGCCCAGGCGCACGCGGTCTATCGCGAACTTTTCCAGGTTTATCGCGCGCTGCATGACGGCTTCGGAACAACGCAAGCCGCGGGCAGCCTCCACGGCGTCATGAAGAAATTGATCGAGATTCGTGATCGCTCGCGGCAGTAGGCGCGCTGAAAGCGGCGGCGGCGAAATATTGGCGTGCATTATCGGGGCGTACCTTTATTCACGGGATAACTTTGAAACCCATCGCGTGTTCATTATTTGCGGCGCTGTCCCTGACGGCGGCTAATTTATCTGCCGGCGTGGCCGCTCTTCCGCCGATGGGTTGGAACAGCTACGACGCCTACGGCGATTCTGTCACCGAGGCCGAGACGCTCACGAACGCGGCGTGGATGAACACGCATTTGCGCGCCTTCGGATGGGACACGATCGTTGTGGATTTCCGGTGGTACGACGCTCTGGCCGACGGCCTGCGCGTGCAAAATCCCGAGGGCGTGATGATCGATTCCTTCGGCCGATGCGTGCCGGCGACGAACCGTTTTCCGAGCGCGGTGAAAGGCGCCGGCTTCAAACCGCTGGCCGACAAACTTCACGCGATGGGTTTGAAGTTCGGCATTCATATCATGCGCGGCATTCCGCGCCGGGCGGTGGAGCAAAATCTGCCCATCGCGAACTCACCGTTTCACGCGGCGGACGCCGTGCTGCCTTTGGGCGACACCAACCGGACGTGTGTCTGGAATCGCGACATGTTTGGCGTCGACGCCAAGTCAGCGGCGGGTCGGGCGTGGTACGAGAGCATTGCGCGCCAATACGCCGGGTGGAACGTGGATTACATCAAGTGCGATGACATCGCAAATTTGCAGCGCGGGATCATTTATGACGCGCCGGAAATTGAAGCGTTATCCACGGCCTTGCAGCAAACCGGGCGGCCGATAGCGCTGAGTATCTCGCCCGGTGAAACGCCGGTGAATTGCGGCCCGCATCTGCGGAAATTCGTTAATCTCTGGAGAATCTCGGGCGACTTCTGGGACCGGTGGAGTTGTGTCGATCATAATTTTGATTTGTTCGGGGCGTGGCTGCCCGACGCGGGGCCCGGCCATTGGCCGGATGGAGACATGATTCCGCTAGGGCATATTTGCCTGCGAAATTGCGACGTCCACCCCGACCGCTGGACGCGGCTGACGCGCGCGGAGCAGGTCACGCTTATGACGCTGCTCGCCATCGCCCCATCCCCGCTCATGCTCGGGATGAACCTGCCGGACAACGACGCCTGGACAACGTCATTATTGACAAACACGGAAGTTCTGGCGGTGAATCAGGACCCGCTCGGCCGCGCGGCGCGGCGCATGACCGGGCCGCCCGTGGCCGCCGAAACCTGGATGAAAACCTTATCCGACGGCAGTTGCGCCATCGGGCTGTTCAACCGGTCGAACCAGACCGCGCATGTTCATTTTCCCTGGCGAAATCTCGGCTTCACCAGCGCACCGGAGGTCCGTGATTTATGGCTGCGGCAAACCCTGGCGCGCGCCGAGGAATACGCCCAAGACCTGCCGCCGCACGGCAGCGTTTTGCTGAGAGTCAAATAGTTAGTCCTTCACGCCATTCAGGCGCAGGACGGTGAACGAGTTGGCCGGAAAGGCGTGGGTAAACTCCGGCTTGGTTTCCGTCAGCGCCTGCCGCACCGGAGCGGCTTTTTCGTCGCTCAGGCTTTCACCCGCCAGGACGGTGACGGACGAATTGGCCGTGAACGCGGCGACGCCGTTTAAAGTGACCGTGGCCGAAACAGGCTCGGGCGAAGCGTTGATGACTTTGAGAATCACGTCATTGGCCACGTCGTCATGCGTCGCCGAGGCGAAGAAACGCGCGCCGGCGCCTTCGGCGGCAACCGGCAGAATTTTGTCGCCGCGATTGAGGCTGAAAAGTTGCTGGGCGTAATAATTTGGGGTCAAGCGCACATGGAGGCTGTCGCACCAGATAAGATCGGGCGTCCATTGCCAGGCTTCCGTGTTGGAAAAGAGCGGGGCGTAGGAAGCCATGCGCACGACATCGGCATTGCGCTCCAGGCCGGTCATGTACGCCGCCTCGGCCAGGGCGCACTCCAGCGTGTTGCGGTTTTTGGGGCTGACGACATCGACGCTTTGCGCGGCGTATTCACCCATGAAAACCTTGGGCCCATTGCGATCGTAGGCGTCGTAACGGTGCGTGTTATTGAAAAACCATTCGGGATGATCGTAGCAATGCTGATCGACGATGTCGGCGTGCAGCTCGGTCAGCTTGGGCCAGAGATATTGAAAGCGGCTGTCGTTGGGCGAAGGGCCGGCATCCGAGACCAGCATGATCTCGGGATGCTTTTCCTTCAGCGCCTTGGCGAAGCGCACATAGCGATCGATGTATTGCGGCCCCCATTGCTCGTTGCCCACGCCCATCATGGTCATGTGAAACGGTTCGGGATGGCCGAGTTGCGCGCGCCGGGCGCCCCATGGGCTGTCGGCGGGGCCGTTGGCAAACTCGATCAGATCCAAGGCGTCCTGGATGAACGGCTCAAGCTGGTCGAGCGGGCAAAGTTCGCCGGAATTGAATTGACAGGCCATGCCGCAATTGATGATCGGCAGCGGCTGGGCGCCGAGATCGGCGCAGAGTTGAAAGAACTCGAAAAACCCGAGCCCGAACGATTGGAAATAATCCGGCGTCGGACGGTGAATGAACTCGTAGTTCCAGCGGTCAATCAGAAGATGGCGCTCGTCCACCGGGAGAATCGTGTTCTTCCATTGGTAACGCCGATCCAACTGGCTGCCTTCGACAATGCAGCCGCCGGGAAAACGCATAAAACCCGGATGCATATCGGCCAGGGCTTGCACCATGTCCGCGCGCAAACCGCCAGGACGGTTCTTCCAGGTATGCTGGGGAAAAAGTGAAATCATGTCCAGATCGACGGCGCCCTTGGCTTCGAGAATCACGTTAAGCCGCCCGCGCGCTTCGGTGGAATTCGCGCGCAGCGTGGCGTGGACTTTCTCCCAATGGCCGGCGGCCGGCGTGACCAAGGCCGAGTCAAGAATCGTTCCGTCGTCGCCAACCAATTGGACGCGCACGGCGGTGTCGCCGCGCGCCCACGCGGAGAAGTCGTAGCTCTCGCCCTGGTGGAAGCCCATGCCGCGAAAGCCTTCGTTGGAAATGCCGAAGGGCGCGCCGCCGCTGGACGCGACGTGGAGATAATGCGGATTGGCGGGGTTGATGGGATCGTCCGAGCGCACGGCGAGCTCGCCATGCGCGAGGCTCGGGCTGAGCGTGATCCAGCCCATGAGCGGCTCGGGAAATTCAAACGACCGATTTTTAACCAGCTCGGCGTAGAGGCCGCCGTCGCCGCCGAAGTTGATGTCTTCAAAGAAAATGCCCCACATCGCGGGATTGATGGCCGGGCCGGGCCGCGCGGCATCCACAGTTAATTTGACAGAGTCGGCGGCGCACGCGGTGGCGGCGGCCAGCAGGAGAGATGGAATGGAGGTTCTTTTCATGTTGGGATTTAATTGGCTCGTTTCATGGAAAAAGACGGAAATAGGCGGCGGCGCCGGATTCGGGGAGGCGAATCGGGCTGGCCAGATTGGTGGCGTAACGCCACGGGCCGCCCGGATCATCCGCTTGTTGCAGGCGCGCGCCGGCCGCCGCCCAATAAATAAGCTGCTCGCCCGGAAAGTGCGCCACGCCCAGCGACGGACCGGCGCCGGCGACGTAGGCGTTCGTTATTCCCGTCAACACGCAGCCCGCGGGATTGCTGAGCGTGACGCGATAGAAGCCTCCCGGTTGCAGCGCCGGCAACGAAATCGTTTCCGTGACGGAGCCCGGCGGAAAGAGCACGACGTCCGCCGCCACCGAACTTCCATCCGCCGCGAACATCGTATAGTTTACAGACTCGGCGTAGCCGGCGGCGGCAGCCAATGCCACCACCGCGGCGTTATTGGTCGCGAACTGCACGGGCGTGGGCGGTTGATTGAGGACGGGCCAATTGTCGGCGCTCCACGTCAAGGACGCCATGCCGAGGGTGGGATTCCCGTTATTATTGCCGTCGTAATAGTGATAAGTGAACCAGTTGGTCGGCCCGAGAAAGATGCCGGCTTGCCCCGGCCCGATAAAACGTCCCGCGCCGCCGAGCAGCAACGTGCCGCCGCCTTGCGCCATGCTGACGCCATTTTTATCCAGGAACGGCCCGGCAATGTTCGTGCTGCGGCCCACGCGGATATTGTAAGTGCTATCCACGCCTTCGCAGCAGGCGTCCCAGTTGACAAATAAATAGTAATAGGCGCCGCGTTGCGCGAGGCAGGAAGCCTCAATGGCCGTGCTGGGCGGATGAGTCGCCAGGATGCGGATCGTGGCCGGCGGGGGCAGGCGCAGTCCGGTGGCCGGATCCAACTGCGCCAGGTAAACCCCGTTCCAGAAGGACCCGAAAGACATCCAGAGCTTTCCGTCCGCCGCCGGCAGGACGCCGGGGTCAATCGCGTTAAAGGGGTAGCCGTTCGAGGATTGGATGACGGGGCCTTGATCGACCCAGCGATAACCGGCGACCGACGGATCGAGCGTGGAGTTCGTGGCCAGCCCGATCGCCGAGACCTGGCTGCCGAACGTGGACACCGCGTAATAGAGGCAATAGCGGCCGTTCACCAAGACCACATCCGGCGCCCAGAAAAACCCGGTGAAGCCGGGCACGGCATTGGTCGTCCAGCGCGGGAAATTGGCCGAATCGAAAACCGCCGGCCCGGCGACCCAATGAAGGCGGTCCACTGACTTCTTGGAAATGATGTTCTGGCCGGTGGCATAGATGAAGTAAGCGCCGTTGCACTCCACCATCGGCGATGGATCATGCGCCGCGAGATCTCCCTGCAACGGCTCCTGCGCGCGGGCGGCCGCCAGCGAGAGCAAGATGATCATGGCGCAAAGAAACTTCATTGGGCCGGCCCTTGCGCTTCGGGCCAGCCCTCGGCGTCCCAGCGCAGCGGAAGAATTCCGAGCGTGGGCAAGCCGCCCCTCGAGCCGTCATAGAAATGGCAGCTCAGGAAATCCGCGCCGTTCGCGACGATGATCCCGGCGTGGCCCGGGCCGATGAATTCTCCCTGCGTTTGCAGGAAAAGAGTCCCGCCATCGTGGAGCAAATCGTGCCCTTCCTTGTCAAGATAAGGGCCAATGACATCCTTGCTGCGGCCGAGGCGGATATTATAGGTGCTTTTGGCGCCGCGACAGCATTGGCCCCAATTCACAAAGAGGTAGTAATAATCGTCGTGGAAATAAATATAAGACGCTTCGATGGAGTCATGATGCGCGAGGGGAAAGATGGGTGACTCCTCGCGAATGCGCCGGCCGGTTTCTGGATTCAGCTCAATCAATTTAATGCCGCTCCAATAGGAGCCGAACGCCAGCCACAATTGGCCCTCGGGCGTGCGGAGCGCGGCGGGATCAATGGCGTTGTAGTCGTCGTTCTCGGTGGTGCGGATGACCGGGCCGCAATCGGTCCAATGATAGGAAGCGCTGGTTGGATCGAGCGTGGCGTTGGTCGCCAGGCCAATCACGGAGTCGCGTTTGCCCCAGGAGGAAACCGCGTAGTAAAGGAAGTAGCCATTCGTGGCCGCAAAGACGTCGGGCGCCCAGAAATGCCCGTGATTGGCGTGGATGGTGTTGGTGGTCCACGCGGGAACATTGCTAAAGACCAGCGGCCCGGCCTCCCAATGTTTAAGGTCCTTGGAATGGCGCGACACAATTCCGCGACCGGTGGCGAAGAGCCAATATTCGCCCGCGCACCGAACAATCGTCGAGGGATCATGCACCGAAGTGTCGCGGCGGGCAAAATCGGCGAGCGGGCTTTGAGCCCGCGCGGTAAGCAAGGCGCCGGCGGCGAACAGCCAGGCGAGGATGATTGGTTTCATGAATGCGGCTCCAAAGAAGCGCGACGCTCCAAGCGGCGCAGGTAGGCGGCCGCCATGGAATTGTCGGGCGCGCGTTGCAGGGCTTCTTCAAATTGCGCGCGCGCCTCGGCGTCGCGATGCTGGTTAAACAGCGCGATCCCCCAATTCAGCCGCGCCTCCACCAAATCGGGCTTTAGCTTGACGGCGAGTCCAAATTGTTCGCTGGCGGCGGCATCGTCCCCGCGCCGCCCGAACACCAAGCCAAGGCAGAAATGGCCCTCGGCGAAACTGGGGTCGAGCCGGATGGCTTCCATGTAATTGGCCTGGGCGCCGTCCCAATCGCCGAGCTGCGCCAGCGTGAGGCCCAGATTGACGTGGACCTCCGGGTCGGAGGGATTGAGCCGCACCGAGTCAAGAAAATTGGTCAAGGCGCTGCGATAATCGCCTTTGACGAAAAACTCGCGCCCCAGAGCGGCGAAGGCGGCGGGAGTGTTGACGCGCGCTTCCATGGATTTGCCGAACTCCGCCTCGGCTGCGGCGTGGCTGCCGGAAGCATCGAGGAGTTTGGCGAGGCCAAGATGCGCGGGGCCGAAGTAGGGTTTGAGCTTGAGGATGGCCTCGTACCGGCGACGCGCCTCCGGTTTTTTTCCCTGCGCCGCGTCGAGTTCCGCGAGGCCTTCCATGGAAGGCACATCGTCCGGCTGCAAACGCAGGGCTTGAGTCAACGCCGCTTCGGCTTCGGGAAATTTCCGCAAGTTCGCCAGGGCAATGCCGAGCGAACGCCACGCTTCATAGCTTTGCGGGAGCAGCTCTGTGATGCGGCGAAAGCTTTCCGCGGCGCCCGCGAAATCGTGCGTTTGCTCCTGAAAAACCGCGAGATTCTCGCGCAAGATCCAATCGTCCGGCCACGAGGCCACGGCTTGCCGGCACAGCTCTTTTTCGCGGGCGACAGCCTCCGGCTTGGTGGCGGGAAGCGTGCGTTCATAACGCGCCTTGGCGGCTTGATACGATTCCTCGTGATTGAGCTGGCTGGTGTAAGGCGGGTCGTTCAGGCGTTGCAGAATGGCGCGCTCGCCTTCGCTGCGGCTGTAATCGGTGAAGGCCAAACGCCGCGCGCACTCCGCTTTTGAAGCCCACACCGCATTGGTGGGCGCGATCTGCCGCGCCATCGCGAGGGCGATCCGATAATTCCCGTCGAAATTCAAATGGACGTGCTCGTAAAGAAAATCGTTCCCCACAATGTGGTCCGGGCTGTCGGCGGCCAAAGTTTCCTGCGAGTCAACAAACGTCACGCCGGCTTGCTGCTGCGCCGCGGCGGTCTGCCGAATGATTTGGTTGAGGCGCGTGTCGGAACGGAAGCGCAGGGCGTCCTCGTCGCAAGCCAGGGTGAATTGCCGCAGCGCCTCCGCTGGATTGGTCGTCGCCAGGCAGCACTGGCCCCAGCGATAATGCAGGTCGGCGCTGGAGGCGTCCAATTTGGCTGCGGCGTCGAAACTCGTAATGGCGTCGAGAGGGCGGCCCGCGTTTTGCGCCTGCACACCGCTGTCAAATAATTGCTGCCAGCGCGCCGCGCCATTCGGAGCCAAACCGGGATCGCGCTCGGAGGCGAATGGGGCGCAGTCACGCAAATTGCGCGCCATCGAGCTGACGATGACGCGGGCGCCGTGGCGCGCGCCCAGCTCAATGATGTCGGCAAGGTTGCCCTGGAAATTAGCGTAAACCGCGGCCATGCGCGGATCCTCGGCGCGCACGTGATTCTTGACGAACATGGACATGCCGCCCCAGACGGCTTCGCGCGCCGGGCGGGGGTGAAGGCGGCGCACCACACTGTCAAGCAGTTGGCCAACGCGCGTGGCCTTGAAGGCCAGGCTCAACCGCACGAGCGCGCGCGGCGGCGCCTTCGGGCCAAACACCGTGCCGGAGCCAAAGGGGCCGACGACCTCATTGTTCCCCATGTAAACCACCCACGCATCGCCTTGCAGGCCGGCGCAATCCTCGGCGATGGGCCAAACGACGTGGGAATTGATGCCTGTCATCGCGGTGTTCACGACTTCGATGCGCCGGTCCGGATAGCGCAGCGACAGGAGCGCCTCCAGCATGCGCGACAAGCCAAACTCAGGTTGCGGATCGCCATACGCGGCCGATTCGCCGAAGACAAAAACGCGGAATGTCCAGGGCGCTTTGGCCTTGGGCAGCAAAAGGGGGTAAGGCGTCCGCGCCATTTCCGGGCCGAAGAAACGCCAGCCGAACTTTTGGTTTTCCACCAAATAATCTTTATCGCCGAGGCGGAGCGGCAGAAAAAACGAAGCGGAATTTCCAAATGAAGCCACGCGCAACGCCGCCTCCAGCGCGAGCAAAAACAGAATGGGGGCCAGGACGGCGGCGGCCAGCCCAAAAGCCCATCGTCGCCGCACGGAAAGGGAGGGCGCCGCGGCGGGACGCGGATTGGCGGAGCCGGTCGAACGGTGGTTGGATTCGGCGTCTCTACTTCTCCGCAGCAGCTTCTTTTTCACGACGAATAACGCACGCCACCGGCCCTCGCTTTCAGCGAAAAGCGCGCGGGCGTGATAGGTCGCGCCCGCGCGCTGCAGAGTGGCCCTGACTCAGCGATTACGGCTGCAAGCCGAAGAACCTCGACCCGGAGGTGATCGGAGTCGTCACTTGATAGTTCGCGCCCGAAATCGTGAGCGCGCCATCGACCGGCCCCCAGGAGGCCCCCGCTCCCAAAGTGGGAGACGAAACGACCTTGGTGTAGGCGGAGGTCACCGGCCACGACAGCACCAGGTTCCCGCCGGAGACTTGCGCCCCCAGCGTCACCTGCGTGACCGATCCGAGATGCTGGCTCGGCCCGAGCAAGTCGTCCGCGGCAATTTCGTCGCTGAACAAACGCCCGTTGTAAATGCGGAACTCATCCATGTTCATGACGGTGTAGCCGTCCGCCGTCCAGAGGGAATGTCCGATATAGGAGAAGTTCGTGGCCAGGGTGTTGAGCGGCACGAACGTGTTGTAGGAGACGCCATCGAGCAAGCCGTTGGTGTAGCAGGCAACGACGCCGTTCACCGGATCGTTCACGACTGTCATATGAACGCGTTTGTTCGCCAGGATGCCCGGCATGTTGAAGCTCACGGCGCCCGCCGAGGTGCCGATGGCAATCTGATGCGTGCCAAAGCCGGTTTCGGCGATGAAGTGGAAGAAGTTCGCTCCGGCGCCGTTGACCGTGTTGCCGAAGGCCCAGGCATAGGTCCAGCCGCCGGTGTTGCCCATGTCAGCCCAGAACTCGATGGTTGTCGCCTGGTAGTTATTGAGAATTCCACCCGGCAGTCCGACGTATGTGCCCGCCGTGGCGTTGCCATCGAGATCGACCTCTCCGCCGCTGATCACGGCATTGCCGAACAACGTGCCATCAGCGTGATTGATGGAATCGCTCGCGTCTGCCGTGAAGCTGTATTCATGATCCAGGACGGCGCGGGGCGGACGCACCACCTTGATGGATTGGCTGCCCACATGGCCCTGGTAATTCACACTGATCGTCGCGGTGCCAGTGCCGTAGGCGTGCAGCATGCCGTCGGCCGCCTGGGCGACGACATTGGAATCGCTCGACGTGAAGACATTGAGCGGGAGCGGGCTATTGGCCGCGATGTTGTAGTGCGTCAGATTCGCGTAGTTGACAAAGAACGATCCGACGATCTCCGACTCGAGCGTCATCGTGGCCGGGAGCGAGAGGGTGAGCGATTGAATCGCGCCCGGATCGATGTTGGTGTTGTCGGGGCCGGACTGGTTGGCCACGGCAATCTGCGCGGGGGTCAAAGCCCCGTTGTAGATGCGGAATTCGTTCATGTTGAAGATCGGCGCGGGATCGGCATTCCACAAAGAACGTCCGATGTAGGACACGTTGGTGGCGACGAGGTTCAGCGGCGAAACTGCGGTGGTCGAGAATCCCACCAGCGCGCCGTTGGTATAGACGGCTTGCACGCCGGTGGTGGGATCAACCACCGCCGTGACGTGCACGGTTTGCAGATCGAGCGCGCCCGGCATATTGAGCTGCGGCCCGGTGGCCCGATCGAGCGTGTAACCGTTGCCGCCGTTGTGGCCGGAGAAATGCAGGAAGCTCACGCCGGCATTGTTGACGGTGTTGCCGAACGCCCAGGTGTAGGACCAAATGCTCTGGGTTCCAAATGTGGCCCAAAAATCAATCGTGGTGGATTGATAACCGGAGATCAGGCCGCCGGGCAAGTTGACGTAGGTTCCGGTCGTGCCATCCAAAACCACTTGTCCGCCGGTGATATTGGCATTGCCTTGCAAGGCGCCATTGGCGCCGCCGACGGAGTCGCTGGCGTCACTGGTAAAGCTGTAGCGATGGGCCAGGACTGCCACGGGCGGCACGACGGTGAGCGTCTTGGAGCTGGTGAGGCTGCCGAGAGACGCGGTAATGGTCGCCGATCCCAACGTCTTGGCGATGACCACGCCGTTGCTATCCACGGTGACGACCGAGGGTGTGTCCGACACGTAACTCACGCCCACTTGATCATGAATGTCGATCGAGCTGTTCGTCAGTCCGGAAGCTGCGGCCAAAACGATGACCTGCTGGCGCGCGCCGTTAAACATGCTGTTCGTCACGAGATTAAGCGTGAGACTGGTGATTGTGCCATAGTTGGTTCCAATAACATCCGGCCCGCTCTGCGCGCTGGCGGCCACTTGCAATTGGTTCAAAGCGCCGTTCCAAATGCGAAACTCGTCGAAAGATCCATTGAACCACGGATCGGGAGAAAAGAGCGAATGCCCGAGCCATTCAAACGGCAGCGGTCCCAGTCCGGCCGGCGTGTTGGGAAAGTTGTCGCTGGAAGCCACCAGGGCGCCATCGACATAAAGCCGCGCCTTCTTGGTGGCGCCGTCGGAAGTCCAAACCACGTGCGACTCGGCGCCAAGGTCGATCGGGCCGTCACTGAGAATGAGGTTGCCGGCTCCGCCATTCATTTGCGCGCCGACTCCGCCGCCGCCGTAAACCGGCGTGCCGTAGAACTCTTCGGAGCTGCCAGTGGTCCCATCAGAATTGGTGTATTGATTGCCGAAGTCCCAAAGACGTTCCCAGGCCGGCTGCTGGCTCATGGGCGTCACCCACATTTCGAACGTCACGGCATTAAGGTTCGTCATCAAGTTGGGCGGCAACTCCACCCATTGGCCAATGCCGTCCAAGGTGACCATGCCGTCGGAGCAAGTGGGCGGGCCGTCGATGCCGGCGTCAAAATCCGCCACGGCCAGCGTGCCGTCCTGGTGGCTGATGGAGTCGCTGGCGTCGTTGGTGAAACCATACCGGTTCTGCAGCACGGGGGGAGCCGCCGTGCATTGCAGCGTGGCAAACGCCCCGGACAATAAGAGCGCGAAGAGTTGGAGGTGTTTTGTGCTTTTCATTTTTTGGATGAGTTCGGAGTTGACGCTAAATTAGAACTGAAAAAGCGGGGTGCCGCCGACGAAGTGGTTCGTCATGTTCTTGAAGGCCCGCCAATCGACGTGCGCGTCCTCGAAGAGAACGACGCCGCCGGCGGGCTTGTTGCCGAGGAGATGATTGGTGCGCTGCTTGACGTAGGGATTGTTGGCCAGCTCGCCCGCTTGCACATAGGTGTAGTTGCCGTTCAGGCTGACGACCAGGTCGCAGACCAGTTCCGTGCGGGACGGAGGCGTGGTGTAAAGGCCGCCGCCGGACATGGCGTAGGAGGCGCCATTGAGGTTGGTGCGATAAAATTGCGGCAGAAAGCCGGGCTCGCCATTCAAGAACCAAAGATAGCCGGTGATTTTAAAGTTGACGTTGTTCGTGACATCGAAGAACCAGGTCAGATCGGAATTAAACTGCTTGTTGGACGGGCAATAAAAAATATCCCGGGTGGCGCCGAATCCCTGCGCCAAAGTGATGAAATAACTCGACACGTCCCACGCCCAGTTGCCGGGCCCCACCGTGGACGGCGCAGTGGAAAAGGGAGGCACGCGCAAATCCGGCAGGTAATTCCGGTTTTCATTTCCATACATTTGCGTGATCAAGCCCATTTGATGGAGGTTATTGCGGCAGGAGGCGCGATTGCCGGCTTCCTTCGCGCGCGAGAGCGCGGGCAAAAGCAAGGCGGCCAGAATCGCAATGATGGCAATGACGACCAGAAGTTCGATGAGGGTAAAGGCGGAAAAGCGGCGCGATGGAGACACGGAAGCGCGCGAGGGGCGACGGACGGCTGAATTCATAATTAAAGGAATACTCTTTCGGTGTCGAGGTGAACAACGCCACTTCGCGGAAAAGAACCGCCATTTTGCGAACGCGCGTTTGGAGCTGGTTGAAGCCTTCATCAGTGAACATCTAAGCGGCGCGCTTCACCATCACAGCGGCGGACTGCCGGCGCATCACCCGGTGGGAGGCGCTCTCCCGCTTCAGTGGCGCCGAGGGTTTATCCGAACGTCCGCCGCGGCGTCCAAAGGTCGCGCGAAAGGCGGAGGGGCTGAGTTGCTTGGCGCTGCGAAAATAGCGCGCCACATGCTGCACGTCGTCGAAGCCCAACGCATCCGCGATTTGCGCCACCGACAAATCCGTCTCCACCAGGAGCCGCGCAATTTGATCGGTGCGCGTGCGGCGAATCTCCTCCAAAATTGAGCGCCCGAGCAAAGCTCGAAACGCCTTCTCCAGCGTGCGCCGGGACAGGCCCGCCGCCAGGGCCACCTCATCCACCGACATGGCGCAGCGCGCATGGTCGCGAATGAAAACCAGCGCCTTCCGCAAATGCGGATCCTCCGCCGCGACAAAATCCGTCGAGCGCCGGGCCACCACGTGCGTCGCGGAAGCCGCAATGCGCGGCGCCGCCAGCGGCTGCTTGCGCATCAAATTATGCAGCGCCGCCGCCGCCTCGTATCCGGCGCGCTCGAAGTTAATCGCGATGCTCGACATCGGCGGGTCCATCAACCCGCACACCACCTCGTCGTTGTCCGCGCCGATCACGCCGACTTCATCCGGGACCACCAGGCCGGCCAGCTTGCACAGTTGCATTACGCGCTGGCCGCAATCGTCGTTGCACGCCATCAATCCCACCGGCTTGGGCAGCGCGCGCAGCCACGCGGCGCCGGCTTCTTTCTCCGCCGCCCATTCCCGCGAATCCATCGCCAGGTCCAGCGCCGCCGGCTCCGGGAAACCGGCGTCCCGCAGGCGGTGGGCAAAGTGACGCCGCCGGATTTCCGACCATTGCGCGCTCTCGAAAGGGGTGTGCGCGTAACCGCAATAGGCAAAATTCTTGAAGCCGCAGCTCAGCAAATGGTCCGCGCCCAGCCGGCCAATCGCCTCCGAATCGGTCACCACGTTGACTACGCCCGGAATTTCGCGCTGTTGATGCCCGATGACCACCGTGGGAAGACCGTAGGCCATTACTTCGTTGACCTTATCGACGTCGCGCAAAATGACGCCCCTCGTCTCGGCGTCCTGAAGCATGGGCCAGGCTTTTTCCAGGCCGCCCGTTTCCCAGGAGAAAGACCAGGGCCCGCGTTGATGGGCGTAGTCCGCAATGCCGCGCAGCAAGGCCCGCCCCGAGGCGCGCGAGGATTCGATCATCAGAATGACCTTCGGAATTTTGGACATGCGTGGCGTTACTTGGAGAAGCGCCAAACTGGCCCCAAACCCGACATGGCGCCGGAAAAAATCTCCAACTCGCCGCCGCCTCAACCGATCTGCGGCAGCGCCTCACGCATCAAAAGGCGGGCGAATACCCAGTCAAACCAAAATCCGGTTTGCGCCTCGCCCGCCGGCAATCCTGGCACAAAAGCCCGCTCCATCGCCGCGCCGGCTTCGTCCAATTGCTGCCGCGCCTCGGCGCGCCGCCCCTGCCTTTGCAACGCCAGGGCGCGAATCACCTGCGCCGTGGCGGCGCGCGGGGCATTTTCCTGGGGGGACGACAAACTTTTCCGGCACCATTCCAACGCCGCCTTGTCATTGCCGCGCCGATACTCAAAGAGAGCCAGCGAAATCGCGCGCCAGGCCTGCCGAAATTCCCCATTGTTATTGTCGTCGAGCGGCTGGGCGCCCGCCCGCGCCCAGGCTTGCAGCGGCCCTTCCATTTCCGGTTCGTGCGGCCAGAGAAGATTGACCTTAAGCATGCGCTCGGCCACCACGACATTGGTGGCGCCTTGAAAACGGCTCAGGCAAAGCTGTTGAAATCGCTTATACCCCAGCCGGTCTCCATCCTCGACCAACGTCACGCCGCATTCCAAAAAACCCAGGGTCGCGACGTCCCAGCCTTCGGCCTGGTTCACGCGGGCCAGCGATTCAAAGCGTTGGGCCGCGAGCTTCCAACGCCCCGCCAGCGCGTGCCATTCTCCCAGCGCGCGATAAACCGCCGCGCCTTCGGTGGAGGGTCCGCTCATTTCCACGCCTTCCATCAGTTTGTCCGCCTCGGGCATGCGCTCGTCGTTCAGCAGGATCGCCGCCTGGGTGATTTTTTCCCGGCCTTCCGCTTCCCGCCGCAGCCGCGCTTCCCGCTGTTCCGCCGCCACCGCCCGCTGCCGCGCCTGAATCTCCCCTCGCAACAGCCAGGTGGACGTCCCCAAGCCCGCCAGCAACACCAAAGCCACCGCGCAAACCGATGCAAACACCCCTTTATTGCGCCGCACCAATTTTTGAAAGCGATACAGCCGCGTCGGTGGGCGCGCCACAATGGGCTCATTGCCCAAAAACCGCTGCACGTCCATCGCCAGGCCGTTGGCCGTTTGGTAACGGCGCCCGCGGTCTTTCTCCAGCGCCTTCATCGCGATCCAATCCAGATCGCCCCGCAGCACGAGAATCAACTTGTGCGGCTCCATCTGCCGCCGTTGCGCGGCCTGCGCCAATTCGCTTTCCGCCAGCGCCGTCAGCCTGGCGGAGGGCGCCGCCGGCTCGGCCTCGCGCAATTTCCGCCGCATTTCATCCACGCCGGACGCCAGCAATTCCCTGGCGTCAAACGGGGTCAGGCCAGTCAATAATTCGTATAAAACGACCCCCAGGCTGTAAATATCGCTCCGCGTGTCGATGTCTGGCCGCGTCAAATCCGCCTGTTCCGGGCTCATGTAGGCCGGGGTGCCGACCAGTTGCGCGTGCGCCGTGAAAACCGTTTGCTCCACCAGCCGCTCCTCCGTGGCTTTCGCAATCCCAAAATCAATCACCTTGGGCGCCGGCGCCCCGTCCTGCCACGCCACCAAAATGTTTGACGGCTTCAAGTCGCGATGCACCACGCCTTTTTGATGCGCGTGCTGCACCGCGTGGCAAACCTGCACAAACAACTCCAGGCGCGCGGCCAAGCCCAATTCCGCCTTGTCGCAAAACTCGGTGATCTTGACGCCGCTCACCAGCTCCATGACAAAATAGGGCCGCCCCGCCGCCGTGGCGCCACTGTCAAACACACGCGCGATGTTGGGATGATCCATCATCGCCAGCGCTTGCCGCTCGGCGTTGAACCGCGCGATGACCGCCCGCGTGTCCATCCCCAGTTTGATGATCTTCAGCGCCACGCGCCGCCGCACCGGCTCCATTTGCTCCGCGAGATAAACCTCCCCGCAGCCGCCTTCGCCGATTTTGGCGGCGATGCGATAAGGCCCGATAAAACTGCCGGGGCCGCCGCCTTCCAGGCCCGCCGGCGAGAGCAGCGCCGGGCTGGATTCATTTGACAACGCGTAGGCCGCAAAATGTTGGTCAAAAAGCCGGTCCGCCTCGGGCAGGGCGGCCAGCAGTTTCTCCACGCGCCGCCGCAGCGCATCGTCCCCGTCCGCCGCCCGGCTCAGGTAGGTGCGCCGCTGCGCTGCGTCCGTAATCTGCCGCGCGGCGTCAAACAGCTCCTCCTCCCGTGACAGCGCCTCATTCATGTTCCCGAATGTTCTGCAATAGCCATGCCTTCGCGTAGGCCCATTGCCGCTCCACCGTGCGCTCCGTCACCCCCAGGCTTTCCGCCACCTCCGCGTTGGTCAGGCCGCCAAAAAATTTCAGCACCACGATGCGCGCCCGATCCGGGTCCGCCGCCTCCAGGCGCTCCAAGGCCTCGTTGATGATCAAAACCGCGTCGTCCGGCTCCGCCGCCGCCAAGTCCCAGCCTTCAAAGTCCACCCGCTGCCAATCGCCGCCTCGCTTCAAGCGCGATTTGCGCCGCGCCCGCTCGATCAAAATGCGGCGCATCGCTTCCGCCGCTTCGCCAAAGAAATGCCCGCGGCTTTGCCAGCGGCGTTCTTCGCCCGCGAAAACCCGCAGCCACGCCTCATGCACCAGAGCCGTCGGCTGCAAGGTCTGTCCGCCGCCTTCCCCGGCCATCCGCGCCGCGGCCATGCGCCGCAGCTCATCATAGACCAGCGGCAGCAAATCCTCCGAGCCGCGACGGTCGTCGTTCTCGTTGAGCAGGCGCGTGATGCCGGTCATAGCTGTCACGCAAGGGTGCGCCTGGACCCAGGCGGATTAAAGGCTAAAATGACAACGCTACGCAGACGTCCCGCGCCTTGTATTCGGCGCCGATTCCTTCAAACTGGCGCCCATGAAAATAAGCCTTTGCCGCCGTCCGCTGCTGGCGGCTTTCCTGGCCGCCTTGATATTTTCTTCCACGAGCCGCGCGCAAACGAGCGACGCACCGCAATTCACACCCATTCTGCCTCTGGAAAAATCGGCGAGCCGGGGCATCGTCACGCGCGACCCATCCGATATTGTCAAGTGTAAGGACGAATATTGGGTCTTTTACACCGGGCGCGGCATTCCCTCGTACCATTCCAAGGACTTGGTGAAATGGGAACCCGGACCGGCGGTGTTCAATACGGCCCCAGCCTGGATTGCCCCCGCCGTGCCGCAAAACCATCACATGTCCTACTGGGCGCCGGACGTCATGAAAGTCGGCGGCCGTTACCTGCTTTATTACGCCGTTTCGTCGATGGGCAGCATGACCTCCGCCATTGGACTCGCGACCAATCCCGCCCTGGACCCGAACGACCCCGCGTATCATTGGTCCGATCAAGGCGTCGTCGTGCAAACCAGGGATGGCGACAACTACAATGCCATTGACCCAACGATTTTCCAAGACACCGACGGCCGGTTATGGCTGACCTTCGGCTCCTACTGGAGCGGCATCAAACTCATCCAACTCGATGCCAAGACCGGCAAGCGCCTCGCGCCGAATTCCGAAATCTACTCCCTGGCTTTCAACGATTCCATCGAAGCCTCCTACCTTTGCAAGCATGATAATTACTACTATCTATTCGTAAACTGGGATTCCTGCTGCCAAGGCCCGAAAAGCACCTACAATATTCGCATAGGCAGAAGCAAAACCATCACCGGCCCCTACCTGGATAAAGCCGGCGTGAACATGCTGCACCGCGGCGGCAGCGTCTTTCTGGCCACCACGAACGGCCCTCTTATCGGCCCGGGGCACGCCGGAACTCTCACCGCAAACGGCCAGACCTGGTTCACCTCCGACTTCGAAGGCGACCTCCGCATGGGCGGAAAAGCCACCCTCGCCATCATGCCCTTGCGCTGGAACCCCGACGGCTGGCCGGAAGCCACGGTGTACGACGTCCATCCCGACGCCTCTGCGCCAAAATAATAACGCGAAATTAAATCACTCATCGTCGCCGAGTAATTAACGCGTCATGAATAACGAGTAATATGGAAATCAAAAGAATTGGCTCCCAGCCCTCGAACAAAGGCCCTGCTGACTGGTTTACCGGCTCGGTGCGGATTGATCCGCTGTTCCAAGCCCCGGCCCCGGCCCGCGTGGCCGGCGCGTCCGTCACGTTTGAACCGGGCGCCCGCACCGCCTGGCATACTCATCCGCTGGGCCAAACCTTGATCGTGATCGCCGGCGTCGGCCAGGCGCAGCGCGTCGGCGGCCCCGTCGAGGAGATCCGGCCCGGCGACGTCGTCTGGTTCGCTCCCGGTGAAAAACACTGGCACGGCGCCAGTCCCAAAACGGCCATGACCCACCTCGCCATCCAGGAATCACTGGACGGCAAAGTCGTCGAATGGCTCGAGCACGTCACGGACGAGCAATATTCACCGTCCCAACCTTAGCCGGTAAAACAAATCGCCGAGGCAGCGTCTTACAACCGACTTGCCTTCGCCGCTTTTGACTTTAGTTCAGCTTTGCGGCGAACGCGTTCGAATTCCTCGGCTAATTGCGTCAACTCGTCGTCGGTGAGATTTTCCAGGTTGACGAATTGATTGCGGGCCCCTTTCACGGCGCGAATGAGTTCATCCAGTTTGAGCTGGATCGCCTTGGTGTCGCGGTTCTGGGTGTTCTGGATGAGGAAGACCATGAGAAACGTGATGATGGTCGTGGCGGTGTTGATGATAAGCTGCCAAGTGTCGGAATAATGAAAAAATGGGCCGCAGATCAGCCATACGGCGATGACCAGACTCGCCGTGACAAAGGCCCACGGCGACCCGGTAATGGCGGCGGTTCCTTGGCAGCACGCCCGAAAGCCACTGCGAAAGACACAGAAAACATCAGGCCGCGCCGCCGCCGAGCTTTTGTCCGACTTCCCTCTTGCAGGCTTCATAGAATAGAATCCACCGGGAAATCTCTCTGCGCAAGTCACTGAGGTAAAACCCTCGACAGACCTAGGAAAAAACTCTGACCACTGCGCTCAAGGATAGCTATGGGGAGCGAAGGCGATAAAACCGCTGGGACAAATTAGTTTGTGATTGGTCGCTGAAATAAACCGAGCCATTGGTCAAAGTCATAATTTGCAGGGGCAGCCACGTTGCGGCAGTCAAATCGTCGCAGCCTTCCACCAGGAATGAAATGCCGCTCGTGCCCACGATAGCAAAGCCAAATGAATGGCTCGACCTGTCCGGACCAGGGCCATTCAATTGCGCCGTCGGATTCCACAAAATCGCCGGGTTAAAATCATAGGTCGCGCCCCACCCGGTCGTGCCGGGCAAATAAAAGACGGTCGCGCCCGGCGCATAATCGAACACACTATCCTGGTGCGCAGGGGCATTTCCTTTGCAATACACGCTTGTCAAGTCGTAGCAAAAACCAAATGCATCTTCTCCGATGTTGGTGACCGTCGCCGGAATCGTCAGGGTGCGCAACTTGTAACACCCAAAAAAAGAACTGGCTCCCAAACTTCTCACACCTTCAGGAATCACAACGCTGGTCAGGCGTTGGCAACTTTCAAAGACGCTTTGCCCAATGCTCGTCACACCCCCTGGAAGGATCATACTGGTGAGGTTGGCGCAGCCGAAGAAAGCAAAATCGCCGATGTTTGTCACACCGGGTGATAGCACAACATTGGTTAGCTTCGCGCAATCGAGGAAGGCGGAAAAGGCAACTGAGCTGACACTGTCCGGCGCCACGAAATTACCCCCCAGAGCCTCCGGGCATAAAAGGATCATGGTCTGACTTTTATCATATAATACACCTTGGACATCGCTAAAGGCCGGGTTCTGCGTTCCCACGGTTAGCGACCTTAAGGTCAGGCAATCCACAAACGCCCCGGGCTCAATATTAGTGACCGTGTCCGCCAGCGAAATGTTCGTCAAGTTCACGCAAGTCACGAAGGCGGTGGGAGCGATGTTGAGGACCCCGCTTGGAACTGAAAAGGTCCCAGCGGCGGCGCCCGGGCATTGGATGAGCGTAGATTGAGCCTTATCGAACAACACGCCGCCGCTGCTGCTGTAGAAAAGATTTTGCGGATCCACCGTGATCGACCGCAACGCGCGATCGTTTCCAAACGCGGGAAAGATATTGGTCACACTCGAGCCAATGGTCACATTGGTTAAACCGGCGCAGCCGTCGAATGCAGCCGGTCCAATTTGGGTCACGGTCGCCGGCACTGTCAGGTTCCCAAATTTGCCTTCCGGACATAAGATAAGCGTTTCCTGGTTATGATCGCACAAAAGGCCGTGGACGCTGCCATAGAATTGGTTTTGCGCGTCCACATTGATGGCATTCAGGTTTGTGCAAGAAATGAACGCCTGATCGCCAATCACGGAAACGGTCGCCGGAATGCTGACACTAAACAGGGCATGACAGTCGGCAAAAGCGTACTTGCCGATATTGGTGACCCCGGCGGTGATAACAACGCTGCGAAGGCCGTAGCTGGAGAACGCCTCGTCACCGATGCTTTCAACTGGCAGGCCATTGATCATCGCGGGAGTTGTGATATCCAAACTCCCTCCGTTATAGCCTGTAATCGTTAGCGAGTCCCCGTTGGTCACAAACAAATATTGCGCCTCTACCGCCAAGGGACCCATCGTAATCAGGCCGATCAGAATAAGCCGCAAAAATCTCATCATTCTCGAAATTCGCCGTTTGCCAGAATAGGCCAGCCAATTCCTTCTTACGAGCCCTTTCACCCGGAGTGGAAACAAAAT
>DASZMX010000114.1:0-13625 GCA_035551475.1 Verrucomicrobiia bacterium
AGACCGGTGTTCGTGCGCCATTCGTAGATGGATTCCGCGAGGTCGGTGGTGACTTGCGGCAGCCACAAAAGTTGGTTGGTGTCGGCGGTGTTGAGATTGAGTTTCGACGCTTCATCGACGAGGCCCCAGAATGGATGCTCCGGCGCCGCGGTGTTTTGGATGAAATTGGTGTCGCGCCCAATCAGCCAAAAGCGGGCATTGCCGACGCGCACGGCGGCGGTGTGAAAATTGACCGGGCTGGGCAGTGTGTTGGGGGATTGCAAATTGGCCAAAATATTACTGACATAAATCGCGGCGCCGGCAATGGCCTGCTCGGCCTCCATCGCGGCCACGCGATTGTCGGCGGCCTGCAATTCGACCGACATGGAATGCGCAAAATAGAGGGAAATGGCCACCAGCCCAAACGCCACCCACAAAACCAGGATCAAAACCGATCCAGCTTGGCGGCGGCGCGATGCAATGGGAGGGGAGAAATTCATCAGGGCGCGGCGACGATTTGGTTGGTGGAAATCAAAATGTCCATCGGCACGACCAATTCCAGCGGGGCGTTGGGCGCGGCGGCGGTCTCGCCGAACATTTGCACCTGCACCTTGATGGCGGTGGGCAGGTTGGTTTGCGTGGTGGTGTCCCAATTGGGCTGCCACTGCGAACCGTCATAATAGGTAAAAGTCACATTTTGCACGCCGCTGAGAATAAGCTCCGATTCGTCCGGCTGATTTTGCGGATTGACCGGCAGGAGATTGCGCGTGACGGCGCGATAAAGGTCCTTGCCCTGGCGCGTCGGTCCGTTGGTGGGCGCGGCGAGAACGTAATCGAGTTTTTCCACGTTGCCCCATGGCGTCATGCCATCAAGTTCGCCGGCGGAGGTGTAGAAATCCGGCCCGACCTGGCCAGGCAACGGATTGGTGATGGAAGTGGTTTGCAGCGGCGCAAAAAACAAGCCGGTGGGCGGAACAATATTGGCCAGATCATGCTGGATGGAATCCATGGCATCCTCGACCGGCAAGGCTTCCTCGATGGCGGCGTTGGTGTTATTGCGCAGACGCAAGGCCGTGTAAAGAATGCTGCCGATGGCGCTGAGGAGGACGGCGAAAATGGAAATGGCCACGAGCACCTCCAGCAAGGTGAAGGCGGCGCGGGGCGCGCGGCGCGCAGGCGATATGGAGCGGCGCGCGTTCATAACGTGGTCTGGGGGACGAGCGTGCTGAGATCCACTTCGTAGGCGCGGCCCTGCGCGAGAAAATTCACCTTGACGGTGGCGAGAGTCATCTGGCTGAGCGTGTCCTCGGTCCACGGCGCGGATTGCAGCGACCAAGTGTAATCGATGCCATGATCGCGCACCACGCCGCGCTGGCCGGAATTGCGCAAGGCGCCCGTGACTTTGAGTTCGTTGAGGATTTTATTGCCAAAACGGGCGGCGGCCATTTTGCGCTGCGCCACTTCGCCGGCGAGGCTGGCCACGCGCAAGCCTTCCACCGCCACCGGAATGACGATGGCGATAAAAACCATGGCCGCCAGCACTTCGGCCAGCGTAAAACCACGCGCTTTACGGGCGGGTGGCGGGCGGCGGGCCGGATTGCAGTTCATAACGAGCATGATTGGGTCCTTCGGCGAGCCAGACTTCCTGGTCGCCGCCTTGTTTGAAAAAAATCTGGCGCGGACTGCTGTCACTAATATAGCCGTCCGGCTGAAAACGAATCGTCGGCAGGCCGCGCGTGACGGTGCGGGTCTGCGTCCAGAAATTGGAGCGGGTCAAGCCGGCGGTCGCGGTCGAGGTGGAAATCTGGATGGAGGAATCCACGGCATACGCGATGGCGTTGGTGCGGGTCTCGGTGTAGCCGGAAAGGGCCTGCAAACCGTAGCTGCCTGCCTTCGGATTCACCCAAAGCTCCACCGGCAGCCCTTCGGAAATGGCGCGGCTGCGGCCATACCGGGTCAGCGACAGGAAGCGCTGCGCTTCGTTGTCGAGATTGCGCCCGCGAAAGAAGCCGCGCAACTCGGGCGCAGCAATCCCCATGACGATGACAAAGATCGCCATCACCAGGATCAACTCGATCAGCGTGAACGCCACGACGCGGCGGTTAGCGGGTTTGTTCCCAATTACAAACATCGTCGCCTCCTCCCACGCGCCCATCCGGCCCCATCGACATCAGGTCGTAGCTGGCGGGATTGTGTTTGCCCGGGCACTCGTAGATATACGCATTGCCCCAGGGGTCGGTGGGAATTTTTTCGAGATAGGGCCCGCGCCAATTTTGCGCTTCGCGCGGTTTTTCCACCAGGACGCGCAGGCCGTCCTTGCCGCGCGGGAAGTAGCCGTTGTCCACCTCGAAGGCGCCGAGGACGGTCTTGAAATTATCAATCTGCGCCTTGGCCGCGGTGTCGCGCGCCTGCTGCGAGCGCCCGGCGACGTTCGGATAAACAATGGCGGCGAGAATGGCGAGAATGGCCAGCACGAGGAGCATTTCGACCAGCGTGAAGGCTCGGCGCCGGGCGTTGGAATTCAATGGAATGGTCATAGCGGTTTCCTTCTATTTATTTGATATAATCCTGCATCTTGAAAATCGGGATGATCATCCCGATAAAAATCGTGCCAATAAAACCGGCAATGAAAAAAAGCATGGCCGGCTCCATGAAAGCCACGGCGGTCTTGAGATTGCGGTCCAGGTCGGCCTCGGTGACGTTGGCGATGCGGATCAATTCCTGGTCGAGCTTGCCGCTTTCCTCGCCGACCGCGATCATTTCCAGCACGGAGCTTGGGAAAAGATGTTTGCAATCCGCCATGCTTTTGCCGAGCTGCGCGCCTTCCTTGACGCGGTCAATGGCATTGCCCACGGCGTCCACCAGAATCTGATTGCCGAGCGAACGGCGGGCGACGTTAAGGGCCTGGACGAGCGGGACGCCGGCGTTGAGCAGCGTCCCGAGCATCCGGCAAAAGCGCGCCATGGCAAACTGGCTGAGCAGCGGGCCCAGAATCGGCGCGCGCAGAATCAAGCCTTCCCAAGTGCGCCTTCCCGTGGCGGATAACACCCAACTGCGCACGCCAAAGCCGATTAAGACCAGGCCCGCCAGCACAAAGACGCCGTAGGACCGGATCAAATGACTGACGCCAATGATCACCTGGGTCAGGAGTGGAAGCTGGCCGCCGAGACTGGAGAAAATTTTCTGAAACTGCGGGATGAAAAACGTCAACAATATAATCAGAACGCAGGTGGCCAGAAACATCAGCACCGCCGGATAAAGGAGTGCGGCCATGACCTTCGATTTCAGCTCCTTCTCGCGCATCTGGAAATCGGCGATTTGCGCCAGCACGAGATCCAGGAACCCGCCGGTTTCCCCCGCTTGCACCATCGCCACATACACGCGCGGAAACGTGTCCGGCATCGTGCCCATGGAGTCGGCCAGCGAAACGCCATCGACCACGGAATCGTAAATTTGTTTCCATTTGGCCTGCGCGGCGGGCGACGAAGATTCCTTGGTGAGAATGACGAGGGCGCGGCTCAACGGCACGCCAGCCGCGAGCAAGCTGGAAAGCAGGCGCGTGAAATTCTCGAGCATGCGGGCCGTGACTTTCGACGATTGAAATTTCAAGCCCGACAAGGCGGAACCGGCGCGCTGCCCATTTTTGGCGGCGGCCGCGGCGGCTTTTTCCGAGAGGCTGATGGGGCGCAACCCGCGCTGCTCCATCTGGCGAAACGCTTCCTGGCGTCCCCCGGCCTCGATCTGGCCCTCGGTGGTGGCGCCGTCCAGTTGAAATGCCTTGTAATGAAACACGGGCATAATCAGGCGGCCGCGGCTCCTTTATCGACTTCCCCTTCGCCGTGCAAAAGCCCATTGCCAATCGTCTGGTCTTTGGTGACGCGCATGACTTCCTCAGGCGTGGTGATGCCTTTGGAAACAAGGCGCCAGCCGTCATCGCTCAGGCTGCGCATGCCGTTGCGCATGGCGGCCACGCGAATTTCACCGCTGGAACAACTCTTGAGAACCATCTGGCGGATGTCATTGCTCAAATCCATCCACTCGAAAATGCCCTGCCGTCCGTGATAGCCGGTGTTGCGGCAGGCGCGGCAACCGACGGCTTTGTAAACGGTGATGTTCGGCGAGAATCCAACGTGCTCCTTGAGCGCCCGGGTCGTTTCGGAATTGTCCTCCACTTTGCATTCGGGACAAAGGCGCCGCACGAGGCGTTGCGCCAGGACGGCTTCCAAAGACGAGGCGACCAGATACGGCTCGACCTTCATGTCCACGAGACGGGTCAAGGCGCCGGGGGCGTCATTCGTGTGGAGCGTGGAAAAAACCAAATGGCCGGTCAACGACGCTTGCACCGCGATTTGCGCGGTTTCCTGGTCGCGAATTTCGCCGACGAGAATGACATCAGGATCGTGGCGCAAGACCGAGCGGAGGCCGCGCGCGAACGTGAGGCCGGCCTTCTCGGAAACTTGAATCTGGTTGATGCCGCGCAATTGATATTCGATGGGATCCTCAATCGTGATGATCTTGCGGACGGTGTCGTTGATGGCGCTGAGCGCGGTGTAAAGCGTGGTGGTCTTGCCGCTGCCGGTGGGGCCTGTGACAAGTATAATTCCGTGCGGCAGGGCCAGCACGCGCTGGAATAACCCCAGGTCGCGCTCTTCCATGCCGAGCTGCTGCATGCCGAGCAGCGTGGCTTTCTGGCGCAGCAAACGCATGACCACCGCTTCCCCGTGCAGCATGGGAATGATGGAGACACGTATATCCACCTCGGCCTTGGCCAGGCGAATCTTGATGCGCCCGTCCTGCGGCAGGCGTTTTTCCGCGATGTTCAAATGGCTGAGAATTTTCACGCGCGAAACAATCGCCGGCTGGAACCGCTTGATTTGCGCGGGCACCGGGACTTCCTGCAGCACGCCGTCGATGCGGTAGCGAATGCGCAACTCCTCCTCGAACGGCTCCAGATGAATGTCGGACGCGCGCAATTCAATGGCGTCCGACAACACCTGGTTGACGAAACGAATGATCGAAGCGTCCTCCGCGGCGCTGTCAATATTGCCATCATCCTCGGAGCCTTCATCCACCACCTGCAGCGGGGCGCCCTCGTCGAGGGTGTCAATGGTGTCGGCGCCGACGCCGAGGCGTTTCTTCATCTCGCGCCGGATGGCTTCCGCCGGGGCGAGAACGGGCTTGATGCGCAGCCCTGTGAGGGTCTTGAGCGTGTCGAGACCCTGCGTGGCAAACAGGCGCGCAGTGGCGACTTCCACCGTGCCGTTGGTGCGGCGCAGAGGCAGCAGCTCTTCCTTGAGCAAAACGCGCGCGGGAAAAAGCGAGAGCAATTCGCGGTCGGGATCCACGTCATCCAGCGTGGCGAAGCCCAGCCCGTACTCGCCCGCGAGCCATTGCAGCACGGCGTCCTCGGTGTCGGGGGTGGCTGCGCCTTTGGCTTGCTGCTGTTGCAAAATCGCGGCGTCGGCGGTGGACAATTGCCGAGCCGCGACCATGCGATCCAACAGGGCCGCGAGGGGATTTTCCGCTGTTTTAGTCTCGCTCATGTCAATACTTAATCTAAAATGCCGGCGACCACCAAGGCGGCTTCCTGCCGGCTGGTGAGCACTCCGCGCAAATCCTCGCGCGCCGCAGCCAGCTTGGCTTCCTTGTCCTTCACGTCAGCGCGCACGGCGGCCAGCTTGGCTTTGATGTCATCTTTCGGCGCCTTGTCATCGATGGCCTTTTGCAGGGCGGTCACGGAAGCCGCCGGTTCACCGCCAAAGCCGCCAAAGCCACCGCGACGACGTCCGCCGCCATTGTTGTCACCGTTATTATCGCCATTGTTGTTGTCACCACCGCGACGGCGTCCGCCGCCGCCGAACATGCCGCGCAAACCGCCGGTGCGCATGCTGAAGACCTCGCGCTGCGCATCCATGACTTTTTGCACCTTGGGCTGAATGGCGGTCCATTCGACGTCGTTGGTGATTTCCAGGCGGTCGCGAATGCCGTCCATCATGCGCTGCTGGATTTCCTCGCGGGTCGGTTGCGCGGACGCCTTGGGCGCCACGAAGGCAAACGCCGCCGCGCAAACGACGACGGTCAGGACTGTTTTAAATGCGTTCATAGTAAATATTTGATCGTTGATTTATGTTGGCGTCGGCCACGCCCACGGCGCGCCGAAACGATGCTGCGCCATACTGGTAGGCATTTGGCGTGCCAAGGGACACGCGGGCGCGTTCCGAGGGAGGAATGCGAAAGTCAATTATAAGAACCCCGCAAACCGCGCAGGACTTGCTCAATGGCGCGCAACTCTTGCGCAGTTGGAGGAAGGCAGCCTTACGGGGCTTTGGGCCGGTCGGCGTGGCGGCCTTTAAAGGTCAATTCCGCCAAGCCGGATTTATCCAGATCGCCCAAACCTTCCGCGACCATTTTCGAGAATTGGCGTTTGGCGGCGGCGGCGAGGGGTAGATTGAGGCCCTGGTCGGCGGCGAGCTTCAGCGCAATGCCCGAATCCTTGGCCGCATGGGCGGCGGAAAAGAAGCAGGCATGATCGCGCTTCTGCATGTCTTCGCCGTCGGTTTGCAAAACGCGCGAAGCGGCGCCGGTTTGGGAGAAAATCTCGCGCAACAAATCCAGATCAAGCCCGAGCGCGGCGCCCAGGCCCAAGCCTTCGGCCAGGCCGGCGGTGTTGATGTTCATCACCATGTTGACAAGGGCCTTGACTTCCGCGGCTTTGCCGGCGGCGCCCACATAGCGCATGGACGAGGATAATTTTTCGAGAATGGGCCGGGCGCGATTATAAGCCTCCGGCCGCCCGCCGCACATCAAGTATAAAGAACCTTCGCGCGCTTGGGTGATGCTGGAGGCCATGCAGGCCTCCAACGATTGCGCGCCGGCTTTTTCCGCCTTGCCTTCCACCCAGACATGAATCGCGGGCGTGACCGTGGCGCAATTAATGAACAGCTTGCCGCGCGCCCAGGAAAGGAGTCCTCCGCCAAACACCGCCTTCATCGCCTTGTCATCGGGGACAACGGTGATGATGACATCGGAAAGTTTGGTGACCCGCCGGAGGTCCTCGCACACCTCGGCGCCGACCTCGGGCGCCAGCGCCTCCGCGGCGGGACGATGCGCGTCATACACTGCCGCGATGGGAAATCCCTGTTCATGCAAACGCCGCGCCATGTTGGCGCCCATGCGCCCCACTCCGACCAAGCCGATTTTTTCCATACGGCTTTAACTAATAGCCGAAGGATTCAGTAAGTCGAGCGAGTCCAGACGGGCGCGCACAGTTTGCGCGAGCTTGATGGGATGACAGGGCTTTTGCAGAAAATTGACGCCTTCGACCAATGTGAACTTCGAGCCGGCTTCCGCCGCGTAGCCGCTGGTGAAAATAACCTTCAGCGCGGCATTCTGCGCGCAGAGGCGCGAAGCGAGGTCGGGCCCGGTCACTCCTCCGGGCATTACGATATCTGTCAAGAGGAGCTTGACCCGGTCCCGGTGGGTTTCCCACACGGTGAGCGCCTCGCGGCCCGACACAGCCGAAACCACCTGGTAACCGCAGCGCTCCAGCACGCTCGCGATCAGGACGCGCAAGGGCTGCTCGTCTTCCACCAGCAAAATGGTCTCGCTGCCCGTTGGCGCCACTTCTGCCGGACGCGGCGCTTCGCCGGGGACGTGGGCGGCATGGACTGCGCGAAAAAACAGATGGAAGGTCGTGCCGCGCTTCAGTTCGCTTTCCACGGTGATCCAGCCGCCATGCTGTTTGACAATGCCATGCACGGTGGCCAGGCCAAGACCAGTCCCCTTCCCCACCTCTTTGGTCGTGAAAAATGGCTCAAAAATCCGCGGCAACACATCGGGCGCAATGCCGGCGCCCGTGTCCGTGATGCTTAAACGGACGCACGGCCCGGGCATGGCATCGGGAATCTGCTCCGCTTGCTTGAGATCCAGTGTCACAGCGGCGGTGGAAATGGTGAGCTTGCCGCCCTGCGGCATGGCATCGCGGGAGTTGACCACCAGATTGAGCAGGGCCTGCTCCAGCATCCCCACGTCTGCCGCCACCATCGGCAAATTCGCCTCCAACCGGGTTTCCAGCGCGACGTCTTCGCCCAGAATGCGCCCGAGCATCTTGGCCACGCCGGTCACGGCGTCATTGATTTGCAAATGGACCATTTCCAAAACTTGTTTCCGGCTGAAGAGGAGAAGCTGGCGAGTCAGCGCCGTGGCGCGCTCGGAGGCGCGCGTGATTTCCTGGAGGGCTTCGTTCTGCCGCGCGGTCAATGGCTCTTCGCTCAATAACGAGGACGCGTAACCCTGAATCACGGCGAGCATGTTGTTGAAGTCATGCGCCACGCCGCCGGCCAGGCGGCCGATGGCCTCCATTTTTTGCGCCTGGCGATATTGCGCCTCCAACGCCTGCCGCTCCACGGCGGCCAGCTTGCGCGCCGTAATGTCGGTGAAGAATCCAATCGAACGCTCCTGGTCCAGCATGACCGTGCGGGCGGACACCCAGATGCGGCGGCCATCCCGGCGCAATATCGGCATTTCCGTCTCGCTCCATCCCTTGGCTGTCAACTCCTGGCGCGCGAGGAATACCAACCGGCGCTCTTCCAACGGATAAAGGTCATCCGTCGTCATGGCGGAAAGTGTCGCAGCGTCGCATCCGATCAATTCCAGCGCGGCCTTGTTGAAATCGACAATCTGTTTGACGCGGTTGGCGACAAAAATGGCGACGGGCGCATTGTCCACGTAAGAGCGGAATTTCGCCTCGCTTTGCCTCAGTTCCTCCACCGCGCGGTTGCGGTCCGCGCGCATTCGGAATTGCGCCAGAGCCGCCTGAATTTTGGCGGGCAGTTCCAGGAGATGATCCTTGGAAATGAAATCCGCGGCGCCAGCCTTGATGGTGGACACCGCCAATTCCTCGCCGAGATGGCCGGAAACAATGATAAAGGGAATTTCCAGGCCGCGCCGCTGCACTTCCGCCAACGCCGCCATGCCGTCCCATTGCGGCAGCGAATAATCCGACAAAATCACATCGAACTTCTGCTCCAGCGCGGCCACGAACGAAGCTTCCCGATCCACGCAGACGCTCTCCACGTCGTAACCCGCCACCCGCAGATGGCCCAACATGACTTCCGCATCCACTTGGCTGTCTTCCAAAAGGAGCACGCGAATCGGGATGCTGGCGGATGGTGTCATGTATATCGGTTTCTGTTTGGTTTCATTCTTCGACCAGATGTTGTCACGCCGGGGAAAGCCCGCTAACCATTTCTTGCGATACTCGCGCCAAAATTAGTTGCGCGCCCCCCCCTCTCGGCGCGCCGTCATTTTCCGCTTTGTTCCAAGCGGATGGGCGCTACGTTATGGTTTATATGGCCGAGACCGAGCTGCAAAAACCCCAGAAAATCAATTTGCGCCGCCCCGATGTGATGGAGGAGGTGCAAGCCCAGGTGCTGTCGCATTACCGCAGCGACCTGGTGGACCGCATCCGCAAGAAAGGCCATGTGCTTTCGGCCGACGGTTTGTTGACCATCAAGCTGGCGAAGGAATTCGGGTTTTGCTACGGCGTGGAGCGCGCGATTGATCTGGCTTACGCGGCGCGCAAGGTTTTTCCGCCGCCGCAGCCGATTTATCTGCTGGGCGAAATCATTCACAATCCCGAGGTGAACGACCAGATTCGCAACATGGGCATCACCATCATTTCGCCCAAACCCACGGCGGAGGAACTCTCCCGTCTCCACGCGCGCGACGTCGTCATCATCCCGGCTTTCGGCACGGAAGTGGACACCCGCAAGAAACTCACCGCCAAGGGGTGCGAGCTGGTGGACACCACTTGCGGCGACGTGATGAGCGTGTGGAAACGCGTCCGGCAATATTCCAAGGAAAGCGTCACCAGCATCATCCACGGCAAGGCGCGCCACGAGGAAACCAAGGCCACCACGTCCCAGGCCACCGCGCATGGCCCGGGCCATTATATTGTCGTATATAATTTAGACGAAACGGATTATCTCTGCAATTACATCCTGCGCGGCGGCAACAAGACCGAGTTCCTGGAAAAGTTCAAAGGCGCCTATTCGCCGGGGTTTGATCCGGACGCCCATTTGCAGGCCGTGGGCGTGGCCAACCAAACCACCATGCTGCGCGGGGAAACCGAGGAAGTGCAGCGGCGCATCAAGCACGCCATGATCACGCGTTACGGGGAGGCGGAGCTGGACCGGCATTTTCGTTTCTTTGACACGATTTGCGGCGCCACGCAGGACCGGCAGGATGCGCTGGAAAAATTGCTGCAGGAGCCAATTAATCTGCTGCTGGTGATCGGCGGCTACAATTCCAGCAACACCTCGCACCTCGCGGAAATGGGCGAGTTGAAGCTCCCGACCTATTTCATCAAGAACGCGGCGATGATGGTGTCCGACAATTTGATCCGCCATTATTGCCTGCCCGAACAGAAGGAAATCGAAACGCGCGACTGGCTGCCGCCGGGCAAAATCACCGTCGGCATCACCGCCGGCGCCTCCTGCCCGAACAACCTGATCGAGGACGCCATTCGACGGCTGTTCGAGCTGCGCGGCATTTCGGTGCAGCAATTGCTCGCCAATTAATTCCGCCCGGCCATGCCTTGTTCCAGACGAGAACTGGAGGAGCGGGAGCGGCAGTTTCTCGCCCCTTACGCCCAATGCAGCGGCGACACGCGCGGCCGCGCCCACGCGGAGCCGCCGCCGCTTTGGCGCACCGATTTCCAGCGCGACCGCGACCGCGTGATTCATGCGCGGGCCTTCCGCCGGCTCGAATACAAAACCCAGGTTTTTCTTAACGGCGCCGGGGACCATCTGCGCACGCGGCTGACCCACACCATCGAGGTCGCCGCCATTTCCCGCGCCCTGGCCCGCGCCTTGCGCGTGAACGAAGACCTCGCCGAAACCATTGCTCTGGCGCATGACCTCGGCCATTCCCCTTTCGGCCATAAAGGCGAAACCGCGCTGAACGAATTCATGCGCCGCCACGGCGGCTTCGAGCACAATCAGCAAAGCTTGCGCATCGTGGAGGAGCTTGAGGAAAAGTATCCCGGGTTTCGCGGCTTGAACCTGACCTGGGAAGTCCGCGAGGGCCTGATCAAACATCATACCGCCTGGGACAAACCCGGTCTGCGCGCCGGCTTCCGCGCCAGGCGCCCTTCCCTGGAGGCGCAGATCGCCAATCTCGGCGATGAATTGACCTACGGCAGCCACGACCTGGACGACGGCCTGGAGGCCGGCTTGCTCACGGAAAAAAAGCTGGCGCGCGAAGTCAAACTATTTTCCGAAGCCGCGCGGCAAGTCCGCCGCGAGCACGGCGAGCTGCCCAACGAAACGCGGCGCTATTACATCATTCGTTGCCTGATTGACCGGCAGGTGCGCGACGTCGTGGAGACCACGGAAAAAGCGATACTTGACTCTGGCGTGCGATCAGCCGATGAGGTGCGGAAGCAGGCGCGGCCCCTCGTGCAATTCAGCGCCCGGCGCCGTCCGCTGAACCGGGAATTGCGCGATTACCTCTTTGCCAATTTATATTCCAACCCCGTGGTGCATGAGCCCAATCGGCGCGCCGCCAAAATGCTCGAGGATTTGTGCCAGTATTTTGTCAAACATCCGGGGGAAATCGGTGATTCCTCGCGCCGCCGCGCCGGGCGCAGCGGCTGGCGCCGCGCGATCTGCGATTACCTCTCCGGCATGACCGATCCGTTCGCCATCGCCGAACACAAGCGGCTGATGGGCGCGCCGTAGTTAATCCTGGCCGTAATATTTTTCCGGGCCGCGTTTGCGGAGAAAATGGCGTTCGCGCAATTCCGGCTGGATGGCCGTGATGTTCGGCTCCAAGCGCATGGTCTCGCTGGCGAGCTTGGCGACAAATTCCAGCACGACGGAATTATGCACCGCTTCGGCGGGATCCTTGCCCCAGGTGAAGGGCCCGTGGCTGGCCACCAGCGCGCCCGGGAATTGCCGGTAGTCGATGCGCGCAAAACGTTCGATGATGGCGTTGCCGGTGTTCACTTCGTATGGGCCTTTGATCTCCCGGGGTGTCAACAAACGGGTGCAAGGGATTTCTCCAAACCAATAATCGGCCTGGGTGCAGCCCAGCGCCGGGATCGGCTTTTTGGCCTGCGCCCACGCCGTGGCGTAAAGGCTGTGGGTATGCGCAATGCCGCCGATTTCAGGAAAGGCGCGATACAAAGCCAGGTGCGTGACGGTGTCGGAGCTGGGCTTGAGCTTGCTTTCCACCGTTTTGCCGTCGGCCAGCGACACGATCACCATGTCGTCGGGGCGCATGCCGTCGTAGGCCACGCCCGAAGGCTTGATGACCACGAGCCCTTTGGCGCGGTCAATGCCGCTCACGTTGCCCCAGGTGTGAATCACCAAACCCTCTTTGACCAGGTCGAGATTCGCCTGACAAACCGCCTCCTTCAATTTTTCCAACATAAAATCAAGCCCGCGCCCGGCTGCGAATGTCCAGCAGACGTTTCATCACGTCGTGCAGATTGCCGTTCCAGGCCGCCGAGCCGAAGGCGTCATGGACTTTCTTGTAAAGCTGATAAAGCTCCGCATACACCGCCTGTCGCGCCGGATGAGGACGAAAAACGCGCGGCTTCAATCCCGTCATCGCCCGTTGCGCCGCCGCAAAATCCTTGTGCACGCCCGCCACCACCGCGCCCGCAATGGCCGCGCCCAGGGCGCACGTCTGGCCGGAGCGCGAAACTTTCATGGGGCGCCCGGTGACATCCGCGTAAATCTGCATGACGAGCGGATTCTTGTCCGCGATGCCGCCGCAATTGATCACTTCCTCAACCTTCACGCCGTATTCCTCAAAGCGGTTGATAATGGTCAGGGCGCCAAAAGCCGTCGCTTCAATCAAGGCGCGGTAAATCTCCGCCGGCGTCGTGTATAAAGTCTGGCCGACCAGCAGGCCCGTGAGGCGCTGATCCACCAGCACGGTGCGGTTGCCGTTGTTCCAATCCAGGGCGAGCAGGCCGGATTCTCCGGGCTGCAAGCGCGCGGCGGCCTTGGTCAGGGTCTCATGCGCGTCCGCGCTTTTCCCGCCCGGCTGAATGTAATTGACAAACCAGTTGAAAATATCGCCCACGGCGGATTGGCCGGCTTCAAGCCCGTAATAGCCCGGCAGCACGCTGCCGTTGACAATGCCGCAGACGCCCGGCACGTCCGCGAGTTTTTTCTGGGACGGCCACACGGTGATGTCACAGGTGCTGGTGCCAATGATCTTGACCAGAGTACCAGTCGCCACCCCTGCGCCAATCGCTCCGAAATGGGCGTCGAAAGCGCCCACCGCCACCGGAATCCCAGCCATCAAACCGGTCGCTTGCGCCCATTCGGCGGTCAAGCCGCCCACGGGATGATCCACGGTGCGGGCGAGCGCGGTCAGGCGTTCGCGCAATCGTCCCAGCTTGGGATCAAGCTGCGCCAGAAATTCCGCGTCGGGATAGCCGCCCCAATCTTCGCTATACATGGCCTTGTGCCCCGCGGCGCACACGCCGACGGTCAACAAACCGGGCGCCTCCGTGCCGGTGAGAATCGCGGGAATATAATCCGCCAATTCCACCCAGGTGTGAGCGGCGTCAAAAACCTCCGGGCTGGTGCGCAGGCAATGCAGAATTTTGCTGAAAAACCATTCGCTGG
>DASZMX010000115.1:0-46581 GCA_035551475.1 Verrucomicrobiia bacterium
CTCTCCCAATGCCGGCGGCGACAGGTTTAGCCAGCCGCTGTTGTTGGGCGCGCTTTTCCGGTTTGGGTGAAGCGGTGGCCGTGGGCGCCGGTGACGCCGCGGCGGGCGCATCGTCGGCGTCCAAGGCGGTGAGCTGCACCACCAACAGATTGAGCGCGTCAATCTTGACGCGGACGTCGGCGATGGTTTGAGCAATGTGCGGTTGCATAGGTTAGGCGGCTTGTTTGATCGTGGTGTCGAGCACTTGGGATTTGGGCTCGATGTAAAAGTTTTCGTCCTGCTCGAAGCGGATGCCGGCGGCGGCGAGTTGCTCTTCGCTGAGTTTGGCGCGGTCCTGCAGGAGCTGCTCCTTGTTGCATTCCGGATCGGGCTCGCGCACGTAAGCTTCACCCCAGACGAGGGCTTGCAGCTTGCGGGCGATTTTGCCCCACGTTTCCTTGCTGTTGCGCTTCTCGACGCGATGCGGCGTGGTGCGGAAGCCGACTACGGCCACGACGACGTCGAGCGATTTTTTGTCGCCAAACTCGGCGCGGTTTTGTTCAGCCCAGACTTGGGCGCCGGCTTCGTTGCATTCGATCTGCCGGCTGAGGTTCACAAGTTCGTCCTGGTAAGATTTCTGGACGGCGGCGATCTCCTGCTCCATGCGCGCGGTTTTCTCGGCGTGCAAGAGGCGAAGATCCACGATGTCAGCGACGACGGCCTGCAAGGCCTGGCGGCTGGTGATGAGACGGGGTTTAATTTTTTCGTGTTTCATAGGTTTGTAGTTTTGAGAACGGAACGGAGATAGCGGCGGCGTTTGATATTGTTGACGCGCCTGCGCTCGCCGGCATACAGCGCAATCGCCAAAATGAGAGAGGCCACGCACAGGCCACCGAAATAGATGACGGGGAAATCAATCATAAGGCCGGTTTTTTACAGGCGGTAGCAGAGGTGCAATCGCCGTAAAGCGTGCGCAGAATGCGGTTGCCCAGGGCGGCCTCCAGAAGTGAAACATTGCGATTGGCGCTATCGGAGATCAGTTCCGCAGCGGCGTCGCGGGATTTTTCCATGCTCCGGATTTTCAGTTCCTGGCTCCGCACGCGGTCCTGTAGTTTTAAATACGCTTCCGCAAGACAGCGAAAACCCAACGCCGGCCCTCCGTTGGTCGCGACATCCCGGAACCACTTGGCGGTTTTTTCCAGCCGCTTCGCCTCTGCTTTCTCTGCTGCCTCCTGTTCAGATTTCCGCTTCATAATGGCAAGGCATTGTTGACAGTTAACCGCGCCGAAGTCCGCCTGGTAGCCGAGCGGTTTTTCGCCATACCCCTCCCCCCTCGCATAGGGGTTTGTTATTGACGCTCGCCGCGTGCAGCTTGGCGGTTTTTTGGGTGTTGAGTTTGATGATCGCGCTCATATGGCCCCTTTCACATGGCGCCAATTGCCGTCGATATTTTCCCATTGGCGGGTTTTGCAGACGTCGAGCTTGAGCCGGGCGGCTTTGACCAAGTCGTTGGTATTGAAACCGCCCAAGCGCGCGGTGCGCAGAACCAAGAGAAGCACATCAGCCATCTCGACAAGGTCGTGCGGCGCGTTGCGCAGCTCGCGGGCCTCTTCGATCAGGTGATCAATGACGCTCTCAATGGTTTCGCCTGGGAAGGTGCGGTCAGCCCATGCGCTCTGCTCGTCCTGGAGCTGCTGGAGTGTGGTCAAGCCGCCTCCTCTTCCCCGCGCACCATGCGAATGTAATCGATCGTGAGCGGTTTCTTGTCAGCCTCGGCTTCGGCCTTGGCGTCCTGCAGATCCTCGAACAGCGGGCGGATCAAGCCAGGGCTGTGCGCGATCGTCTCCAGGTATTTGATGTGCTTCTCGGCGTCGCGCAGCTTAAAGCCTTCGGCAATGGCCAGGATGTCGTCCCGTGTCGGTTTTTCGGGCAACTGCAGGATTTTCCGCAACCCGCCCATGCGCCCGACGAACTGCTCAAAATACCCACGTGACACGCCCGTGCTGAGCGTGCGAATAAAGAGCGGCACGAATCCCAGGATAACTGTGCAGCCGGTGTCGTCCTGCAATTTCTGGAGGAAGTTAAACACTGGCTGGTCATTCCCCATGCGCTCGATGTAGAGCCGCTGGACGTTGTCCACGATGATGCACTTGGTCGGATTGACCGCGTTGCTGATGCGCCTGATGTTGCGCGCGGTGCTGTTGTCCAGGCCGTCCTTGCCAAAATATGCGGCCGCCAGGTCGTAGGTGTAGCGCGGCAGGCTGGACGTTTCCGGCGCGTCGGTATAGACGACCTTGCCGTGATTGTTCCGCGCCTTGTATTCCTTGAAGCATGCCGTCTTCTGGGAGCCGGTGGGGCCCGCGATGCCGGCGAATTTGTTGATGCGCTGCGGCAGCCGCGCTTTGTCGATCGAGTTGCTGATCAGCGTCCAGGTCGGCGTCTCGATGAATGGGGTCTTGCCGGCGTCTTCCTCGTAGCGGTCCAACTCGCGCAGCGTCTCCACGATCTTCAAAAGATTGTTGACGCTGCCCTGCACGCGGCCCGTGACCTCGTCCACCTTGAAGTAGGTTCCGATCAGGATGCGATTGAAGGTCGTGTAGTCCGGGATGTCGGAAATGTTCGCCTTTTTGCAAGCCTCCTGCAGGACGGAGATTTCGCGGTTGCACTTGTTGCGCACAAACGCCGCCAGCCACAGGACGGGCTCGCGGGCTTTCTCCGGGTATTTTGCGACGCGCAGTTCCATGGTGGCGTCGTCCAGCTTTTGAATGGCTGGCTGATTGTGAACTTGGACAAATGACATAATTTAGAGCGTGAGCGTTGAGGGTTTAGGCGTTTTCAAACTGCTGCCGTGATCTGGCTGCCTGGCGCGCGAGCAGCTCGCGGTTGATGCGGGGAGCGGGTTCCGGAGCGGCCACGCGCCGCGGCAGTTCCGTGGATCGGCCAGCGTCGCTGTTCCCGACCACGGCGACGTTGCCTTTGCCATCGCGCGCGGTGGCGGCTTTGTGGCGGGGCAAGCCCACCGTCCGAAATGTGGTGCGGACAAATCCGTTGTGGCGTTTTTTCAATTCGCCGGCCTTGTCCGCGGCGGCGCTTTCGCCCCACACAAAGCGCGGGACCGGCGGCAGAAATTCCGCCCAGCCCATGAACTGGCCGACTTGCATTCCCAGCAAGTTGCTGGCGGCGTCGCGCGGCTCGCGGTTGTAGATCGCGGCGCCGAGCGAGGATTCCGAAACGTCGAAGCGTCCGGCGATGCGATAGCCGGCGCCCAGGCGCGCGAATAATTCCGGGGCGCAAAACTCGTAAACTTGTTTATTGACCTTCACGACGATTTTCCCGCCGCGAATGGTCTCCTCAAAAACGTCGGGCATGAACGCCGCCAGGTCGCGCTCGGTCAGCGGCCCGAGTTCAGGATATTTGACAGGGTTTTCTGAGGGCGAAACTTCCAGATCTTCGCCCGCATTCCACGCTTTGCGATTGTTGATCCATTGCATGGTTTGCTCGGACAAATCCGCGTGCCGATCGATGTGCAGAAAGCCGAGGTCTTCCGGATGAAACGCGGAGCCGCGCGCGCGACGCAGTTGCTTGGCGCCGTGCTCAAACTCGCCGGCGTGCCGCCCGATGATCACGGCGTCCTGGGGAACGAACGTGCCGAACACGCGCTGGAGATAGTTGAACGCGCCTTCGATCTCCTTGCCGCGCGGGGTGTAGGTGTAATGGACTTCAATGCCCAGGGCTTTGATGCCTTCCTGCAGCATGGCCTTGTCGGCGTCGCTCATGGCGTTGCGCTCGACTTCCTCCTCGAACACCACGCCCGATTTGGAAATGCGAAAGCCAGCGATGCTCCTGGCCGCCCACACGCTGCGCTCCAGCACGATGCCACGGCGCGGTTTGCCCAGGGCCTGCATCAGCCGGCGGATGAACCGCAGAATGATGGCAGCGGTGTAGCTGTCGCGCGAGGTTCCGATGTGCTCCAGGCCAAGCCATTGCTGGCGCACGTCGTAGGCGTACAGGCCCTGGCGCCCGATCCAGGGCGATTCGTCCGGACCGGCAAACCAGAACGGCGCGTTCGTGCTCATATCATCGAACACCCACCAATCACCCAGATTGATCGGGCTCGCCGAGCCGTCGCCCATGATCTCGACCAATTCACGGCGATGAATGAGTGTGCCGCTCAAGCTGAAATGTTTCGGCCCGCGGATTTTGGCTTCCACGCCCGGCGTGATCTGGCGGATGACGTTGACGAGCGGCTTCGGCTGAGCACCGCGGCGCAGAGCTTTCGCCAGGCGCGGCGGGCACAGCTCATGGTCGGCGAAGCGGTGCAGCGTCAAGGCCATGCTGCCCGTGCGCCGCTCCCTGGTCATTTCATCGCACGACGCGCCGATCGTGGCGGTATAAATCGTCAGCAATGCTTGACGCACCGCGGGATCTTGGGCGAGCAATTCCCAGGCGCTGGTCTGTCCGCAATCCTCCCACTTCGGCGCCATGACTTCAGCGGTGATCTCTTCATCGCGCAAATGGCCGAACACCTGGCGCAAGCGGCACAGCGTCGCCTGGCTCACGCCCAGCTTGCGCGCGGCCTTGCGCAGCGATTGCTGGGGCAGCGCCCGAAAGCGCTTGAGTAGGCGGGCGCGGTCGCCGCCTTCGGCCAGCGCCACCGACGTGATTTGCCGGCCTGCGGCAACTTGCGCAATTTCGCAAGTTGCCAAATTGTCCGCCGCGACCGGCGCAGCCGCGGCGGGAGTTGGAAGTTCCGCTGCTGTAAGACAGACGGCGCCGTCCGTTTCAGCGGTAGTGGTGGGCGCGGGCAGATTCATTGCGCTTCCTCCTGCTTGTCGGCGTGGCGGATGGCGCGCGCGTATTCACCGCGCAAATCCTTCGGCATGGCCGCGACGGTCTGGCGGATCGTCTGCACGGCGGCCTCTTTCTGTTCGGGGTCGAACTTGGTCCAATACTTGAACCGCGTGGCCACCACCGACAGGCCGTCCTTGAATAATTCGAGTTGACTATCGTCCTCGCGCTTCTGACCTTTCGTGGATTCCTGCCCGGCAATGCCGGCGATGCACGCGCCGAGCCCGATCTCTCCGCTCAAAATCTGCGGCTCGAAGTCCGTGCGCAAATCCGGCTTCTTGGCGAACTTCTGGTGAAGGTCGGCGGCTTGGAAAAACAAGGCGCGGCTAACGCCGATTTCTTGGGCCAATTGTTCCGCGCTCTCATAGGAGAGTCTATTCAGTGTACTCTCCCCGGTGGCCCCTCGGAGAATTTGCAAGCGCCGCTGTTTGGCCTCTTCAAACGCCGTTGCCATGAGCGGATAGCTCACATACGCCAGCGCGCTTTTGGTCAGGTGGCGGCGGTTGACCAGGCTGCGGATGATGATCGTCGCGATTTCGGATTCTTCGCATTGGACGGTGGGGACTTGCTTGATCTGGTAGCGCTTGGCGGCGCGCCAGCGGGCCCGGCCGTCCACGATCCGCTTTCCAAAGCAAATAAGAGGCGAATCGACACCTCGTTCGTGGACGTCGTCCGCGAGCGCGATGAAGTCGGGATCTTCCGAGTCCCATTCCGGGACCGGGCTTTTATAGACCGAGAGGTCGGACGTGAGTTCATAAGTGATCTGGGATGGTTTCAACATAGTCAAGACGAGGGATGCGAGCGTTCAGAGATAAGCCCCGCGGGCACAGCCACGACCGGGCGTGAGATGATTAAAAGTTCCATGCCCGGCCGCATTTCCACGGGGTATTCCAGCGCGATGGCGTTTTGCAATTCGGCGTGCGGATCGTAATCCGTCAACACGTGGCTGAACACGACCCACGGCCCGCCGTTCTCACGCGTCCAAAGCAGCATCACGAATTGTTCCTGGTTGGATTTCATGCCGGGCGAAGAAATGATTTTAATAGGAGGCAGCAGAGGCAGCAGAGAGGGCCAAGGGGAAATGTCTTCATTTTCCGCAGGAAGAACCCCTCCAACATGGTCAGCGTCTTAATCCGTGATTTGATCGCGGAGTTAGTTGGTCTGTGCTTTTTCAAGTCCTGGCGCGCGCCATAAACCGCGTCGTAAATTTCAACGACCTGATCTTCTGTGAGGGAAACGGTCGTCCGATTTTCTCTGTTGCCTCCGCTACCTCCTGTTAAAACTTTGTTTTTCATAATGCTCTCCTTTTTAAAAACGCCGCAGCGCTCGTGTACGTGATCGCGGGGGATTCCTTCGGGCCGGGGACATTGGCGGTGCGCAATTCGTCTTCCACGATTAAGTTGCGCAACAGCTCTTGGCTGCAGCTCCATCGCAGTTGCAGGTTCGTGCCACGGATCGTCACCAGCTCTGCCGGGCGGCTGCACAAGGCCGGCAGAATGGCTGCAATGATCTCGTCCAGCGGCTGGCGCGCGGAGACGCCTTCCTTCACGTACTCTTGAAAGCTCACCCGCCAGATCCGCAGCTCGCGACGCTGCGCGGCCTTGCTGCCGAGATTGAAGACCCTGCCTAGCTCATGGTCCGCCACCAATTCCAGAACGTCGTCGCCTGTCAACCGCAGGCAATCCGCCACGGTGGACAGCTTGAGCAACTCCGTGATGTTATCCACGGTGAGCGGCAGCCGGCGTTGTTGTGGAGCGTGCGCGGTCATGAGTTTTTTACAGGAGGCAACGAAGGCAACAGAGAAGAGCTTTTTCCCGCTCTGCTATCTCTGCTGGCTCCTGTTAAAGAAGCCCCGGTCTTCGCGGTCCAAACCGCAATGCGCGCCAAGGCCGCCCGCACTTCCCGGCGAGCCCGCTCCTGGATGACAAATTCCGAGCACAGCAAACCAACCTCGGTCTCAATCTCCGCCGCCACCACCGCCGCCCGCTCTGGCGAAAACGCTGTCAACAGTTCTGTGATCATGGCGCCGCCCTCCGCCCCGAAAGGGAATTTTTTACAGGAGGCAGCAGAGGCAGCAGAGGGGGGGCTTTTCCGATCTCTGTTACCTCTGTTTCCTCCTGTGGAGATCGCCTTGCTCATGCCGTCCGCGTTTGCAGAAACGGCTAGACGACCTTTTATTTTTGCTAATCGAAAGACTGCCTCGCGAAAATCCGGATAACACTCCGGCGGCAGAAGCTTCTGACAGCCCTCCAAGTTCAGCTCTGCCTCCGAAATCTTGAAGGCCGCAATATCCGCTGCGCGTTCGTCACCTGAATTTTTTACAGGAGGCAGCAGAGGCAGCAGAGAGGGGCTTTTCGGATCTCTGTTACCTCTGTTTCCTCCTGTTGAAATCGCCTCGCTCATGCCGCGTCCCCTCCCGCGAATTGTTTCTGCGCCCGCACGCCCACGCGCTTGCGAAAATGGCTGGGAGCCAACTCGCCCACGCCCCGCCAGTGCTTGTCGCTCTTTTCCGGCGCGATCAGCCCCAGCTTGACCAGGCGTTTAATCCGCCGCGTGGCAATGCGTTCATCCAGGTTGGGTGTCGTGAGCCGCCGCGCTTCGGGCGAGGCCAAAACCCGCGCCGCCAATTCGCCGTGGGGGATGTAGTTGCTCACGGCTCCCTCCTGTCGATAATAGTTTCACGACCGTTTGCCTGGCGCTGCACAAGCATCAACCGCGGCGTCCACACTTGGTGGCCCCGATGGTTGAAAGCATCTGCCGTTTGCCCAACAGCGCCACACACATTCACTGCGAGGGTCGGCGCCATGACGGTGCCGCGATGGGACCAGCACGGCTGGTCAATGGAGTCGTCGGGTAAAATAACGTGGTCGTCGCCAGCTCGAACCAGGATGGTTTTCTCCACCACTTGGCCGCTGCAGAGAGCGATGGCGCGGCTCGGAGTTTGGTCTTTCAAGCCGCCCTCCTTTGCGATTCCTGGACTGCCCGCACAGCCGCCACATAATCACGGCCACGCGCTTCCTTGCCCTGCCATAGCTCGGCCAAGTAATGCTTGACGTGTAAAATGAACACGCGCCGATCCGGCCCGCGCACGCCCCGGATGAACGCCTGGATGTCGCGGTAGTTTTCATCAATGACCAGCCCCTGATAGAGGGATCCGGCTCCCAGACCGGCTTGCCCGAGCAGCCATAAATGCTGTCGCGTCTTCGCCGCCGCGATTTCCGTGGCGCACCATTGCGCCAGCGCGCACATCGAGCTGCTTGATTTCAAGTTGCATTGGATGTTCATGAGCGTTTTCCTTTCCTGCCGTCGTAGTCGGGGGTGAAAGCGGGCTCTGTCGGGTACGCGATCGCCGCGTGAAATTCCTGCGACAGCATCAGTTGGAACTTATCCACCGCCTCCATTGCCGAGAGGAGGCCTTTTACGGTGCGCACGGACGGATGCTCCGGGCCAATGATGTTGCCAATGGCCACTAGAAGTTGCTTGCGCTTCACGTCGTCCTTGGGAAGCGTGTCAATCACATGCGCGGCGATGATGTCTCTGGAGTCGGGGGGGATCATTTGACCAATTCTCGGATGCGCCTGGAAACGCGCGGATACCGCGGCGGATTTTCCAAGGCAAAATAAATTGCCGGGCGGGAGCACGGAACCATTTCAGCGAGGCTGGTGATCGATTTGATTCCGCTCCGCTGGCATTTCTCTTTGAACGCCTTGAGTTCTTTTCGTTTGACTTGCCTCGTTCGCATCGGCTATTTGTGTATCGTTAATTAACAAAATAGTTAATCTGGTTAACACAGTCAATGGAAAAGTTTCGGGAGTTAACAATTTGTGGCCAACTTCAAGAACGACAATCAAATCCGATTTGCTGATTTGATTCAGTCGATGGCGGCCCTCGGTTGGAAGCCCGCCCATGTGGCGGGGGTGCTGAAGATTTCCCGCGCTTCGGTCAGCAAAATTCTTACAGGGAAGCAAACGCCCAGGGACGGAACGGTGGCTGCATTGGAGGCGCTGCTGGAGCGGGTAAGCGAACGCCAATCAGCTTCGGCGCTGCGCGATGAAGGGGCGCGGTCGAATAGTTCGGCGGAGGCCTTTCCCGCCGGCGAACTCAACGACGCCTTGCGGGATTTGCAGGAAATTGCGGCGGCCGATCCCGGATCAGCCCGGCAGATCGTAGAGATTGTCCGCACCTACAAACGGGCCCTGAGGAAACCCGAGCCGCGCCCTAGTTCCGTTCAGGATCAAGATCTCGCGGATGCAGTCGCGTCCATTCCCACGGCCGAAAGGGTAGCAGCTGATGACATTCGAGCACGTCAGCAGAAACCTCCAGCTGGTGGGCCCAGCGGAGGTAAAGTGCGGCCATCCGGCGCCGTTTCTTCGCATCCCAGTCGCTCGCGCGGGCTTCCAAAGCGAGTTCCAACTGAACCAGTTTCCGAGGAGTCGTAGCATGGTTATTCATGCGCGTAATTTTCCCAGCCACCCTCGGACATTCGCGGGGGCGCCCCCGGCGCGAGTTATTCACAATCGCCGTTGAGGACTGATGGAAATCCCTCCTAAAATTCCCCCGAATTCTGCTCCGCCGCCGGTCATTCAGCAACCTCAATTCGTTTACGTGCTGCCGCAGCCGGCTGCGCCGCCGCGGCGGCGATTTTCCTTTTTGGGGCTGACGGCGGTCATTGTCGGGGTTTTTATCGTCGTGATGATATTCGCGGCTGCGGTTGTCCAGTCCGTCCACTCGGATAATCACAGCAGCTCGTCCCAGGTTGGAAATGTGGCGGCGCCAGTCATCGCCGCGGAAAAAGCTCTCGCTGAGCGAGAGGCGAACATCAAGTCGTGTATAAAAGAACACAAGATTTGCATCGGCATGACTGAGGAAGAATGCCGGCTTTCGTGGGGCAAGCCGCGCAAAATCAATTCCACATCGACCAGATTTGGGAGATCCGAGCAATGGGTTTATGGCGATAGCTACGTCTATTTTGACGACGGAGTGATTTCGTCCACGCAGATCAGCCGCAGCACAGATGAGGCTCCCTAGCGCTTCTGTTGCTGCGCCAGGTCGCGCAAATCGTTTTCCGCCTTTTGCTCTGGCGTTGGGGGTCGGTCCAGCCAGGCCGTCTGTTCTTCGCGCGAGAGGGAATCGAACGGCTCCCACGGCAGCCAGGGATGACGGCAGACAAAACGGTAATGATTGTCCCGCGCCTGGGCCATCTTCGGCCCCTCGTGAAAGTTTCGCACGTCATAGCTTCGGCCGCTCCCTGATCATCTGTCAAAATCTGATTTTGCCACAGACATGGGCACCGCCCTACAATTGAGCCCCCGCAAACAAAAAGGGTCATTTACTATTGTCGCCGTGTCTGGCAACTTCAGCTCATTAGCAGGAACCAACAAACACAAAAGAAGAAAAGTGCCGCTCCCGTAACGGTCACCTTTCCTTTAGCTTATCCCAAATCTTTGTTCGCGAACAGATTTGCGATCAAGTCGGAGGGCCCCTTCAAAATTATAAGTTTCGGACTCATGACGTCATCCGGAATGTTGATCGATCGGTTTGATGGCATTCTTGGCCAGGCAACCATCGAGGGCCAAAAAGAGAATTTGGTGCAATATTCCGAATTGGTCGGAACTCCGAAAAAGAAATTGCCTGATTGGAAGGCTGAATTCGACGCCAACGAGTCGTTTGAATCGCGGTTTCCTGTCATCGATTTTGTGCATGTAACGCATTGGGAAGACAAGCACGCCGAGATTTGTTTCATGAATTATTCTCAAGGCATGCTGGGGGATCTAAGTAAAGCGGGAGAGTCGGCCTTGGCGGCTTGGGGAGTCGCGTTGATACGATGCGAAATTGATTTACAAAGGCGGTTTCTGCACGACCTTTACGAGGGGTGATGATTCTAGTCGATCCAATATCTACCGCAAGCTCAAGCCCCCGGATTGAGGTTACGCTACAGGTGTCGTCGCGTTCAAAAGCATACGCAGCTGCAGGCATTTCCGGCAACGGGCCGAGTGCAACCGCGGACGGGCCTGAAGCGATATGCAGTTCTGGCACCACTATAGTGCCGGCGGACATTAGCTATTGGTCTCCGAAAAAAAATCAAGAATACCAAAGGCTGGCCCGAGAAGAAACACGCCGGGAATTATCCATTGCAGAGTTGATTGAGTTGGAAGCATTGACCCGGCTCCGGCGCCACGCACATCACCCGCGTTCAGCGGATGAAATCTTGCGAGATCGACGGCAGGAACGGTTGACCGATGATTTGCTGCGCGCGCTTGCGGCATACGTTGAATTCCATGGATCCCAGAATCGTCCGTAAAAATTTCCCCAAGAACGTCATCACCCGCACAAATTACCGGTCCGCATGGCATTGCCTGGCTTCGGATTTCGAGAATCGTTGCGCATATTCGATGCAGCATACAGCACGCGCCGGCGGCCCGAAGTGTATGGAGGTTGACCACTTTAATCCCAATCGCAAGCGGGACAGCATTCAGAATTATTCCAATCTTTACCCAGCAACGCGTCATTGCAATGGGGCCAAGCGAGATCGGTGGCCCAAGGGAAAAGATCGCGCTGCCGGAATGCGTTTTCTCGATTGTTGCAAGGAAGCAGATTTTGGGCTGCACATTTTTGAGGACCCTGATACCCACGAATTGGTGGGGGTCACGCCGCCAGGGAAATATCATGTGAGAGCTTGCGATCTGAACGCCCCTCACCTCGTGAATGAGCGTCGACAAAGAGCAGAGGCTCTGCGCTTTTTGAGTTCCCCGCTGAAAATCAAGATGACAAAGGATTGGGATCTGCCTGAGCCAGCGGCCCAACTGCAAGAGTTTGTTCGCGAAATGATTCCCCCCATCCCTTATCTTACGGGGCCTGAACTTGAAAAACAGCGCCAGCGAAGAGCCGCAATGGCGGCCGCTCTTCAGTGATCAATGCCTCTTAGCTTAACCAGCTCCGCTTTAATTCCTTTTTCGTAGAATATTCCCGCCCCCACCTCTGCTGCCTCTGTTTCCTCCTGTTAAAACCTCCGTTCCGCGATCCTTTTTCCTTCCAGCACCCTTTCCCGCCACCCTTCTGTAAAAGATTTTTTCCCTCGTAAAATCGTTTTGATCCGGCGGGCGGTTAGGCGGGAAACCAGCATCGGTGTAAAACCGATGCTGTGTTAAAGGGAATCACCAAATCGCCGTCAGAAAAGAAACTGACCCCGGACTTTGATTTCGTCCGTGATGGCCAACTGTGGGGCGTTGGACCTTTAACACATCTCCAGACACACAGTCCGTCACGGACGCTCCTTCTGTCAACGATTAAATACCTATGAAAAAAACACTCGCCCTCTCCGCGGCTCTCGCCGCCTGCGCTCTGGTCGTGGCCGGCTGCAAAAGCTCCCTGGGCACCGACAAGATCAATCTCACCGGCTCCGTGGCCCGCGACGGCAAGATCGTCGATGTGGCCGTGAATGTCTCCTCCAACAGCGTCGGCCTGGCGGGCGGCTTCCAAGCCGGCACCAACGCCTACAGCGGCGCGGTGACGATCGAGAAATAATCTGGAACTCCCGAACTCACGAAACGGATTCCTGATGACCTTCAGCGACTACGTAAACCTGGCGACTGGCGGCTGCGTCGTGATCATCGCGCTCCTGGTGCGCGTGTCCGTGGCGCGCCGCATTCTCATTCGCACTGGCGAGCCGATCACCTCGCAGAGTTTTACGCGCGTCGTGTTGGATCTCCGCCGCTGGCTCTGCTGCCTCTGTTTCCTCCTGTTGCTCTCGGGCTGCGCTTCACCGCACCGCGAAGCCGTCAGCCGCCACACCACGGAACTTTACCAAGGCCGTCCTGACGGCCTGGTCAAGCGCGACATCTGGGAGGACCGGGAAAGCGGCGGCGGACATTTCCTTTTCACCGACCCCGCCGTCCAATCGATGAACGCCAACCACGTCAATCAATCCTCGCTCGGCGGCTCCAACACGTTCACCACTGGCGCCATGACTTTGGTCGTGGACACGAACACCGGCCAGATCGTCGCCGCCACCGGGGCCGCCGTGGGCAACATTGTGGGAGCCGCCCTCAAAACAGCAGTCAAGTGAACGCCCCCGTCTTAAACTCTTACGATGTCGCTAACGCCCGCGCGCTTTGCCAGGCGTCCAAGTGCGCGTATCTGGCTGAGACGCCGGGCGTCACGCGCATCGTGTGCGAGGCCTCGGACACCGTTGTTCTGATCGACCAGCAGCCGAACGATCTGATCATTTCTTTTCGCGGCACAGCCGATTTAACGAATTGGCTGACCGATCTTGATTGCGCCTTCTCCTATCTTTGCCTGGATTCCAATGCCGAGGTCCACGCCGGTTTCCTGAAAGCCTGGCATTCGGTGCGTGATGAAGTGCTGCGCGCTTATGTCGCGCTCGCCGGCAATCGCCGGGTCTGGATCACCGGACATTCGCTCGGCGGCGCCCTCGCGGTCCTGGCCGCCACGGATTTCTTTTTGCAACGCCTGCCCACCGTCTGCGGCTGTTACACGTTTGGCCAGCCGCGCACCGGCAACCTGGCCTTTCGCGAGTGGTACCAAGTCTGGCTTGGCGCGCGCACCTTTCGCGTGATTCACGCCGACGACATGGTGGCGCGCATTCCCTGGCTGCTCGGCGCCTATCGCCATGTGGGCCATGAAGTTTTTTATCCTTCGCCCGCTGGATCCTCGTCCCTGGCGCCGCAACTGGATCCGCCGCTCTGGTCCAAGCTGCCGTCCGATGTGCGCGGGCTCTGGCGCGAACTGGCGCCATGCCTCACCCGCGAAACGCTCTGTCAACTCACAGGCGCGATCGCTCTCCGGGATTGGGTAATGATCGTGAAGATCGTCCGCACCGCCAAGATCGCGTTGCTCAACGATCACCACGTCAATCTCTACGCCGATTTATTCGCATGAAAGCCGCGCCCTTCCAGCCACTGACCCGCGAGGAGCACGCCAACATGCTCAACTGCGCGATGCTCTGGACGATGAAGCGCGCCGATTGCCTGCTCGCCAAGCGCGGCCGTTGGACCCAGCGCGACGAAGTGGAGCTAAACGAAATCTACCTGCGCCGCCTCCAGATCGACCGCGACATCGAACGCTTTAACGACCAAGCAGCATGAAATTATTTACCGGAGCCAGCAGAGGAAACAGAGATTCTCGCGCCGCCGCGAGGCGCGCGACCGGCTTGGACACCCGGCCTTTCGGTCTCTGTTTCCTCTGTTGCCTCCTGTTGATGGCGCCGCTGTCCGCCTTCTGCGATCCGGCCAGCCCGCCTGCCGCTGGCGGAGACCACGGGTGGATGATCGCCGTCAGCATATCGTCCGTCCTCTCCATGCTCGCGGCCGTCGCGGGATTGATCACACTTTGGGTGACGCAACGCTCTTCGCAGGCGCGGTTTGTGACCCTTGCCGCCGAGTATGTAGAACGCCGGACGTTTGAGCAGCACGTGGCTCAGGACAGCGCGGCGCATCTCAAACTGGAGGACAAAATCTCGCATGAATCCGGGATGGCCACAGCCGGACGGCAACGCCTGCATGAACGGATCGATCCGCTGCAGGACGGCGTCGCCTCGCTTACCGCCACTGCCGAGGCGTTGGGCCGCACGACAGCGACGCTTAATGCCAGCGTTTCGGACTGCAACACGCAAATCGGGAAATTGGTGGACCACCTCTTGCGCAAGAAATGACTCCTGATCAAATCGAACTTTATCGCCGCCGCATCCTATTTGTGCTCGATGCGCAGCGGCGCCGCGACGGCCTCCCCGCCGACGTTGTGCAGCTCCACGCCAACGCGCAGACCGGCCTAGAGGGCTCGCTGGACTTTGTGCGGGACCAGCTTGACTACCTTTCGCGCCGCGACCCGCCGCTCGTGGAAGAAGCCTTGAAGGCTATCAGCAAAGAGCGGCGCGCCTGGCGCATCACCACCGCGGGCTCGGCTCTCATTGATTTTTGACGAATGAATGAAACCGCGCTCGGACTCCAAACTGAAAAACCTGCCGCCCGAACGGCAGGCCGCGATAGCGGCGCGCCTGGGCGCGGGTGGCCCGGACAGCTCCCTGCAAGCCGTCTGCAACTGGCTGCGCGAGGATGGCGTCGAAACTTCTACCGGGGCGCTCTCGCAATTTTATTCCTGGTGGCAATTGCGCCGGCAATGCGAGCAGAACGAAGCGGCGGTGGAGGGTTTGCTGGAGTCGGTCAAGGAGCTGGGGATCACGGCGACGTCCGAGCAGCTGCAAGCTTTGGGCCAGGCGTTCTTCACCAAGAAAGCGATCGAGCAGCAGGACTCCAAGCAATGGTTCAACGCGCAACGTCTGGCGCTGAAGAAAGAAGAGCTGCTGATCGACCGGCAAAAATTCCAGCGGGAAACCTGTCAACTATTTCTGGAATGGGCCGAGGACCAGCGCGCCAGGGACATTGCCGCAGGCGCGGCTTCCAATTCGGAGAAGATCGCCAAACTGGGCGAGTTGATGTTCGGCGAGGATTGGGCGCCGAAACCATGACCAAGGAGCGCAAAAACAGCTTTCGCGTCCGCGCCGGCCAGCGCGAGTTTGAGCGCGGCGTTGAATTGCATCGCATCTGCGCGCTGCTGGCTCGCCGGCAATACGGCAAGACGACGATCTGCGCCCGCATCTCGCTTAAAAAAATGATGCGCACCGCCGGGCACACGGTTGTTTTCGGCTCGGTCAAATTGGATCTTGGGCGCGAGATCGTGCGCAAGGAAGCCGCCGAGCTGCAAAAAGCTTTTGGCAAAATGGCGCAGCAAGCCGAGGCGGCCAACAACCTCCTGGATGTCGTGGATGATCGCGGCCAAAGCGTCGCGAAAGTTTCCGCCGATGACTACGCCGAACTGTACGAATCCTCCCGCCTGGAGATGCGGCTCTACCACTCCAAGTCCGTTTACTCCCGCACCAAAGTCGTGGCGCTCACGTCGGATGCAGTCGGCGAAACCGGCGACCTTATCCTGGATGAAGTCGGACGCGTGAAGAAATTCCGCGATGTCGTCGAGGCCGTCACGCCGATCATCGCCAGCAATCCGGATTTCCGCCTGATCTACACCACCACGCCGCCGCCGGACGACACGCACTATTCGTTTGATCTATTGGCGCCGCCCATCGCCGGCGAGCTGCCGATCAATCCGAAGGGCAATTGGTATCGCTCCGATTTGGGCGTCTGGGTGCTGCGCGTCACGGCCTGGGACGCTCATGCCGATGGCGTGCCGCTCTATGACGACGACACTGGCGCCGAGATCACGCCCGAACAATCCCGCGCCTCCAGCCATGACAAGGACGCCTGGGACCGCAATTACGGCTGCAAGTTCGTGGTCGGCGGCACCAGCGCATGCGGCTTGCTGCAGCTCGACAGCGCGCAACGCCGCGGCCTCGGCCAATGCGCTTATTTTCGCATCGACTCCGATGCTGATCTCGATCTCGCCTTGCGGTTCCTTGTGGAACACCTGACTTCCGGTCCGGTGGGCCTCGGCTGGGACCTGGCCACCACCACCAAGGCGACGAGCAATCCAAGCTCCCTCGCCGTGGTCGAAGGCCACGGCAATGAAAAGATTATCCGCGCCATCATCAATTGGAAGGTCTCCGATCCTGCGGTTGCGGTAGAGCGCGTGCGCCGCATTGCGCAGGCCGTGAAGCTGCGTCGCGAAGGCGGCCCGGCCCGCCGGCTCTGCATCGACGCCACCAACGAGCGTTACTTCGCCCAGGCGTTTCGGAACGACCTTGCTGATCTCGTCCCCGTCGAACTGGTCATCGCCAGCGAAACGGTCGAAGTCCCCGGCCAGGACGATCCCATCACCCGCAAGCAACTCCTCGGCGGCAATCTCGTGGCGGAGTTGGACGACAACCACCTGTGGCTGCCGCCCGAGCGGTTTGTACGCGAGGACTGGCGCCTGGTTAAAAAGGAAAAAGGTCAATTCGTCTGTGAGCCGGACGCCGAAGGCCGCCATGGCGACACCTTTGACGGCGCCAAGCTCGGTTTGGAAGCTCTCACCTCCACCAAAGGAGCCATTGAATCCACCGCCGGCTGGGCGGTGGGATCCAATCATCGCCACCGGGCGCAATTTACGCCGCGCCGGCTGGCAAGGAGGTTGGCATGATTATGTCCGCGGAAAAGGGTAGGGTGAAAATCGTTTATAGCGCGTCGGACGCGCCGACCCCATCAAGCCCCGTCCAAACGCCGATCTCGTTCCTGCGGGCTTTTGCACACGGTCTGCATACCGGTTGCGCGAAGTTGGTCGATGCGGCCCAACCAGGGAGGGAGCGCTCATGATGCAGAACCCCGCTTTCGGATCCGCGCCGCCGCCCGTTTTGGCGCAACCGATCATGCCGCAGGATTTCCGGCCGCTCCCGATGGAGGCCACCGCGCCGAGCGTCGTCGCGGCCCCTGGCTTCGATCCACTCCTGCCGTTCATCGTGCCCCAGGCGCGCGATCGCTGGCTTTCCGTCCTGGTGCGCGGCTATACGCCGGAATTAATCGAAGGCATTTTGCGCGGCGCCTTCTCGGGCAACCTGCTCTACCAGTGGCAGCTCTTCGATTTGATGGAAGGCACCTGGCCGCACTTGCAGAAAGACTTGAACGAGCTGAAGCGCGCCGTCCGCTCCATGGATGTGTCGGTCGCGCCGTACGCGGAGAAAGGCAAGGAGCCCACGCCCGAAGCGCAGCAGCGCGCCGACCTCGTGGAACGCGCGTTGCGGGAAATGCTCGGCCAGCCAGCCAAGGATCAAAACGATTTGGGCGCGACGATCTACGATCTGCTCGACGCCTGGGGCAAAGGCATCAGCGTTTTGGAAATCGATTGGGAGCTGCGCGCCTCTACGGGCCAGCCGCCCGCTTACCTGCCCAAAGGCACGCGCTGGATTCATCCCTGGAATTACGGCTACCCGTCCATCGGCGCGGATCTGATGCTCGACACCACGCGGATCAACACCCAGGTCAATGCCATCCCAACCTATTACCAGCCGCTGCGCCCGATCGTCCAACAGTACGCCCCGTTTCCGGACAACAAGTTCCTCCTCTCCATTGTCAAACAAAAGTCCGGCCACCCGATCGGCGGCGCGATGCTGCGCGTCCTGGCGTGGTGGTGGTGCGCGGCCAATTTCAGCTCCGAGTGGCTGCTTAACTACGCCCAGCTCTTTGGCATCCCTTTCCGCTGGGCTGAATATGACCAGACCAAGCCGGGCTTGCTTGATCTAATTCAGCAGATGATGGAGAACATGGGCAGCGCCGGATGGGCGGCATTCCCGGCCGGGACCAAGCTGCAATTTATGGAGGGCGCCAAGTCCGCAGCGGAAAACCCCCAGGCCTACGTCTTGACGTTTGCGGACAAGATCGCGGACATCGTCATCCTGGGCCAGACGCTCACCACCGACGTCGGCGGATCCGGCAGCCGCGCCCTTGGCGAAGTGCATGAAGGCGTGCGCGGCGACATCCTGGAAGGCGCGGGAACCCACGTCAGCAATATTTTCAGCCATCAATTTGCGCCCGCCGTGCTCTACCTCAATTTCGGGGACCGCGCGCTGTGCCCGACCGTTTTCCTTGGCGCCGAGGAGGTGACCGACGCGAAAGACCTGGCAGACCGCGATGCGACGCTGCTGGATCGCGGCGTGGAAATGCCAGCCGAATGGTTCTATCGCCGGCATGACATTCCCCAGCCGCAGCCAGGGCAAGCGGTGATCAAGAAAGCCGCCGCGCCGCTGCCTGGCGGCATCGATGCCGACCAGGCGAGCGTCCAGGCCAAAGACGCCACCGAGCAGCTCGCCGAGAACGTGATGCAAAATGTCACGGGCGTGGAAGCCCGCTGGCTGGGTGGCATCAAGCCTCTCTTCGTGCGCCTGGCGGCCGCCGCACAGTCCCACAAATTAACCGACGAAGATTTCATCCGCGTGGTGGAAACGGCCGCCAAGAACATGCCCGAGCTTTTTCCCCAGCTCAAAACCAAGGAGCTGGCCAAGGAGCTGGAAAACACCATGGCCACGGCCCTGGTCAACGGCGTCGCCAAAGGCGTCATGCTGCGCGGAGGGGGCAGCGTCACCCGCTAGCCATGCTGACGTTCACCTACAACGATCACGGCACGCTGGAACGCATTCACGGCTTGGCCGCCGCGTCGCGCAATCCGCGCCAGTTGATGCTGGGGATCGGGCGCGAAGTCGCCAACCAGCTCAAGACGCATTTCCGGATCAAGGACGCCAATCAGCCCAACAAACTCGGAGGACCGCGTGAGCATTTTTGGAATCAGGTTGGCGCTTCGGTCGGCAATCCGGCGGTGGATACTTCCGGCCTGGTTGTCACTGTCACTGTCAATGACCCGCGTTTCGCCCAAAAAGTCTTCGGCGGGACGATCACCGCCAAGCATGCCGGCGCGCTGGCCATCCCCCAAACCGCTGATGCCTACGGACGCTACCCCGCCACCTTCGAGGCTGAAACCGGACTCAAGCTGCAGCTTGTCCGATTGCACGATGACAAAGCGGTCCTCGCCACGATTTCAGAAAACCAGGGCATCACGGTGGAATATGTCCTGACTCCCTCCGTCCACCAGGATCCCGACCCCACGGCTCTCCCGCTCCCGGAGCTGCTGGAAGCCGCCATTGTGCAGCGCGGGGAAATGATCGTGGAGCGCCAAAACAGAGACTTAGGTTTGACATGAAAACACAACTCGTCCAATGCCATATTTCCACCCTGCCGGCGATTGACCTGTCCGGCGCCGAGCTGCCGGCGGACATCCAATACATGCCGCCCGGCGTCAATTACGTCACGCCTGCGAGCGGCGGCGGCAAAAAGCTGAAGATCAACGTCCACGCCGGCACGGCGGAACGCCTGCAGGCGTCCCTGGAAATGATGAAGGCCAAGGCTGACGCCGGCGAAGACAACCTGCCGTTCCTGGATTTCGAGCATCGCGACGGCGAGGCCTCCGGCCATCCCACCCGGTTTTTCTGGGGCGGCGATGACAAGAAGAAAGGCGGCGTGCGCCTGGCGCTTGACTGGACCAGCGACGGCGGCGACAAGGTCAAAGGCAAGGTCTTCACCAAATTTTCTCCGCAATTTCTGCACAACGCTCAAACCGGCGAGGTCGTCGGGGCGCCCGTGAACATGGGCGGCCTGGTCAATCGCGCCGCCTTTAAAAACATCGCGCCTGTTCTCGGCAAAGACGGGACGCAAACCCAACACGAAAATATGGAAACAGAAACCGATCAGGCCGAGTTAATCGCGGCCAAGGACCAGGAGATTGCGTCCCTGCAAAAAAAGGTGACCGATCTCACGGCCAAGACCTCCGAAATCGAAACGCTCAACGGCAAAATCAAACGTCTCGAAGACGCGGCCACGGTGCAAGCCAAGGAAATCGCGACCGACTATGTGAAGACCCACGGCGTCGCGGCCGGCCGGATCCCGCCCGCGGATGCGGCGCTGATCAAGCATTGCGAGGATTTGTATTTGACCAACCCGGTCGCGTGCAAAGCCATGATCGAGCGGATGCAAGTCAATCCCGCCTTGGCCACGGTCGTGCCCAACGGCGCGGGCGGCAGCGCGGTGCAGGCCAAGGCCGGCGAAGACCCGTTCCTCGTCAAGGCCAAGGAATTTGGCGACGCGCGCAAGATCACCGATCCGATGAAGGCCCAGGCGGAATTCGCCCAGACCTCCGCCGGCAACGTCCTTTACCAGGCTTACGTGCAGAAGATGCGCGGCGGCAAATAAACGCTCACTCCGCAATTCCCAACTCTTAAAATATTTATGACACGAATCTCTGTGGTTGATGGCGCCTACGCCAGCTTCGACGCCGCCGTGCCCGCCAACCTGCTGGGCAAGGAAGGCTACGCCGTCGAGCAGGTCGGCGGCGCCCGCACCGTCCAGCTTTACACCGGCAACGCGCCGCTGCTCGGCTGGCTTTACCAAAAATTGGAAGGCGATGTCGCCTGGACCGTCCGGCTCGCCGGCAAAGGCGGCACCGTCCGCTGCGTCGCCGGCGGCGCGATCGCGGCCCCGCCCGCTTATGTGAAAGCCTCCGCCGGCGGGACGATGGTCCTGGCCAACAGCGCGGACAAGGCGCACGGCGTCAAGGTGGATCCCACCGGCGTCAGCGCCGCCAACGACTTCATTGAAGTCCACGACGCCTTTCAAGTCGTTCCCTAAACCCCACGCTCAAGACCCAACTTTATTTGACACACAATTATGGATACCAGCGCCACACTTAATCCCATCATGTCCGGCTACGCCGCGCAGTTCATGCGCGAAGCGGAGGGCTTTGTCGGGCGGGACCTCTTCCCGCCGTTCCCGAGCGCGATTCAATCCGCTTCCTATTACGTCTTCACGGCCGCCAGCCTGGCGAACGTGCCCAAGCTCAAGCGCCGCGCCCCTGGCAGCGCCTACCCGCGCATCAAGCGCGAGCTGAGCAACGACAGCTTTGCCTGCTCCGATTACGGCGTGGAAGCTCCCGTGCCGGATGAAGACCGCAAGAAATACGGCGCGTATTTCAATGCCGACCTGGCGGCCATCCACCAGATCACGGACACGATTCTGTTCAATCACGAGAAGCGCGTCCATGACGCCGCCACGGATGCCAACGTCGTCCCCAACGCCACGCCGGCGATCAAGTGGTCCGACGCGGCCAGCGATCCCAAGTCGGACGTGGACGCCGCCAAGGAAAACATCCGCAAGAAAATTGGGTTGCGCGCCAACTTGATGATCATCAGCGAGCCGGTTTTCCTGAAGCTGCAATACCATCCCAAGCTGGTGGATCTCTTCAAGTTCACCAGCGCGGGCGTGCTGCCTGAGGAGAAGCTTGCCGCTTACCTCGGCATCAAACAGGTCAAGGTGGCCTACAACATCGACGCCACCAACAACGAAGGCCAGGTCTTCAACCCGGCGGACATCTGGGGCAACGATGTGGTCATCGCGCACGTCGAGTCCGCGATCGATCTGACCCGCCCCAATTTCGGGCGCACGTTCTATTGGACGGCCTTCTCCGGAATGCAGGCGGCCCAGACGGGCGGCACGGATGCCGCAGGCGGCTACGACATGCCGGCGGGCGCGGAGCTGATCCAGATCTCCAGCTACCGCGACGAAAAGCACAAATCGGACATTCACCGCGCCGAGCATTACGTCACGGAAAAAATGGTCGGCAGCGACGCGGGGTTCTATCTCGCCAACGTGCTGTAATTGACACCGAGCCTTAAATCCAAAACTACAAAATTATGATCGCTCTGAAGACACTCGCCTCCTTCGTGGACCTCGCGGCCCAGCTCTTAATGACGGCCTTCCTCCTCGCCTTGCTCTGCCGGAAAAAGCGCATCCTGCGCCGTCCGCTGGGTTTAGGTGTGGCGGCGTTGCTGTTGGTTAGCCTCCTGCTGCAGCCGTGCGCCCAGGCTGGCACTGCCACCGTGACGTTGCCCACTGCGGGCAGCAACACCTGGCAAATGCAAACCAACCTGCCGATCACCGTCTCTGGCGTAAACGGCAGCTCGAACATCCTGACCCAGCCGCAGTACGTGCAGCGCGGACGCGGGCAGGGCTTCATGGCCGGCATCACGGTGACCAACGCCATGACCAATGCCACCGTCACGATCAATTACGCGGTGAGCATCGACGGCCTGACCAACTCGCAGGGGACCGCGACCTGGCCGCTGTCGCAAACGACGACGATCACCACGCAGGCAGGCGCCACATTGATAGTGTTCCCCACCAACTTCCCGCCCGCGTTGGTGGACAATTACACGTCGATCACGCCGACGAACATCACGCTGGCCAATTGGACCAACAATCCCGGCAGCGTCACACTCAACTGGCTGGAAGCTTCGCCCTAGCGCGCCGGCTCACGTTCCCATCACTACGATTATGAAACTGAAAATTCTAAAAAACGTCACCCATCTCGGGGAGTTCCATCGCGCCGGCGCGGTCGTGGAGCTGCCTGACACGCACGCTGCGCTGTTGATTGACAGCGAGCACGCCAAGTCCGTCAACGGCCAGGCGCCGAAGCTTCCGGAAAAAGCCGACGCCTCCGCCGCGCTGGAGAAAGTCCAGGCCGCCCTGGCGAAAAGCAAAGAGGAAGCCAAGGAGCTGCGCGCCTTCAACGACGAATATGAGCGCGAGAACAAGGACCTGGCCAAGCGCCTCAACGCGCTGGAGAAGCAATTGAAAGCCGCGCCCGCCGCCGACGCCAAGCCGCCCGCGGCCTGAACCGAAACTGCAATCAAAACGCGCGGCGGCCGCAGCCGGCTGCCGCGCTCCTAAAATATGACTGGCAAAGTAAAATGGTACAACAGCCAAAAAGGCTATGGCTTCATCTCGGTGGCGGCCGCCCATGGCGCGGAGGATGTGTTCGTTCACGCCAAGGATGTCCGCGCCGCGGGCCGCGTCACGCTGAACCAGGGCGAGCAAGTTTCGTTTGACACCGAGCCGACCGAGCGCGCCCACGTCAAGGCCGTCCGCCTGCTCGTCACCCCCGCCGCCTGATGCCCTACGCGCCCACAGACTTTTTCAGCCAGGACGAAGTCACGTCCCTGGAAGGACAGTTGCAGAACACGGTGGACACCGTGTTGCTGCAAGACCTGCTGGCTGATTCGGTGCAAAAGGTGCGCGACTACACGCTCAAGTACAACATCGAGCCGGCGCGCCAGAAACGCCTGGTGCGCGCGCTCGTAAAATTCGAGGCCTACAAGGAAGTCGGCCCTGTGCCGTCCCAAATCCAAACCGCCTGGGACGATGCCATGCGCGAATTGCGCGAGATTCGCGACAACAAATTCCCTGACCTGCTGATCCAGGCTCCCGCTGATCCGGCGCTCGCCGCCCCGGCGGGCTCCTTTGGCGGACGACGCCGGATCCGCTTTGGCGGGCTGCCGATCGGCGGCGATGGCTCGTTCGCGCAAACGTCTGCAACCCCTCTTCCTGATATGGCCCGGCAAGGCACTCTCCCGATCACCGGCTATCCGACCGACGCGTTTACCGTGCGCGGCCTCGGCTTGAATTTTCAACCCGTCAACGTGGTGGCCAACGTGATGCAGCCGGCCGGGGCCCTGCAGATCTTCTGCACGATTGTGGCAGGCAGCCTGTCGAACGACGGATTCACCGTCACGTTCAGCGGCATAATCGACCGCGCCGGCTACCAGATCAGCTATTCCATTTCATGAACACGTTCCTTCCCACCATCGCGATCATGACGGCCGTCCAGACCTGGATGAAAGCGGCTGTCTTGACGCCGGCCAGCGCTCCCAATCCGGCCGTCAACCTGGTGGAAGATTGTCAATTCTATTCCTCGCCTGACCTGGTGCGCGCCTTCCAGGAACTGAAGTCTTTCAAGAACCGCATCTGCCTGATCATCCCGAGCTACGATCACTACCAGGAGACGCGCGAGGGCAATTCGTTGAAGATCCATTGCGTCCGCCAATTCACTCTGCTGCTGTGCGATCGCGATGTCGGCAACCGTCAGAAGGCCTCCACCGGCGATCCCGCTGATCCCGCGCATCCGGGCGTGCTGGCGATGAAAGATTATGTCGAGAATAATTTGATCGCCCTCAATTTCGATTTCCTTCCGGCCCTGCTGGTCCTTCACCCGCTTGAAGGGCAGCCGTTCAAATTAGTGGACAAGGACCGGACTGACCTGGCTGGCCGCCTCGGCTGGCTCATGACGTGGCAAGCCGACGCCGGCGACCGCGTCTTCACGATCCGATAACCATCAAAAATTATGCCTGCCACTGAACGCAAGAAAGTCCGATTGACCCAAACCCAATTCATCGACGGCCAGCGCCACGAGGTGGACGAGAAGAAGCCGGAAGCGGCGCCCGTCCTCAATCTGCTGGTCTCGCACGCGGACGATTTGATCGCCGCCGGCGTGGCCGAAGAGCCGGCGGCTCCCGCCGCTGTCGCCGCGGCCGTCGTTCCGCCCAAGCCCAAACCCGCGGCCAAAGCCGCCCCGTCCGCCCCGTCCGCCCCGTCCGCGCCGCCGTTGCCGCCGTTGCCGCCGTTGCCACCGTCCACCGCCAGCTAAACCACCACGCCTTACTGTCACATATAACTTATGAATATTGGAGATTTTCGCACGCGCCGCAAGGTCACCGGCAAATTCTATTTTGCCGACATCGCCACCCCGGCCGCTTTAAACGACTTCGGCAACGTCACGCTGATCAAGCAAAACCCCAAGGTGGACCGCGCGCAAATGATGACCGCGCAAAAAGGCTTCCTGCAAGTCACCCACGAGGAGCCGTCCAAGATCGATTGGCGCTACCAGGTGAAGCTGGACGAGCATAGCGACGCCTTGCTCTCGCTGCTCCGCCTGGCTTCCACCGTCAGCTCGGTCACGCAGAACTCCGCCTCCGGCGCCTCCTGGTCGATCTCCAGCGCCAGCCCTGGATTCTGCTATTACGTCGGCGCTCTCGGGCTGACCGCGTTCACCATGACCACTTACACGCTCGGCTCGGATTACACCATCGATCTGGGCAGCGGCATGTTGACGATCCTGGCCACGGGCACGATCGCCGCCAGCACCAGCCTCTCTGGCACGCTCACCAATCCGCAGGTCAAGCTGCACACCGCCACGGCCTTCACGAAGACGTTCTGGCGCGGCCAGGCCCAGATCAACACGTTCGATCAAAACAGCCTGCTGCCGCGCGACATCGTCTCCGGCGCCGCGGAATTGATTGTGTCCGATTGGGGCGAGCACGACGGGCAGAAGTGGAACGAGGTGCAGATCGAGCTGCTCTTCACTGCCGCGCCGACGCTGCAGGCTCCGGAACTGCCCTAACGCCGGCCTATGAACATTGGTTCCACGCTTGCGCGGCAGAAACTAACCGGCCGCCTTTACTTTGCCCGCACCGGCTTCGCGCTGGTCGATCTGGGCAACGCCGAGCTTTTCAAGGAAGCCGGCAAGGTGGACCGCGGCCAGCAGTTGACGCGGCGCGGCGGCCAGATTGTCGTCAGCCACGAGGAGCCGGCCAAGATTGATTGGCGTTGGAAAGTGAAGCTCGATGAAAAATCAGGCGAGGCCCTGCGCTTGTTGACGCTGGCCACGGCGTCCAGCTTCACCACGCCCACCACCAACGCCGCGCAGTCCAACTGCGGGGCCGCGGGCGACGTCCTCGCCCCCGGCCAGGTCTGGCTGCCCACGGTGATCACCGCTAACTGGCCGCTGCTCAACCTAAACGCCGGCGCGGGCTCCTTCATCGTGGTCTCCTGCAACGCCACGACCTACACCTTGAACACCGATTACACGGTGGATCCGGCCACGGGCGCGATCACCGCCCTGAACCTGTTGGGCGATGGCGTCCACCAATTGCATGCGACCGTCAAGGCCCTGGCCTACACGGCCAGTAAATACACGCTGCTCTCCGAATCATTTGTCCGCGGCAGCTCGCAAATCAATCTGTTCGATCAAAACGATGAGCTGTTCATCAACCAGGGCGCGCTCAACACCGGCGCCGATCCCGGCCAGCCGATCGGCGCGCCCGGCTTCATCATCCATGCCGGGACGAGCTATGCCCTGGGCGTTTATCAGATCGCCAATTTCCAGCTCAAAAGCGCCGCCTCCGGCGACACCTCCAACGCCGCGCCGCTCTACACCGCTGGCGTGGATTACACCTACAACCCGGCGACCGGCGTCATCACGGCCTTGAGCGACCTGGGGCAGTTTCATCTGCCGGGGGACCAGCTCCTTTGGTTTGGCTCCGCTCCCGCGCTCAAGACGTACGGAAATATTGCGCCGCGCGAAATCATCCTGCTGCCCTCCGCGGAACTCGCGGCCACGGAGTGGCCGGAGGATGACGGCCAGAAATGGGAAGGCTTCACGCTCGACCTGGCGGGATTAATCGCCCCCGTCGTGCAATCCCGCGAATAAATCCAACATCCACCACGCTCATGTCAAATATACTTAATCCCGTTCGTGAAATCACCCTCGGCGCGGGCCGCATCGAAGTGCGCCAGATGCCGTTCGTCCAGGCCATCGAGTTCATCAAGCGCCTCAGCGTCGTCGCCTCGCGCATGTTTGATGACCACGGCCGCTTCAAACTTTCTCGCGCCGTGGCCAGCCCGGCGGAGCCGCTGCCGGTCATCGATCCGGAGCTGGCGCGCACGGGCGTCGCACGCCTCGCGACCCCAACTGAAGTTCACATGGCGTTTGATTTCGACGCCATTCAAAAGGTGATCGCCGAGTCCGCCGATCTCACCGAGTTTTTGATTCTGCATTCCACCCGCCAGGATGCCGCGTGGCTGAAATCCCTTTCGCTCCTGGAAGGCCTCACGATTCTGGAGGCCGCCCTGGACTTGAATCTTTCCCCCGAGGTCCTGCGGTTGGGAAACGAAGTCGCCGGCGCGCTCACTCGCCTGCAGAGGAAGAAGACGGCGCCGGCGAAGCCCTCATCGTCAGCGTCGATTTCCTGATCTGGCAAGGCTACGGCTCATGGCGCGAAATCCAACAGTTGACACTGCCCCAGCTCGACGCGTTTCTCGACGCCGCCGAGGAGCGGCTGCGCCACACCTACGCGGACGAGACCGGAAAGGGGCGTTGATATGCCCAACCTGATCACTTTAACGGTCAATGCCCAGACGGCGGACGCGGCCGCCGCCGTGGAGAATCTGTTCGCCGGCCTCACGGAGGGTTTGGAGCGCTTGACAGGCTTTGGGGATTTTCTCGCCGGGCTTGGCCAGTCCATTGCCGCCGCCTTCAGCATCGAGAAAATTACAGAGTTCACCGAGCAAGCCATCAATACGGAAGCTGCTTTGGAAAAGCTCTCGGCGAAAACCGGGCTGTCTGTGGAAGAGCTTTCCGGCCTGCAAAATGCCACGGGCGACGCCGGACTGGGGTTTGAGGAGTTCTCGCTTTTGATAAGTCAATTTAGCGATCGGGTGTTTGCGGCGGTAAAGCAGGGAGGGCAGCTCGCCGAGGTGTTCCGTGATATGGGCGTCCACATCACCGGCGACTCCGGCCAGCTCTTGCCCATGAACCAAATTCTGGCCTCCACGGCTGATTGGTTTCAAAAGACGGCGGCCGGAGCGGAAAAAGCAAACACGGCCCGCGAACTGTTCGGGCGCGGCGGCCGGGAGCTGATCCCGATTCTGAACGAAGGCGCGGCAGGATTGAAGCGCATCCAGGATGCCGCCGCCGCCAACGGCACGCTGATCTCCTCGGACAATGCGCGGTCTGCGGAGGATTTTGAGCGCTCTTTAAACTCACTGGAAAGCTCGTTGAAAGCGGTCTTCATAGTTTTCGCCAACGACATCCTCCCGTCACTCCAGCAGTTTGTTGACTGGTTGCAAACCGCGCAACGTGAGACTGGGGCCGTCTCCGGCGCCGCCCAGACGCTGGCGGATATTTTCCACGGCTTGGCCGCCGCCGTCTTTGCTATCAGCGCGGTGTTTGAATCACTGGGCGAGGCTATCGGCAACAGCCTGGCAGCGCAGGCGCAAATCGGCTCGGACGCGATCATCACCTACATCAAGGTTCTCCAGGCCTTGGCGCGTGTGATAGAAGACGTCGGGCTCGCGGTGGGAGACTTTGTGCGCCGTCTGGTCCAACTCGCCAAGGTCCAGCTTGATATTGACACGCTCCATTTTAAAGACGCGGTCAAAGACGCCGCCGGCGCGCTCGGCGGACTTTCGTCGGACGCCAAGAAAATTGGCGGCGACATCGAACAGAATCTCGCGAAAGCCTTTGGCGCGGTGGCTGGCTTAGGATCCCGCTCCTGGGCGACGCTCAAAAGTGTCGGCCAGCTCACACTGGGGGATCTGCAAAAACAATGGGCGTCCTTTTGGAATTCCGCTCTCAACTTATTTAACACGCGCAAGCCCGCCAAGTCGGCGGCCACTCCGGAACTCGTCAACGACAAGCCACCGCCGCAATCCGAGGAGGCCAAGCGCCTCATTGAAGAGATCGACAAAGCGTATGCGGCCGCTGTGCAGGGGCGGCTCGCGTTGTTAGAAACAGAGCATCAAGCGTGGTTAAAAAAGGCTCGAGAAGAAATCACCAACGCCCAGGAGCGCGCCGATAAAATCCTGGAGATTGATCAGACCTTCGCGGCCAAGGCGCGCGCCATTCGTGAGCAACAAGCCAGGGAGAAAGGCGCCGAGCAGCTTGGCGGTTTGAAATTCAGCGAGCAGCAGGTCAATCAAAATCCTGACCTGACGATCGAGATGCGCAATGCGCAGCTCATGAACCTCTACCTGCAGCAGCGCGCCGTGCTGACGCAGCAGATCAACAACGCCGAACAGTCGAAGGCCGCGGCCACCAACGAAGACCAACGCCTGGCGGCGGCCAAGGAGATCAACGCCCTGACGCAGCAGCAAATTGAGCTGCAAAAGAAAATCAGCGAAGTGGCAATCCAGAAAGATTCCTTTGCGCAGATCAAGCGCTCGCTCACCGAGCTGATGAATTCCTGGGGCACGCTGGTACAACAGATCGGGCAGACCTTCAGCAAAACCATTTCCACCGCCATTGATTCCGTCAGCTCCAACCTCACCAAGGTGATCCTGCAAACGGAGAGCTGGCGCCAGGCCTTGACGAATATCGGCATGTCCATCCTGGAAACGATCATCCAATCGATCATCAAGATGGCCGTCACCTGGATCGCCCAACAGGTCCTCATGGCCACGGTCGGGAAGGCGTTGCAGGCGGCCTCGGTCGCCACGCTGATTCCGATCGCCAGCGCCGCTTCGTTGATTTGGGCCGCGCCCGCCGCGCTGGCCACTATCGCCACCGATGGCGAAGCGGCCGACGCCGCGCCTGGCTTGGTCGGCGCCGCGATCATCGGCACGGAAGCCATCAGCGGGCTCGCCCAGGGCGGCGCGGTGGATGGTGGCGGCACTGAAACCAGCGACTCCATTCTCGCCCGGTTGAGCCGCGGCGAGTATGTGCTGCCCGCGCTGGCGGCGCGCGAGCTGGGGCCGAACATCCTGCAAGGCTTGCGCGACCGCTCCATCAGCCAGCGCCAGATCATGGCCGGCGTGCGTGGCGGCGGCGGCTCCGGCCCCGTCCACGTCCAGGGGCACAAGGTCAACGTCGGCTTTCTGCATTCCGCGCGCGACGCCAAGGATTATTTGGCCAGCTCTGAGGGCGAGACCCACATCGTCAACATCGTCAAGCGCAAGCGGGGCGACATCGGGATCGGCACATGATCACAATCAACAATCACATTTTGCTGCCGCACCCGGCCAACTGGTCCACCCTGGTGGATTGGCAGCGAACATGGGAAACCAACACGGCTGATTCCGTGCTGGGGCATGAATCCCGCGTGGCCGTGCGCGCCACGCCACGCCGCCAAATTTCCTTTTTGTTGACGCCGTGGAGCGTGACGGAACAGAACCGGCTCGATGACCGGCTCCGCGCCGCAGCACAGGGCGGCCTGGCCTGCGCGCCGTATTGGGGCCGCGGCGCCGTGCTGGAAGGACCCGTCCGCTCGGACAGCCCGCACCTCAGCCTGGATGACGTCGTCTGGACCTGGTCGATCGGGGATTACATTTTCCTCTTCGACGCCGACGCCTACCCGGCCCATCTCTATTTCGACGTGGGCTTGATTGCCGGCGTGGACGTGGACACGGACGGCGGGGTGACCAACCTTACGCTGTCCGCCAATCCCTCGCGCGCCTATCCCGCCGGCGGCCGCGCATGGCCGATGGTGTTTGGGGAATTTTCCGCGCAGGACATGAGCGCTGTCACCGCCCAGCGCGGCGCGGTGCAGGTCACTTTACGCGAGCTGCAATCGCCCGAGGACGCGGTCGTCAATGGCCCGGTCACCATCGGCTCCGGCCTTGGCGCCACGGTGGTGGGCTCAACTTTTATCGTCACTTGATATGCAACAAACTTCCACCGTCCTCAAAGGCTATTTCCAAACCGGCGCCACGCCGACGCAGGATCAATTCGGCGATCTGATTGACACTATCTTCGCCTTGTTCAACGCCGCCTCAGCTCAGGCGCAATCAGTCACGCCTAGCGCGCTCCTGCAAGCCTCCTGGAACGGCACGGTCTGGACCATCAACAGCCAAATTAACGTCACCTCCATCGTGGGAAATCCCTCCACGGGCTCGACCATTGTGTTCGCCACCCCGTACGGCAACGCCAATTACCTTTGTGTCGGGATGTTCCAAGGCCTGGATGTGCCGGTCAACGCCACGGCCGTTCGCGTCATGTCGCTGAGTCAAACCACGGCGCATGTGGTCGCGACAATGCCGGCCTACGGCAACGCCAGCATCGGCGACGCCCCCGCCATGAAATTTTCCATGATCTGCTACTGATGAACTACCTGGGCCGCCCCATCTTCCAGTTCCCGATCAACTGGGCTGATCCGGTTAATAAAAGCTTTTCCTACGATCTGCGCGAGCAGTCGATCGGCTTTAGCGCGGAGTATTTCGCCGCGCTCCAGCAATACACCGCCCAAGGCTACAGCTTTTCGGTCTGGCAGCGGAGCGCGGCGGACATCGCCGCCCTGGATGCCTTCACTGCCGCGCTGGTGGGGCGGCTGAACGGCTTCTGGCTGCCGGTCCCGGTTGAGGCTATGGCCTTCATCGCCGCCACCAGTTCCACCTCCTTCAGCATCACCGAGCAAGGTTTGAGCGACACGTTCGCCAGCCAGCCGGATCAATACCTTTATTTTTCGGTGGCCGGGCAGACGCCGATCGCGGCCCGCATCACCTCCGTGACGAACAATGGCGACGGCTCTGAGCAGGTTGTGATTGACACTGCCGTGGCGTGGCTATCGTCCGCGGTTTTTATTTATCGGCTCAACTACGTGCGCCTGGCGGACGACGTGGAGAAGGGGCAGTTCCTGGCCGAGGGCAGCCAGACCCGCGCGTTCAAGGTGATCGAGCTGCCGCTGGAATACACTCTGGCGGAAACCGGGCAGCGCAAAATATTTCTTTACAGCATCTCGGCGTCTTCCCCGGTCAACCAGGTCTGGCGCTTCACAAACTTCGCCGCGGCCGTGATCTCGCAAAACGCGCAGTACGCGCCGTTTCCCATGATGCACAAAAGCCTGCGGCGCGGCATGGCGCTGGACGGCGAGACGTTGGAGATCGATGCGCGCTACGACGCCGGCCATCCGTTCTCGATGTTCTTGCCGGTGCCGTTCGCGCGCCCCGTCCTGATCACTGTCTCGGAAATTGACTACACGGATCCGGACACGCAGACGGTGGCGTTCGCCGGCCGCATCCTGCGCGTCTCTGACCAGGGCGAGCGTGTGACGGCGCAATGCGAATCCTTTGCCTACCTCCTGCAGAACAAAATTCCGGGGCCGATGATCGGGCCGGATTGCCCGTATCACGTGTACGAGCCGACGACCTGCAAGGCGTTGCGCGCCAAGTTCGAGACCACGGCCACCATCGCCAGCATTGATTCTTCCGCGCTGCCGCCCACGGTCGCGGTCACGCTCGATTATCCGGACGTCCCGCAATTCAACCAGTGGATCCAGGATGATTGGTTTCAGGAAGGCTGGCTCGAAACCGGCCTCGGCGTGGGCTACGAGCTGCGCGTCATCACGGGCTCGGAATACGATGCGGATTCAGGCCGGCTGACGCTCACGCTCAACGTGGAGCTGGTGCGCGCGGTGGTGGGCCAGGCATTGACGCTCGTGGCCGGCTGCGATGGCCAGGCTTCGACCTGCCTGCGCAAGTTTAACAATTACGTAAACTTCGGCGGCTTCCCCGGCGTGCCGGTCGTCAATCCGTCACTCGCCACGTTCGCCGCCAACCAGGCGCAAGGAGGCAAAGGAAAATGAACCCATACTTTGACACCGAGGAAAAGGTCGTCGCGTTGTGGCAGGCTGCGCGCCATTGGGAAAACACTCCGTTTGTCGCCCACGCGGCGTTGCCCGGAGCGGGCGTCGATTGTGTCCATCTCTGCGCGGAGATTTATAAGGAGTCCGGCTTTTGGTCAAAGTACGAGCTGCCGCGTTACACGCTTGATGCGGGCCGTCACCTGCGCGTGTCCCAAGTGCTCGCCTGGCTGTTGAGCCATCCGTCGTTTGCCTCGGCGCCTTCGGATCAGCCGCTGCACGCCGGGGATCTCCTCGCGTTGAAGTGGGACCACGTGGAGCATCATGTGGCTATCTATTTGGGTGAGGGCACGCTGGTGCATTGCCGCAAGCGTCTTGGGGTCCACTTTTCGCCCGCGAAAGATCACTGCCGTTTTCTGACGCATATTTTCCGGCCGCTTTCCCATGTTTGACAACAAGCCAGCTCCAGATCCGACGACGCTGGGCGTGCCCGCCTGGCGCGGCGCGACCAATCAGCAGGCCCGGCCGGTCCCGAACATTATTGGGCGGCAAAAGGTGGGCGTGACCTGGATCTCAGATCCGTTCGGCGAGTACTCCCAGGACGCGACCTCCAATGGCAAAGGCGGCGGATCGGCGGGCAAGAATTGGTTCTGCCATATCGCGGCGCTGGTGTGCGTGGGCCCGGCGGATGCGTTCTGGGCCATGTATTTCAACGGCAACCTGGTCTGGGGCAACCCGACCGGCCGCACGCCGCTCTATGCCCGGTCGGGCGTCGATTCGCAGACGTTTCAGCCCACCTTCAACGGTTCACTCCTAGGCACCGTCCGGCTCTACTGGGGCACAGAGACGCAACCGATCGATCCGTTGCTGGCCGGCAACACCACGCACCTGCTCAACGACAACACGGTGGAAGCCAACGACACCACCGTCCCCATCCTGCACAGCGCGTATCGCGGCTTTTGCTACATCGTCTTCGAGAGCCTTTCTCTCGGTTTCAACCAGACCAGCCTGCCCAATGTGGAGGTCGTGATCGCGCGCTATCCAAAGCCGGCTTGGTGGAACGCGGAAGCCAATCCCTCCGCCAGCCAGTTCGAGGCGAACCCCGTGATGATCGCGGCAGACTGGCTGCAGAACCCGCGCTCCGGCCTGGGCATCGCCGATGCTTTGCTTGACACCGACGGGTTGTCCCAGACCGCCATTCGCCTGCAGGACGAAGGGTTGCTGATCTCCGCCATGGTGGATCGGGAGCAGCCCGCCAAGGACATGCTGGTGAATCTGTGCGACTATTGCGACGGCTATCCCTTCTTGACAGACTCGGGCTTGTTCTCCATCGGACTGCGCCGGCCGTTGGACAGTTTCAGCAGCGCGCTGTCGGTGGGCGAGGCGCATTTTGCGGAGCGGCCCCAGCTTGATCCGGAGGATTGGTCGCAGGTGGCGGGCGAGACCAGGCTGACGTTTCGCAACGCGATCTATGACTTGACAGACGACTACGTGGTGTATCGCTCGCCCGGCAACCGTTTGATCAACGATCAAATGCAGCAGCCCACGACGATCGACCGGCCCTGGGTGACGGACCGCAACCTGGCCCGCGTGCTGGTCCGCGCCGCCGGCGTGCGCAACTCCGTGCCGCCGATCACTGGCTCGCTCAAGCTGCGGCGGCTCGCGGGAGAGGATGACATTTTCTTCAGCCTGCCGGTGGGGGCCTTGTTCACTCTCGATTATCCGGAGCGCAACCTGGCGCATCTCCTCTTCCGCGTGACGGAGCGCTCGGTGGACGATCCATCCATCCCGGAATTTCAAATCACGTTCGCCGCGGACTTGAGCTACATCTATCCGGCTCCCAGCGCGGACGGAGGGACAGAGGAAGATCCGCCGGCTCCGCCTCCGCCACCGCCGCCCTTGCCGCCCCTGGCTTTCGTCCGCTTCGTGGAGCTGCCGTTGGCCTTGTGCCCTGGCGGACGGCCCGCCATCGCGATCCTGGCGGCGCGCAATGACAACTCGCTCACCGGCTGCGCGGTTTATCTAGGGCGCAATTACGAAGGGAGCTGGCCATGAGTGATTCGTTTGAAATGATCGCCACCCCGCGCGCGTTCGCGCTGCATGGCCTGCTGCAGGTGGATTTCGCCGCGGCCGTCCAGGTCATCGATCCCGGCGTCGGTCTCGTGGTGCAATTGGATGGCGTGGATTTTTCTCTCGATGAACAGACGCCGTCCGATGCGATGGGGGACAACCCGCTGCTGGTTTTCATCGATGACGAAATCTTCGCGGTGTTTGCGTGGACGCTGCTGGGAAACAACCTGTATCAATTGCTGACGATTCGCGGACGCTACGCCTCCGAGGTGCAAGACCACGCCGCGGGCGCGGACGTCTTCATTGTCAATAAATCAAACCTCGCGCTTGTGCAGCACCCCCAGTTCGCGCCGAATAATGTGGCGGAGCTGAAGGCTGTGCCTATTTCCTTGCAGCGGTCGGGCGATCCGGGTGACGTGGCTCCGGTCAACCTGGCGCTGGCGGGCCGCGCGCTGGCGCTCCCCGCCCCGATCAACCTGATGGCCAACGCGGTTTCCCAGAACCCTTCCTACCACGCCAGCGCCGATGTGGTTTTCACCTGGGATCAAACCGAACTGGGCGGCGATTGGGAGCAGCCCGGATTGCTTGCAGTTGACACGCTGCTGACCTTTCTCGACACCGATGCCAATGTCCTCGGCGTGGCCAGCGTGTCGGGCTTGACTGTCACCTACACCTACGCGGCTTTAACTGGACTGCTCGGCGGCGCGATCGACTTTGTTCTCCAGGCGCAATTTCGCACCACCGGGCCGTGGTTCGAGCTGCTCAGCGATCCGGCTCAACTTCTCGTCACTCACGAATGAACCCTCTCCTGACTCTTCTCAATGCGGCCGACACGCGCGCGATCGCGGAAACAAATTTCCAGCGCCTCTCCGCGTCGCTTGCCTACCAGCGCACGCCTTCGCTTGTCGCCGGCGTCGCCACCGCGGCGAGCGGGCCGCCGACTGCTGGCGCTTTCACCAAGGGACAGTTCTGGGTGGATGCGAACCTGGCGGTTTTTATGTGCTCCGTGGCTGGCACGCCTGGGACGTGGATCCAGATCGCGCCCGGCATCGGCGCGGCTACTCCTTTTGGCCAGCTTGCCATTCCCAACGGCGTCGATCGCGTCACGGTCACCGGCTTGGCCTTGGCGGCCGCTCCGACTATTGCTTTGGGAACCATCGTCCAGCCTGCCGGCGGCCTGCAGCTCTTCTGCACGCTGGAAGCCGGCAGTCTGACCACGGATGGTTTCACCTTCACGCTCAACGCTCACACTGATTCACCCAATTACTTTTTGAATTATGCGTACTTTTAAATCGTTCTTCTTGTCTGTCCTGTTCGTTTGCTCCGCGCACGCCAACACCAACGAAACACCGATCCTCCGTGGCAAGCTGCAAAGCGATCTCAATGGCGGCGGCAACAACGTAACCAACGTGACCGATGTGAAGGCATCTGGCACCGTCACGGCGGCGCACCTGGTGGGGGAAGGCTCAGGCATCACGGGATTGTCGGGTGGACCTGGCGCCGTCTTCTTTGATCCGCTCAACACCGCGACCAACGCGTCGAACCAGATCGTGCCCACCAACGGCCCTGGCTCGCAACTCGCCATCTTGGGGGCTGCGGCTACCAACTCTGACGTCACGACATCGAACGCACTCGCCGCTAAAATCATCGCTTCCACCAACACGCTTGCCGCCGGCGCGCTGGTTGGAACACTTCCGCAAGCAACGCTCCCCACCACCGTCATCACTAATCAGCAGGCTGCTCCACAATTCGGCGCGCCCTTCGCGGATTCAGTTTCGGTTGGATCCCCGGCCCCCGCGTCCGGGATGAAATTCCAGGTCTGGCTGGATGCGCCAACCATCGTGAGCAATTTCACGACGGCCAGCGTGCTAACGACGCCCCTCGGCGCCTATGGCCACGTGCAGGGCTACACGACGGACGGGACCAACCATTACCTTTCGTACACGACCGCAATCTTCAAGATCGCAAATGACGCCGCGTGGTCGAACAAAACAGGCTTCACTCTCCTGGCTTCCAATACGACCGCGCAAGGCACCACGATCAGCGGCATCGATCACTACGGGGGGTTGAAATATTACAGCGGCAAAATCTACGTCGCCGGCGAAATGTTCGTCGCCACCAATAATTTTTCCGGGCAGCAGATTTGCCTCTTCAATTCGTCCGACCTTTCGTTCTCCGCGTCTCACCCCGCCGTGGATGCCGGCATGGAAATTTCCGGACTCGCGATCGTGCCCGCGCAATCAGCCATCTATGTTACCTCGTTCACCAATTCGAGCGCCAACCCTGGCAGCTCACCTATTCGCATTTACGATCTGGCCACCTTTGCATACCGCGGCATATTCCCCGTCTCAATGCCGATCGATCTGGCGCAAGGCATCGCCTGGAGTGCGGCGCTAAATCGCTTCTACGTGTCGGCCAATATGGCGCCGTGGCAGCTCATCAAACTGGAGACCACTGGGCGGGCCGCCTTTGTTCCTGATCCCTCCAGCGTTGTGCTGACGGGCGTGGACGAAGGGTTGGACATCACGGCCTCGGGGCAGATTCGGATGGCTTACCAAAACACCATCACGGGATCGAACTACATCGTCTATCAAACCCTGACCGATCAAAGCGCGGTCTCAGTTGACACCAATTCGGCGACGACCATCAACGGCAATACCACCATCAACGGCAATACCGTCATCACAGGCACGTCCCCGTTGGGCGACATTTCCAAGGTGCTGATCAAGATGGCCGGCATCTCCACATTTGGGGAACTCGGCAAGGATGGCACCTCTTTTTCAATGATTGACAATGCCGACTTTGCCAACAGCCCTGGATGGTTTTTTCACGATACGAATTATTACGCGGAAGCGATTTTGCTCAATCGCCTGGTTGGTCAAGTCCAAGTGCGGGCTGCGCCCCCCTCCTTCGGGGCGCTCACCTGGGTTTCCCACATCCTCTTGGATTCCGCCAATAACTCGGATTGGGTTCTCAATTCCAAGATCGGCGCGACGGTGCAGGCGTTCTCTGCCGAACTTACAAAGCTGGCCACCGACAATGGAGGCGATCTGACCAACCTCAATGTCCTGTTCGCTTACGGATCCCCCAATTCTAACGCGCTTTATGCCGCCATCGCGCCCTACCTGGGCGGAGGCAGCCAAAGCCCGTGGACTGGCCCCATCAACGGCAACGGTCAGACCCTTTCCAATGCCGTGCTTTTGGGCACCAATGGCTCTGCTCAGGGCTATTTCATCAAGACCGGGGCAACGTCAGGCGCCCAAGTCGAGACCGTTGCCGCAGCGAACACGAACGCGATGCGCATTGACCTGCCGGCCAGCTACGTCGGCCCGTTGGTGTCGCAGATCGCCTCGAACGGAGCCCCGCTTTTCACCCAGGACGAATGGGGCAGCTCCTTCCAAGGCGGCACCAACACCGCCAATTACCAGAGGACCACCAACGGTTATTGGTTCTGGGGCGACAACGCCAGCATCACAGTGGGTGGTGGAAATATCACGATTGCAGAGCCGACTGGCGCCACCGTTATTGGGGGAACTGGCCATCTTGTCGCCAATACGGACATCACCACGCCAGGTCCGGTGACTGGCGGCACACTGTTGCCAACAAATTCTCAGAGCGGCGTGGGCGTCGGCGATTACATGCAGGGCTACGATCCCTACACCTTCAACACCGGATGGATGGTGTTCAGCGTGATGCCCGGCGCCGCCACGGCGTTGGGCGGCTATGGTGAGAATATGGGCTCAAGCGGCACAACCTTGGCTCTCCCTGCCACCAACGGGCTGCCTCGCGGCATACTGCAATCCAACAATCTCAATAACCCGTGCGGCGTATTCGCCGGAACAACCGCCCTCAACGCTCAAGACACCAACACTCAAATTTGGTCGGCCACATGGGCGCCGTTGGTTACGTCGAGCAACAACGTTTGGTTCGGCGTTGGGCCCGGCGTGCCCAGCAGCGCAACAGCTGTGGCGCCGTCCTCAACTTTTGGATTTCGTTTTTTTACCGGCACATCCTCCGCCGATTCTAAGTGGGTCTGCTATGCTAACGACGGTGTTAATACCCAGGCTGTCGCGTCCGCCCTCACCCCTTCTGGAAGCAATCTCGTCACGATGGTTCTGTCAAAGATTGGCACGAATGTTTCGTACTATCTCAACGGAACGCTGGTCGCTACACTAGGTTACAAGCCCGCCAATCCGACTCCTGTCGATTTCTTCATCAATAACCGCAGCGCTGACGCCACGGCGGGAACCGGTCAGTTTTATTTCTGGCGCATGTATGGCCGGGTGGCTGTGAACCGATGAGCGCGCGCACCTTGCAACCGGTCTGCACGACCAATGCAGACCCTTTTCCAAACTCGTTCAGCGTCCCGGATTTCCACCCTTTTCACGCCCCAGCGCGACCCTTTTCAAACTTTTCGCCGGGTTCCGCTGCGGCAGCGGGGCCGGGCCCGAAGGGAACAGGATAACGCTTTTTGTTATCCCTGTAAAGGGATATAATAGGGATACATCAAGGGAAGATGCAGGTCACAAATTTGGGCCAGTAAAGGGCGTCGGTTTTAAAGAGGTCGCTGAAATTGGTGGAATTGTCAGCGTAGGTGAGAACGAGTTCGCGCGGGCCGCTGAGTTCGGGATGCGCTTTGCCGGCGTAACAGAAAACGGATGAGGTCGTCTCCGCGCACTGATAAATGGTTTGCGGCGCGCTCCAGGGGCCGCTCGGCGTGGCGGCCGTGCGCAGATTGATGCGAGGCGACAGATCGTTCATGTAAATCATGACGAATTTTTTCAAGGCCGGCTGCCAGGAAACGGAGCCTTCGGGCGGAGCTTCCTCGCAAATGGGTGTGCCGCGGCGAAAATCGGGCTGCCACTCGTCCACTGCGAGAAACCGCCAGGTGGAAAGCTGGCCGAGCTTGCCCAGGGGCGCGCGGGCGATCACGGTGGCCACACGCTTGCCGGCGCGATTGACCGAGCCGTAGATATACGTGAAATCGCCGTAATTGAGCGCGGCCCAGCCGAATTGACGCTGCACCGTGGAGGCGCCATCGCTGAACGGCAGATCAACCGCCCTGGTTTTCCATTGTGGCGGAGGATCATCAGGATTGGTGACAGTGACAAGGCTGATGCCGGAGACATCGAAGCCCCACACTGAATCCGGCTTGGTGGCGTGGACGCGCGACATGAACAACTGCAAGGCCCACCGCTCTCGCACACCGGCCAGCGGCCAGAGATAACCGGCGCCATCAGCCGGCTGGAACAGCGCCTCGGCCTTGCCCGCGGCGTTCGTGCCATGGAAAAAATCCGGCGCCTGTCCACGCCTTTGCAGCGCGACCGCGTTGTGAATCATCGTGGCATTGACCCGCTGCCCCGCGCGCACCTCCCCAATAATCGAATCGCCAAAAAGCCAGAGGGTTGTGTCCGGTCGCAGCGTCAGCGAATAAGCCGCATCCCCGCCAATCCAACCATTCGTCGTACGAAACAAGCCATTCAGCTCTGGAGCCGCATGAACGCTCACCGCCACATCCACGGCCCCCGCCGGGCGTAACCCACCCAGGCTCAATAGTATCAAACAAAATAGTATTCGCAATATGCGGCGCATGCGCGTGAGGGATGGTAGGGCAGCGGTGCGCATTCTCAAACTTTTCCCGCTTCTATCGCGCCTTGAGGACGCCCCAAGGAATTGAATTTACTTCATGGTGGGAAGCGGGAAACCACATTGCGCCCGCACTTCCAAACACAGGGCAATGGCTTCTCGGATATTCTTGACGGCTTCCGTTTTTGTCACCCCTTGACTGACGCAACCGGGAAGCGCCGGACATTCAGCAACCCAAACACCGTCCTCGTCGCGGTTAATTGTAATGGAAAGCTGCGAATTAATATCGACGAGGATGTTCACTTGACGAGCATGGCATACCGCTTCGGCGCCGGCATAGCAACGGGACATTGCGCGAAGAGTTTCCGCAAACCCACCGCGCCTCGGCGTCTGGCGGCATTTGGCGTCAATACGATGCTGTTTTTGCCATCGTTCAGCGGGCGCACTTCGACCGTTCCGCCTCTTGTCAGCCCGGACATACGCAGCCACCATTTCGGCATAGCGCATCGTCCCACGTTCGAGATTGTTATTGTGCCCAAATCCTTCATGTAGCAAGGATTTCGCAAAGTCCGGCATTTGTCACTCCTCGATTATTCGGGTTCGTACCTGTTCAAGTTTAGACTTTAAGCTGCTTCGCTATTGCCAATTGATCTAGCTGCTTGTCACTTGGACGAAGTCGTTGACAGGGCCAAACGGAGAGAACACCATGGGGTATGACCCTAAACTGGCCATCTGTGGTGCTTCTCCTAGGTCTAGCAGCACTTTTTTTGTTTCGGTCGGCTTTGGATAGCCTCTTGCATCGGATTAACCGAGTAAGAGTTCTTGGTCATTCGCTGGCAGCAACTCCAGAACAAACGTCTCAAGGTTTTGACAATTCCTCGACTAAGACGGACCAATTGATGGACTTGTTGAATAGCAAGGTTCTTCGCGATGTCGAGGAGTCTATAAAAAAGCATATTCAGAACGAAGGGCCTTCGAAGGCCGAGGAACAGGTCAAGATTTTAATTCGTCATTTGGCGTCAAGTCAACTTTCGGCGAAGTTCGAAAGGATTGGCGGTCAAATATTTGGATCACAGCTCGCAATTTTAATCCGAGCAAACTCGTCCCCGATAACCGAGGACCAAGCACGCAACTTTTACGATGATGCTGTCAGAAAATTTCCGACGACGTTTGTCAACTACACTTTTGAGCAGTACCTTTCTTACATGGTAACCTCAGGCCTCTTGGCGAAGGGTGAAAAAGGCATTTTCAACGCCACAGAGCTTAGTCGAGAATTTATGTCGTACCTGGTTAGGTGCGGGCTAACGCACGAGCGTGGTAATTGACTCGTTTTCTGGTTTTTCCAGGCGCGAGAGCGATTTTTTCGATATTTTCGCTTTGGTAAGCGCGTCAGATCCCGTTGTTCAGGATGATACCATGCCCTGCGCTACCTGATGGTGGCGGCGCAACTCCTGAAAGTGACAGCGGAGGGATCGTTTCTGAATTCGCTCGATCGGTAGGTTTTCCAATTTGTGCGAGAGGCTGCGGCCAAACGATCGGTTCCCACCCTAAGGACCTCGGAAGAACTTTTCGTAATTCAGAAATGCAGCGATCCAGCCTAACCTCAAGCTCCCGCAATGTATCGGATACCGTTTTAGCGAGAAATTCGTATTCGTCTCCTCGAAGGTCGGCCCACTGTTTTTTGTCGTTCCATTGTCTTTCGCCTTTACCGAGGGGCGGAACGCAAAGAATTGAGCAGACCCATTTCAATGGAATCTTCGGACCATGCAGTGCGATGTGTCTTTCCTCCCAAAATTGGGCGAAGGGGCGCAGCAATTCTGAGCTCTTGATCTCACCGCGCTCGCTTATTTTCTTCACCATGTCGTAGATCCTACCTAAATGTGCGTGAAATGCCATCCACTGATTTAAGTTCCTCGTATAAGTGTCGAAGCTATCTATTTGCTCCAGATTGATCAATGATTGCTCAATATTCCAACTCAGCACTAAGCTTTCGAGAATAGTATAGAGTTTTTGCCAATACTCGCCTCGTGACTTCGATTCCTCATCGCTCGCGCCCGACATTGGCAAAGCATTTGCGTGGCCGTCGTTACCGATATACTCCGCCCAAAGGAGCACATACCCGGGAAGTCTTTCGCCGATCTGATCAGCGCAATGATGCTCGATAAGATCGCCGTTGGATCTCAGTTTTTCAATCGCATCAGCCAGCGACATAGTTGGTGTTTCCTAATATGACTACGAACATCCCAAACTTTCCCCACAGTTCAGGCACTTGTAGCAGGCGCCGTTGCGGACGGCGATGTGGCCGCAGTTGGGGCAGGTGGGGGCGTCGAGCTGGCCGCGGAAGGTGGCGAGCAGGGCGGCGCCGGGTTTGGCGGCTTGGCCGTGGCCGTTGCCTTCGGGGCGCTTGGGGCTGATCAGGATTTCGGTGTCGTCGGCGAGGGGAAGGTCGGAGACGGGACGGTTAATTTTTTTTTTGACCTCTTCGATGAGGCCGGGCATGGCGAGTTCTCCCTGGGAACGGGCGGCGATGGCGTTTTCCCGGTAGCCGGCGATGAATTGCAGGGCGAGCCAGCGGAAGACGTAATCTATGATGGAGGAGGCGTTGCGGATCTCCGGGTTCTTGGTGAAGCCGGAGGGCTCGAAACGCTGGTGCGCGAACTTGCGGACGAGGGCTTCCAACGGCACGCCGTATTGCAAGGACATGCTGGTGAGGGTGCCGATGCAGTCCATGAGGCCGCCAATGGTGGAGCCTTCCTTGGCCATGGTGATGAAAAGTTCGCCGGGGCGCCCGTCTTCGAAGAGGCCGACGTTGAGGTAGCCTTCGTGGCCGGCGATGTCGAATTTGTGGGTGATGGCGCTGCGGGTTTCGGGGAGGCGTTTGCGGAGGGGTTGCCCGGTTTGCTCGCGGAGTTTTTCGAGCTCGGCTTCGAGTTCCTTGACGCGGTTGACGACGACGATTTCCTCGGCTTCCGCGCTTTTGCGGGTGTTGAGGGGCTGGGAACGCTTGGAGCCGTCGCGATAGATGGCGACGCATTTGAGGCCCATTTTCCAGGCTTGCACGTAGGCGTCCTTGATGTCCTCGACGGAGCATTCGTTGGGCAGATTGACGGTCTTGGAAATGGCGCCGCTGATGAAAGGCTGGGCGGCTCCCATCATCTTGAGATGGGCCATGTAGCTGATGCTGCGCTTGCCGCGATGGGCGCGGAAGGCGCAATCGAAGACGGGCAGATGCTCGGGCTTGAGGCCGCTGGGGAAGGTCTGGCCGTTTTCCTCGACGTCTTCAATGGTGTCGTATTTCTCGATGTGCGCGACGATGGCGGCGCGCGCCTGGTCGTTGTAACCGAGGCGGGTGAGGGCGTCGCCGACGCCGCGATTGACGATCTTGAGCATGCCGCCGCCGGCGAGGAGTTTGTATTTGACGAGGGCGATGTCGGGCTCGACGCCGGTGGTGTCGCAATCCATGAGGAAGGCGATCGTGCCGGTGGGGGCGAGGACGGTGACCTGGGCATTGCGATAGCCGGATTTCTGGCCGTGCTCCAAGGCGCGGGTCCAAGTGCGGCGGGCTTCGTCCTTGAGATAGGCGAAATCGGCGCTGGGATGAATGTCTTCGACGGCGTTGCGATGGAGCTTCACGACGCCGAGCATGGACTCGACGTTGTCCTTGGCGACGGGTTTGGCGACATGCGCGCAACGGGCGTCCCGGTAGCCCTTGAAGGGGCCGGTGACTTCGGCAATGGCGGCGGATTGGTCGTAGGCCTGGCCGGTCATGAGGGAGGTGACGGCGCCGGCGAGGGCGCGGCCTTCGTCGGAATCGTAGGGCAAGCCGTAGCTCATGATGAGCGAGCCGAGGTTGGCGAAGCCGAGGCCCAAGGTGCGGAAGATGTGGGAATTCTCGGCGATGTCCTTGGTGGGATAGGAAGCATTGTCAACGAGAATTTCCTGGGCGGTGATGTAAATGCGAATGGCGGCCTTGTAGCGTTCGATGTCGAACTTGCCATCCTCGCGCTTGAACTTCATTAAGTTGAGGGAGGCGAGGTTGCAGGCGGTGTTGTTGAGGAACACGTATTCCGAGCAGGGATTGGTGGAATGAATGGGCTCGGTGCCTTTGCAGGTGTGCCATTTCTGGATGGAGCCGTCGTATTGGAGGCCGGGATCGCCGCAAATCCAGGTGCCGTCGGCGATTTTGTGGAGCAGGGCGGCGGCGTCTTTTTTCTGGAGCGGTTTGCCGTCGGTGGTGCGGCGGGTCCACCATTCCTTGCCATCGAGGGCAGCCTGCATGAATTCGTCGCTGACGCGGACGGAGAGGTTCTCGTTCTGGTACATGACGCTGCCGTAGGCGTCGCCATTGTAGGAGCCGTCGTAACCCTGCTCGATGAGGGCCCAGGCTTTCTTTTCCTCCTTTTGCTTGGCGTCGATGAATTCCTCGATGTCGCCGTGGTAATCGCGGAGGGTGTTCATCTTGGCGGCGCGCCGGGTTTTGCCGCCGGATTTGACGACGTTGGCGACCTGGTCATAGACCTTGAGGAAGGACATGGGGCCGCTGGGGCGTCCGCCGCCGGAAAGTTTTTCGCGGCTGGAACGGATGGGGGTCAGATCGGTGCCGGTGCCGGAGCCGAACTTGAAGAGCATCGCCTCGCTGTAAGCCAAGTGCATGATGCTTTCCATGTTGTCATCGACGCTCTGGATGAAGCAGGCGCTGCCTTGGGGATATTCGTATTGGGTGGCGGCGCGGTCGGCTTTTTGGGCCTTGCGATCGTAGAACCAGGTGCCTTTGGCGGAGGTTTTGCCGACGCCGTATTGGTGGTAAAGGCCGACGTTGAACCAGACCGGGGAATTGAAGGCGCCGTATTGATTGACGCAGAGCCAGACGAGTTCGTCGTAAAAGACTTCGCCTTTTTCGGCGTCGAAATAACCGTCGCGAATGCCCCAATCGGCAATCGTGCGGCACACGCGATGGATGAGCTGGCGCACGGAGGTTTCGCGTTCGCTGGTGTGCTGCTCGCCGTAGAAATACTTGGAGACGACGACCTTGGTGGCGAGGGCGGACCAGGATTTGGGGACTTCGACGTTTTCCTGCTTGAAAATGACTTTGCCGCCGTCATCGGTGATTTCGGCGGTGCGGCGGTCCCATTCGATTTGGTCGAAGGGTTTGACCTTGGCGTCACTGAAGACGCGGTCGATTTTGAGGGAAGGGCCGGAGGGCTGGGCGGTCGCGCGGGGGCGCGAAAGGCGGCCGTTTTTGGAGCGGCGGGTGGCGTGTTGGGAGGCGGAGGAGGAGAGGACTTGATCGCGTGCGTCAATCATGGTCGAACCTTTGCTTAAAACTTGTTTTTTGTACACTCGCTTGCCTTCGCGTGGGAGGCAACCAGTAAGCTCCCCGGCCTCGTGACTGGGAGCGTTGCCCGCCACAAAGACCCATTCGGTTGGGAGTCGAGTGAGAAGCTACCACCATATGTAGTGGTGGCAAGACTTTTTTGAAAAAAAGTGATTTTGCGAGGGAAGGGCGAAAATGAGGGGGAAAATGGATGGTTTGGCATGGATTTTGAGGGGGCGGAAAACCCGGGTTTTTTAACAGGAGGAAGCAGAGGTAAGAGAGGGAGAAGGGAAAAATGGTTGGCGAAGGGAGGTAATCGCGTATGGTGGCGGCGAGCCTATGATTCGGTCGTTTATATTCAATGCGCAGGGGCAGTTGGCGGGCAAGCCGGCGGATGCTTCGCAGATCGCAGCGGTGTTGGCGGATCCGGCGCGGTTTATTTGGATCGACTTGGAAAAGCCGCCGGAAAAGGACGCGCGGGCGCTGTTGGAGGGCGTGTTCCATTTTCACCCGATTTCGGTGGAGGATTGCATCATGGTGAGCCCGTCGCCGAAGGTGGATGATTACACGCCGGGGCCGGACGATAAATTTGCGCCGTATATTTTCATGGTGATGCACGCGGTGGATTACAACCGGCGCGATGGGAAATTTGCCACGAGCGAGCTGAATTTCTTTTTGGGGAAAAATTACCTGGTGACGTATCACGATGTGCCGTTGCGGACGATTGCGACGCTGGAGGCGCGGGTGGAGAAGGAAGCGGGGCGGCTGGCGCACGGGCCGGACCGGCTGGCGCACCTTCTGCTTGACACTTTGGTGGAGAATTACAAGCCGGCGCTGGATGAATTGTCGCAGGAGATTTCCGAGTTGGAGCAAAGCGCCTTGCACGCGCCGCCGCGGAATATGCTGGACCAATTGCTGGGGTTGAAAAAAGAGGTGCGCAATCTGTGCCGCGTGATCGGGCCGCAAAGCGACGTGCTGGCGCGGTTGGCGACGGGGGAATTCAAGCTGATCCGGCCGAAGCTGCTGCCGTATTTTCGCAATGTGCGCGATGACTTGACGCACATCGGCCAGACCGCGCAGGGCTACGTGGAATCGTTGACGGGAATTTTGCAGG